>NZ_CBFHNH010000010.1:0-120267 GCF_965657175.1 Pseudooctadecabacter sp. | reverse complement strand
AGACCCCGAGGTATTTCAGAACCAGAGAAGAGGGGCGTCGCGTGCAGATTAGGCCTGTTTGCGGGTGGCGGTGATCCAGAGGGCGGCGAGGACCAGCGAGATGAAGGCATTATAATTTGCCATGGACAGGCCTAACAGTGTCCAGACGATGTCTGACCACATGACCACAGGGGCGATGTCCGTGCTCAAAAGCGCGTCACCGGACAAATCGCCGAGGCCACCGCCGCCCGAACAGCTGGACGGGCCTTCCCACCAGCCGCGTGCCACACCGGTGTGATACAGGCCAAAGCCAGCGGTGGTGAGTGCGGCCAGAGCGCCGAGAACGGCCAGCGGCAGGCGCAGGACGGGCATCGCAATCGCGATGAGGCCGATCACAATGGCAGCCGCATGGGGCCAGCGTTGCCACAAACACATCTGACACGGGGCCTAGCCCAGAGCCTGAAAGCCGAAGGCCCCAGCGAGAAGGGCGACGCTGCCGAGGGTGGCAAGGGCGATGGATTGAAGCTGTGTCATAGGTACCGGACCATAAAGAAGCCGCCCACCAGAACCACGCAAAAGAGTGTGAACATCAGCCCGAGACGTTTTTCGATGAAATCGCGGATTGGTTCCCCGAACTTCCAGAGCAGTGTGGCGATGATGAAAAAGCGCAAAGCGCGGGCGATGATGGAGGTGATGATAAAGGTGCCCACGGGCATGGCTGTCCATCCGGACATGATGGTGATCACCTTGTAAGGGAAGGGTGTCAGCCCCGCGATCAGCACAGCCCAGAAGCCCACACCGTTGAAGCGGTCGTTAAAGGCCTCCATGCTGTCCGCCTTGCCGAGGCTTTCGAGGATCGGTTGGCCGATGCCTTCGAAGGCAAACATGCCGATGGCGTAGCCCAGCAAGCCGCCCAGCACCGACGCGATCGTGGCCACTGCGGCAATCAAAAAGGCGCGGCGTGGGGTGGCAATGATCATCGGGATCATCAGCAAGTCCGGCGGGATCGGAAAGACCGAGCTTTCGATAAACGCGACAAAGGCCAGCGCCCACAGGGCGCGGGGGTGATGGGCGAGGGACAAGGTCCAGTCGTATAGGCTGCGGATCATGGAACTGCTCTGTTGTTTGGTTGGTTAGGCCAGAGACTGGGTGTAGGGTCAACAGGAACTGTCTACGAAAAGGGGGGCGTCATGAAGTGGCAAGGTCGCAGAGGAAGCCGGAATATCGAGGATCGCCGCCGGTCAGGCGGCGGGCGTCGTGCGGCGGGGGGCATCGGCGGGATCGCCGGTGTGATAATCTTGTTGCTGGGCTGGTACTTTGGTGTGGACACGTCCCAGTTTGTGGATGTGGGCGGCGGCAGTCAGGCGCAGCAGACGACGGAGATTACGCCGGCGGATGAGCGGGCAGCGCAGTTTGTTTCCGTAACATTGGCGGATACAGAGGAGGTCTGGACCGACATTTTCCGTGAGCAAGTGGGCGAACGGTATGAGCCGCCGACATTGGTGTTGTTCAAGGGCGCGACCCAATCTCCCTGTGGCGGCGCGTCTGCGGCGTCGGGGCCGTTTTACTGCCCGGCCGATGAAAAGGCCTACCTGGACACGTCGTTTTTTGTGACCATGGAACAGAGGCTGGGCGCGGGTGGTGATTTTGCCGCGGCCTATGTTGTGGCCCACGAGGTGGCCCATCAGGTCCAGAACGAACTGGGCATTCTGGGGCAGGCCAACCGCATTCGCCAGCAGGTCAGCGAACGGGAAAGCAATGCGATTTCGGTGCGGATCGAACTGCAGGCCGATTGTTTTTCGGGGGTCTGGGCGCGGCTGGCGCAGGAAAAGTTCAATTCGCTTGAGCGGGGCGATATTGCTGAGGCCATGAATGCGGCCGAACAAATTGGCGACGATACCTTGCAGCGCAACGCGGGACAGACAGTGACACCGCACACCTTTCAACATGGCACATCTGAACAACGGCAACGCTGGTTTGCCACGGGCTATGACAGTGGCCAGATCGCGGATTGCGATACCTTCAGCACGGACCGTCTTTAAGGTGCAATTCCGCCGTTGACGACCGGCGGAGGCTTGGCTATTGCAGCCGCATACCACGACAGCCCAGATGGCTGTCACAGCGTGCCGGTGTGGCGGAATGGTAGACGCAGGGGATTCAAAATCCCCCGATGGTGACATCGTGCCGGTTCGAGTCCGGCCACCGGTACCACAGGTACAAATTCACAAAACACGCTGTCGACTCGCCCCAATTGGGGCAGTCCGAATCGTGATATGTTAAGAAGTTGTGAACAAACCGCGCTTCAAACGATTATTGGTTCCGGATTTGAACCGTGACGTTAAGCAATTGTGGCGAGATCTTAACACCGATTTGCGGGGAATTCCCCAGCGAAAAGAACACAGCCTTGAGGTGCATGCGCATTTCTGAATTGACCCAGATGCCCAAACCACATGCTGCAATCCCCATGTTTTACAGGGAAAAGCTGAATTTCATGAGGTGTTAGGGGTGTTCAAACAGGGGCGATGATGAAAAATCCAGCACACTTTTAGCGTGTAACGTTAAGGTTAATCGCGCGAACGTTAGTGTTTCGCACAAATTTTATCCTTTTTTGCGACCACCGGTGTCTGTGTTCAGTCCCTGCCCAACTGGGGGGCATTCCGGCTGACTGGGGAAGCCGGCCAAGATTTCGATCTTGGTTCTTTGAGTGGTGTCTGCGGGATCGGGTCCAATTACCCTTCCAAATTGCGGATGAGAGTTTGGTCGCTTCGGCGGCAGGCGTTTGTGTGTGTCCTAGGCTCAACCCCGGATCACACATTTGCAACATGACGGTCAGGCCATGTCTGATCGGATGGGTAGATAGGAAAAGACGATGTCTGATTATACAATTGACTGGTCCAACACGAATATTGACGGAACCAACACAGCGGCTGGCGCCTCTGGAAATGTCGGGTTCACGGTGGCAACACCCGAGAACGTAGACCATGACCAATGGATGAAGGGCACCGTGGGCGGTTACGACGGCCTTAAGGCCTGGGACGTTGACGATCCAACATCTGTGAAAGTGGATTTCCACCAGCCGGTTGAAAACATCACGTTCGAAATCTTCGACGTCGATTCCGACAACAACTCATGGGATGACCGTGTGACGGTTATCGCCCGTGATGCCGATGGCAATATCGTCCCAGTCCAGTTTACCAATCTCGCAGACCACCATTACGTCAACGGCAACCAGCTTGATACCACAGGCAACACCAATCCGGGTGTTGAAGGATCGGGCGCGGCCGACACAGTGACAGTCTACATCGCAGGCCCCATCGCGAGCCTCGAAGTGATTTATGACAACGGCGCAGGCGCAGCCCAATCCGGTACCATCGGGTTGAGCGACATCCACTTTGACGCCGCACCCTTGGCCGACGGATATGTGGACGGCACCGCAGGCGACGATTTGATCGACGTTGCCTACACGGGTGACCCCGATGGCGACAAGATCGACAATTCCGACGCCCTGCTTCCGGGCGAGGCCACGCAGGACGACGTCGTTCTGGCTGGTGCTGGCAACGACATCGTCAAATCCGGTGCGGGCGACGACGAAGTGTACGGCGGCTCCGGCAATGACATGATCTTCTCCGGTGACGGCGGTGACGTGATCTATGCGGGTGCAGGCCACGACAAAGTCGAAGCCAGCCATGACGATGACGTCATCTTTGGCGGTGATGGCAATGACACATTGTGGGCCGGTGGCCGTCTTGACGACACCATCTCCGGTGGTGCCGGCAACGATGAAATCACATCCGGCTATGCCAATGACCTGCTGTCTGGCGGCAAAGGCGACGACACGATCACAGCCAACAACGGCAGCGACGAAGTCTACGGTGGCGGCGGTGCCGACACGATCTTCGGCGGCGGTGGCAATGACACCCTGATCGGCGGCAACATGACATTCGACGGCACGCTGGACTTCAATGATCTGGCGGCCGGTGAACTGGTTGATGGCCAGTATGTGGCGAACGGTGTGTCTATCGTGTCCGCAGACCCACACAACCCTGTCATGGCATTTGACACTGCAAACCCGACCGGCGGTGATCTGGATTTGGCCACAAGCAATCTGGGCACGGTTCTGATCCTGTCTGAGGACCGCGACGCATCCGATCCGGATGACAACGCATCGGGCGGTACGTTCCTGATCAACTTTGAAAACCCTGCACATGTGACCGGTCTGACCTTGTTGGATGCGGATGGCGGTGCGTGGATCAAGTACTACGACTCCAACGGCAACCTGCTGCAACAGATCGACGTCAGAACAGCGGACAACGGCCAGCATGTTGTGAACACCGACCTTGATATGGTGGCACAGATCGAAGTGATCCTCGGCAACTCCGGTGCGATCGACAACCTGACCTATTCCATCAACCCCGACACGATGGACGGCAATGACGTCATCGATGGCGGTGCAGGCGATGATTATATCGAAGGCAATGCGGGCGATGACACGCTGGCAGGCGGAACCGGCAACGATTCCATCTTCGGTGGTGTCGGCAAAGACGTGATCGGCGGCGGCAGCGGCAATGATTATATCGAAGGCAACGACGGCAACGACATGGTCGAGGCTGCCCACGGCGACGACACCATCTTTGGCGGCGCTGGCAACGACGACCTTTGGGCAAGCCACGACAACGACTACGTCGAAGGCGGCACCGGTGCTGACAAAGTCTACGGTGGGTCCGGTAACGACACGCTCTTTGGTGGCGCGGACAACGACGAAATCTACGGCGGCTCCGACACCGATACGGTCTATGGTGACGCCGGCGATGACGTCATCTATGGCGACAAGATCTTCAAGGACGACACAGGCACAGGCGCAGCGGACACTTTGTTCGGCGGTGCAGGCCAAGACACGATTTACGGTGAAGTCGGCAACGACAGCATCAATGGTGGCACAGGTAACGACGAACTTTACGGCGGCGATGGCAACGACAGGATCTTTGGCAACGACGGCGACGACGTCGCCTTTGGTGGCGATGGCGACGACAACATGGGCGGCGCAGACTTCGGCAACGACGAATACTACGGCGGTGCTGGCAACGACATGATGGAAACATCATTCGGTGACGACACGCTGTATGGTGGCGAAGGCGACGACAACCTTTGGGCCTCGTCCGACAATGACCTTGTCTTTGGTGGCACAGGCAACGACAGCTCCTATGGCGGGTCCGGCAACGACACCGTCTACGGTGACGAAGGCAACGATACGCTTTCCGGCGGCTCCGGCTCCGACACCGTATTTGGCGGCACGGGCGATGACATCATCGATGGCGCAGGCCTTTATAAGGATGACAACGGTCCGGACGGTCCGACATGTTGTTCGGTGGCGACGATGCCGACATCATCAAGGCCAACGCTGGCGACATCGTTGACGGTGGTGCCGGTGGCAATGACTACGACGTTCTGGACCTGACCGGTCAGGGGCCATTCTTCCTTGCGGGTCCTGATGGCACAGGCGTGCCTGTGACCGACAGCAACGGCAACGGCATCGACGGCACAGTGATCTTCGTGGACGAGAACGGTGTTCCAACAGGCGAAACCCTGTCCTTCACTGAACTCGAAGAGGTGATCGGCGAAGAGGTCAACCGTGGCCCTGATGCGCAGGACGACACTGCCGAAGTAGACGAAGACGGCTCGGTCGATATTCCGGTTCTGGGCAACGACAGCGATCCAGACGGCGATCCACTGACCATCACCGAAGCGACATCGCCCAACGGCACGGTCACGATCAACCCCGATGGCACGATCACCTTTGAACCCGATGAGAACTTCAACGGTGACACGACGATCACCTACACGATCTCCGACGGCAACGGCGGCGAAGACACGGCGACTGTCAACGTTACAGTGAACCCTGTGAACGATGATCCGATCTCGTGCCCCGACCTGTACTTTGTTACTGAAGACGAAGGCACGGGCGATGTGGACGGCAACGTCATCACCAACCCGTCCGACAACAATGCCGGCCTCGACATCGACCCCGATGGCGACACCCTGACTGTTGTCGCGATCAACGGGGACGAAAACAACGTTGGCACGCCAATTGCTGGTTCCAACGGTGGTCTGTTCACGCTGAACCCCGATGGGTCCTTCGACTTCACCGCAAATGAGGAATTCGAATTCCTCTCCCCCGGTGAGACGGCGGATACTGTCATCGAATACACCGTGTCTGACGGCAACGGCGGCTTCGGCACAGCCACGCTGACCATCACGGTGCAGGGCATCAACGATGCACCTGAAGCTCAAAACAGCTCTTATATCGTCGCTCAGGATGAAGCGTTCGGTGATGAGGATGCCAATGCGATCACGGACGATACCGGCGACGGTGCGGACAGCGATCCTGAGGATGATCCTCTGACGGTTGTGGCTGTGGACGGTGATCCGGCCAATGTGGGCGGCACTGTTGCTGGCGACAATGGCGGGCTGTTCACGATCAACGCGGACGGTTCTGTCGACTTCAGCGCGAACGGCGAGTTTGACGATCTGGGCGAGGGCGAAACGGCCTCCACCACCGTCACCTACACCATCGCGGACCCCGCGGGTCTGGAGGACACAGCCACTGTGACCTTCACCGTCACCGGCACCAACGACGGTCCAATCGCCGAAGAAGACACCTTCGAGGCGGGCGAGGACGACGACCCATCGGTGGTCGGCAATGTTCTGGACAACGACACAGACCCTGACGGCGATCCGCTGACGGTGGCTGAGGTAAACGGCGACCCTGCGGGCGTCGGGACACCTGTCGCGGGCGACAACGGCGGCCTGATCACGATCAACCCCGACGGCTCCGTCACCTTCGATCCGAACGGCGACTTCGAAGAACTGGGGACAGGCGAAACGGCGACCACCACGGTCACCTACACCGTCACCGACCCATCGGGCGTAGAAGCCACGGAAACTGTCACCATCACTGTGACTGGTGTGAATGATGGGCCAGACGCCACAGACAACGCCTACACGGTCTCCTTGACCGAAGACGCAGGCGATGTGGACGGCAATGTCATCACCGATGACACAGGCGACAGCGTGGACAGCGATCCTGAGGATGATCCTCTGGAAGTTGTGGCTGTGGACGGCGATCCGGCCAATGTTGGCACACCTGTTGCGGGTGACAACGGTGGTCTGTTCACGATCAACCCCGATGGCACAGTCGACTTTGACGCCAATGGCGACTTCGACGATCTGGGTCTGGGTGAGACGGACACGACATCTGTCACCTACACCATCACCGATCCTGATGGTGGTGAGGACACAGCGACTGTCACCTTCACTGTCACCGGCATCAACGATGGCACCGTTCAGGGCACCGAAGGCAACGACATCATCAACCCCGACATCCCTTATGTGGATGGGGACGGTGATATCGTGGACGCTGGCGACGGCATCCTGCCGGGCGACGAAGGCACGGACAACGACCTGATCCTGGGCTTTGGCGGTGAAGATACCATCCAAGCAGGCGAGGGCGACGACGTGGTCTTCGGCGGTGCAGATGATGACAGCATCGCAGGCAACGCCGGCGACGACAGCCTGTCTGGCGACGAGGGCAATGACATCATCCGCGGTGGCACCGGTGACGACACCATCGACGGTGGCGACGGCATGGACATGCTGTTCGGCGGCGCGAACGATGACGTCCTTGATGGCGGCATCGGCGACGACAAGATCGAAGGCGGCTCTGGCGATGACACTCTCATCGGTGGGGAAGGCAACGACGATCTGTGGGGCGCATCCGGTGATGACAGCGTTGACGGCGGCGCGGGCGATGACACCATCGCCACAGCCGAAGGCAACGATGTGGTCGAAGGCGGCGAAGGTGATGACATCATCGACACCGGAAACGACGAGAACCCGCTGGGCCCTGACTTCGGTCAGAACCTGCCGGACGTCGGCTACCCCGGTGTCTATCCTGCGGACCTTGATCCGAACGACGACCTCGATACGGTCTTCGGTGGGGCTGGGAACGACAGCATCTCCACGGGTGACGACAACGACACCATCTTCGGTGGTTCCGGCAACGATACGATCGATGCAGGCATCGACGACGATACCGTCGAAGGCGGCACCGGCGATGACATCATCATCGGGTCCGAAGGCAACGACGAAATCGCGGGTGAAGACGGCAACGACATCATCTATGGTGGTCTGGTTCCCGGCACCATCGGTGGCTTCGGCAACCTGCCCGACGATCTGGACGGTGACGGCGACAGCAATGACCCAGGTGAAGACCTGGTCACCGACAACAACAACGACACGTTGTTTGGCGGCGCTGGCAACGACACCATCTTCGGCGAAGACGACGATGACACCCTGTTCGGTGGCACCGGCGACGATGTGCTGGACGGCGGCGTCGATGACGACACGCTCTACGGTGACGAAGGTGCCGATACGCTGACCGGTGGTCAGGGTGCAGACAGCCAGTTCGGTGGTCTGGGCAACGATGTCTTCATCGTCGACACACCCGGAGAAGGCGCAGGCGACGTGATCGTCGGCGGCGAAGACCCCGATCTGGATGGCGATGGCCAGTCTGACGACACGGACATCCTCGACCTGACCGGGTCCAACGTCGACTTCATCACCTATGTGGATGATGACCCAGAAGCCGGTACAGTGACGTTCCTTGACGGATCGACCCTGACCTTCTCGGAAATCGAGAACGTGATCCCCTGCTTTACGCCGGGCACCACGATCGCGACCCCGAAAGGTGAGCGTCTTGTCGAAGACCTGCGCGAAGGCGACCGGATCATCACCCGCGACAACGGCATCCAAGAGATCCGTTGGACCGGCCGCAAGGAGATGTCCGGCAAGTCACTGGTGGCGAACCCGCACCTCAAGCCGATCCTGATCAAGGCAGGCGCCTTGGGCAACGGTCTGCCTGAGCGGGACATGCTGGTGTCGCCAAACCACCGGTGTCTGGTGGCCTCGGAGAAAACGCAGCTCTACTTCGAAGAGCGCGAAGTCCTCGCGGCAGCCAAGCATCTGGTCGGTGCGGAAGGCATCCATGAAGTAGACGTGATGGGCACTGCCTACATCCACTTCATGTTCGACCGCCACGAAGTGGTTCTGTCGAACGGCGCTTGGACCGAAAGCTTCCAGCCGGGCGATTACAGCTTGAAGGGCATTGGCAACAGCCAGCGCAACGAAATCTTCGAACTGTTCCCCGAACTGGCCACGAAAACAGGTCTGGGCAACTATCAGTCCGCGCGTCGCGCCCTGAAAAAGCACGAAGCACGCCTGTTGGTGAAGTAAACGTATATGCAGCTGTTCCCGTACTTTGGTGGGGGGACGAGGGAACGGGGGGCATGTGGCCCCCCGTTTCCGTTTGGGAAACAATCTTGGCGTCCAATTGTGATTGGTTTCGGCCCTCGGCGGGAATTGGGCAATTTTAATCAAAAACATCGAAGGTGGTCGTCTTGGCCGAACTTTCCCCGTAAATCGAACGCCAGAATGCTTACATACGACTTGAACGGGACACTGCTGTCCCTGCTGCCCGAGGTTTCAGATGCCAACGTCATTCGAAGTTCTTTTTCTTGGTAATTTGCCGGACATCGACACCGGTGAAGGCAATCAGTTTGTCAGCCAAACGGCCGTGGACAGCTGGCTGGGTACATATGGCAGCGCGGCGGATCCATTGGCCTCGACCGATAACGTCAAAAACTGGGAGGCCGACAGTTTTTCCGGCGGACTTCAGCCCGCGTCCTACGATATCGACAACAACGCGTCGAACGACACATTCACCGTCGATGGCGTGACCCAAACCCATGACGCCACGATGATCTTCAACGCGACGATCACCTATTTCGATGGCACGACTGCAAATATCACCGCAGTGGTCAGTCAGGCCACGAATGGTGACGTCTATCTGATGCCCGAATTCAGCGCCAACGCAGATCAGGCGGCGATTGAAGCCGCACCGATCCAGTCGATCCAGCTGATTTCCCCGATCTATGCCAATGGCAATCCGGGGCAGGGCTATAACCTTGTGGCGGACAGGCAGGCGGCAGATTTGGTGCCGTGTTTCACCCTTGGCACCATGATTGCCACAGACCGCGGTGAAATTCCGGTCGAGGCGCTGAAGATCGGGGACCGTGTCATGACCCGCGACAACGGATTACAAGACATCCGTTGGATCGGGCGGCGCGATGTGTCCAAAGAGGAGGTCATCGCCACGCCTGAGTGGGCCCCCATCCGCGTGGCCGCCGGTGCCTTGTCCGGTGCTGTGCCCGAAACCGATCTGTTGCTGTCCCCCAACCACCGTGTGTTGATCACCGGCGAACGGGCTGCACTGTTTTTCGGTGAAAATGAAGTTCTGGTGGCGGCCAAACATCTGGTTTCAATGGACGGTGTGTCCGCGGACGCTGCAGGCGATGTGGTCTATTTCCACATTCTGTTCGACCGTCACGAAGTGATCCTGTCCAACGGCGCTTGGACGGAAAGTTTTCAGCCCGCCGATTACACCCTGCGCAGCATCGGTGACGAACAACGTGAAGAGGTGTACGGCCTGTTCCCGGAACTCAAGAACGTCGAAAGCGCTGCCGGTTGGTCCGCAGCGCGCAAGGTTCTGAAACGTCACGAAGCGCGGCTTCTTACGGCCTAGACCGGTTCCGATAGCGATCCCAATCTTCGGGCGTGTCCAGATCAAGGCGCGCCCGTTGTTCATTTAGCGGGACAAGTTTGGTGTCGTCCGGCCAGTTTTCGCAAATGCGAAAAGCACCACGATCGCCCTCTAATGTCTTGAAATCAGGGAATGTCTTGCGGGCAAAATAGATCGGATGGCCGGGTTTTCCATCCTGCGTGGCCGCGCGCACGATTGCAACATCATCCGTCGCGGCTGCCTTGACGGCGGCGATATCTGCGGCGGTGATATCGGGCATATCGGCGGGCAGGATGACCACACCGGCCGCATCAACGGGCACCGCCGCGATCCCGGCGCGGATGCTGTCAGACATCTGTCCCGCAACGACGACAATGGTCGCGCGGGCGGGCACAACAGAGGCGCGCGGATGATCGACCGAGGGCAGGGTGACGATCACCGGACCACTGTCCAGCGCCCGCTCCACCTGTCGTCCGAGGAGGGGGAGGCCGTCGATATCCTCCAGTAATTTGTCGCGCGCGCCCATGCGCGACGACTTCCCAGCCGCCAGAAGCAAGGTTGGGATCATGGTGCCAAACGTCTGAAACAAGGTCTAAAATTCAGGAATTTTAGAGCCTCCGGCGGGAGTTTTTGGGGCCAGATGAAGATCATGCGCGCAACCGGCTGCCGTCAGGATCAAACAAAGGTGTGGTGATCAACGTGGCGGGGCGGCGGTCGCCCAGCAGTTCAACCTCAACCCGCAGACCTTCGGCCACCTGTGCCTTGGGGATCAGCCCGAAGGCGATGGATTTGCCCAGATGGTGCGAATAGCCGCCGGAGGTGCAGAACCCAATGACCTCATCATCCAGAAAGATCGGCTCATAAGCGGTGACATCGGTGTCGGTCGCGTCCACCACAAACGTCACAAGCGCGCGGTCGGGATTGTCTGCCACCGCCGCCTCTTTGCCGATAAAGTCTTTGTCCCACTGGATAAACCGGTCCATCCCGGTTTCTTTGGCGGTGTAATCGGGGCTGAATTCACGCATCCAACTGCCAAAATGCCGGTCCAGCCTGAGCGACATGATCGCGCGCATCCCAAACAGGCTGAGGCCCATGGGCTGACCGGCTGTCCACAGTGTTGTCCACAGGGCCCGTTGGTCCATGGGGTCGCAATAAATCTCATACCCCAGATCACCGGTGTAGCTGACGCGCTGCACGGTGCAGGCCGTCTGGCCGATGGTCATGGGGCGTGTGTCGAGGAACCGCATGGCGGTATCGTCGCGGGTACAAGCCGCCAGAAGGTCGGTTGCACGTGGTCCGGCGATTGAAAACCCGTTGAGTTTATCGCTGATATTTTCGATACTTACGCCGTCTTCTTGATGTTGCAGGAACCACCGCATGTGTTGGGCCTGTGCGCCGTAGCTGGCCGTCAGGTGAAAGCTGTTTTCTCCGGTGCAGGACACGGTGAAATCGCCCAGCAGCTTGCCTTTGGGCGACAACATAGGCGTCAGGGAAATGCGACCCTCTTTGGGGATACGACCGGCCATGATGCGGTCCAGCCAAGCCCGTGCATGGCGCCCTGTGATGCGGTATTTGCCGAAGTTATGCACCTCGGTGATCCCGACGTTCGAGCGTACCCCCTTCACCTCACGCGCGATGGCGTCAAAAGCGTCCGAGCGGCGGAAGGACGGGGTTTCAAACGTGGGTTCATCGCCTTGGGCAAAGTAGTTGGGCACCTCAAGCCCGTATTGATGGCCCCAGACGGCGCCATGGCTTGTGAAAATGTCGTACATCGGCGTGGTGCGGTGGGGTCGTGCGGCGGGCAATTCTTCGTTGGGATAGGCCACGGAGAACCGTTTTTGATAGTTTTCGATGACCTTGGGGCGGGTGTAGCCCGGCGTGATCCAACCGCCAAAGCGCGCCACGTCCATCGCCGTCACATCGCGTTCGCATTCGCCGTGGATCATCCATTGGGCCAGCATCAGACCGACACCGCCCCCTTGGCTGAACCCCGCCATGACCCCGCAGGCGGACCAATAGCCGCGCATGCCGGGCACAGGGCCCACCAGCGGATTGCCATCGGGGGCAAAGGTGAACGGCCCGTGGACGACAGTTTTGACACCAGCCCGGGCAAGCGCGGGGAAGCGGTTGTAGGCGAATTCGATACTGTCCTCGATCTTGTCCAGATCATCGGGCAGAAGTTCTGCACCGAAGGACCACGGTGTGCCGTCCACGGCCCACGGGCGACAGGGCTGTTCGTAGAACCCGATGCACAACCCGCGCCCTTCTTGGCGCAGATAGCTTTCGCCGGCAGGGTCCATGACGTGGGGGTGTTCGCTGTCGCGCGCAACGATTTCGGGCACATCATCGGTGACGATGTATTGGTGTTCCATTGGGTGAAGCGGCGCATAGATGCCCGCCATGGCCGCCACTTCGCGCGCCCAAAGCCCGCCTGCGTTGACCACATGTTCGGTGTGGATCGTGCCCTTATCCGTGACCACATCCCATGTGCCATCCGCCCTTTGGGTGGTTGCCGTGACCATGGTGTGGGTTTCGATGGTGGCACCGCCCATACGCGCGGCCTTGGCATAGGCATGTGTGGTGCCGGACGGGTCCAGATGCCCATCAAGTGGATCGTAAAGCGCGCCCAGAATACCATCCGTGTTGGTGATCGGCGCGATTTTACGGATTTCTTCGGGGCCGATGATCTCAGTCTCAAGCCCCATGTAGCGGTGCTTTGCCCGTTCGGCGACCAGCATATCGAACCGGTCCGCATTGTCCGCCAGTGTCACGCCACCCACGTGGTGCAGACCACAAGACAGGCCGGTGATCTCTTCCAATTCACGGTAGAGCTTGATGGTGTAGCCTTGCAGGGCGGCCATGTTGGTGTCACCGTTTAAGGTGTGAAACCCTCCGGCAGCATGCCATGTGGAACCAGATGTCAGCTCCGCACGTTCCAATAGTACAACATCTGACCAACCGAGTTTCGTCAAATGATACAGAACCGACGCGCCGACCACGCCTCCGCCGATAATGACTGCCTGCGCTGTGGTTTTCATGTGCTGTGGTCCCCTGATGTTGTGCGTCAAACCTATGCGGCTTCGCCTGTAGGGATCGATCAAAAACGACATCGCGTGTCGAATGCGCCACGCGGGTCCCTATGATCAGGGATATTTTTTCAAAATTCGGGGCTTGGCCCAAAATGGCCTGGCGTTTGATCGACGATGTATCGCGCGAACTGTGGGCGCGGGTGGTGATCTTGGGCGCCTTGGCCGTGGTGGCCTTGGGCCTTGCGATATTGGTTGGTCCGCTTTTGCCCGAAAAGATTTCCGGTTACGTGAGCGGGCAGGCCGCCGACCGGCTGTTGTCAATCATCGCCAACGCGATGTTGGCAGTGACGACCTTTTCGTTGACCGTCATGGTGACCGTCTATCGCAATTCATCGACGCAATTCACGCCACGCCTGCACCGTCTGATCATGCAGGACCCCACGACCCAGAACACGCTGGCCAGTTTCATCGGAGCCTATGTTTTCGCGTTGATTGCCATCATCTTGCGGGAATTGGGCGTTTTTTCCGATGATCGCGCCTTGGTCTTGTTTGCCATGACGGTGCTGGTCCTGGCCTATGTGGTGTTTTCCCTAATCCGCTGGGTGCTTCATCTACAGACCTTCGGCAGCTTGATGAACGCCACCCGCGAGATTGAGGATATCACCGGCCGCCAGTTCCGGGAGAGGCTCGACAATCCGTGTCTGGGCGCCAACCCGTGGGCGGAGGGCGTGACAGTCCCCGATGGGGCCACTGCTGTCCGGTCTGAGGAAACAGGATATATCCAGCGGATTTATCAAGAATCCCTGCAAGACAAGGCCGCCGAATACGGTCGTCATGTCTATCTTAGGGTGTCACCTGGATCCTTTGTCATGAAGGGCGATGTGCTGGCGCAGGTTTGCACCTCCGACACGGTTGAACTGGACGAGGACGCACGTGATTTTGCCGACGTGCTGCGCGCCCACTTTGGTGTGGGCGACGTGCGGACCTATGAACAGGACCCTCGCTTTGGCCTTGTGGTGTTGGGAGAGATCGCGTCCAAGGCACTGTCCCCGGGGATCAATGATCCGGGCACGGCGATTGATGTGATCACTCGCACGTCCCGCATTCTGACGCTCTACCGCGATGAGACCGCGAACGACACCGAGGTGGCCCATGACCGGCTTTGGATCAAACCGATCTGTCCCCATGATATCATCGAAGATGCCTTTAGCGCCTTGGCCCGCGACGGTGCGGGGCTGGTCGAAGTCCAGCAACGGTTGCAGTCCAGTCTCGCGCGCCTGATCGAACAAGACGATCCCGAAATGCGCAAGGCGGCGGTGGCGGCGGCAGGTTTATTCTATCGCCGCGCGGTGCAGACCTTTGATTTTGCGCCGGATGCAGACCGGCTTAAGGCGTCCACCGCGCAGGCCGTACTGGACCATATCGCGGCGGAGTGATCCCTATCCCAAAGACGACACGATAACGTCGGGAATGGAACAGGGGCGTTGATGGTGCGGGGGCAGGCTCAGGGAAATTCCGGAGGATTTCCCATGCGCACACATGCCCAAGCAGTCGTCATCGGCGGAGGCGTCATCGGCTGTTCCATCCTCTATCATCTGGCGAAACTGGGCTGGACCGATGTAGTCCTGCTGGAACGTGATGAATTGACGTCGGGATCCACGTGGCATGCTGCCGCCAACATCCACGGGCTGCATGACAGCACGAATATCTCACGAATTCAGCACTATACGATGAATTTGTACAATGAGCTTGAGGAAGAGACTGGCCAGTCTTGCGGGGTGTTTCAGCCCGGCAGCCTGTATCTGGCCCAAACCGAAGACCGCGAACACCAGCTGCGCCTGCAGGCCGCGAAGGCCAAATTCTACGGGATGAATTTCCATGAGGTCAGCGTGGCCGAGGCAGAAAAGTTGCATCCGCTGGTCAATTACGACGGCATCCGCTGCATCATGTTTGAACCCGACGGCGGCAATGTGGACCCCTCCGGTGTGACCAACGCCTATGCCATCGGTGCGCGCCAGCGCGGGGCCGAGATCATCCGCTTTTGCCCCGTGACCGCCACCGCGCAGCAGCCAGACGGATCGTGGATCGTTGAAACACCCAAGGGGAATATCCGGACGGAATGGGTGATCAATGCTGCCGGTCTGTGGGGGCGTGAGGTCGCGAAACTGGCGGGCATCACCCTGCCGCTTTTGCCCACCGAACACCAGTATTTCGTCACCGAGACGATTGCAGACATCGCGGCCATGGATCGCCGGTTGCCGTCTGTCGCCGACCGTGACGGGGAATATTATCTGCGCCAAGAAGGGCAGGGCCTGCTGGTCGGCGCCTATGAAAAGGACGTGCGGTTCTGGGCCGAAAACGGGACGCCCCAAGGCTTTGGGCATGAGTTGTTTGCCGATGATCTGGAACGCATCGAAGACAACATGATGCGCGCCATCGACCGCGTGCCTGCGGTGGGTGAGGCGGGCATCAAACGCGTCATCAATGGCCCGATGATCTGGTCGCCGGATTCCAACGTCCTCTTTGGTCCGCACCCTGATGTGCGGAATTACTTTTGCTGCAACGGGATCATTCCGGGGTTCAGCCAGTCGGGCGGCATGGGCCTGATGGCGGCCGAATGGATCACGAAAGGCGAATCCACCTACGATATGTTCGCATGGGATGTCGCGCGTTTTGGCTCCTGGGCCGATGCGCAATTCACCAAGGCCCGCGTGGGGGACCAGTATGCGCACCGTTTCAAAATCCACTTCCCCGGAGAAGAACGTGAGGCCGGGCGCCCCGTTCGGGTGCGCCCCGTCTATGACATGCAGCGCGATATGGGCGCGGTTTTCGGGCTGAACTACGGCTGGGAACATGCCGCCTACTTTGATGCCGATGTGCCCGACAGTGCGGGGTTTACCCGACAGACATGGTTTGACAGCGTCGGACGTGAGGCGAAGATGTTACGCCAATCCGTTGGGATCATTGATATTTCCAACTTCGCCAAATACGTCTGCAAGGGAACGGGGGCGGAAAGCTGGCTTAACGCGGTTTTCGCAAACCGGATGCCGCAGGCGGTCGGCCGATCCTGTTTGACGCCACTGATTGGGATCAATGGCGGCATAGCTGGGGATTTCACCGTCACCCGCATGGCCGAAGACGAATTCTGGATCATCGGGTCCGGCATGGCGGAACGATATCACCAACGGTTCTGGGCCATGGTCCCATTGCCCGAGGGTACCAGTTTCGAAAGCCGCACGGACAGGTGGTGCGGGTTTAACATCGCGGGACCTTTGGCCCGTAAAGCCCTGCAAACGCTGACGAATACCTCTCTTGAGACAGCGGATTTTCCCTTCATGCGCTCCAAATGGTTGGAGGTTGCAGGCGTCACCTGCCTTGCCCTGCGGGTGTCCTTTACAGGCGATTTGGGGTGGGAAATTCACTGCAAGGAAGAAGACCAACAGGTTGTTTACAAAGCTCTTTTAGAGGCTGCGGCTTCACTAGGTGGTGGCCCCGTGGGCAGCCGTGCGCTGATGTCTTTGCGGATCGAAAAGGGCTACGGGTCTTGGGGCCGCGAATACAGCCCCGAATATTGGCCGCAAGAGGTGGGGCTAGATCGTCTCATCAAGCACGACAAAGATTTTCTGCATAAAGACAGCTACTTGGCGGTCAAAGATAATCCATCACGTGAAGTTTTGTCGCTGATCCATATCACTGGCGTCTCCAACGCTGACGCCACCGGGGGTGAGCCGATCTTTCTGCCCGATGGCACACCGGTTGGGCGCGTCACCTCAGGCACCTATGGGTATTCTGCCGGAATGAGCCTTGCGCTTGGATACCTCAAAGACACCCCCGCAGGCACGGAGGTCGACGTGATGATCCTTGGCAAGCCCCATCGTGGGGTGGTGCTGGCTGAGCCGCCCTTTGATCCCAAGGGGGAGCGGCTCAGGGCATAATCACGGAATGATGCGCGTGTATTTGGTGCCTTCGATCGTGGCACCTGCACGGAAACCGGCCTGCGCGAAGACCACGGCAATCACCGGCGACAAGGACGTCGTCGTTTCCGCCCGCAGGGTTTCGCCCGTGTCGTTGAGCGCATATTCGATATCCGCACCGGCGGCCCAGCCATTGGCGCGGCGGAAGTCCATCAACGCGTCTTGGGTCATGAAAAACAGCACTGTCGAATATTGCTGTGCGCCGATCTGCAGGCCCGCGCTGCCGGCGGTGGACGAATAATAATCAACGGTCGTCTGCCCAACCTTGAGCGCACCGCGCCCGAAGGATGCGCCCAGGCCAAGGCCCGCTTCGGTCACAACGGGCATGACCAACATGCCGCTGGCCTTGTTCGCCAGATCCCGCGTTCCGGGATAGTTGTTGTACATAAACGACAAGGTGCTGTCGACGCGGGCGTCGATTTGGGCGGCGCCGTTGCCGCCGATGCCGTTGCCGCATGCGGATAGGGTGGTGGTTGCCAGCGCAGAAAGCGCAAAGCTGCGTCTTGAAAGAAGGGTCATAACTGCCTCGTGCCTATAAGATCGGGGTTTGTCCCCGTTATGGCCAAGACTATAGGCGGGTTTTTGCGACCTGTCAGCACGAAGTTGCGTCTGGGCGGGTTTCGGCCCGTGTTACGTGGCTGCGGCCTTCTTTTTCGCCTCTTTCACCTTGGCTGCCAAATCCCGCGCGATGCCAAAGGCACCTTGGATTTTGGCACGATCATTGGGCCAATCGCGCTTGATGACGATCTTGTTGTCTTTCACTTTGGCCAGACCGCGCTGGTCTTCGATGAATTCCACCAGCCCTTGGGGGGAGATGAATTTGTCGTTGTGGAACCGGATCACGGCGCCCTTTGGCCCGCCATCCAGCTGGCTGATGCCAGCGCGTTTGCACATGGCTTTGATGCGCACGACCAGCATCAGGGTGTTGACCTCTTTGGGCAGCGTGCCGAACCGGTCGATCAATTCAGCGGCGAACCCTTCGAGTTCGACTTTCGTCGTAAGGTCACTGAGACGACGGTAGAGGCCAAGGCGCACGTCCAGATCAGGCACATAGTCCTCGGGGATCAGCACAGGCACGCCAAGGTTGATTTGCGGCGCCCATTGGCCATCTTCGACCAAGGTCACCTCACCGGATTTGATCTTGGCGATTTGTTCTTCGAGCATGGATTGATACAGCTCATAGCCCACTTCGCGCATCTGACCGGATTGTTCTTCACCCAACAGATTGCCCGCCCCACGAATATCAAGGTCTTGGGACGCCAGCGTGAAACCCGCACCCAGCGTGTCAATGCTGCCCAACACCTTAAGGCGTTTTTCAGCCTGTGGCGTCAGTTTCTGGCGGGGTTTGTACGTCAGATAAGCATAGGCGCGGGTTTTGGAGCGGCCCACGCGGCCGCGGATTTGGTACAGCTGTGCGAGGCCAAACATATCCGCACGGTGCACGATCATCGTGTTCGCCGTGGGGATATCAAGGCCGCTTTCAACGATGGTTGTGGCCAGCAGCACATCATATTTGCCGTCGTAAAAGGCGTTCATGCGGTCGTCGAGTTCGCCTGCCGCCATCTGGCCGTTGGCGGTGATGTAGCTGACTTCGGGCACTTCGGATTTCAGGAACTCCTCAATCTCCGGCAAGTCGGAGATGCGCGGGACCACGAAGAACGACTGACCGCCACGGTAGTGTTCGCGTAACAAGGCCTCTCGCAGGGTGACGGTGTCGAATTCGCTGACATAGGTGCGGATCGCAAGGCGGTCGACGGGCGGCGTGCCGATGATGGACAGTTCGCGGACGCCCGACAGGGACAGCTGCAGGGTGCGCGGGATCGGCGTGGCCGTCAGCGTCAGAACATGAATGTCCGTGCGCATCTGTTTGAGGCGTTCTTTGTGCTGCACGCCGAAGTGCTGTTCTTCGTCGATGACAATAAAGCCGAGGTTTTTAAACCGGATGGATTTGGCCAGCAGCGCGTGGGTGCCGATGACGATATCGACAGTGCCCTTGGCGATGCCTTCGCGGGTCTCTGCCGCGTCTTTCGTGCCAACAAAGCGCGATAAGGGTCTGACATTGATGGGAAAACCACGGAACCGTTCGGCGAAGTTTTTGTAATGTTGGCGTGCGAGCAAGGTCGTAGGCGCGATGATCGCGACCTGCACGCCGGACATGGCGGCCACAAAAGCGGCGCGGATCGCAACCTCGGTCTTGCCAAAGCCCACGTCGCCACAGACCAGCCGGTCCATGGGCTGGCCTGAACCGAGGTCGTCAAGTACATCGGCAATCGCTGCCAGCTGGTCATCGGTTTCGGCATAAGGGAAACGGGCGAGAAATTGATCCCACATGCCATCCGGCGGGGTCAGGGCCGGGGCCGTGCGCAGGGCGCGTTCGGCGGCCACGCGGATCAGGCGCTCCGCCATCTCGCGGATCCGTTCCTTGAGCTTGGCCTTCTTGGCCTGCCACGCGCCACCGCCAAGTTTGTCGAGCAGTCCGACCTCATGGCCAAAGCGCGACAGCAGTTCGATGTTTTCAACTGGCAGATAAAGCTTTGATTGTTCTGCATATTCCAGCAGAAGACATTCATGGGCAGCACCCGCTGCGGTCACGACCTCCAACCCCAAATAGCGGCCCACGCCGTGGTCCACATGGACCACCAAATCGCCCGGTGTCAGGGATTGGGTTTCCGTCAGGAAGTTTTCGGCCCGTCGTTTGCGTTTGGTTTGCCGGATCAGACGGTCGCCCAGCACGTCTTGTTCAGAGATGACGACAAGGTCTTTGGCCTCAAACCCGTGTTCGAGCGCCAGAACCGCCAAATGCAGGCCGGTTTTGCCGACGCGGGAAAAGTCGGTGACGGGGATAGCCTCCCCCACGCCCTCGTCTTCGATCAGGCCCATCAGACGTTCGCGTGCCCCTTCGGAATAGGACGCGATGACAACGGGCTTGTCTTGTAGCTTTGCTTTAACGTGGTCGGCCAAAGCCCTGAAAAGGCTGATGGATTCTTGTTGGCGTTCGGGCGCGAAATCCCGCCCGATCCGCCCGCCTGCATCAATCACACCGGGACCGGTGGCCTGAGGGAGCGCGTTGAATTGCAACGTGCGGAAGGCGGCCGTCGCGGCCTCCCACGCTGCATTGTCAAGGTACAGCCCCTCAGGCGGGGCGGGTTTATAGACGCTGTCCATGCGGCCCTTGGCCAACATCGCTTCCCGCCGTGCATCGTATTGATCGGCGATGGACACCCAGCGCGCCTCCCTTTGGGCGGCGTTTTGATCATCCAGCGTGATGGTGGCACCGGGCAAGTAATCGAACAACGTTTCTAGATGGTCGTGAAAGAACCCCATCCAATGTTCGACGCCTGCGTGTTTTTTGCCTGCGGACACGGCCTCATACTGCGGATCATCGGTGCCGGCGGCGCCGAATTCCAGACGGTAGGTCTGGCGGAACCGGGTGATCGCGGCTTCATCCAAGATCACCTCGGACACGGGCGCCAGTTCGATCAGGTCAAGCTTTTCGGTGGTCCGCTGCGTGGCCGGATCAAAGCGGCGCGCGCCGTCCAGATCATCACCAAACAGATCAAGGCGCACGGGGCCGGATTGACCGGGCGGATAAATGTCGATGATGCCACCGCGCACGGCGTAATCACCCGGTTCGGTCACAGTGGGGGCTTGCGTGAACCCCATGCGAACCAAAAAGGCGCGCAGGGCTTTTTCGTCGATACGCCCGCCCACGCGGGCAGAAAACGCAGCCTCGCGCAGGGTATCGCGGGCAGGGACCTTTTGGGTGGCGGCGTTGACGGTCGTCAGCAGAACAAAACGGTCGGGCATCCCGTGGGCCAGCCCCGCCAGCACGGCCATGCGCGCAGCAGAGATATCGGCGTTGGGCGACACGCGGTCATAGGGCAGACAATCCCAGCCCGGAAACACCACCACGGGCATATCAGGGGCAAAGAAGGCAAGGGCCGCGCGCGTGGCCTCAAGTCGTTTGTCGTCGCGGCAGACATGCACAACGGGGCCTTTGTCAGCCTCGGCCAGAATAAGCCGCGCATCAAAGCCCTCAGGCGCGCCGGAGACGGTGATGTGTTTCGTGTTGACCATGGCACCGGACCTACCCCGAAGGGGGCCGGTGTCAATGGCCGTGCGTCACAGCCAGATGCCCACGGCGAGGTTTTTGTACATTCCGAACATCGCCGTGATGAAGATCGAGAACATGCCCACGAACTGCGTGGCTACACGGTGACGGCTGAGACGTTTTTGCAGGTCTTCGCCTTGGGGGTTATCGCGGGCGATGATTTGGGCTGTGTTCAGGCTCAGCGCGCCAACGAGCGTCATGGGGAAGGCCAGCAAAAACACCGCTTGGGCGAATTCGACGTCATAGACAAAGGCCAAAATCGCCAGCGATGTCAGCATGAAACAGACAACCCCCGACAGCACCAGACCAGTGACTTCTGCGATATACAAAAGGCGGTTCACATTGATGCGGACCATATCATGCAGGTCTGCCTCAGCCGCACCACCGTGCTTTTTGGCGCGTTGGATCATGTCGTAGGGCACGCCCAGCACCCAGTGGCTGACCGATGACCACATCACGGCCAGCGCGATCCAGAACCACAGGTTCGAAAAGCTCCGCATGTCGATGACTTCGAAAAGGGTGTTGGTCCAGTTCACGGGGGTGGCAGCCTGTGGATGTTTGGGATGTTGCGCTTTTTGGGCAACCTAACGGCGCGGGGCGGCAATGCCCAGCCTTGTGATGCGCGGCAATTCGTGCGACCCAAAATGTGTGACTTGAAAGGCCCGATTGATGACATTGCCCCCGTTCCCCTCGACCCGATTGCGCCGCTTGCGCCGCACACCAGCATTGCGCGCCATGGTGCGTGAAAGCGCGCTGAGCCCTGCGGATTTCATCTGGCCGATTTTTGTGATGGAGGGCACGGACACCGAAGAACCCGTGGCCTCAATGCCCGGAGTGGTGCGGCGCACGGTGGACCGCGTGGGTGCCGCTGCGCGTGAGGCGTGGGATCTGGGTATCCCAGCGATCTGCATTTTCCCCTACACAGGGATGGAAGCACGGACCGAGGATTGCGCGCTGGCATGGTCGCGAGACAACATCGCCAACCGCGCTATCCGAGAGATCAAGGATGCCTGTCCCGAGATTGCCGTGATGACGGATATCGCGCTCGATCCCTACAACATCAACGGACACGATGGGTTCGTCGAGGACGGTGAGATCGTGAACGACCGCACGGTCGAAGCGCTGGTCAAAATGGCGCTGGTTCAGGCGGAGTGCGGGGCGGATATTCTGGGCCCGTCCGATATGATGGACGGACGCATTGCCGCAATGCGTGGCGCGTTGGAGGCCGCAGGCCACAGCCACGTCACCATCCTGAGCTACACCGCAAAATACGCCAGCGCCTTTTATGGCCCGTTCCGCGATGCGGTGGGGGCGTCCTCTGCGCTGACGGGGGACAAGAACACCTACCAGATGGACCCCGCCAATTCGGATGAGGCCATGCGGCTGGTCCAGCGCGACCTGTCCGAGGGGGCAGATATGGTCATGGTCAAACCGGGGATGCCGTATCTGGACATTGTGGGCCGCGTGAAACGTGACTTCGGCGTGCCGACCTTTGCCTATCAGGTGTCCGGTGAATACGCGATGATGCAGGCAGCAGCCCAGAACGGCTGGCTTGATGGGGATAAGGTGATGCTGGAATCGCTGATGTGTTTCAAACGGGCAGGGTGTGACGGGGTGCTGACCTATTTTGCCCCCGCTGCGGCACGGCTGTTGAACGGGTGACTTGACGTCTCGAACTTTAGTCGGTGTCTCGGCGGATTTTGCTGGTGATCCAGAAGGCCAGAACGGCGCAGATGAATGTGCCAACGGCCAGCGGCAGTGGCGTGCCGTCAAACTGCAACCCGATGGGTGCTGCGATGATCACAGCACCGACCGTGGCGATGGCGGTCACCAAAGACGCAGCCATGCCTGCGATGTGGCCCATCGGTTCCAGCGCCAGCGCGTTGAGGTTGCCCAACGTCAGCCCCGCCTGAAAGAACACTGATGTGGTCCAGAAGGCATAAAACAGCAGTTCAAACCGGACAGGCAGGTTCAGCGCCACAACCCCAATCATCGCCAGCGACAAAGCCGATTGCACCAGAAACATCGCCTTGATGATCGGACGCATCCCCAGCCGCTGCACGATCCGCGCATTGATCAGCGACGCGGAGGCCGCCAACACAGCGATACCGCCGAACCAAAAGTGAAAGCTGTGGCCTTGGCCGTAGGTCACATCAAACACCTGCTGGGTGGAGCTCAGCACCGAAAACAACATCCCCATGGACAGGGTCTGTGCAAGGGTCGCAAGGCGCACGGTGGGATGTGTGACGACCTCCCGTGCGGCGGACCAAAGCGGGGCGAATTGCAAGGACCGGCGGCGGTCGGCGGGTAGGGTTTCGGGCTGGCGCAACATCAACCACGTGGAGGTCACGGCCGCAAAAAGCGCAAAGGCCACAAAGACCCCGCGCCAGCCCGACACCGCGATGATCAACGCGCCCAAAGATGGCGCAAGCGCTGGCACCAGTGAAAAGATCAACATTACAAAGGACATGATACGCGCCATGTCACGGCCTGCATAAAGGTCACGCACCATCGCGACCGAGGCCACGCGCGGGGCGGCGGCGGCCAACCCCATCAGCACGCGTGCGATCAACATCGTCTCAAGCGTCTGGGCGAAATAGGCAAAAAGCGTCGCCGCAATATAAAGCCACGCGCCTGTAACGATCACGGCCTTGCGGCCAAACCTGTCCGCCAAAGGGCCGGTGAAAAACGTGCCCAACCCCATGCCCAAAACGAAACTGGTGATGACCAGTTGCGCGTTGTTCAAGGTATCGGGTGTCAGCTCGGCCCCGATCTCGGGCAGGGCGGGCAACATGGCGTCGATGGAGAACGCAATCGTCGCCATCAGCATGGCGATAAGTGCTACAAATTCCGTCTGGCTCAGACGTTTGGGGGCTGGGGTCACTCGGCCGCCTCGATCTGGTCCATGATCTCACCGATGACTTTGACCCACATCTCGGTGGGTTGCGCGCCGGGCACGGCGTGCTGGTTGGCGACCACGAAGGTTGGCACGGACTGAATACCCATTTCGCGGCTGTGGGCGTCGCGTTTTTGAATGTCCGCCACATCCGCGTCCGATGCCAGAAGTTTACCAATCACGGCGGCGTCCATGTCGCAGCCGTCGGCGATGTCCAGCAGGACCTCATGATCACCAATATCGCGGGCGTCGCGGAAATAAGCCTCAAACAGACGTTGCACCACAAACGACTGGCGCTGTTCGATGCCTGCCCAGTGGATCAGACGGTGCGCGTCCATGGTGTTGGGCGTGCGCTGCATGCCTTCAAAGTCGATCTTTAGGCCGACCTTCTCGGCCATCTCAACCACGGGGGCATAGGCGCGCACTGCGCCCTCTTTGCCGCCGAACTTGGCCTCAAGATACTCCCGCCGGCCCATACCGCCTCCAGGCATGTCGGGGTTTAACTGGAACGGATGCCATTCGATTTCAAAGGGATGATCGCCGATCTGTTCCAACGCGCGATCAAGGTTGGTTTTGCCGATATAGCACCACGGGCAAATCGGGTCGGACAGGATATCAAGTTTGACCATGGCGGGCGTTCCAATCTTGGCGGAGCTGGCGGCGCAGCAGTTTGTTGTTGGCCCCGCGGGGGAGGGCATCGACGCGAATAAACAGGCGCGGACATTTGTAGCGGGCCAGATAATGGGCCGCATGGGCGGCCAGTTCGTCTTCGTCTATCACATTGTCCGCGACGTAAAAGGCCGCGATCACCGAGGCGTCTGATTTCACGCGAAGTTCAACAGCGGCGGCTTCAAGGATGCTGTTATGTTGCGCGAGGGCGGTTTCAACCTCAATCGGGGAGACGCGGTAACCTCCTGCGTTCATCATATCGTCCGTGCGGCCCTCATAAATGATGTGCCCATTGGGGGAGAGGCTGGCCCGGTCGCCGGTACGGAAATACGCCCCCGCAAGGCGCGCGGCGGTCTCAGCGCGGGCATTGAGGTAGCCCAGCATCAGGCCCGGATCATCGCGGTGGATTGCGATTTCACCGCTTTGGGCCGGCGATCCGTCCTCCAAGAGGACGACCCGCCGACCGGGTTGGGGTGGCCCCAAGGTTCCCGCGTCAGCGGGGGTCGTGTGTCTGGCGGAGATGAAGGTCGAACATTCAGACATCCCGTAGGCTTCAAATATCGGCGTGCCCGTCGCGTCTTCCCAGCCAGCGCGGACCGTATCGGGCAGTTTTTCACCAGCCGACAGCCCATGACGCAGTTTTGGCAAGGCTGGCATGGGCGCGCGCAGAAGTTGGCGGTAAACGCCGGGCGCTGCTGCAAAAATCGTCGCGTCATGGCGTTTGGCAAGCAGGGGCAGCATGGCAGGGGCCGTATCTGGTGCCGGGATCAGTGCAGTGGCGCCCATGGTCCAAGGGTCCATCAGGCCGGTGCCCAGCGTGTAGGTCCAGTTGAACGCGCCTGCGTGCAGCATCCGGTCGAGGGCTGTCAAACCATACCAACCGTCCATCATCATCTGGCGCGCCCAGATGGCGCGGTGGGCGTGGACCACACCGCGCGGCTGACCGGACGTGCCGGAGGTGAAGATGATGTACCCCGCGCGGTCAGGATCACCCATGACAAAATCGGCTGGCGGTAGCTCGTGGAAGGCCTGCAACGCCTTGGTCGTCAGGACCGGTGCCGGATGATCGGGGCGGGACGTTGTGTCATCTGCGATGATGGCTTTGGGGTCCAGCCCCGTGGCCAGCGCCGTGACTTCAGCGGCGGTCAGTTGGGGGGACGTGGGCACGGGGATCAGATCGACGGCAAGGCAGGCCAAAAAGGTGATGGGAAAATCCGGCGTGTTTCCCAGACGCATCAAGACGCGGTCGCCTGCGGTCAGGCCCAATCGCAACAATCCCGTGGCGGTGCCGCGCACCGCAGCCTCCAGCCGCGCGTAAGACCAACGTTCCGCGCGCGCGGGCCCCAGCACGGCCAGAGCAATTTTATCGGGCGCGTCTAAAGCACGCGCCAGCACATGGGCGGCCATATTGAAAGGGCAGGGCGGGGGCGCATAGGTCATGGTGATCGCTACCGCAGCGCGCGGCAGAGTTGCAAGCGGCCCGTGCGCTGCCCTATAGGTGGGGCATGACCAGTACAGATCCCAGACAGCTTATCTCAATCGCGCGTGAAAATGGTGAGGATGCCCAGGCCCAGCCTTTGGATTTGGGTGTGCGGGTGCGCGAATTGCGTAAAGCCCAGGGCTGGACGCTGGAACAGGCGGCCACACAGGCCGGGTTGGCGCGATCCACACTGTCCAAAATCGAAAACGGGCAAATGTCGCCCACCTATGATGCGTTGAAGAAGCTGGCGGTGGGGCTGCAAATCTCAGTCCCGCAGTTGTTTACGCCGCCTCAGCGGGAACAGGTGAACGGGCGGATGGCCATCACGCGCTCAGGCGAGGGAACGGGCCATGCGACGACCACCTATGAACATGAACTGCTTGCCGAAAGTCTGACCAAAAAGCAGATGTTGCCCTACCGCGCGCAGGTGCGCGCGCGCAGTGCCGATGAATTTGACGGCTGGGTCCGGCACGACGGCGAAGAATTCCTGTATGTGCTGACCGGCGTGATCCGTCTTTACACCGAATTTTATGAACCCATTGAGATGAAACGCGGGGACAGCGCCTATTATGATGCCTCCATGGGGCACAACGTGATTTCGGTGTCAGCCGAGGATGCGACGATCCTGTGGGTGACATCGCTTGCGTAGCGATCAGGCGGCCGCTTGGCTGGCAATTACCGGTGCGCGGTACATCAACCAATCATCCAAAGTAGTGCGCGCTTCGCGTGCTGTCAGATCATGGGCGTCGGCCAGATACCGTTCCATCTTGTCACGATCGCCGCGAAACCGTTTGAGCGCGGCCAGATCAAGGTGCGGGAAATCAGCGGCCAATTTTTCCAAAAGGTGGGGCCAGTGGGTCAGTGCAGTGGTCCAAGACATCGGTATCCTCCCATGGTTGACTGCCTGCCAAACGCGCGACAGATAAATTGGTTCCCCTGCGGAAGGGACATTCAGTCAATCATGGGAATATTGAGGTTTGGTTAATGGCTCTCAGACCGAAAGAGCCATGCCAGCAAGGGCAATGAGAGGACGAGGCCCACCAGTTGCGCCATGATGAAACCTGCAATATGGGCCGGATCAATGCCCGCAAATGTGTCTGAGAACCCTCGGGCGATGGTCACCGCCGGATTGGCAAAGCTGGTGGAGGATGTGAACCAATAGGCCCCTGTAATGTAGAGGGCGACCAATGTGGGCACCGCATCGGGACGGCTGCGCAGCCCACCGAAAATGACAAACAGCAGCCCAAAGGTGGCAAACACCTCTGACACCCATTGGTTCAGCCCTGTGCGCGCCGTGGTGGAGGCCTGAATGATATCCAGATCAAACATCACGTGACCCAGCCACACACCGGCAATGCCGCCGATGATTTGCACAGGGATATAGGCCGCTGTCAGAGACCACGGGTGTTCCCCCTTCAGCGCAAAGGCCAAAGTCACCACCGGGTTGAAATGCGCCCCGGACAGCGGCCCCAGAACAGTGATAATGAAATAAAGAGTGCAGCCCGTGGCGATCGCATTGGCCAGCAGCGCCAACGCAGTGTCGTCCGTCAGGGTCTGCGCCATGATGCCAGACCCCACAACGCCGATCAGCAACAGGGCGGTGCCAAGGGCTTCGGCGGCTAGTCTTTGTGCGGTCATTGGGATCCGGCTTGGCTTAGGGCTGATTTCAGATCCGTAGGCGACAGGGTTTCAATGGGCAAGGCCAGAAGCGCATCCGCCTTTTCGCGCAGACGGGAGTAGGCAGTGGAGAACGCCGTGTCCCAATCGGGCTCAGCCGCGGCAGCGGGATCAGGGATGCCCCAATGGGCCTGAACAGGCGCGTGGCCGTTGGTCGTGGGCCAATAGGGGCAGGTTTCGGCGGCCGCGCTGTCGCAGACAGTGATGACCACGTCCATTTTGGGCGCATCGGGCTGGGCATAGACATCCCAACTTTGGGAGCTGAGGCCCTCGGTTTCATAGCCCTTTTCTGCCAGCAAGGTCAGGGACTGCGGATGGACCTTGCCCGACGGGGTGGAGCCAGCGGACCACGCCGACACCCGGCCCCCGCTGTCACGGTTGAAAATGGATTCCAGAAGGATTGAGCGGGCCGAGTTGCCGGTGCATAGGACAAGTATATTCATGAGGACCGCGTAGGGCAGGTTTGTAACAGGGATGTGACGCGCTTCGGCGCGTCAGAACTTATCTTCCAAATGATCAGGTGGTGTTCCGCCACCGGTGCGGCGCCAGAGTTTGTGCTGCTGGCTGTCCAAGGCAGAGCGCAGAAAAATCAGCTTTCGCAAATTCCACAGACCCAGCACCGCGACGATGATGACGAAATAGCCGATAAGGCCAAGTGAGGTGAAAAATTCGATCATGGGACCTCCCGAACGATGGGGCACCCCCGTAGGAATGCCCCGTTGCTTTACCCTTCTTCGTACCACCACACGTCCGGCTGCCAACCTGGCCAGTCGCCAAAGATCGGCATGGTGTCGGGGAATTTCAGATCCGCGTCGTGGGCGATGCGGCTGATGTTCCACTGATAGATCGGGATGACATAGCGACCAGCTGTCAGCAGACGGTCCATGGCGCGGGTGGCGGCCAGAAAATCGTCCTGACTGTCCGAGGTCAGCAAGCGGTTGATCATGGCGTCAATCGCTTCGGACTGAACCCCCATCAGGTTCCGGCCCCCTGTGGTGTTCGCAGCCTCGGCCCCCCAATAAAGGTATTGCTCGTTACCCGGGCTTAGGGACAGACCACGACGGTAGTATGTCATGTCGAAATCATAGGCATCGGTGCGTTCTTTGTACTGCGCGCCATCCACCAAGGTCACCGTGGGGGTGATGCCTAACCGGCTGAGGCTTTCGGTATAGATGTCGATGATCGCCGTGTTTTCGGTCGAGGCGTTTTCGAGCAGGATTTCAAAGGTAAAAGGCGTGCCGTCCTCGCCAGTCATCACGCCGTCTTGGATGGTGTAGCCCGCCTGTTCCATCAGGTCCAACGCGGTGCCGATATTGGCGCGGTTGCGTTCAGACCCGTCAGAGACGGGCAGGGCGTAGCCGCTGATTGCATCCTCGGGGATGCTGCCTGCGAAGGGTTCAAGGAATTCAAGAACGCGGCCCGTGGCCGGACCCTCCTGCATCGCCAAGGGCGAGTTGGAGAAATAGGACGTGATGCGCGGCTGTGCGCCCCCCGTGATCGTGTCGTTGATGAATTCAAAGTTGAACGCATGCATCATCGCATCGCGCACACGGATGTCGGCAAACTGATCCGACCGTGTGTTCATCACGAAACCGGTCATACCGGACGGGCGTGAATGGGGCAGGACGGATTTTACGTATTCGCCGGTTTGCAGCAGTTCGAAATTGTACTGGCTCTCCCACCGGTTCACGTTGAATTCGCGGTTTGAGTTTACTTCGCCCACTTTGAACGCCTCAAACGCGGCCACTTCGTCCCCGAAAAATTCGATCCGCAGGGTGTCGAGATTATAAAGACCGTTCACAAAGGGCACGACATCTTCGCCCCAGTAGTCTTCGTTACGGCTGAATTCGATGAACCGGTTGGGTTCGAAATCCGTGATTACGTAGGGCGACGATACGACGGGGACGTTGTCGATGCCGGATTCTGCGAAATCCAGCCCCTCCCACTGGGCCTTTTGCAGGATCGGACGCAGGCCCGCCAGCAACGCCAATTCGCGGTCTTCGACGTTGAAGGTGAAGCGCACGGACCGGTCGCCCGTCTGTTCAATCGAGTCGACCTTGGAATAAAAGCCCGCATAACGGGGATGGCCGATGGTGCCCAAGGTCTCATAGGACCAGATGACGTCTTCGACGGTCACGGGGCTGCCGTCAGAGAATCGGGCCTCAGGGCGCAGGGTGAATTCCACCCAAGAGCGGTCCTCGGCGGTCTCAATCGATTCGGCCAGAAGCCCATAAAGCGTGAAAGGTTCGTCCAAAGACCGCGCCATCAGGCTTTCGCCCATCAAAAACCGCAGCTGCCAATAGGACGTGCCTTTGGTGATGAACGGGTTGAGGCTGTCGTAGCTGCCAACGGTCGATGTGACCATCGCGCCGCCCGTGGGCGCGTCCGGGTTGGCGTAGGGCAGGTGCGCAAAATCTGGGGGCAGGGCAGGGTCTCCATACATAGCTATGCCATGCATAGGCTCTGCTGTGGCAATGGCGGCCAGCGCGGATGTGGTGGCCGCAAGGGCCAGGGCGCGCAAGGATCGACCCGTTTGGGTCAGGAATGGACGTGTCATGTGGTGCGGTTCCCCCGATGAATTATGGCTTCTTTTGGGAGTAGCCTAGATGGGGAAACAAACCATTTCAAACTTTTAGCTTGGATGCGGGCAAGCATTTGCTTATAAGAAGGGCACTGCTCGATAGGTTTCTTGCCTGTATGAAACCTGCCTCAATGACTTAACCCTGGCTTCGGCCAGGGTTTTTTTCTGCCTAAGTTTTATTGGGTAAAATGGGGAAAGAGAGCAGGCAATCTGCGGCCCGCAATTAACCTTCGTTAACCCTAAGAGAATCGGTTTGCGGACGGGCGCGGACGGGCCGCCCAAATGGCACCGAAAGTCGCGGCGTTCAGGCCGACGCGCGCAGGGCAGACGGCAGCTCTGGGTCAATATCCCAGAAATCCACATCGGGACGTGTAAGGCTGCGCGACATCTGCCCCAGCTTGCGCAGACGCGTCCCAAAAATCTCACGCATCTCGTCACGGGTGAGGATGTCGCCGGTTTCAAGATGCAGGGACGGATCCGCCCCGCGTGGCTTTTGGGCCTTGGCTGCGGGCGGGGCGGCGGCGGCCACTTCGAACACCAAAGCAGGATCAAACCAATCGGTCGGGCTGTCGTCATAAACATGGTTCAGCACGGCCACATCGTGGTTTGGGTGCTCGCGTGTGGCGTGAGTCGCCAGAACCGCGGTCTCTGACCGGGTCTGCAGAGAAATGCCCGTGACCTCACCCGCGATGGGCAGGCCGGTTGCAGCGTCAAAGGCAAACCCCTCGCCGGTTACGACGCTGCCGTGAAAGACTCACGCACCAGCCCGGTCCTCAAACGATCCGTATAAAAATCGTGTGGGGCTGGCGTTGGTCAAAAAGGGGCCGTCAAAGGGCATGGGGCAGGGCCTGAGTGCTGCGGATCAGTCTAAAATAGCCGCCGATTGGGAACAGATTGGGGCACAAAGACGATAAATGGAGGGCGGAGGGATCAAGGTCGCGATGACGTGACCGCGCAGCACCATTGCCGCCAGCGCTTTCACCGCTATGCTGCAGTGCAACATGAAGGAGTATCGACCATGACCACATCCGGGATCACATCAGGCGCGCTTGCTGGAAAAACTGCCGTTATCACGGGGTCCAATTCGGGCATCGGGCTGGGCGTGGCCCGTGAGATGGCGAAGGCCGGGGCCAATGTCATCCTGAACTCCTTCACGGACCGCGACGAAGATCACGCACTGGCCGCCCAGATCGCGGAAAATTTCTCGGTTGAGGCGAAATATGTCGCCGCCGACATGTCCAAGGCCGAAGACTGCCGCCGTTTGGTGGTGGCTGCAGGCGGATGTGACATCCTGATCAACAATGCCGGTATCCAGCACGTGGCCCCGATTGAGGATTTCCCCACAGACAAGTGGGACGCGATCATTGCGATCAACCTCAGTTCCGCCTTCCACACCTCGGCTGCAGCCGTCACAGGCATGCGGGAACGCGGCTGGGGCCGGATCATCAACATCGCCTCGGCCCACGGCCTGACGGCCTCCCCCTATAAATCCGCCTATGTCGCGGCAAAACACGGCATCGTGGGCCTGTCAAAGACTGTGGCACTTGAGACGGCAGAGGACCCCATCACCTGCAACGCCATCTGCCCCGGCTACGTGCTGACCCCGCTGGTGGAAAAGCAAATCCCCGACACAATGAAAGAATACGGAATGGACCGCGAAACCGTCGTGCGCGATGTGCTGTTGAAACGTCAGCCCAGCAAGGAATTCGCCACTGTGGAACAACTGGGCGGCACAGCGGTCTTTCTGGCCTCCGATGCGGCGGCCCAGATCACGGGGACGACCATTTCCGTCGATGGCGGTTGGACCGCATTGTGAGGTCCTTGGTAGGGGGCAAAATCTCAACGAGATTTTGTGGGCAAATCCTCGTTGAGGATTTGGGCGCATGGTGAAACGGATCAATCTGGCCCTGCAGGGGGGCGGTGCCCATGGGGCGTTCACATGGGGCGTGCTGGACCGGCTGCTTGATGACGAGCGGATTGAGATTGCGGCCATGTCCGGCACCTCAGCGGGGGCGATGAACGGCGCGGCCCTCAAGGCGGGATGGGCCAAAGACGGGCGTTCGGGGGCCAAGGCCAATTTGGATTGGTTTTGGGGGCAAATCGGGGCTGTGACGGATGATGCGCTGATCGCGTGGATGGATGCTGTGGCCCCCGCCGCACCGCTGCTGGCGCAAGCCATGGCCTATTCGCCTGCTTATGCGGCCTTTGATATGGCAACGCGGATGATGTCGCCTTACACGACCGGAAAATTCTATTCGAACCCGCTTAAGCCCATCGTGGAGCAGTTCCACTACAACGATGTCTGTTCTGATGATGGGCCTGCGTTGTTCGTCGGCGCCACCAATGTGCGCAGCGGCAAAATCAAGATTTTCACCGGTGACGATATCACCAGTTCTGCCCTGATGGCCTCCGCCTGTTTGCCCACGTTGTTTCAGGCGGTTGAGATCGACGGGGAGACATATTGGGACGGCGGCTATACCGGCAACCCCGCGCTTTTTCCGCTGTTCGAAGGCGACGTTCCCAATGATATTGTCGTCGTCAACATCAACCCGCTGCACCGCGACGACATCCCGACGGACCCGCAAGCCATCGCCAACCGCATCAACGAGATCAGCTTTAACACATCGCTGTTGCGCGAATTGCGCGCGATCAATTTCGTCAAACGGCTGCTGCGGTCCGGCACGATCCCGCACGGGGCCATGCGCGATGTCTTGGTGCATATGATTGCCGATGATGACCTGATGAATGACCTTAGCGTGGCCACGAAATCCGTGCCCAATCCGGTCGTTCTGGCGCGGTTGAAATCGGCGGGGCAGGCTGCGGCCACCCGTTTTCTGGATGCGCATTTTGACGATCTGAACGAACGCGACACCGTGGATCTTGAGGCGATGTTCGCTTCTTAGATCCCTGATTTTCCAGATTTTATCTTATCAGCCAGCTCATCCAAAGCGGGCGGCATATCGGCGTCTTTTTCGCCCGGATAGACAAGCCCTGCGGAGATCACCAGCTTGGCTGCGTCTTCAACCGACATATCCAGTTCGATAATGTCGGCCGTGGGGAAGAACAGCAAAAAGCCCGATGTGGGGTTGGGTGTCGTGGGCACAAAGACGGAGGTCATTGGCCCGACGCCCACCTTGTCCAACAGCTCCCCCTTGGTGGAGGTCGACACAAACCCAATCGCCCAGATGCCCTTGCGGGGATATTCGATCAGGCAGGCCTTATCAAAGCTGGTCTCAGTCTGGGCAAAAACGGTTTCCGCGATCTGTTTGACGCCATTGTAGATGGACCGCACAATGGGCATCCGCGCCACAAGGCCTTCCCCCCAACGCAGGAAACTGCGCCCCAACAGGCCCTTGCCCATCCAGCCGACCAGCATCGTGAAGACGAGGAAAATGATCACCCCGATGCCCCGTACATTTACGGTGATCCAGTTTTCATCCGCAGGGCTGGAGTTGCCCATCACACGGTTAAGCAATTGTTCAGGCTGATAGGCGTCCGGCACAAACGGCCAGACGAAACTGTCGACCCAACCCACCACAGTCCAGATCAGCCACAACGTCAGACCGATAGGCGCGATGACCACCAGTCCCGCGATGAAATTGTTACGCAGACTGGCGATAAAGCCACGACGCGGTTGTGGATCGGGGGTGTTGGTCACTGAAATTACGGCCTGAAAAACATGCGATTGTCTGGTATGTAGGCGATGCTTGGGTGATCCACAATGTGCGGCGGGGCGTTTGGCCCCCTCAGCTGGCCAAACTGCCTGCTATTTGTGCAGCCAGACGGGCATTGTTGCGCACCAACGCGATATTGGCGGTCAGCGACGCGCCCTCGGTCAACTCAAATATCCGGCCCAGCAAAAACGGCGTCACGGCTTTGGCGGCGATGCCTTGGTCGTCTGCCTCTGCCAAAGCTTGCGCGATGATGGGGGCCAGCGTTTCAGCGGGGATTTGCGCCTCCGCCGGGATCGGGTTGGCAATCAACTGGCCACCGGGCAGGCCCATGGCCGCGCGCATCCGGTGGGCGCGGCCAATGCTGGCCGCATCATCCATCCGCAAGGGCGCCTGCAAGGCCGAGGTCGCGGACCAAAAGGCAGGCAGGCTGTCTTGCCCGTAGGCGATGACCGGCACGCCCAAGGTCTCAAGCACCTCATAGGTTTTTTCCAGATCGAGAATGGCCTTGGCGCCCGCGGCCACGACAGTCACGGGGGTTTGCGCCAGTTCATGCAGATCGGCTGAGATGTCGAACGTTGTCTCCGCGCCTTTGTGAACGCCGCCGATGCCGCCCGTGGCAAAGACCTCAATCCCCGCCAGATGGGCCGCGATCATGGTGGCGGCCACTGTGGTGGCACCGGTGCCGCCCATGGCGATGCAGGCGGCCATATCCGCACGGCTGAGCTTTGCGACATCCTGTGCCTGTCCAAGCTGGTCCAGTTGCGCATCGGTCAGACCGATGTGCAACGTGCCCGCCAGCACCGCGATGGTGGCCGGTGTGGCACCGCCGTCGCGAATGTCCGCTTCAACCAGACGGGCGGTTTCCACGTTCTGGGGGTAGGGCATGCCATGGGTGATGATGGTGGATTCCAGTGCCACGATGGCTTTGCTTGCGTCCTTGGCGGCCTGAACCTCGGGGCTGTACTGAATGGGGATCATGATGGGGTTCCTCCGGAAACATAGGTGGCGGCTGCGTTCAGCGCGCGTTCAAGGGCGGCTTGCGGGGCCATGCCCTGCACTTCGGATGCGATATGGGCAGCCATGAAGGTGTCACCCGCGCCTGTGACGCGGGTCACCAGCACCTCAGGCGGCTGGGCCAGACGCAGGGTGTCGCCTTGGGCCTCCGCTGCGGGGTTGCCGCCGTCTGTGACAAGGACGCGGTGCACGCCCCGCGCCACCAGCGCGCGCGCACCGTCCTCGGCGGCGGCAAATGTGGTCTGGCAGAGCAGCCCTGCCTCCTCAAGGTTCACATAAAGCGTGGCAGACGGGTGACCCACAAGCGCCAGCAACCTCTCCGCTTTCCCGGGGGAGGCCGGGGCCACGCGCAGATCAGACGCCGCAAAGAGAGCCGATTTTGAGATATCGCCCAAAAGGTCCCGTGTCAGGTTCCCGTCCAGCGCCACAAGGCCGGACCACGGGGCCGCATCGGTGCCAAGGGTGCCATCAGACAGGGGCCGCAGGATTTTCGTGCCCGCCTGTTCCAGCGAATGGGCATCAGCAATGGCCGCCGTCAGACCGTTGGCGCCCTCGATCGCCATATAGGCGTCGGTGGGCAGATCGTCAGACCGATACAGGTGATCGGTCAGAATGCCCATGCGGCTGACCTCACCCACCAGTTCATTCCCTTCCGCATCGCGTCCCACGGCAGACAAGACCGCAGGGGTCAGGCCGAAATTCACAAGGGTCATAGCAATGTTCAGGGCCACGCCCCCGGGCAGGCGGGTGATATGGCCAGGCACATCCGATCCCGCGCGCATGTGCAAGGTGGACCGTCCGATGATGTCCCACAGGACCGATCCGATACAAAGGATATCTGGCTGTTTCATGCCCCTCGAATGGCGGTTTTGCGGGGGGAGGTCAATGTGTCCCGATAGGTCAGGTTTCCCTGACCTTTGATGGTTCGGCCTTGAATAAAGCACCCATATGAACAGTGTTCATGATTGTGATCAGCGCAGACCTGACGCAGAGTTATGACGGAAGGGTAGGATATGAAACGGTTCTTTGACAAAACACTCGGGCGCTGGACGCGGCACTTTTTCTTCGTGCTCGTGCGCAGCTATTACGCGCTGTTCTATAATGTCAGCGTTTCCGGCAAACATCTGTTGCAGGCCCAGCCCGGCACGTTGATCCTCGCCACCCATGTCAGCCGCCACGACGGCCCCTTGATTGCCTCGATGCTCTATTCCACAGCACGGGTGCGCCCCACGGTGCATTGGAATGAATACCACAACAAAGCCCAGTGGTTGCCCATGTATGTGTCCGGCGCGATCCCCATGTCATCGCCACAATCATGGGACGCGGACCGCCGTCAGGCCCGCAAGGCAACCGTGCTGGACATCATCGGCAAGGTGCTGCGCAACGGCAATTCCGTCTTGCTGTTCCCCGCAGGCAAAATCCGCCGCCAGCCCGAAGAAATCATCGCCCCGCACCTGTCCGGCGTCCGCGATATTCTGGCCGATCATCCCGACACGCCGGTGATGATGCTGCACATCGACGGATTGGGCCAATTCCAACCCGTCCAATACGACAAATTCTGGAGCTTTCTTGGCCGCCAGAAAGGCCGCCGCCACGTGCAAATGACACTATCCCCAGTCACAGACCTTGATCCCGGCCAAGACCTTGCGACCTTCAACGCCGATCTGGAACGCCGCCTCAACGGCTAGACGCGTCCCCCGTCTTCATCTGGCCCAAAAAACTCCCCCCGGAGGGTCGGCCAGCCACAGATCCTCAGCGTTGTTATTCGGGAACCCCAAAGGTCAGTGCCGCCCAGAGGGTTTCCCATTCAATCTCAGCCTGCTGGGCCAATTGCTCTGACGGCTCACGCAGATAGACATGGTCCACCAGATAGCTGTGACCTGCTTTGACGGGCAATGTGGCAATGCCGTCATCATCGGTGCGGTACAACGTGATTTCAACCGTGCCATCGGGGGCTTTTTCAAACAGTTCCACCTGACCATCAGCTTTCAGGTCGTCCAGCACATAAAGCTGCACGCGCAGACCGTCCGACAGATCGTCAGTGTAGGGGTTATCAAGGGCCACAAATTCCACGGCCAACCCGCTGCGGAAATCGCGCCCGATGGATGACCCGACCCCAATGAGCGTCTTGGCGAATCTCCAATACCCTTCGCGGAACCCCTCGCGGGGCAACCCGCGGGCGTCATGGCGCGCTTCGATGTCCTGAAAATCCTTGTGATCCGCAAAGTTCAGAAACTTCTGCCACTCGGTATAGGGCAGAGTGGACATGCGCGACTGGTAGCTGACCACATGCAGACCTTCGCCAAAAGGGGCGGTATCCAAGGCCGGCGACGACCCGATCCGGTTTTCCACATCCGCCTGCCGTATTCCTGACGCCACGGTGAAGCGGTCAAACCGCAAGGGCAGATAAGCCAATGTCGATCCCTCAAACTCTTCCCCGTTGACAAGGATGCCCTGCAACTTAGTGTCCGGTTCGATCTGGTAGTCGATCGGTTCGATCCAAAATTCGTGGGATTGGGCGGGCAGGGCAAAAACGAAAGCAAAAAGGGCGGCAAGAATGCGCATTGTAAACTCCGGTTGGGTTGGGGCTAAGGTGACACTGGAATGGCTGGTGTCAATAGCCGCGTTGGTATGGATCGCACTGGCGTCATCGGCTGCCGCCCATGAAGTGCTGCCAACCATTGGCGATATGGAGTCCGTGGACGGCCGCCTTACGTTCAGCCTTGAAGGCAATTTCGAAAGCATCGTGGCGGGGATTGATCTTGACGGATTGGAAGATACCGAAAACGCCCCCGAAGCAGATGTCTACGACAGCCTGCGTGCCCAAGACCCCGAAGCGTTTGAAGCCGCCTTGCGGGGTTATTGGCCCACCATGGCCGATGACATCACCGTTCTGGTGAATGGTGAGCCGGCCACGCTGACCCTTGATGCGGTGTCGGTGCCTGCCGTCGGCAATGTTGAGGTCGTGCGCCAATCTACCGTGCAATTCTCCGCCCCCTTGGGCGATGACGCGGCGACCATGCAGATCGAATGGCCCGCTGAATACGGCGTTCTGGTGCTGCGTCAGATGGGCGTTGAGGGCGGCTGGGACGGCTATCTGTCCGGCGGCGGCCTCACCGAAGAGGTCCAGCTGGCCGGTGGCGATGAGTTGACCGGGTGGGGGGCGTTCTTCCGCTTTATTCCCGTGGGTGTCGAACACATCGTCCCCCTCGGGTTGGACCACATTCTGTTCGTTTTGGGGCTGTTTTTCTTGGCGGCCCGCATCCGTCCGCTGCTGTGGCAAGTGACCGCCTTTACCGCCGCGCACACTGTCACCTTGGCGCTGGCAACCCTGGGTATCGTCAACATCCCGGATGAATACATGTGGATCGTCGAAAGCATCATCGCGGCCTCGATCGTCTACATCGCGGTTGAGAACATCTTTACCGATGGTCTGAACCCGTGGCGGCCTGCGCTTATCTTTGTATTTGGCCTGCTTCACGGGCTCGGCTTCGCCTCGGTTCTGTCAGCATACGGGCTGCCCGACGGTGCTGTGATCCCGGCCCTTTTGGGCTTCAACATCGGGGTGGAACTGGGGCAGCTGTTTAGCATCTCGGTGGCCTTTATCGTCGTGGTCAGCGCCATTCGCCTCAGCGAGGACGGGAAGGTCAATCGCGTTGCGGCATGGATCTACATGGGCGTTGCCATCTTGATCGTGCCGTTGGCGATGATCCCGATTTCTGCCATGGGCCCCGACGCGGTTGAGGCGTATTTGCCGCTTTTGTTCATGGTCGCTTTTTTGTGCGGTCTGTCGTCGGCATCTTGTGCGGTGGAACGGTTTGACACCTACCGCCACATGGTCGCCATGCCAGCCAGCATCGGCATCGCCCTTGTGGGGGCCTATTGGGTCGTTGAACGCGTCTTCTTGTAGGCAGCGTTAACCTAATCACAACCACGGCCCCAACTAAACGGGGCCGGGGTAACCAATCATTAGGGACCCTTCGTGTAGGGCTGAGCCATGGAAATTCATGGTGTGGCCAATGACTGATCTGATGAAGATGATGACGACGTTTGTGGACGCGATTGCGCTCATCATGGCGTTGGTTCTGATGATCAGCCTGCTGCACAGGGGGGGCGGTCAGGCCTTGCGAAACAAGACGTTGATGGGGGCGATGTTCTCCTTCGCGCTGGTCATGTCCATGTCCGACCCGATTATTCTACCCAACAACGCGGGCATTTTTGACATGCGGTCCTTGTTGGTCGGAACAGCCGCGGCCTTGCTAGGACCCATTCCCGGGGCCATGACCCTGACCGTGGGCATCGTGTATCGCACCTATATCGGGGAACCCGGCGTCGTCCCTGCAATCGTGGGAATGTCCACGGTCTTTTCTATGGGATGTCTGTGGCGGATTTTCATCAAAGACCTGAACATCCGTAAGTGGGTCAAGTCGCTGATCTTGGGGGTGCTTTTGTCCAGTCAAGGCGTTGCGATCTTTGTCACGCCTCAGGCGATGTGGGCAGATCTGTTTGCCAATCTATTCCCATACATGGTTGCCTCCAGTGTGCTCGGAGCCCTGTTGATACATCACCTTTTGACGGGTGAGTTTTCGTTTATCTCTGAGGCCCAGGCCTCTATGGTCAACGCCAATACAGACCACCTTACCGGCCTTCTTAATCGGCGCGGGTTGGATCTGACCTATCCGGACCTGAATTCCTCCTTGCCGTCGAATGCTGGCCGCGCGTTGCTATATTTCGACGTCGATCGATTCAAACAAACCAATGACACATATGGGCATTCCGTAGGCGATGATGTGCTTCGCCATGTGGTTTCGCTCGTTTCGAACAAGCTGCGGATGGACGATGTTTTTGTCCGGCTCGGCGGTGATGAATTCGCGGTCATTTTGCCGAATATCGACGCAAAGGAGGCGGAAATGATTGCCGAACGGTGTCGCGCTGTCGTGTCGGACGCGGGGTTTGTTGTTGACTGCGAAGCGGTGCCGCTCTCCATTTCTGTGGGCGCGGTTTGGATGCGGTCTCCGGTTGAGATCGAAAAAATGTTGGAGGCTGCCGATCGCGCTTTGTATCAAGCCAAATCAAAGGGGCGCAATGCGGTGGTCTTTCTGGCCGGACTTCAGGTCTTGAAGGGGGCCAAGGATCAAGTCCGGTCCTTTCATGAACGGGTGGCCTGATCATTTGGTCGCCCTGATGACAGCCGCCCGCTGAGATCGCATTTCAGGGCTTGCGCCGCCCGCAGGCTCGACCTATACGCGCGACACGAAATCCCCAGACGGGGGCGGGTGCATTGGGGAGACATCCCAAGACATCCACCGGTTGGGCCAACGCCACCAGCAATGGGGTAGGGGCCTGATACCCCCGTCGAGGCTGAAACCGGAAAGGAAACGACCATGGCTCTTCCAGAGTTTACCATGCGCCAGCTGCTTGAGGCCGGCGTACACTTCGGACACCAGACACAGCGCTGGAACCCGAAAATGCAAGAATTCATCTACGGCGCCCGCAACGGCATCCACATCATGGACCTCACACAGACGGTTCCCATGCTGGACCAAGCCCTGCAAGTCGTACGCGACACCGTGTCCAAAGGCGGCCGCGTGCTGTTCGTCGGCACCAAGCGTCAGGCACAAGCGCCCATCAAAGACGCCGCTGAAAAATCCGCACAGTTCTACATGAACCACCGTTGGCTCGGCGGCACGCTGACCAACTGGCAGACCGTGTCCCAGTCCATCAACCGCCTCAAGGCGATTGACGAAGCAGCTGAGCGTGGCTTCGAAGGCCTGACCAAGAAAGAGCGTCTTGGCATGGAACGTGAGCAGGGCAAACTGCAGGCGTCTTTGGGCGGCATCCGCGAAATGGGCGGTGTTCCTGATCTGCTGTTCGTCATCGACGTGAACAAAGAAGATCTGGCCATCGCAGAAGCCAAAAAGCTGGGCATTCCAGTTGTGGCTGTTGTCGACACCAACTGCTCGCCCTCTGGCGTGGATTACATCATCCCCGGCAACGACGACGCGGCCCGCGCCATCGCGCTTTATACCGATCTGGCTGCACGTGCAGCCCTCGACGGTATGACCGCGCAGATGGGTGCCGCTGGCATCGACATCGGTGAGATGGAAGCCTCCGTCGAGGAAGAGCTTGCGGCCTCCACTGGCGTCGAAACCGGTGCCGTCTCTGATGAGACCGCCCACAACGATGCAGCGGCCAAAGACGGCGGCCAACTCGACCAGCTGGAATCCACACAAGAGACCGTAGACGCCGCCAAAGGCTGATCTGACGCTCTGTCACACCCTTGAACCCGGACGCGGTGATCCCGCTGCGTCCGGACAACCATTATTCTTAAGGAGACCAAAGATGGCGATTACAGCTGCATTGGTGAAAGAACTGCGCGACAGCACAGGCGCAGGCATGATGGACGCGAAAAAAGCGCTGACCGAAACTGATGGCGACATGGAAGCCGCCGTCGACTGGCTGCGCACCAAGGGCCTTGCAAAGGCCGCCAAGAAATCCGGCCGCACGGCTGCTGAAGGCCTCGTTGCGGTTGCTGTCAAAGACGGCAAGGGCATCGCGGTTGAAGTGAACTCTGAAACTGACTTCGTAGGCAAGAACGCCGACTTCCAGAAAATGGTTGCCGGCATTGCAGACGTAGCCCTGTCCGTGGATGACGTGGACGCGTTGAAAGCGGCCGACATGGGCGGCAAGACGGTTGAACAGACCGTGACCGACGCGGTTGCCGTGATCGGTGAAAACATGTCCGTGCGCCGCATGGCCGCCCTGACGGGTGAGACAGTTGTGACCTACGTGCACAACGCTGCAGCCCCCGGCATGGGTAAAATCGGCGTGTTGGTTGCCATGAAAGGTGGCGACGAAGCCTTGGGCAAGCAGGTCGCGATGCACATCGCCGCTGTGAACCCGGCGGCCTTGTCCGAAGCCGACATGGACGCATCCGTGGTCGAAAAGGAAAAGCAGGTTCAGATGGATATCGCACGCGAATCTGGCAAGCCTGAGGCTGTGATCGAGAAAATGATCGTCGGTCGCATGAAAAAGTTCGTGGCCGAATCCACGTTGCTGAACCAATCCTTCGTGGTGAACCCGGACGTAACCGTGGGGCAGGCTGCCTCTGATGCTGGCGCTGAAATCACGGGCTTTGCCCGTCTTGAAGTGGGCGAAGGCATCGAAGTCGAAAAAGAAGATTTCGCAGCTGAGGTCGCCAAGGCCGCACAGGGCGGATAAGACTTTAAGTCTTGCTTCTAAGATACTGAAAGGCCGCCATTTTTGGCGGCCTTTTTTCTTTTTAAGAAGTTGCGGCCCCACCTCGGGAGAAGGGGGGCCGCTTGGGTGCGCATCTCAGGGATAAGGCAAAACTACGCAACCAACACTTTCTTATGCCGACCTGCCTTTGGGCTTAGCCCAGACAGGCCGACGTCCGGTTTCCCGGTGCACCCCCGCTTGCCTTGTAATACCAAGGGTTCGAAGGCACTGTTCCCAGGCCTAAGGCCACCACTCACGGAACATAACGATCTTGGCATTTACCCTAGGTAACCCACAGTCAGGAATCCCGTACTTTGGCCGCCGATGGATGATTCATGAGCTAAGTGCACAACGTTTGTGCAATTTTTAGTTAAGCGGCCTCTGAATCAATCACGAACATTTGATTGTAGAAGGCTGCTTTCAACACGGCCTGCGCCGTTGTTTCGACATCCAGGGCCTCACGTGCCAGTCGCAGGTGCTTTTCGATGGTTGCCGGTGTCAGTTCCAGCAAAATAGCGATGTCCTGCGTGGTTTTGCCGTCTCCGACCCATTGAAGGACTTCGCGCTGACGCTTTGTTAACTGACGCTGGGAATACGGAAGTGTCGGTATTTTCAGGTGCATAACATTGTTCATGACGGTGATCACATGACCGTGTTCTGCCCAGATTTCTTCCACGTGATCCTGGGTCAAGCCAGGCTGTGCGGTCAGGGCGATGGCACCTTTGGTGCGCTCTGACACGCTCAGAAAACTCACCGTGTAGCCCGCATTCACATTCTGGCTGAGGTTGAACGACACCGCGCTCTTTTCCTCATCCAAAAGATTGCCGGGTTCGGCCATCCAGCGCCAGCTGCAAGGGCCGGTGTTGTTCAACGCCCAACGGATCATAGGCGCGCGGTAGACGTGACCATGGCTCAAAAAGCCTTCCATGTAGGCGTCACCATGGTTGGTCAACAGGACCCAATCCTGTGGATCACCCAAAGACCCGCCGCTGCGATATCGGGTGAAGCCATAGATCAGGCGATCAAACCCGAAAGACGCCATGGCGTCACAATGCAGGGACCACAGGTTTTCAACCGACGGCGCATTGGTGACAAGGTCCAGATGGGCGACAAGATCTTTCATAATGTATGCGTAGCATTGATCGGGTGCGCACGAAACATTTTTTACTGAATGGTTAAAGGGGATGAACAGGCCGAGGTAACATTCTGTTTTCCGGTGCTATTCCGAGCTGGCCGATATTTTACATAATACTGATTATAAGAATACCGCGTGGAAAATAGTCATGAACCACCTTCACGCCCCACCAATCAAATCACTTCATCCGTCCGATCATCGCTTTCCCCATACCGTTTGAGGATCGCTGGTTTCGTCCCCTCATACAGCCGGTCCACATTCTGAGAGATTTTCGCGTTCTCGCGTTCAAACAAACACGCGCCGGTCATGTCAGACGCGACGATGAATGGACCCATCTTGTTGCACTTCAACACCCACATGGCTTGCGCCAGCCCAAGCTCTTCGTGCCAATGGACCGCCTCGACCGCCTCGACGCCACGGCCCAACAACGCGCCAGTCCCGTAGCCCACGGTGGTCAAATAGATCGCACCGTTGGGTACGAAATAGTCCTTGTAGTCTTTCGACGTCATCCCGCCCTTCCCCACGATCAATTTCGCGCCGGTCTTGGCCATCCATTCAGGCAACCACTTGGCAAACCGGAACGAGGCCGTGGCGGTCACCGCGCCCATGTCAAAACTGCCGTCGGGGTTGATGCGCGCGGCGGGTGAGCAGTGAAAATTCGCAGCCGATTGACTGGGCAGCTCCAGCGGGATGTTGGCCTTATCCTCAAGCGCGCGCATGTAGACGCCTTCGCGCGCCGTGTACATTAGCCCGTCCAGGTAGACGATATCGCCCAGTCGAAGATCGGCGATGGCCTCGGGTGTGGGTGTGGTCGACAGGTGGATCTCTCGGATGCTCATTCTGCGGCCTCCTGCGGGACGGGCCAGTCCACGGTTTCACGACGTTGATAGGGTGTGAACCAGTCGGGATCGGTGCGATGTTCAACGCGGCCGTCGGCGTATATCCGGGCCACCGCACGGCGCGATGACAGGCAAAACGCATGGACAGACATGGGCATGCCGCCGGTGTGGCAATAGCCAACCTCGATGTTGCAATCGATCACCATGTTCTTGCCCACAAACCCCATGGCCCCCATGCCGATGGAATTGCCCAGCTCTTTGAATTCGTCTTCCAGCGTTGCGATGCGCGGGTCAGAATTCCGGCTGCCGACAACCCGCAAGGTCGAGGCCCGTTTGCCCAAGGTCATGCAAATGTCCTTGGATCCGCCCAGCCCGATCCCGATGATCGCAGGCTGGCACGCCAACCCCCGTTTGCCAAAGGCCATCAGGCTGTCGAGGTAGAACCGTTTGATCCCCTGAAGACCGTCTGACGGGAACAACATACGGTAATCGGACCCAAACAATCCGCCCTTGTGCACCGTGATCAAATCGATCCAACGGCCACCGGGTTCGAACCCGTATTCGATCTCCGGCGCGCCGATACCGACGTTGTTGTCATGATCCGTCCGCCAAAGGGGATGCACGCGATTGGGTCGCAGGGGAACCCCGTTGGTGGCATTGGCCGTGGCCCGTCGCAACGCCTCTTCTAGGGCGATCATACCGCCCTCAACCTGCGCCTCATTTCCCAGCTTCACAAACCACCGCGGCACGCCGGTGTCCCCGCACATCGCGCGGCGGTCCTCTTTGGCGGCCTCATAATTGTCGAGCATCGCTTTCAGAACAAAGGACGATAAATCGCCGTCTTCGGTCCGCGCGGCCTCTTGCAAACCGTCCAGATAGTCTTGCGGGATTTCAATGGCGGCCTTGTCCATCAGCGCCTCTGCCGTGGACTGGATCAGGGATATGGGGATCACGCGGTCCTCCTTTCATCTGGCCCAAAAAACTCCGGGGGGGCCGAAGGCCGGGGCAGAGCCCCCATGTCCCGACCTCCCGTCATTGCGCCGCCACCAGCGTTTCGGGCGCGTCGTCAGGCAGCAACGTTTCGCCAGGGCGCACCATGGTGAATTTGACCGGCTCGCGACTGACCTGCACCGCCTCCCCCAGCTTTTGGGCGACTGTGTATTCGCTGGTCTCCATGGCACCGGGATCGGGATAATCTTCGCGGAAATGCGCACCGCGTGAATTTTCACGGGCAAGGCCCGCCCGTGCGATCACGTCGGATATATCGCACAGTGATCGCAGGTTCAGCCAATCGTGCCATGTCAGATTGAAGGCCAGTTGGCTGCCATCCACCCCCACATCCATCAGCGCATCGCTGACCTGAGCGATCCCAGAAAGGCCCCGTTCCATACCCGCTTTGGTCCGCATCACGCCGACCTCATCCCACATCACGTTTTGCAACCTCTGGCGCAGCGGTTGCACCAGATCGGGGGTGCGCATCAGCGGATGGGTGGCGCGGTCCAGTTCGGCCACCAGCACATCTTCGTCCAGATCGCGCAGGGTCATCGCCGCTACGTCACGGCCCATTGTGTCCCCTGCGATGCCGCCGAAGACGGTGGAATTGGCCACACCATTGCCGCCCAAACGGTTCGAACCATGGGCGCCGCCTGCGTCTTCACCAGCGACATAAAGGCCCTCCATCGCGGTGCGCGTGTCCACATCCACCACAACGCCGCCCATGAAATAATGCGCCGTGGGAACGACCTCCACCTGTCCGGCGGCCAGATCAAACCCGCTGTCGGCACAGCGATTGACCATGCCTTTGAATTTCTGGCGCACCAGATCAGGCCCAAGGTGGGACATCGAGATAAAGACGCCCTCTTGCGCAGGGTCATTGGCCTTTCGCATTTCGGCATAGATACCACGGCTGACCACATCACGGGTCGCGCGTTCCCCCTTTGCGTCATAGTCAAACATGAACCGCTGGCCCGCGTGGTTGATCAGTTGCCCCCCTGCCCCGCGCAGCCCTTCTTCAAGAACGGTGCCCGTCATCCGCGTGTGATCCCCCGCCAGCAGGCCCGTGGGGTGAAACTGCACCATCTCCATATCGCGCAGCTTGAGGCCCGCGCGCAGCGCCATCGCAAGGCCATCCATCGTCTTGTCGCCCGACGGCGTGTGATACTTGTACATGGTCGGCCCGCCACCGGTGCCCATCATCACGCATTTGGCACGCACCAGACGGAACCGCCCCGTGCGCATGTCGATCATCAAAACTCCCGCCAGCGCGCTGCCGTCTTTGTCCGGGATCAGCCCGACGGCGCGGTGCTCCTGCAGCTTTTCCACACCCGAGGCGAGGACCTTTTCCATCAGTCGGTTGATGATCTCGATCCCTGTCAAATCGCCCTTGTGGACGGTTCGGTCGGCGGTTTGGCCTGCAAAGGCCTTTTGATGCAGGCTGCCGTCGGGGTTGCGGTCGAAAAAACAGCCGACCTCGTTTTCCAGCTCGCGGATGCGGACGACGGCTTGTTCGCACAGCCGCCACGCCATGTCCTGATCGGGCAGCCATTTGCCGCCCTCGATCGTATCCATGAAGTGGCGTTCAACCGTATCACCGCCCCCCAAGGCGACGTTGTAGCCGCCCTGAACCATGCGCGTACAGCCGCTTTTGCCGATCAGCCCCTTCACGGCGAGGGTGATGCGCGTCCCCTCAGGTGCGGTTTGCTGGGCATGAAGGGCCGCAAACAGCCCTGCCCCGCCCGTGCCGAGGATCAAGATATCCGTGTCATGGCGGTCAATGTCCTGAATGCGCATCACAAGGCCTTTAGCAAAAATAAAAGGGCCACACAGGCTGAGGCCGCAGTGGCTGCCGCCGCGAGCGTCTTTTGCGGGCCGGACCATGGCAGCCATTCCAAAGCCATCAGGCGCAGCCCGCCGAACATGTGCACTGCCAAGAGAAAGACGAGGATCGCTTCGGCCAATTTGACACCGCCAGCTTCGGTCAGCTGCAAAAATCCGTCCAGCCGCGCAGGGTCCGTCAGCGCCATGGCAAGGACCCAGAAATGCAGCGGCAAAAACAGCGCCAAGGCCAGTCCGGACAGGCGGTGTAGGATATAGGCCAGCCAAAGGGGATGCAGGCGCGCGGGCGTCATGGCGCACCAACCACGGCGAAGGTCACTGCCCAGACGGCCTGCGCGCCCAAGGCCAAAAGGCCAAGCCCGATGACCAGTGCCGCGCCGTTCAGCGCCGCCCCCCGCAGACCGCACCATTCCAACAAAATCGTGCGCAGGCCAATCGCCCCATGGATGGACACCGCGACCACGAAGGTGCCGTAAAACGCGAACCACAGAACCGACCCCTGCGTGCGGCCCAAAATCTCAGCCGCGGACAGACCGCCTTGGATGGCGTAGATCATCACCGCCAGATGCCCCAGAACCAGCGGCGCCATCAAAAGGGCCGTGATCCGCTGCAGCATATACAGACGTAAGGGCATCAGCGGCGCCCCCGTTTGAAGGCCGCTTTCACGGTTTCACGCTTTAGGCCTGCGATGGCCGTCATGGGGTTCAGACCGTTGGGGCACAATTCGGTACAGGACCCCATCGCATGACAGCTGTGACAGCCGCCCTCCCCCGACACGGCATCCAGAATGGCCTCTCGTCCGTCATCCTTGGCATCGTTCAGCAGCGTCCAGGCCCGCTGCAAGGCGGCGGGACCAAGGTAGGCGTCATTGGCCGATACCGTGTCACAGGCTGCATAACACACAGCACAGTTGATACATTCAATGCCCGCGTCGGCGGTCGCCCGGTCCGGCGTTGCGGGGTCCACGGGCGCGATGGGATCATCGCGGGTCAATGCGCCGTGGTGGACCCCTTCGGCCGCAACCCATTTATCAAAGAACGGGTCCATGTCCACGGCCAGGTCCTTGATCACGGGAAGATTGCGCAGGGGGCCGATGGTGACCGCGCCGTTCTGCACCACCTTTGAGATATGGGTGCGGCAGGTCCAGCGCGCCACGCCGTTGACCGTCATGGCACAAGATCCGCACATGCCCACACGGCAGGCGAACCGGTAACTTAGCGTGGGGTCCGCGTTCTGCTGCACCCAAGACACCACATCCAGAACCGTCTGATTGTCCTGGGCCGGAACGTCAAACTGCGTCTGCGCGGCAGGGTTGCCCTGCCGTTCGATGGTCACAGAAATGGTTTTACCGCTTGCAGATGTCACGTTGGCCAATGGTGTTACGTATTCCCGCAGACACGCTACCGGATGGGCAGGTTTTGTGAACCCAAAAACGCCCCCCTGCGCCGCAAAAACAAAAATGGCCGGGGCCCCCATCTGGGAACCCCGGCCAAATATCATGCAGGTGATCTGATCCTTACCGGATCAGTTCAGCTGCCCAAGCGCCGTCAACGATGACGGACTTGGAGAAGTTACCAGCCACGTCACCGTTTTCGTCGAAGTCTTGGTTGCCAGCGGCACCTTCGTAGTTGATGTCACCACCAGCGGCCAAGATCTCTTTCGCCTTCTCCCACTCACCCGGCAGGATCACCTCACCTGGTGCGGTTGCGATGGCACGCAGGCTTTCTGCGATGGCCGCGCGGTCGTCGGACCCTGCGGCTTCGATGGCCAGCGCCATCATGAAGGTCGCGTCATAGCCGTTGGCCACAAACGGGTCAGAGGCTGGCACGCCGGCCTCATCCGCGATTGCTTTCCATGCGGCAAAGGAAGGTGTGCTGTCATCGGACGCGGATGTCGTGAAGGTCGATGTCATCAGGTTCTCTGCGCCGATCTGTTCGATCAGCTCATCGGACAGCATGCCGTCGGCACCGATGAAGTTGGTGAAGGCACCGGTTTCCAGCGCGTTGCGCATCAGTGTGATGCCGCCAGACCCGTAGTAGGAGAACAGAGCGAGGTTTTCGGACGTCGCACCGATGGTGGCAACTTCCGAGCGGTAGGATGCTTTGTTCGGCTCGTGTGCCTCATTGGCAGTCACGGTGCCGCCGAGGTCGGTGTAGGCCTGTACGAAAACTTCCGCGATGGCGGCGTTGTAGTCGTCGTTGGCATAGGACACGGCGATGTTGTCAAAGCCGTTGGCCAGCGCCAGTTCAGCCAGTGCCACGCCCTGATAGGCATCAGATGCGGCTGCACGGAACACCAGATCAGTGCCGTCTTCCATGTTGGTGATGGCCGGGCTGGATGCGGACACGGACAGCGTCACAACGCCCGCTGGGATCGACACAGATTCAGCCTGCGCGATGGTCGCACCGGAACAGACCGGACCCACGATCGCGGAGACGGAGTTCACGTTGATCAGCTTGGTCACAGCGTCGACAGCAGCCGTTGGATCACATGCAGAGTCCGCGCGGATGATGTTGAGCGTTTCGCCGTCCGCGAACATACCGCCCTGTGCGTTGACGTTGGCAGCCGCCAGATCAACAGCCGCAGCGATAGGTGCGTTCAGGTCAGGAATGGGGCCGGTCATGGCCATTGGGTTGCCGATGTTCACGTCGGCCATGGCGGATGTCGCCATCAATGTGGCCGCAGTGGCCAGAAGGGTCTTTTTCATTTGGTTTCTCCCGTTGCACCCGCAGTCGTTTTTTCGGCCTTCGGTGATGCGGGTCTCACCTCAGGTAGTATCCCACCGGGATAGCGTTGCAGGATCACTTGCATCAGGATGCCGATCAGCATCATGCGCAGGAACCCTGCCCTCGTTGCCAAGATCGACGGATCAAGCGTGCTGAATACAGCGCCCACAAGGTCGATCATGCCTGCGATCAGTAGCTCTGACGCGGACCAGATTGTCCAGATCAGAAATGCGCCCAAAACAGCGCCACGGTTATTGCCCGACCCGCCTGCGATCAGCATGACCCAAACAAGGAAGGTCACTTTGGACGGGTCAAAGGTGTTCGTGGGTTCGATCAGACGCAGGTGCTGGGCAAAAAGCGCCCCGCCCAGCCCCATGATCGCGGCGCCAATCACAAAGGCCTCAATCCGGCGTTTGGTCACATCTTTACCGGCGGCGCGGCTGGCCGGTTCGTTTTCACGAATGGCGGTCATCATGCGGCCCCAAGGGGAGGTGCGCGCGCGTTCCAGCATTTTGTAAATGATGTAGACGATCAACAGGATCGTGCCTGCAAACAACGGCTGCCAGTACCAGTTGGGCAGGCTGTCAAAGAACGCCTCCCACTGTTCGGGGCTTGCGAACCACGACATGGGCCAGCTGGTGTAGAAGCGTTCTTCGCTGAAATGCTCCCACGAACGTGGGATTTTGTTGATGCCACGCGGACCGTTGGTGATGTCGGTTTCGTTCTTGAAGATCAGCTTGATGATCTCAGCGATGCCGATGGTGGCGATGGCCAGATAATCGGACCGCAACCGGATACAGACGAGGCCGATCAGCCCCGCAATCAGCGCGGCCATGGCCATGGCGACGGCCATCCCCACCGGCAGTGGCAAGCCGAACCCGCCCAAGTGAAACGTGCTCTCCGCCGTGGTCAGCAGCGCGTAGGTGTAGGCGCCCACGGCGACAAAGCCCACGATGCCTGCGTTAAACAGCCCCGCGAAGCCCCATTGCACGTTCAGGCCCAAGGCGAAGATGGCGTAGATGCCGCCCACGGTGAGCAAGGACAGAAGGTAAAGGAAATATCCCAGATAGGCTTCCATATCAGAACGACCTCCCTTTAAAGAGCCCTTGCGGACGCACGATCAACATCACGACCATGATCGCGAAGGCGACACCGGTCTTATAGCCCGGCGACAACAGCGGCGTGTCCCCGATCCATGGGTAGGCCGACAATTCCTCAGCCAGACCGATGACCAACCCGCCAAAGACCGCGCCATAAGGCTTGCCAATCCCGCCAAGGATGGCGGCGGCAAACATGGGCAGCAACATGCGGAAGCCCATGGTGGTTTCCAAGGTTTGCGTATCCATAACAAGGAAGACACCGGCGGCGGTCGCGCAAACGCCGCCCACGATCCATGTGGCGCGAATGACCATATCGACGTTGATGCCGGTCACATGGGCCAGATCGGGGCTGTCGGACACCGCGCGCATGGCCTTGCCGATCCGCGTGCGGTTCAAAAGGTAGCCCAAGGCCACGACCAGCAAAATGGTGCCTAAGAAAATCCAGATGTGTTTGTCGGGCATGATGATCATCGCGCCCCAATCGGCGGTGATTTCACGCAGCGTGGCATTGGGTTGCGAAATACCGCGCACGAAGGCGATCTGGTTCGGCCCCCAGATGACCTGCACAGCGGACCGGATGATCAACATCACACCAAAGGACGCAATCACGATCTTGATCGTGTCGGCCTTACGGAACGGTTTGTAAAACCACCGATCACAGAGCAAAAACAGACCAATCACAAAGATCGCGGCAAAGGGCAGCGCCACCAGCGGGTGGATCACAAGGCCCGCCGCCCCCACCAGCGTCATCAAGGTCCAAGCGATATAGGCGCCCGACATCATGATCTCACCATGGGCGAAGTTGGCGAACCGCAGGATGCCAAACGTTAGCGTGATGCCGATGGCCCCCAGCGCGTAGATACAGCCCAGCACAAGACCGGGGATCAGGTAGAAGTTTACGAATTCAAAACCGAATGCGTCCCACATATCAGTGCCCCCCGCCCAAGAACATGCGTGCAATTTCAGGATCGCCAGCAAGGCCAGCCCCCGTGCCCTCGTGGCGGTTGGCCCCATCGACCAGCACATAACCTCGGTCAGACACGCCCAGTGCCTGCTTGGCATTTTGTTCAACGATTAGAATGGGAACGCCGGTGTTTTTAATCTTCTGAATGGTGGCGAAAATCTCACCCCGATACTTGGGGCTAAGGCCCGCAGTGGGTTCATCCAGCAACAAAATCTTGGCATCCACCATCAGCGCCTTGGCCATGGCGACCATCTGACGTTGCCCGCCAGAGAGCGACCCCGCCGCTTGATTGCGTTTTTCAGACAGGTCAGGGAAGAGGTCATACATCTCGTCCAAACGCGCCTCGACGCCCGTGGGTCGTGTCCAAGCACCCATCTCAAGGTTTTCTTGCACGCTGAGGTTCACAAAAACATTGTTGGTCTGTGGCACATACGAAATACCGCGTTCGATGACCTTTTGCGCGGGTGTGTCGGTGATGTTTTCACCGTTAAGTTCAACCGACCCTTCGCGGATGTTCAAAAGCCCCAGCACCGATTTCATCGCCGTGGATTTGCCCGCCCCGTTGGGACCAATAATTGCGACGATTTCGTTAGGCATCACATCCAACGACAGATCGTGCAGGATTTCCGTCTGGCCATATCCGGCCTTGAGGTTATTCAAAGACAGGACCGGCGTCATACGACCTCCCCTCCGAAATAGGCGTCAATGACGCGGGTGTCGTTTCGGACCTCATCCATGGTGCCTTGCATCAAAACCTGACCCTCGGCCAGCACGACAACCTTGCCGCACAGCCGCGCGATCATGTCCATGTCGTGTTCGATGATGCAGAACGTGTAGCCTCGTTCTTCGTTTAATTGTTCAATCATTTCAGCGACTTTACGCATCAGGGTGGGGTTCACCCCTGCCCCTGGTTCATCGAGCAGAACGACCGATGCGTCGTTCATCATGGTGCGCCCGATCTCAAGCAGCTTTTTTTGACCGCCAGACAGGTTGCCTGCCAGTTCCTCACCCACATGGGTCAGACCCAGAAACTCCAACGTGTCACGGGCCAGTTCAATCACCTCGGCCTCGCGTTTTTTGACGCGGCCATTGGCAAACCAGCTGGACCAGATGCTTTCGCCGGTCTGATCGGGGGCGGCCACCATCAGGTTTTCAATGGACGTCATGCGCGCATATTCGTGGGACAGCTGGAACGTCCGCATCAGCCCTTTGTGATACAGCGTATCAGTGCGCTGACCGGTGATGTCCTCACCCAACAAAGTGATCTTGCCCGATGTGGGCGGCAGTTCCCCTGCGATCATGTTGAAAGTGGTGGTTTTGCCCGCACCATTCGGGCCAATCAGCCCGACGATCGCGCCGCGCTCAACCTCAAAATCCACGCCGCGGACGGCTTGAAGGCCACCGAAGCTTTTGGTCAACCCAGCGACGCTGAGAACCGTATCTTGTGCCATTGTGCCCCTCTCCCAAGGTCTGGCCCCGACCTGCGCGTTGATCGCGCCTGATTCAGGATGCGAATTGCTAGCAAGGCTGGCCAGCCGTTTCCATGGGGAATCGTCATATTGAGGGGCAAACCCCGCGTTAAAAGGCAAAACGGCGCCCCGATGGGTCGGGACGCCGTCGTTTGTTCTGTGATTTGGGATTACTTCAGGTCGAAGCGAGCCAGCTCCATCACCTTGACCCATGCAGATACGAAGTCATCGAGGAACTTCTGCTCCGCATCGGCGGAGGCGTAGACCTCAGCCAAGGACCGCAGGATGGAGTTTGACCCGAAGACCAGATCAACCTGTGTGCCGGTCCACTTCAGATCACCGGACTGACGGTCACGGCCTTCCATGATGCCACTGTCCGCGCCTTTGGGGGCCCAAACGGTGTTCATATCCAGCAGGTTCTTGAAGAACGACTGGTCCAGCGCGCCGGGTGTGTCGGTGAACACACCGTGCGTCGTGCCACCGGTGTTGGCCCCGATCACGCGCAGGCCACCGACCAGAACGGTCATCTCCGGTGCAGTGAGGGTCAACAGCTGCGCACGGTCCACCAGATGTTCGGCAGAAGACCGGATCGCACCGCTTTTGATGTAGTTGCGGAAACCGTCTGCCTTGGGTTCAAGCCAAGCGTAGCTTTCCACATCAGTCATCTCTTGCGTGGCATCTGTGCGGCCTGGGTTGAAGGGCACGGTGATGTCGTGACCTGCCGCTTTGGCCGCCATTTCAACGCCCACGCCACCGGCCAGAACAATCGTGTCGGCCAGCGACACGTCCTTGCCAAAGGCCGCGCGGACCTCTTCCAGCTTGGCCAGCGCCTTGTCCAGTTCTGCAGGATCGTTCACCGCCCAGTTTTTCGCAGGGTCCAGACGGACGCGCGCGCCATTGGCACCGCCCCGCTTATCGGACCCACGGAAGGACGCCGCAGAGGCCCAAGCGGTTTTCACCAGTTCAGCCGCTGTCAGACCACTGTCCGCAATCGCCGCTTTCAGCGCGTCCACATCGGCACCCGCGATCAGATCGTGGGTCACGGCGGGCACGGGGTCCTGCCAGCTTTCAGGCTGATCTGGGACGTATTTGCCCAAGCCCAGCTCATATGGACCCATGTCGCGGTGGGTCAGCTTGTACCACGCCTTAGCAAAGGCTTTGGCGAACTTGTCAGGATTGGCGTGGAAATCGCGGCTGATCTTTTCGTAGGCCGGGTCCATGCGCATCGCCATGTCGGCGGTGGTCATCATGATGAAGGTTTTGCCTTCGCCGTCCGCCGTGGGGGCCATGTCCTCTTCCTTAAGGTCCTTGGGCTGCCACTGGTGCGCACCGGCGGGGGATTTGGTCAGCTCCCACTCATACCCGAACAGCATGTCGAAATAGGACATGTCCCACTGGGTTGGTGTTGGTGTCCACGCGCCCTCAATGCCGGAGGTGATGGTGTCCACGCCGTGGCCCTTACCAAAGCCCTGCTTCCAGCCAAGGCCCTGTTCGGCGATATCCGCCCCCTCAGGCTCGGACCCGACGTAGGCCTCGGGATCGGCGGCACCATGCGCTTTACCGAAGGTGTGACCGCCCGCAACCAAAGCGACGGTTTCTTCGTCGTTCATGGCCATCTTGGCGAATGTCTCACGCACGTCATGGGCCGACAGCAGCGGGTCAGGATTGCCCATGGGGCCTTCGGGGTTCACGTAAATCAGGCCCATCTGAACAGCGGCCAGATTGCCAATCAATTCACGCGGGTCATCATAGCGCATGGCGTCATCGCCCAGCCATTCGGTTTCAGGACCCCAATAGACGTCTTCCTCAGGCTCCCACACATCGGCACGGCCGCCGGCGAAGCCGTGGGTTTCAAAGCCCATGGATTCGAGCGCCACGTTGCCTGCAAGGATCATCAGATCCGCCCAGCTCAGGTTCGCGCCGTATTTCTGTTTGATCGGCCACAGCAAGCGACGTGCTTTGTCCAAGTTGCCGTTGTCCGGCCAAGAGTTCAGCGGTGCAAACCGCTGCTGGCCTGACCCCGCACCGCCACGGCCATCGCCCACACGGTAGGTCCCGGCAGAGTGCCACGCCATACGGATCATCAAGCCGCCGTAGTGACCATAATCTGCGGGCCACCATTCCTGACTGTCGGTCATGAACGCGGTCAGGTCTGCGATCACTGCATCCAGATCAAGCTGCTTGAACGCCTCGGCGTAATCGAAATCGCCGCCCATCGGGTCGCCGCCCGGATGGTTCTGGTGCAGCGGCTTGAGGTTGAGCGCATTGGGCCACCAATGCTGGTTGGCCGTGGTGCCCGTCGCCTGACGCGGCCCGTGGATCACGGGGCATTTGGCCTGGGAATCGTTCATGTCTTTTTCGACGGTGCCGTCCATTATGGTGGTCCTCCAGATGTTGAATTTGGCATCGGTCTAACAAGGCTTCGTCATTAGTTGAACTTGTATTTTCTGATTGCTTCGATAAGACAAAGTTATGAATAACCTGACCCTTAAACAGATGCGCTATTTCGAAGCCGTGGCCGAACACCGGCACTTCGGACATGCCGCCGATGCGGTCGGAATTTCCCAACCGGCCTTGTCCATGCAGATCAAGGATTTGGAAGCGACCTTGGGTGCGCAATTATTTGAACGGGCCTCTCGTCAGGTGCGTCTGACCCGTCTGGCGGAGGATTTGGCACCCCGCGTGCGGGCCATCCTGCGGTCCGTCGATGAGGTCGCGGATTTGGCGCGGTCGTCCCAAGAGGCCATGTCGGGGCGTGTGCGCATTGGCGTGATTCCCACGATTGCACCTTATCTGCTGCCGTCATTTATCGGCCATCTGACCCGTGATCATCCCACGTTGGACATCCACATCCGCGAAACCCTCACCCCGAAGTTGATCACGGAACTGGGCGAAGGCCGTATTGATGCGGCCATCGTGGCCCTGCCCGTGTCAGAGCCGTCGTTCGAAGAGGTCGCGATTTTCGACGAAGATTTCGTGCTGGTCCGCGCGGACGTGGATGCCGACCGCCCCGTGCCCGCCGCAGGGGATTTGGCCAAGATGCAGTTGTTGTTGCTGGAAGAAGGCCATTGTTTTCGCGACCAAGCGCTTGCGTTTTGCTCTATGCGGTCGGCCTTGCCGCGTGAGGGGTTGGACGGGTCGTCGCTTTCCACGCTGGTGCAACTGGTTGGGGCTGGCATCGGTGTGACGCTGATCCCGCAAATGGCCGTTGCGGTGGAAACGCGGTCGGCCAATGTGTCCGTGGCGCGGTTTGACGCGCCCTGCCCCAAACGCACCATCGGGATGATCTGGCGCAAGACGTCGCCCTTGGCGGATCAGTTCCGCGTCATTGCAGACTGTGTGAAAAAAGCCGCTAGCAGATTGCCCTAAAGCCTGTCGCGCAATCCGTACCAAATCATCGCCAGTGCAAGCAGCGGCGACCGCAGCGCCGCACCACCCGGAAAGCGCGGGCTGGGCAAGGTCGCGAAGAGATCAAACCGTTCCGCCTGCCCCTGCACGGCCTCCGCCGCCAATTTGCCGCCCAAGGTCGCCAGAGCGACCCCGTGGCCCGAATAGCCAGAGATTGACAGCACGCGGTCCGACACCCGTGCGAAATGCGGCAAGCGGTTCATGGTGATGCCCAATGTGCCGCCCCAAGCATAATCTATCGGCACGTCTTTAAGCTGCGGAAAAATCTGGCCCATGGGTTTGCGCACGGTCGCCGCAATGTCGCGCGGGAAGCGGTAGCCGTAGCTTTCACCGCCACCAAACAGCAGGCGGTTGTCATCGGACAGACGGAAATAATTGATGACGAACTTGCTGTCGGCCACGGCATGATTGTCACGGATAACAGATTTTGGGTCGTCCAAGGGGGCGGTTGCTGCGATGAAATTGTTGATCGGCATGACCCGCGCCGCCACGTCGGTGTTCAGCGCGCCCAGATAGCCATTGCACCCGAGGATGACGTATTTTGCCCTGATATCAGCGTCTTGCGTGACGACCTTCGCGTCAGACGTCACCTCTGTGACCTTTGAGTGTTCAAAGATCCGCACGCCCTCATCCCGTGCCGCGCGCGCCAGCCCAAGGGCAAAGCGCAGCGGGTGGATATGCCCACCACCCATATCGAGCGTGCCACCGTGATAGGCAAGTGAGCCGACGAGTTCGCGCATCTCCTCCCGTCCTACGGGGCGGATCAGGTCATAGCCGTAATCCCGTTGCAGTTTTTCGGCATAGGCGTGGGAATGGGGAACAAATTTGCGTTTGTGATCAGCCTCAATAATCCCGTCGGACCAGCCGCAGTCTATTGCGTACTTTGCTTTAAGGTTGCGCAGCAAGTTCACGGATTCAATAGATAAATCCCACAGGGCGCGGGCTTGATCACGGCCCGCGATCTCTTCCAGATCATCTTGTCCGATCCGCTGGCCGGTGCCCACCTGCCCGCCATTGCGCCCCGACGCGCCAAAGCCCACGCGCTGCGCGTCCAGCAGGACCACGTCATAGCCCTCCCGCGTCAGATGCAATGCGGCTGACAGGCCCGAATAACCGCCCCCGACCACACAGACATCGCAGCGGACAGCACCCTTGGCGGCTGGAAACGGGTCAAGCGGTGTGGCCGTGGCCGCATAATAGGACGCAGGGTATTCCCCCGCACGGTCATTGGCGGTCAACAGGTCCATCAGGCAGCCTGATACAGCCCTTCGGCGCGGATCAGGTCATAAGTTTCGTCCAATGATTGCACCGCACGCTCAATCAGCGTGTCGATTTCCCCCTCAGAGATCACCAGCGGCGGGGCGATGATCATCCGGTCGCCAACATGACGCATCACAAGCCCGTTGGCAAAACAGCGCGTGCGGCAATGCAGGCCCACGGTGCCTGCGTCGGCGGCAAATTTGGCGCGGCTGGCTTTCTGGGGCGTCAAGGCGATGGACCCCATCATGCCCACGATCTTGGCCTCCCCCACAAGAGGATGATCAGTCATTTGTGCCCATTTATCAGCAAGATAGGGGGCGATCTTGTCGTGGACATTGTCGACGATCCGCTCCTCTTGCAGGATGCGCAGGTTTTCGAGCGCCACGGCACAGGCAACGGGGTGGCCAGAATAGGTGTAGCCGTGATTGAAATCACCTGCGTTGTTCACCACCTGCGCCACCTCATCACAGACCAGCGACCCGCCGATGGGCGCGTAGCCCGACGACAGACCCTTGGCGATGGTCATGATGTGGGGCCGGATGCCCATATACTCGGACCCGAACCAATGGCCGGTTCGGCCAAAGCCACAAATCACCTCATCCGCGATCAGCAGGATGCCGTATTCGTCGCAGATGCGCTGAATTTCCGGCCAATAGGTGCTGGGCGGCACGATCACACCGCCTGCACCCTGCACCGGCTCCCCTATGAACGCGGCCACGCGGTCGGGGCCGTGGGCAAGGATCGCCTCCTCCAACTGGCGCGCACGGGCGATGCCGAAGTCATCTGGCGACATGTCGCCGCCTTCGGACCACCAATCGGGCTGGTCGATGTGATGGATGCCAGGGATCACCGGCACGCCTTGGTTTTGCATGCCCGACATGCCGCCCAATGACCCACCGCCCAAGGTGGACCCGTGATAGGCATTGGAGCGGCTGATGATGATGTTGCGGTCCGGCTGGCCCTTTTGCGCCCAGTAATGGCGGACAAGGCGGATGTTGGTGTCGTTCGCCTCAGACCCGGACCCCGCGTAGAACACATGGTTGAGGTCCCGTGGGGCCAGTTCGGCAAGCTTAGCCGACAGGGCAATCGCAGGCACATGGGTCGTCTGAAAGAACGTGTTGTAATAGGGCAGTTCCATCATCTGACGCTGCGCCGCATCGGCCAGTTCACGGCGACCATAGCCGATGTTCACGCACCACAGCCCCGACATGGCATCGAGGATTTGATGCCCTTCACTGTCGGTCAGCATCACCCCATCGGCCGATGTAATCACCCGCGCGCCCTTTTCAGCCAGTTCCGCCCCGGCGGTAAACGGATGCATGTGATGGGCCGCATCCAGCCGCTGCAAATCAGCCGTGGGCATGTGGTTGGAAATAACGTTCATCGCGGATGTCCTTGAAAGAGGCCGGGCAAAGCCTGCACGGTTTTTCAGCAGCTTATTTGGACCCACAGCAGTGTCAAACAAAACAACACGTCGCAGATCACACAGCGTGCGCGCCATATTGCAAAACCCGATTGCGCCTTTCATAGTCACTTTGCAAGCAGCCAAAGTGCTGCATTCTTTTGACAGGGAAACCACTCATGACCACCAAATATCTGATGTCCGGCATCGCCGCCGCTGCTTTGACAGCTGGCATGGCTGCCGCCGAAGAAGTCCGCGTTTACAACTGGTCCGATTATATCGACGAAGACCTGCTGACACAGTTCGAAGACGAAACCGGCATTGATCTGATCTACGACGTGTTCGACAGCAATGAGGTGCTGGAAACGAAACTGCTGTCTGGCGGGTCCGGCTATGACGTCGTCGTGCCCTCGGCCACTTTCCTGCAGCGCCAGATCACCGCCGGTGCCTTCCAGCCGCTGGATTTGGCGCAACTGCCCAACCACGCAAACCTGTGGGACACCATTCAGGAACGTACGGATCAGTATGATCCGAACGGCGAATATTCGGTGAACTACATGTGGGGCACCACAGGCATCGGGTACAACATCGACAAGGTCGCTGAGATTTTGGGCGAAGACGCCCCCGTCGACAGCTGGGATCTGGTCTTTGATCCCGCCAACATGGAAAAGTTGGCCGAATGCGGCGTGCACTTCCTTGATGCCCCGACCGAGATGATCCCCGCCGCGCTGAACTATATCGGCGAAGACCCCGACAGCCACGAGCCCGAGGTCATCGCCAAAGCCGAAGACGTCTTTGCCGGCGTGCGCCCCTACATCCAGAAATTCGGCAGCTCCGAATACATCACAGCGCTGGCCAACGGCGACATTTGCGTGGCCGTGGGCTGGTCTGGCGACGTGTTCCTTGCACAGTTCCGCGCAGCCGAGGCCGAGAACGGCAATGAGATCGACTATGCGATCCCAGTGGAAGGCGCGCAGATGTGGTTTGACCAGATGGCGATCCCCGTGGATGCGCCCAACCCCGAAGGCGCGCATACGTTCATCAACTTCATCCTTGATGCACAAAACGCAGCCGCTGCCACCAACTACGTCTGGTACGCCAGCGGGAACGAGGCCGCACAGGAATTCATCGATCCCGAAATCCTTGAATACCCTGCGGTCTACCCAGATGAGGCCACGCTTGAGAACCTCTACATCACACGGCCCTATCCGGCGCGCGTTCAGCGCGACGTGACCCGTCTGTGGACACGCATCAAGTCCGGCCAATAAGCCATTGATCCCCCGCGCTTTTATCGGCGCGGGGTTTTCCTTTTGAAAGAGATATGATGGCGCAGCCCAGACCTGATGCGGTGTTTGCCCCGTGGGATGATCCGGCCGAAGTGCCGTTGATCCAGTTCAAGAATGTCACCAAACGGTTTGGTGATTTCACCGCGATCGATGACCTGACCTTGGACATCTATGCCAAGGAATTCTTTGCCCTTTTGGGGCCGTCGGGCTGTGGCAAAACCACGTTGATGCGGATGCTCGCGGGGTTTGAAAAACCCACCGAAGGGTCGATCATTCTGGACGGTGTGGATATCGGGCCGGTGCCGCCCAATGAGCGGCCCGTGAACATGATGTTCCAGTCCTATGCGCTGTTCCCCCACCTGACCGTCTGGGAAAACATCGCCTTTGGCCTCAAACGATCCGACATGCCCAAAGACCAGATCGGCGACCGGGTCGAACGGATGCTGAAACTGACCCAGCTAGGCAAATTCGCCAAGCGCAAACCACATCAGATATCGGGCGGCCAAAGGCAACGTGTGGCCTTGGCGCGCAGTTTAGCAAAAGCGCCCAAGCTGTTGTTATTGGACGAACCTTTGGGTGCCTTGGACAAAAAGCTGCGTCACGAGACGCAGTTTGAACTGATGGATATTCAAGAAAGCACCGGCACGACCTTTGTCATTGTAACCCATGACCAGGAAGAGGCCATGACCGTGGCCTCCCGCGTGGCGGTGATGGTCGATGGCAACCTTGCACAAGTGGCCACGCCGGACCAGATTTATGAAGCCCCGACAAGCGCTTACGTGGCGGACTTTATCGGGGATGTGAACCTGATCGAAGGCACGGTTGAGGTCCAGCCAAAGGGCGCGGACCCTACGTCTGTGGCGATCAAATGGTCCCCCACGGAAGACCCGATCAAAGCCACCGCCGACACACCACCACCTGCCGCCAGCACCGTGCAATTTGCGATCCGGCCCGAAAAGGTCGCGATTTCTGCCGAAAAACCTGAGGCCGCCAATGTGATGGAGGGCAAAATCCTCGACATTGCGTACCTCGGCAACATCTCCACCTATCATGTTGAGGTCGCCCCCGGATTGATCGTCAAAGCGCAGGCCACGAACACGCGGCGCATCTCTCGCCGGAACCTCACGTGGGAGGATCACGTCTACCTCAGCTGGACGGACACCGCAGGCGTGGTGCTTTCACAATGAGCCGTAAGGTCCTGATCCTGCTGCCATATATCTGGCTTCTGGTGTTCTTTCTGGTGCCTTTCGGGATCGTTCTGAAAATCTCTCTCAGTGATATCGCACTGGCGATCCCGCCCTATACGCCGACCCTGAAAGACGGGTTCTGGACGATGGTCGCGGGTCTTGATCTGGAAAACTATGCCTTTATCGGCGCGGGTGCGGTTTTTGCCGGCTTCGCGGGCATCGTTCTTTGCGCGGTCATGTTCCGCATCGTTTACCCGCGCGTGCGCCGTGCACTGGTGCCGGACACGCCGAATGGGTTCTTTGACACAGCCGCTGCCGCACTGACGGCGCTGGCGGTGGCCCTGGTCAATGTGGCGCTGGTGGTGGCGGTTCTGGCGTTGCTGTTCCCTGCCCTTCAGTCCTTTGTCGACGTGCCGGATTTCCTGTATTTCGCGGCCTATCTGTCGTCGCTGAAAATCGCGCTGATCTCGACCTTTTTGACGTTGCTGATCGGCTATCCCATCGCCTACGCCATGGCGCGGGCACCGTCCCACTGGCGGCCCACATTGCTGATGCTGGTGATCCTGCCGTTCTGGACGTCCTTTCTGATCCGCGTCTACGCATGGATCGGCATCCTGAGCACTGAAGGCTACCTCAACCAACTTCTGCTGTCGCTTGGCGTCATAGCGGAGCCTTTGACGATCCTGAACACCAACATCGCCGTCTACATCGGCATCGTCTACACCTACCTGCCGTTCATGGTGCTGCCGATTTATGCGGCACTGGAAAAGATGGACGACAGTCTGGTGGAGGCGGCCGAGGATCTGGGCTGCACCGCCCTGTCTGCCTTCTGGCTGGTCACAGCCCCCCTGTCCAAACCCGGCATCATCGCGGGGTGCTTTCTGGTCTTCATCCCCACCTTGGGCGAATTCGTGATCCCGTCGCTTTTGGGCGGATCGGACACGCTGATGATCGGCAAAGTCCTGTGGGAAGAATTCTTTAACAACCGCGACTGGCCCGTGGCCTCCGCTGTGGCGGTGATCCTGCTGTTGATCCTGATCATCCCCATCGTGCTGTTTCAACGCAATCAGGAGGCGGACCAATGAGGCGGTTTTCATGGTTCAACGCGACGTCCCTGACCTTCGGCTTTGCGTTTCTCTACCTGCCGATGCTGATCCTGATCATCTACAGCTTTAACGAAAGCCGTCTGGTGACAGTCTGGGCGGGGTTTTCGACGAAATGGTATGGGGAGCTGTGGCAGAACGATGCGTTTCTGGATGCGGCCTGGGTCACGATCAAGGTGGCCTTCTGGTCGTCGACCTTGGCCACTGTGTTGGGCACCATGGCGGCATACGCCATGGTCCGCGCCGGTCGGTTCAAAGGACGTGGGCTCTTCAGTGGCATGATCTACGCGCCGCTGGTCATGCCTGAGGTCATTACCGGCCTGTCGCTGCTCTTATTCTTCATCGCCATCGGCTTGGACCGTGGCGTTTTCACGATCGTGCTGGCGCATACCACCTTTGCCATGTGCTACGTGTCCGTGGTCGTCACATCGCGGTTGGTCAGTTTCGATCAATCGCTGGAAGAGGCCGCATTGGATTTGGGTTGCACGCCTTTTGACGCGTTCCGCTCCGTGACCTTGCCGATCATCATGCCGGCGGTGATTTCAGGGTGGTTGCTGGCCTTCACGCTTAGCCTTGATGATCTGGTGATCGCGTCCTTTACCGCCGGGCCATCGGCCACGACTTTGCCGATCAAAATCTTCTCCGCCGTGCGCTTGGGCGTCACGCCTGAGATCAACGCGCTCAGCACAATCATGATCGGCATTGTGACGCTGGGCGTCATTACCGCGTCGCTGATCACACGGGCCACGGCAAAGAAAGCGGCCGCCGACGAACGCGCCGCCGCCGGCTAGCGCGCAATTTCTTAAGTAAGAAATTGTCCCCACAAACCCTCCTTGAGGGTTTGGCCCCTAGCCTAAGGCGTAGCCCGCACCGCGCACCGTGCGCACGGGATCTGTGCCGCCGTGCTGTGTCAACGCCTTGCGCAATCGTCCGATGTGGACATCGACCGTGCGGGTGTCGACGTAAATGTCGCGTCCCCAGACCCGATCCAGCAGGTGTTCACGGCTCCAGACACGGCCGGGTTTCTCCATGAAGGTTGTCAGCAGGCGAAACTCTGTCGGGCCCAGCTTGATCTCAGCGGTGTCGCGCGTGACGCGATGGGTTTCGGAATCCAGTTGGATGTCTTCAAACGTCAGGACCTGCCCCACGGTCGAGGGCCGCACGCGGCGCAACTGCGTGCGCACCCGCGCCAGCAATTCAGCCACCGCATAGGGTTTGACCACATAGTCATCCGCACCCGTTTCCAAGCCGCGCACCTTGTCGACCTCTTCCGAGCGGGCAGACAACATGATGATCGGGATACTTCGCGTGTCGCTGCGGGTCTTCAGTTGGCGACAGACCTCAATCCCGGACACATTGGGCAGCATCCAATCAAGGACGATCACGTCGGGCGCGTCTTCCTCGACCAGCATCAGCCCCTGTTCGCCGTCTTCGGCTTTGGTGGTGCGAAACCCCTCGGCCTCCAGATTGTAGGACAGCACCTCCCGCTGGGCGGGCTCGTCCTCAACGATGAGAACATGTGGCTGCGACATGGGATCAGCCCTCCGCCTGCATGGTGGCGGTATGGTCCATCTTGGGGCGGTCTTCGTCGGGCATTTCACCGGTGACCATATAGATGACCTGTTCGGACATATTGGTGACCAGATCGCCCATGCGTTCCACGTTCTTGGCGATGAAATGCATGTGCATACAGGCCGTGATGTTGCGCGGGTCTTCCATCATGAAGGTCAGGAATTCACGAAACAGCGCGTTGTACATCTGGTCCACTTCGCTGTCGCGCTGGCGCACGCTTTCGGCCAGATCCGCATCGCGGCGCACGTAGGCATCCAAAGCGTCGGACAGCATCGCCTGCACCTCTTTGGACATCCGCCGCAGGGCCGCGTCCGTGCCGTTGATGGGCTGCATTTCGGCCAAAAGCGACGTGCGTTTGGCCATGTTCTTGGCGTAGTCGCCCATGCGTTCGAGACTGGAGGCGAGTTTCAGCACGGACAACAGCGACCGCAGGTCCTTGGACACGGGCGCGCGCAGGGCGATGACGCGTGCGGCTTCTTCGTTGATCTGTTCTTCCAGCGCGTCGATGACCTTGTCGCCCTTGCGGACAACCTCTGCGCGTTCCACATCGCGGGTCTCTAAGGATTTCGCGCCCTCAAGAATGGCGTTTTCCACGAGGCCGCCCATTTTGACGACAAGCGCTTGAATGGTCTCAAGGTCGCGGTCGAAGGCGGATGAAATATGCTCGTTCATAATTGCTCCTTACCCGATCCGGCCGGAGATGTAGCTCTCCGTTCTGGGGTCTTCGGGGTTGGTGAAAATCTTGTCGGTCTCGCCGAATTCCACGAGGTTGCCGAGGTGAAAGAAGGCCGTTTTCTGGCTGACCCGCGCGGCCTGCTGCATGGAGTGGGTGACGATGACCACGCTGAAGGACTGGCGCAATTCGTCGATCAGTTCCTCGACTTGGGCTGTGGCAATCGGGTCAAGCGCCGAACAGGGTTCATCCATCAGCAGGACCTCAGGCGATGTCGCGATGGCCCGCGCGATGCACAGACGTTGCTGCTGGCCACCCGACAGCCCCGTTCCGGGCGCGTTCAGGCGGTCCTTGGCTTCGGTCCAAAGGGCTGCCTTGCGCAGGGATTTTTCCACGATCTCATCCAACTCGGCCTTGTTGCGCGCCAGCCCGTGGATTTTGGGGCCGTAGGCCACGTTGTCGTAGATGGATTTCGGAAACGGGTTAGGTTTCTGGAACACCATGCCCACCTTGGCGCGCAACTGCACCGGATCGACGGCTGGGTCATAGATATCTTCGCCGTCGATCAGGATGTCGCCTTCGACGCGGCAGATATCGATCGTGTCGTTCATGCGGTTGATGGTGCGCAGGAACGTGGATTTGCCACAGCCCGACGGGCCGATGAAGGCGGTGACGGTCTTGTCTTCGATGTCGACGTTCACGTCTTTAATGGCATGGTTGTCGCCGTAATAGACCTGCACGCCTTTGGCGGAGATTTTGGTGTCGGACATCAGCTTACTTCTTTCGGTCAAATTCAAGTCTTTCATCGATCTGCCCCCTTACCAGCGGCGCTCAAACCGGCGGCGCAGCAGGATCGCGATGAGGTTCATGGTCAGCAAGAAGACCAGCAGCACGATGATGCCACCCCAGGCCTTTTCGTAAAACCCGGTGTCGGCACGGGCCGCCCAGGTGTAGATTTGCGCGGGCATGGCGGAGTTGCTGTCCACAAAGCCTGAGATGATCCCGTCCGGATATTCCCGCGCCACATAGCCCACCATACCAATGAGCAGCAGCGGCGCCGTTTCGCCCAAGGCCTGTGCCAGACCAATGATGGTGCCCGTGAGGATACCCGGCATGGCCAGCGGCAGCACGTGATGGAACACCGCCTGCATTTTGGATGCGCCCACCCCAAGGGCGGCATCGCGGATGCTGGGTGGGACGGATTTCAGGGACGCACGGGTTGAGATAATGATCGTCGGCAAGGTCATCAGCGTCAGCACAAGGCCGCCCACCAGCGGGGCCGATTGCGGCAGATGTGCAAACTGGATGAAGACCGCAAGGCCCAGAATACCGAACACGATGGACGGCACGGCCGCGAGGTTTGAGATATTGACCTCAATCAAATCAGTCAGGCGGTTCTTGGGCGCGAATTCCTCCAGATAGATCGAGGCCGCGACGCCAATAGGCAGGGCCAGCAGCAGCACCACGATCATCATAAAGAACGACCCGATGACCGACGCACCAATGCCCGCACCGCCGGGGTTGTCCACGGCGGTGTCCGTGCCGGTGATGAAATTCCAGTCAAAGGCGGTTGTGATCAGCCCTGCTGCAATCATCTCATCCAGCACGTCTAGGTCTTCGACCATCAAAAAGCGGCTGTCGGTCACATCTTCGCGCTGCAGGTCGCCTTCGAAATAGCGGCTGATGCGGGTCGAGGCGGGCAGATTGAACGTCACGGACTGGCCGATCTGGCCTGGGTTCGCTTTGTAGAATTCGCGGATCGTGGCGCCTGTTTTGGGCACCAGACGGTCGGTGATGAAATCCTCATCCACCTCAATCGTGGACCCTTGGGCGGTGAGGAATTCGTTGACCTTGGCCACCAGCAACGCCTCATAAGCGGCGGTTTTCAGCAGCTGGCCTTCGGCGGCATCGTAGTCTTCTTGCGTCACTGTCGCTTGCAAGGCCACGACCGTGTTGGTGAACGCAGGCAGACCGGAGCGCAGGATCGACGTCAGCAGCACGACCAGAAACAGCAGACCAATGGCGATGGCCACGATGCCGTAGGCTTTGAACCGCTTCTCAGCCGCGTTGCGCTTTTTGGTGCGCGCATCGACCGTCAGCAGGGAGGATTTGGGGGACGCGGTCATTCGTATTGCTCCCGGTATTTACGGACAATGAAAAGGGCGAAGACGTTCAGCCCCAGCGTGATGACAAACAGCGACATGCCAAGGGCGAAGGCCACCAGCGCCTCAGGCGATGAAAAGTCGCTGTCGCCGGTCAGCTGGCTGACGATTTTGGCGGTGACGGTGGTCATGGCCTCAAACGGGTTGAGGTCAAGGCGCCCTGCCGCCCCTGCCCCAAGGACCACGATCATCGTCTCGCCAATGGCGCGGGACGCAGCCAGCAGGATGGCGCCCACAATGCCGGGCAAAGCGGCGGGCAGCACAACCTGGCGGATGGTCTCAGACGGGGTTGCGCCCAAGCCAAGCGATCCGTCGCGCATGGATTGGGGCACGGCGTTGATGATGTCGTCGGACAGGGAAGACACAAACGGGATCAACATGATCCCCATGACCAGCCCTGCGGTGATCACCGACCGATCTCCGGTCATCCAGGCCACACCCAGCGCGCCATCGCCGCCAAAGACATCCTTCAGCATCGGCCCCACGACCAACAGCGCAAAGAGGCCGTAAACGATTGTGGGAATACCGGCCAGAACCTCAAGCAGCGGTTTTGCAAAGGCCCGGACCCTCGGCCCTGCATATTCGCTGAGGTAAATGGCGGCGAACAATCCGATGGGTACCGCCACCAGCAGCGCCACGAAAGAGATGTAGAGCGTGCCCCAAAGAAGCGGCAGCAACCCAAGTTCAGACGCCCCGCCGCGCCCCGAAAAGCTGGGCTGCCACGTGGTGCCAAAGAAGAAATCCATGGCCGGATACAGGCGGAAGAATTCGACCGTGTTAAACACCAGCGACAGCACGATCCCGATGGTCGTCAGGATCGCGATGGAGGCGGCTGCGATCAGCACCGCCATGACGCCCCGTTCCACGGTGTTGCGCGCGCGGAAGGTCGCGGTGGTCTTCATCAGCGCAAAAGACGTGCCGCCAATGGCGATCATGAGCACAAGGACGGTTTTGATCAGGTTGCCCGTGGCAGAACCTGCGCGGTAGGCTTGCGCGGCCCCCAGCACGTCCTGCGACACCTCAGACCCAAGCGCCACACCGACACCGGCCAGCGTGCCGCGCACATCCGTGCCCTCAGTTGTCATGTTCGCGGCTTCAGCAGACGACAGCGCACCTTGCGCCACGGCAGTGTCCAACCCGTCGGCCAAACGGCGCACGTCGGACATAATCAGCGACAGCGCGCCGTCATCGGCCACTTCGGTGGTGATCATGTCGGACACGTTGCTTTGCAACACCATAGGCTGCGCGATGGTCCAGACCGCCAGCACCAGTGCGGCAGGCACAAGACCCGTCAGGGCGGCGTTGTATCCATAATAGCTGGGCAGCGAATGCAATTTGCGCATGTCGCCATCGGCTGAGGCCATGGCCCGCTTGCGGCCCAACACATAGCCCGCGACAGCGATGATCGCGAGGACGATAAGAAGGGTGAGGATCGGCATGGCAGCTCCGCTCAAGGGTGGAACGCGCGCGTTCCGGTCTTCGTTTCGGCCCTCTTATCGGTCACGGGGCCTGTCGTCAAAAGGCCGCCCCTGATGGGGGGCGGCAAAACGGGATGGCGCGACCCGCGCCGCGCCATCCTAAAGGGGCTTACATCGCCTCTTCAGCTTCGATCTTGGCTTGTGTGGCTGCCAGCTCAGGGTCGGACACGAGGCCATACTGGGCCAATGGGCCGTCGGGGCCTGCCAGCTCATCTGCCATGAAGAACTGTGCGTATTCCTTCAGGCCGGGGATGACACCGATGTGCGCGCCTTTGATGTAGAAATACAGCGGGCGGGACACAGGGTAGTCACCTGCGGCGATGGTTTCGGTTGTGGGCTCAACACCGGACATGGTCGCCACTTTCAGCGTGTCTGTGTTGTTTTCGTAGAAGGCCAGACCGAAGACGCCGATGGCGTTGGGGTTCGCGTCGATGGAGGCGAGCGTTTCTGTGTAGTCGCCGTCGATGTCCACGGACAGACCATCAGTGCGCACAGCCAGACAAGCGTCTTCTGCGTCGTCCTCGGACATGCCTGCTTCCATCATCGCCTCAAACGCGCCGGTTTCTTCGCAGCCCACTGCGATCACCTTTTCTTCGAATACTTCACGTGTGCCGTGCTTGGTGCCGGGGATGAAGGCCAGGATGTCAGCCGCCGGAAGATCCGCGTTGAATTCGGACCACTGTGTGTAGGGGTTGTCGACAAGTTCGCCGTCAACCATGACCTTTGGGGCCAGTGCGTTGAACAGATCGGATGGTGTGAAGGCTGTGTAATCAGGGCCGTCGATCTGGGAGGCAAACACGATGCCGTCATAGCCGATGCGCACTTCGATGATGTCGGTCACGCCGTTGGCGGCGCATTCTTCGATCTCACCTTCGCGGATCCCGCGGGAGGCGTTGGCCACGTCGATGGTTGTCTCACCGATGCCTTCGCAGAAACGGGCCAGACCAGCGGAGGAGCCACCGGATTCCACAACAGGTGTCGGGAAGTCGGTGTTGTCGCCAAAGGCTTCGGCTACGATGGACGCATAAGGCAGCACGGTGGAGGACCCGGCAACCTGCACGTTGTCACGGGCAGAAGCAGCGGTGGCGAAAATGGCAGTGATCGCCAGTGTTGAGGCGGTCATTTTGATGAAGGACATTGAAGTCTCCTGTACGTCGGTTTCATCACCCCTAAGTGCGGGGCTTATCCTTCGCGGATCGAAGGATCATGGGGCGGTGGCTAAGCGCCGCTCAAAACGCTTTTGTGACAGTTGTGTAAAAGTTATATGACAGCCGCCGACGCTTGCGCATTATTCTGCGGGGCCAGCCGCTCCAATCGGCAAAATCACTGTAAAAACAGACCCTTGACCGATTTCACTTTCGATGCGGAACCGGCCGCGGTGACGTGTGATGATGTGTTTTACAATCGCCAGACCCAGCCCCGTGCCGCCGATTTCACGGCTGCGGTGGGTGTCGACGCGGTAGAATCGCTCGGTCAGGCGGGCAATGTGATGCGCGGCGATACCGTCCCCCTCATCACGCACGGACAGGCGCACGCCGGGCTGCATCAGAGCATTTTGCTGGGCCGGTTCTGTCAGGGTGATCGTGACGGTGCCGCCTTCGCGTCCGTATTTGATGGCGTTTTCAACGAGGTTGCTGACGACCTGCCACAACTGCCCCCAATCGCCCAACACTTCGATGGTATCATCGGGCACGTTGGTGACAAAGCGCGCGCCCCGCGCCTTGGCCACGGGGGCCAGCGCCTCAAGCACCTCCCCCATCAGCGTATTCAGCGGCACTTTGGCCGTGGGCCGGATGCGTTCCTGATCTTCCACCCGGCTGAGAGACAACAGGTCCTCAACCAGACGGTGCATGCGCCCGGCCTCTTGCTCCATGATCGCCAAGAACCGCTGTTGGGCTGCTGGATCATTGCGGGCGGGCCCGCGCAGGGTTTCGATGAACCCCAGCAGTGATGTCAGCGGCGTGCGCATTTCATGGCTGACGTTGGCCACAAAGCCGCGCCGCATCTCACCTGCGTCTTCCACGGCGGTCATATCCTGAAAGGACAGCACGACCGCACGACCTTCAGACAGGGCCACAGCCCGCACGGACACATCCCACGTGGTGTCGCGCGCGCCGTCATTGCCCAGATACCGCGCCACCCGCTGGCCGCCGTCGGCCAGCGACGCCTCAACCGCGTCCAGAACCGCCGGTTGGCGCAGGGCCGTGACATAGTGCCAGCCGTCGCAGTCCTTGCCGACCAAAATGCGCGCTGGCGCGTTGATGCCCCGAATACGCAGGTCCCCGCCCACCACAATCACCGGATTGGGCAGGCTGGTGATCAAGGCGCGCAGGTCAGACATGGATCAGGCCTTTTGGCTTTCAGCGATGGCGTGGGTCAATTCGTCGATCAACAGGCCGGGGTCTTCGAGCCCCACAGAGACGCGGAAGAACCCTTCGGAGATGCCAAGCTTCGCGCGCCCGTCTTCGGTCAGCGCGCGGTGTGACGACGACGCCGGATGGCTGAGTGTCGTGCCCACATCACCCAAGGTGGGCGCGAATGGCAGATCCTTTGCGGCGTTGGTCAGCGCATTGCCCGCAGCACGGCCCCCTGCCACCTCAAACGACATCATATTGCCGGGACGGTCGCCCAACACCTGCGCCACACGGTTGTGGTCAGGATGATCGGGGCGGCTGGGGTGCAGGACCTTGGTCACACCGGGCAGATCGGACAAGGCCTCCGACAGGGCCGTGGCCGTGGCCTCGGCGCGGTCATAGCGCAGATCGAAAGACTGCAGGCCACGTTCCGCCAGCCAGCAGTCAAAGGGGCTTGGCGTCAGGCCCCATGTGACATTGGCCACGTTGATCTTTTCCATCAATTCGGGGTCTTTTGCCACGGCATAGCCAAGGGTCGCATCAGAGTGTCCGGCCAGCAGTTTCGTGACCGAATGGATGACAATATCCGCGCCGTGTTCAAACGGCAGGTAGCTGCGCGGGGTGGTAAAGGTGTTGTCGACCATCAGCAGAATACCACGGTCTGCGCACAGGGCGGCAATCCCTTCCATATCCGCCACTCGGATCGTGGGGTTCGACACGACTTCGACGACAATCATCCGCGTGTTGGGCTGGATGGCGGCGGCGATGGCAGCAACATCCGTTGGGTCCGCGAGTGAGGTTTCAACCCCGAACTTGGGCAGGTCCTCGGTCATCAGACGCAAGGTACGGCCATAAAGCTGATCCGCCCCGATCACATGATCGCCTGCCTTCAGAACACCCAAGAACACGGCGCCAACAGCCGACATGCCGGACCCTGTGATGATCCCGCCTGTCATCCCTTCAAGCCCGTCGATCTTTTGGGCCAAAACGGAGGCATTGGGATGGCCTTCGCGCGCATAGGTAAAGCCCGAGCCTTCTTCATACTGGCGGTCCAGCCCGTCAGGATCAGGTGAGGAATAGACAACAGAGGGCTGCAATGGTGTCACGACAGGACGGGACACGGATGTCGGCCACGCCGGACGGCGCGCCAAAGACTTCGGCGTTTCAGACATTAGATTTCCTTAAGACCAGCCGCGAAACGGGCTGCGTTTTCTTGGTAGTGTAAGGCGGAGGCGGTGAGGCCTGCAATCGCTTGATCGTCAAGGTCGCGGACAATTTTACCGATGCCCATCACAAGCGACCCATCGGGGATCACCTTGCCTTCGGTGATCAAGGCCCCTGCCCCGATCAGACAGTTTTTGCCGATGACGGCCCCGTTCAGAACCGTGGCCCCCATGCCAATGAGGCTGTTGTCGCCAATGACGCAGCCATGCAGCATCGCCTTGTGGCCGATGGTGCAATTGGTCCCGATCGTCAGGGGGAACCCCATATCCGTATGCAGCACGCAGTTTTCCTGCACGTTGCTGCCCGTGCCAACGGTGATCATCTCATTGTCACCGCGCATCGTCGTGCCAAACCAAACGGAGGCTTTCGCCTCTACCGTCACTTTGCCAATCAGGTGACAGCCCGGCGCAATCCAGGCTGCGGGATCAATGTCAGGGCGCGCGCCCTCAAGGTCATACAGCATCACTTGGCCCCCGCGAATTCGTCTTGCAGCTGGCGCACATGATCGGCCAGATCGGGCTGCTGATCACGGCGTTGGCGCTCAGCCTCTACAATAGTGCGCAGGCGCGCTTCGGTGGCGTCCAGATCATCGTTGACCAACACATAGTCATAGCTGCGCCAGTGGCTGATTTCGTCCCAGCTTTGGTCCATGCGTTTGTCAATGACCTCCATGCTGTCTTGGCCGCGTGTTTCCAACCGACGGCGTAATTCCTCAATCGACGGGGGCAAGAAAAACACGCTGAGCACGTGCTGGCCCAGCGGGCTGTCCTTGATCTGTTCGGCCCCCTGCCAATCCACATCAAACAACACGTCAACGCCTGCGTTGATCGCATCGCGCACCGGATCCATGGGGGAGCCGTAGAAATTGCCAAAGACATGGGCGTGTTCCAGCATCTTGTCGTCCGACACCAGCGCCTTGAACTCTTCTTCGGATTTGAAGTGGTAATCGACGCCATCCACCTCCCCCTCACGCGGGGTGCGGGTCGTGGCGGAGACCGAAAACCGGATCGTCGGGTCCCATGCCCGCAGCCGCTTGGTGTGGGTGGATTTCCCCGCACCCGAGGGCGAGGACAGAATGATCAAAAGGCCGCGTCGCGCCATGGGGTTACTCCACGTTTTGGACTTGTTCACGCATTTGGTCGACGACCGCCTTGAGGGCAAGCCCGATCTGCGTCAGCGCCGTCGAATGGGCTTTGGAGCACAAAGTGTTTGCCTCACGGTTAAATTCTTGGGTCAGAAAATCGAATTTTCGACCAATCGGGCCGCCCGCATCCAGCAAATCACGGGCCGCCTGAATATGCGCGCCCAGGCGGTCGATTTCTTCGGTGATGTCGGATTTGACGGCGATCAGCGCCAGTTCCTGCGCCACACGGTCCGGATCGACGGTGGTTTGTTCGGCCACGCGGGCCAAAGCACGGTCCATCTGGTCTTTGAGAGCCGATGTGCGGACCTCGGCGGCGGAGGCCGCTTGCGCGGTCAGTGCTTCAACCTCATCGACTTGGGCGCGCAACACCTGCGCCAAAGCCGCCCCTTCATGGTCGCGCATGGCCATCAGACCGGCCAGTGCGGCGTTGAAATCCGCCTCCAGCGGGGCCAGCAGAGCGTCGGCGTCGTCCGTTTGGCGGGCCACCAGAACGCCCCTTTGGGCCAAGACGTCCGCAGCCGTGGGCTGGCCCAGCGTCACGCCCTTGTCGAAAGCGCGGTCCTGAATTTGATCTAAAGCCGCCAGAATGACATCCAACCGGTCCTGATCAATCTGCAACGCTCCTTCGGTCTGGGACCGGTGCAGCCGCAGGCCAACAGTGATGTTGCCACGGGTTGCAACGGCGCCCACGGCTTTGCGCACGGTGCCTTCCAGCGCGGCAAATCCGTCCGGCAACCTCAGCTTTACATCAAGTCCGCGGCCGTTCACGCTGCGCACCTCCCACGTCCAAGCGACGTCATCGGCGGTTCCTTGCTGCGTTGCAAATGCGGTCATGGAGCAGATCACGGGCGGTCCTTCGGCTTGGGTCTATCCCCTTGCACCTAAAGGCAAATGCAACCTCTAGGCAAGTGTCTGACCGCCTCAGACAGCCAGTTCTGGCGCCGCACGGCAGCCCGCCATTAACCCGTTAACACTTTGTTTAGAGAAAATGCGAAGCAAATGTGTCACAAACTGGACAAGCAATCGATACAGATAGGACGACCGTAATGAGTTTGACATTTGACCCCTACAAACTTGGCAACAAAGACGTGGCACAGGCGCAGGATGTCATCATGACCAATCCCACGGCGCTCGACGAACTTGAGGCCTATTGGAAAAGCCTGCCCCGAAAACTGGGCGTGCCGTCCCGCGCGGATGTGGATCCGGTGGCCATGGGCCGCCAGCTTGAGGACAGCTTTATCGTGGAACGTGTGGCACCGGGTGTGGCGCGGATCAGGGTGGCGGGCCGCAACATCGGTAAATTGATCGGGATGGAACCCCGTGGCCTGCCATTGACGGCGATCATGTTGCCTGCATCACGTGCGGCGATCTCGAACTTTATCGAAACCGCGTTCACCACCCCGTCGGTGGTTGAACTGCCCTTAGAATCCCCCCGCGCCGTGGGCCAGCCCGCCCTGCACGGCAAGATTTTGTTGCTGCCCTTGCGCGACGATCACGGCCAAGTCACCCGCCTATTGGGTGTTCTGGTCATGAGCGGCCGTCGCGGCATGGGCGGACGCCGGTTTGGCGTATCAGACAAAGTTGCCTCCCGGGTGGAGCCCATCGCAGGGCTGACGGCTGTGCAAGGGGGGCGCCCCGATCGCGTGCGGCCTTCGCCGCGGGTGGCATCCGACCTGTCAGAGCCACAAAAGGCGAAGGACACACCTGCCCTCCGCCTTGTTGTGTCGAACCCGTAAGGGTTCATGACGCGACGTGACTTGGTTCAGGCGGATTGCGCCGCCAGAACCGATGCGCGGCGCGAAGACAGCTCTTCTGCGACCAAGAACGCCAGTTCCAGAGATTGCGACGCGTTCAAACGCGGGTCGCAGGCGGTGTGATAGCGGTCGGACAGGTCTTCGTCTGTCACGGCCCGCACGCCGCCGGTGCATTCGGTCACATCCGCGCCCGTCATCTCAAAATGCACACCGCCGGGGATCGTGCCTTCGGCGTTGTGGACGCCAAAGAATTCGCGAACCTCACGCAGGACACTGTCGAAGGGACGGGTTTTGTAGCCCGTGGACGACTTGATCGTGTTGCCGTGCATCGGATCGCAGACCCAAGTGACCTTGGCACCTTCTTCTTCCACAGCCTTGATGAGACGCGGCAGATGTTCGGCCACGGACCCTGCCCCAAAGCGCGCAATCAACGTCAAACGCCCAGCTTCGTTTTCGGGGTTCAACTTTTGCATCAACGCCTTGAGGTGGCCAGACGTCATCGTGGGGCCACACTTCAACCCGATGGGGTTTTGCACACCGGAACAGAATTCCACATGGGCGCCGTCGGGCTGACGGGTGCGGTCCCCGATCCAGATCATATGGCCAGACCCGGCCAGCCACTTGCCGGAGGTAGAATCGATCCGCGTCAGGGCCTCTTCGTATTCCAGCAACAGCGCCTCATGGGAGGTATAGAAATCCACCGTTTCCATCGCGTGCGCCGCTTCGGCATCCATGCCAGCGGCCTTCATGAAGTCCAGCGTACCGCTGATCTGTTCGGCCATGGCGCGGTACTTGTCCGCCTCTGGCGCGCCGGTGAACCCCAGGGTCCAGCCGTGAACCTTGTGGATGTCCGCATAACCGCCCGTCGAAAAGGCGCGCAGCAGGTTCAGCGTGCCTGCGGCCTGCGTGTAGGCCTGCAACATCTTATCAGGGTTCGGGATGCGGGCCTCGGGCGTGAAGTCCAGATCATTGATGATGTCACCACGGTAGCTGGGCAGTTCCACACCATTGATCGTCTCGGTCGGGGCCGAACGTGGCTTGGCAAATTGGCCGGCCATACGGCCAACCTTTACCACCGGCACTTTCGCGCCGTAGGTCAGCACCACAGCCATCTGCAACATCACCTTAAAGGTGTCGCGGATCGCATCGGCGTTGAAGGCCGCAAAGCTTTCGGCGCAATCGCCGCCTTGCAACAAGAACGCTTCACCACGGCTGACAGCAGCCAATTCCTGACGCAACTTGCGGGCCTCACCGGCGAAAACCAGCGGCGGATAGGAAGACAGCTTTCCCTCAACAGCGGCCAAAGCCTCCGCGTCGGTATAGTCCGGCATCTGTACCCGGGGCTTGTTGCGCCAGTCAGATTTTTTCCAGTCCGTCATGTTCTTGCTCCGATTGAAAATACATGTGATCGCGGCCCCGTCCGTGGGGCAGTGAGCGATACCAGACCCGCTTATAACGAGGATGTGGATAAGGTCCAATGACAAATGCCGCTTCGCTAAAGTCTGATCCAGCGGCTATTTGTCTTGATTGTGCCATAGAAAGATGCTCAGCCTAACCGTCACCTATTGAAGCGTAGCCACCATGCAGTCTTACAACTCCGTCGATGTTGAAAACCCAAGCCGGACACCGCGTCGGTTTATCTTTGTTTTGCTGGACCAATTCACGTTATTGTCGTTTGCAGCGGCGATCGATTGCCTGCGTCTGGCCAACCGTATGGCCGGACAGGAGCTTTATTCATGGCGGCTGGTGGGCGAAGGCGGCGACAAGGTCAGCTGCTCGACCGGCACGACCTTTGCGCTGGACGGTGATCTGGATGAATTGCATCGCGACGATACGGTGATTTTGTGTGGCGGCCGCGATGTGCAGGCGGCCACGACCAAGCGCATCCTGAACTGGATCCGGCGCGAAGCCCGTCGCGGTCTGGTCATGGGCGGGCTGTGCACCGCCGCCTATTCGCTGGCCAAGGCGGGCCTGCTGGACGGCAAACGCGCCACGATCCATTGGGAAAATCACGACAGTTTTACCGAAGAATTCCTTGAGGTGGAACTGACGAAATCTGTCTTTGTCAAAGACGGCAACCGCTGGACCACTGCGGGTGGCACATCCTCCATCGATCTGTTTTTGCAGATCATCGCAGATGACCACGGTGAAACATTGGCCAATGCGGTGGCAGATCAGCAGATTTATTCCGCGATCCGCACCGATCAGGACACCCAGCGGTTGTCGATCCCCACGCGGATTGGCGTGCGGCACCCCAAATTGAGCCGCGTCATCCAAGCGATGGAGCAAAACATCGAAGAACCGATCAGCCCCTCCATTCTGGCCAAGGATGTCGGCATGTCCACACGGCAATTGGAACGGCTGTTCCGGCGCTATCTGAACCGGTCCCCCAAACGGTATTACATGGAATTGCGGCTGCAAAAGGCGCGCAATCTGCTGATGCAGACGGATATGTCGGTGATCAATGTGGCCTTGGCCTGCGGGTTCGCGTCCCCGTCGCATTTTTCCAAATGCTACCGGTCCCACTACGACACCACCCCTTACCGTGAACGCGGCGCCCATGCAGCGCGGCTGTCGGTTTGACGTCGTGGTAGGCGGCGCGGTCCGTCCGTGCTAAGCATCTAAAACACACCAGAGGTTCCAATGGCGAAACGCAACTTTACCGTCCTTCCGATCTTGGTTGTCCTTATGATCGTCGGCATCACTGTGTTTATGATCTTCACCGAAAGATCCAACGCGCCCGACATCGAGGGGGACGCGAATTACCCGCACTATGTGTGCACCTTTGAACGGTATTGCGTCGCTGACGCCTGCAAATCGAACCCCATCTATATCATTGCCTATACATCCTACATTGACGGCCAGCCCCGTCTGGAAATTCCGGGCATGGACCCTCGCGCCACCTTGGACAGAACCGATGAGGCCCTGACGTTCACGTCCATGGGGGGCGATGTGAAGGGGCGGTTGATGATGTTCCGCGACCGCGCACTTGATTTCTACGCGACCTCCGCTGTTGAGGGCGAAACCGAACCGCGCGAACACTTTGCCTCCGGCCAATGCGACCGCCTCGTATCACCCTAGCGGGGGCCTTGCTTGCGGGGCTTGCAGGCCCCGCTGCGGCGCAGTGGGAGTGCGTGATGACGCGTGAGGACTGTACACTCTTGTGTGAGGACATCCACGTGGCCTTCGCCATCGACCCGCATCAGTTTGTGGAACCGCTGAACCCCGACGATCCGCCACGTAGGCAGGTCACGCAGGTCACCCTGGAGGACGCCACCTTTGCCGCGCAGGCCATTATGATGGCAGGCGGCGTCCAAGGGTTTCACGAAGACGCAGGTGAGCTGGGATCACGCCTGATGATCGTGCGTCCAGACGGGACCGCGCGGCTGACCCTGCAGCCCGAAAACACCCGCTGGGTCGGGATGTGCACCCAGACCGATTAGGCAGCGCCGTTGATGCAGGCGGCCCCTACCCCAAAGCGCGCAAGCGTTTGATCAGGCTTGATGTGTCCCAGCGTCCACCGCCCATGGACTGGACCTCTTTGTAGAACTGATCGACAAGGGCTGTGACAGGCAGCGACGCGCCGGTTTCATCAGCGGTAGCAAGACAAATCCCCAGGTCCTTGCGCATCCAGTCCACTGCAAAGCCGTGTTCAAACGCGCCGTCGATCATTGTCTCGTAGCGGTTCTGCATCTGCCATGACCCAGCCGCCCCTTGGCTGATGACTTCAACCACCTGCCGCCCGTCGAGGCCCGCTTTGTCGGCAAAATGCAGCGCCTCAGACAGACCTTGGACAAGGCCCGCGATGGCGATCTGGTTGCACATCTTTGTCATCTGGCCTGCACCGCTGTCACCAATGCGGCGGCAAATGCGCGCGTAGCTGTCGATGATCGGCTGGGCCACGTCATAGGCCGCCTGATCACCCCCGCACATCACCGACAACACACCGTTTTCGGCCCCCGCCTGACCGCCCGAAATCGGGGCGTCCACGAACGACACGCCTAGCCCCTGACCGGCGGCATAAAGCTCCCGCGTGACTTTGGCAGAAACCGTCGTGTGATCCACAAAGATCGCCCCGCGCGCCATGGTGCCGAATGCGCCATCTTCGCCGATGCAGATCGCGCGCAGGTCGTCGTCGTTGCCCACGCAGGCCATTACAAAATCCGCATCCATCGCCGCAACCGCAGGCGTGGTGGCCATCTTGCCGCCAAATTCATCCGCCCAAGCAGCGGCTTTCGAATGGGTGCGATTGTAGACGGTGACGTCATGTCCGGCTTTTACCAGATGCCCCGCCATGGGATACCCCATCACGCCGAGACCTAGAAATGCGACTTTTGCCATTGTGTTCCCTCTTGCTTGCATCGTTTTGGCTGTTGCGTGATAGGTAACGGACGCGGGCCTGTCGTCAATGGCGGGGTGGCGATGGAATGAAGGAAGACACTATGGCGTTTGCCTTTCGTTGGCTTGTCCGGCTGGCCTCTGCGCTGGTCATATTGATCGTGGTGGTCTTTGCCTTGGCGTATTACTTCGCCTCGCGCTCTCTGCCTGATTATAACGACAGGCTTGAAATGGCAGGCCTGTCCGCCCCGGTTGAGATCGTGCGCGACAACGCCAATGTGCCCCATATTTTCGGCCAAACTGACGAAGACGTCTTTTTCTCATTGGGGTTGGCCCATGCGCAGGACCGGCTGTGGCAAATGACGATGCTGCGGCGGACGTCCCAAGGCCGCCTGTCTGAACTGTTTGGCGAGAGAACCCTGCCCATCGACCGCCTGATTCGCCACCTTGACCTCAGCACCCTGTCCCAACGGTCTGTCAGTGCGCTGGACGCACGCACGCAATCGGCCCTGCGTGCCTATTCGGCCGGTGTGAACGCATGGATCAACGAAGTGAACGCCGGTGCGCGCGGCCGTGGCGCGCCCGAGATGTGGCTGTTCAACCATGCCATCGCCCCTTGGCAGCCGTCGGATTCCATCGCGATCACCAAGGTGATGGCGCTGCAACTCAGCGGGCATTTGGAACAAGAAGTGCTGCGCGCGCGCACGTCGCTGATCCTCAACAACGATGACCGGCTGGGGGATATTTTGCCGGACTTTCCCGGTGCGGGTTTGGCCGCCCTGCCCAGCTATGCCAGCCTGATGCCCGGCGTGCCGGACTATGCGCCGAATTCCCGGATGGCCTATGATGCGCTGTCGCCTGTCAAACCCCGTGCCTTGGCTGGCGCGTCAAACGCATGGGCCGCGGGCCTCAGCCGGTCGGCCACGGGATCGACGCTGATGGCCAATGACCCGCATCTGGGCCTGACAGCGCCGTCGATCTGGTACCTCGCCCGATTGGAGCTTGAGGGCGGCGGTGTCATCGGCGCCACCATTCCGGGCGTGCCGGTTGTCATGTTGGGCCGGTCTGCAGATCTGGGCTGGGGTCTGACGTCATCCTATCTGGACGATCAGGATGTGTTCATCGAAGAGGTCAATCCAAGCGATGCCAGCCAATACCGCACGCCTGACGGCTGGGCCCAGTTTGAAACCCGCGAAAGCATCATCCGCGTGGCCGATGCGGCCCCCGTGACGATCCAATTGCAATGGACAACGAACGGGCCGGTGTTGCCGCCCGATCAATATGACCTCGGCACGATCCGGCCCCCGGGCCATGTGACCGCCCTTGGCTGGACGGCCCTGTCGGGCGAGGACACGACCCTACAGGCCGCCATGGCGCTGATGCGCGCCACCAACGTGGAGGCCGGGATCGCCGCCCTTGAAGGCTATGTGGCCCCCTCACAGATGATCACCTTGGCGGATCGCAATTCGGTGGGGCTGAAACTGATCGGTCACGTCCCCAACCGCAGCCCCGATCACGTGACCCAAGGCCGCCTGCCCCATTTCGGTTATCTGCCCCAGAACCGCTGGGACGGACGCAGGCCCTATGACACCAATCCCCAATGGATCGACCCCGTGGGCGGTCTGGTGGGCAACACCAACAACAAGATCATCGATGCGCCCTTTCCCGAGCATGTGAGTTTTTATTGGGGCGACAGCCAAAGGGTGAACCGCTGGCGGCGATTGATGCAAGCGCGTGAGGTCCACACCCGCGACAGTTTCATCGAGGCGCAGCTGGACACCGTGTCCTATACCGCGCGGTCGATCCTGCCTCTGATCGGGGCTGATCTGTGGTTCACCGGCGAGGCCGCCCCCGAAGGCACGCCCCAGCGCCTGCGGCAGGATGCGCTGGCCCTGCTGGCCGAATGGAACGGGGAGATGAACGAACACCTGCCCGAACCGCTGATCTATTCCGCTTGGCTGCGCGCCTTGCAGGACCGTCTGATCCGCGACGAATTAGGCCCGCTTGCGCGGGAATATACCCATGTGGAGCCCCTGTTCATCGAACGCGTCTTCCGTGACACTGACGGGGCGTCCGTGTGGTGCGACGTGCTGCAATCCGCCCCGGTAGAGACCTGTTCGGACATCGCACGTCTGTCGCTGGATGACGCGCTGGTCTGGGTGGCCGAAAACCATGGCACCGCCTTGGAATCCCTGCGCTGGGGCGACGCCCATGAGGCGACCCATGATCATCCGGTGTTGGGCGAGGCTCCGGTTCTGAAATGGTTCGTGAACATCCGCCAATCGACGTCAGGCGGCGACAACACCTTGATGCGCGGACGCACTGCGGGCAGCGGGCCCGACCCGTTCCGCAATGTTCATGCTGCCGCCTATCGCGGAGTTTATGATTTCGCCGATCCGGACAGTTCTGTCTTTATCACGTCGACCGGTCAATCGGGGCATTTCCTGTCACGGTACTACGACGATCTGGGGGATCTGTGGCGGCGGGGGGAATATATCCCCATGTCCCTTGATCCTGCACTGGCCCGTGGCGGGGCTGTGGGGATCACGACTTTGGTGCCTGTGGCCGAGTAATTTCGAATTGGCTTCGCCAATCCGATCCGGCGCCGGAATGTATGGTTTTCTTGATTGAGAGGTCGGAGGGGGCGCTGCCCCCGGCCTTCGGCCTCCCCCGAGGTATTTGAGAACCAGAGAGTTCGAGGCGTCTTGGAACACCTCCAGTGGAGGTTTTCAGCCGAGAACGGGCGGAGCCCCGAAAGCCGTTTCGGAATTGATCCGGGGCATCAATTCAGGTGCAGAATGGTTGGAGATCTGATCCGTCTCGGAAAGCATCCAGTGGAGGTTTTCAGGCCAGAACAAGCGGAGCCCAATGGCATATCGCACCCCGGTGTGACGGAACTTAGCCGAAAGCGGGCCGCCTACAGCGCGTCAGGGAAGGATTTTTCGAACTTGGCCTGTTGATGTGCTGTCCAGCGGACATCCAGCGTCCATCCGGTGTCGCCCTGCGCCTCATCCTCAATCACGCCTTCGCGTTGCAGCCAGCTGTGCGCAGCCCCCTGCGCCCAATCAAGGGAGAGCGTCGCCGTGCGGGTTTTGCCTTTGAGGTCTTCTGAAACATGGGTCAGCAGTGTTTCAATGCCCGCCCCTGTCACCGCCGAGATGGCGAATGTGTTTTCCTCGCGCAGGTGAATAGCCTCCATATAGGCGGCATCATCGTCGTCCAGCAGGTCGATTTTATTGAGAACCTCAATCATCGGCACGTCGGGGTTCACATCCAGCACGCGCAGCGTGTCGAGGACCGCCTTTTTCTGGATATCGGTTTGCGGGTGGCTGATGTCGCGCACATGCAAGATCACATCCGCCTCAAGCACTTCTTCCAGCGTCGCGCGAAACGCAGCGACAAGCTGCGTCGGCAGATCGGAGATGAAGCCCACCGTGTCGCTGAGGATCACATCATCGCCCTTGCCCGTGTCGCTGGGCAGTTCGACCTTGCGCATGGTGGGGTCGAGCGTGGCAAAGAGCATGTCTTCGGCAAAGACCTCCGCCCCTGTAAGGCGGTTGAACAACGTCGATTTGCCCGCGTTGGTGTAGCCCACCAGCGCCACAATCGGGAACGGCACTTTGGCGCGGGCCTTGCGGTGGAGTTCGCGGGTTTTGACGACTTTTTCCAGCTGCTTGCGCAGACGGTTGAGTTGGGCGTCGATGGCACGGCGGTCGGCCTCGATCTGGGTTTCACCAGGGCCGCCCACAAAACCAAGCCCGCCACGCTGACGTTCCAGGTGGGTCCAGGCGCGCACCAGACGGGTGCGCTGGTAGCTCAGCGCTGCCATTTCAACCTGCAACACGCCTTCGCGGGTGCGGGCACGTTCGCTGAAGATTTCCAAAATCAACCCTGTCCGGTCCAGAAGTTTGACCTTCCATTCCTTTTCCAGATTGCGCTGTTGCACGGGGCTGACGGGTCCGTCGATGAGAACAAGACCCGCGTCCGCCTCTTCCAGCCAGCCTTTGATTTCTGCGATTTTACCCGATCCGAACAGCATTCCCGGATGAACCTTGGGCAGGCCCACGACCTGTGCGCCCACGACCTCAAGCTCCGGCAGGGCATGGGCGAGTGCCACGCCTTCTTCCAACGCGGACACAGCATCGCGGCGGAATTGGTCTGATTTGATTTCAGGGTGCAGGACAAACGCCCGCGTCGCGGAGGCGTCATCCCCCATGAACGGAGCCCATGGTTATTCTTCGCCGTCGTAGAGGCTGATGGGTTGGGCGGGCATGATCGTGCTGATGGCAGATTTATAGACCAGCTGGCTTTGCCCATCGCGGCGCAGCAGCACGCAGAAGCTGTCGAACCAGGTGATCACGCCTTGCAGCTTCACACCGTTGATCAGGAAGATCGTCACCGGAACCTTGGCTTTGCGAACGTTATTAAGAAAAGCGTCCTGAAGGTTCTGTTTGTCTGAGGCCATGATCCCCGTCCTTTATTGTTTTTGTGGCAGCACGTCTGCCAATGTTTCCCATCGGGCACCACTATGTCGTGTGACGTTTGGGATTTCCAGCCCCAAAACCACACCTTGCGCCCGATGGGGTTTTTGCGCCTCAGCGGCGCCAGAATTCGGGGTTCAAAAGCGCGATGATCGCCAGTGTCTCAAGCCGCCCCAAGGCCATGGTAAATGCCAAAATCACCTTGGCCATATCGGGAATGCCTGCGTATGAAATGGGCGTTTCGGCGGCGATGGCGGCCAAGGGGCCGGTGGTGGATAAGGCCGCCACGGCCAGCACCAGTGCGGTTTCAAACTGCACACCGGTGAAGGCCAGCATGACCATGACGGCGGCAATGGAAATCACAAACAGCATGAAGAAAATCCACGCGATCTGCGCGCCTTGCCTACGGATTTGACGGGCCCCAGCCCCCGCACCGCCGACGGACGACGGATGCACGAGGCGTTCGACCTCTCGTTGGCTGTGCTTCCACAGCGCATAGACCCGCAAGAGTTTGATGCCGCCTGCTGTTGTCGCGACCCCGCCACCGATCAGCGACAGCCCCACCAGCATCAGACCCGGCGTGCTGAGGCCGGACCACGCCCGTGTGGCGGTCCAATCGGCGGATTCAAACCCTGTCGTTGTCAGGAAGCTGGCAATGGTGAACAGCGCCCCCCACATGGCACGCGCACCGGTGGCCAGATCATTTGACGCGCCGTCGTCAAAGGCCACCAACCCGTGACGCAGGAACAAAACGACGGACAGGATGGCAATCAACGTCAGACCCATCTGGAATTCGCTGTCTTTGTGCAGCGGGTTCAATTCCTGCCCCGCCAGCCCCCGCGAAAAGGCCACGCGCGACATCGCAAAAACAAAGAAACAGGCAATGACCAATTCGCCCCAAAACCCTGCGGGTGAAAACAGAATGCCCCCCACGGGTGAGATGCCGGAAGTGGCCATCACGGACATGGCGTGGCTGATCGCCACAAACGGGACTTCGCCCAAGGCCACAAGGGCCAGCCACAACAGCGCCGTCAAAGCCGCATAAAGCGGGATCAGCTTGGCGCCGAACCGGATCAGCCGCGACGACGGATCGGTCACTTGCCCGATTTGCGTCAGGCTTTGTTCGCTGGCTGATCCGCCCCGCAGGGCGCGCACTTCAAACCCGCCGATGTTGAGGGGGGCAAAGATCGAAATCGCGCTGACCCACATCAGCAATCCCCCCAGCCAGCCCATCACGGCGCGCCATAAATGGACCGACGGCGGCAGGCTGCGGGGGCTGTCATAAAGAGTGGCGCCCGTGGTGGTGATGGAGCTGACCGCTTCGAACCATGCTTCAAGAAACGTCATGCGCGGGACGGCTTCGTACATGGGAACGGCCAGCATCAAGGGCAGCACCAGAAACGCCGCCAACAATGACACCAGATACCCGCGCGCAGCTGTGGTCTGATAATTCGCTGTGGCAAACCCGATGAACAAGGTCAAAACGAACGACAACAATGCCGCGTAAAAGAACACGCGGCTGACGGCGTAGTTTTCCAGCATCAACGCATGAAGCGACGGGATAATCATCGCCACACTGCCTATGCCCATCAGCACTACAAAGAACGGACGTTTGGACAGGGTTTCGATCATCGCATCAGAAGAAATCGATGGAGACTTGCAACAGCGCCTCAACCTCGGCCACTTGCGGGGTCATGGCGAAAATGGCGACGATATCGCCTTCTTCGATCCGCAAATCGCCCTTGGGCTTGTGCATCTTGCCGGACTTAAGGATCCCGCCCACCAGCACGCCTTCGGGAAAATCGATGTCGCGCAGACGTTTGCCGGCGATGGGACTGGTGGTGAGAACCTGCGCCTCAATCACCTCGGCCTCGGCGTCACCGATCGAATAGACGGACCGCACGCGGCCATGACGGATGTGTTGCAGGATGGAACTGACCGTCGTGGCGCGCGGGTTGATGTAGGCGTCAATGTCCAAAGGCCCCATCAGGGACACCAGCGTGGGATCATTGGTCAGACAGATCGCCATCGGGCAGCCCATGCCCTTGGCGCGCACAGCGGCCAGAAGGTTGGTTTTGTCGTCGTCTGTGACGGCCAGCACGGCGTCGGCGTTGCCGATGTTGGCCTCTTCCAGCAAAGACGCATCCAAACCATCACCGTTCAGCACAATCGTGCGTTCCAACTGGTCCGCGGTGGCCTCGGCGATTTCACGGTTGCGTTCGATCACGCGCACGCGCACGCGGTCGGTGCGGGTTTCCAGCGCGCGGGCCACCGCAAGTCCAACATTGCCGCCGCCGATCACCACGACCCGTTCCAGCTTGCCTTGGATCTTGCCGAAAATTTCCAGCGTGCGGGCCATGTCCGTGGTTTCGGTCATGACATAGCAATCGTCGTCCGGGAAAATCTGGTCACCGGGCGACGGCGCAAACAAGGTGCCCTTGCGGCGAATGCCCACGACCACCGCTTTCAACGTTGAAAACAGGTCCGACAATTGGCGCAATGGCGTGTTGATGACAGGGCAGTCTTCGTCGATGGAAATCCCCAAAAGCTGGGCGCTGCCTTCGAGAAAGCTTTCGGTGTCAAAGGCTGCGGGGGCGGCCAGACGTTGCAACGCGGCCTCGGCCACCTCGACCTCCGGTGAAATCACGACGTCGATGGGCAGGTGATCGCGGCGGTAAAGATCGGAATAGATCGCGTTCAGATAGCTTTGCCCGCGCAGACGCGCGATCTTGCGTTGCACGGCAAAAACCGAATGGGCCACCTGACAAGTGACCATGTTGACCTCATCCGAATGGGTCGCCGCGATGATCATATCCGCGTCCGCCGCCCCTGCCCGTTCCAGAATGTCGGGATAGCTGGCAAAGCCCGCGATGCCTTGGACGTCCAAGGTGTCGGTCGCACGGCGCACCAGTTCAGGGTTGTTGTCGACAACCGTCACGTCGTTGCGTTCCGATGCCAGATGGCGGGCAATTTGCCAGCCAACCTGTCCTGCTCCGCAAATGATGACCTTCATGGACACGCCTATCGTCGTTTCGGTTTGATCGTGGTGACAGAACCCCCGCGCCCGGTCAATGCGTTACGCGTCGGACCCTTCTTCAACATGGGCCACCCGCGCCCCCGCTTTGTTGGAGGTCACCACCCCCAAAGTCTTGAGCTTTCGGTGCAACGCAGACCGTTCCATGCCCACAAAACTGGCCGTGCGGCTGATGTTGCCACCAAAGCGGTTGATCTGGGTCAGCAGGTATTCGCGTTCAAACAGCTCCCGCGCTTCGCGCAGGGGCAAGGTCGCAAGGCTGCCCGACAGCAGCACGCGGCCTTCGTCGCTGGGCCCTTCGGACTGGTCGGGCAGTTCCTTGGCCTCAATCGGGCCGGTGCCTTCGCCTAAAATCAGCACACGTTCCATGACATTGCGCAACTGGCGTGCGTTGCCGGGCCAGCGCATGGTCTGCAGCAACGCGCCGGCCTCTTCGCTCAAAGAACGGCCCGTAAGGCCCTGACTTTGTTCAAGTTCCGCAACAAAGTGTTCCGCCAACAGCGGAATATCCTCACGTCGTTCTTCAAGGCTGGGCACGTGGATCGGCACCACATTAAGCCGGTGATAGAGTTCCTGACGGAAGGACCCCGCATCAATTGCGGCCTGTAAGTCACTGTTTGTGCTGGAAATCACCCGTACATCCACCTGCACCTTGTCGACACCACCGACCCGCTGGAATTTCTGGTCGACCAGAACGCGCAGCAGTTTGGATTGCGTGCCAAGGGGCATGTCTGACACGCCGTCAAAGTAAATCACACCACCGTTGGCTTCCTCCAACAGGCCACGTTCCACGCCGCGCCCTTCGGTTTCGCGCCCGAAAAGAACCTCCTCCATGCCATCGGGTTCAATGGACGCGCAGTTGACCGACACAAACGGCATATCCGCGCGGTCGGAATTGGCATGGATGTAGCGCGCGGCGGTTTCCTTGCCCGATCCGCCTTCACCGGTCAGCATGACGCGGCCATTGGATTTCGTGACCTTTTCCAACTGACTGACCAGCGTTTTGAACGACGCACTTTCGCCCAGCATATCCGTGGGTGCCGCATCAGACCGTTTCAGCGCGATGTTTTCACGGCGCAGGCGGCTGGTTTCCATGGCACGCCGGATCACGACCATCAACTGGTCAATATTAAAGGGTTTTTCAATGAAATCGTAGGCCCCTTGTTTGATCGCGGCCACCGCAATTTCGATATTTCCGTGCCCGGAAATGATCACAACAGGCACCTCGGGGTGGTCCTTCTTTACGTGTTTGAGGATATCAATCCCGTCCATGCGGCTGTCTTTAAGCCAGATGTCGAGGATCATCAGCGCCGGTGTTTCGGCCTCAATCTGGGCCATGCATTCATCGGACGTGCCCGCCAGCCGTGTGGTAAACCCCTCATCCTTGAGGATGTCTGAAATCAATTCTCGAATGTCACGTTCATCGTCGGTAATCAGAATATCGCCCATGGGGACCTCATGCAGTTTCTTGTTGCAACGCAGTGTGACCTGCATCGATGGGTAGGGTGATGACAGCCATGGCACCATGGCGTCCGGTGTTGTCGAAGTCGGGCGCATCCGTCAGCGTCAGCGTCCCGCCGTGTTCGTCGATGATCTTCTTCACGATCGGTAGGCCAAGGCCCGTGCCCTTGTCGCGGGTCGTCACGTAGGGTTCGAACAGTTTGGCGCGGTCTTCCGGCAGGCCAATACCGTTGTCCGCAATCGTGATCACAGCGCCGTCGTCCGCTGTGGTCATGCCAATGCGTATCTGCGGGTCAACCGTCACGTCAGGATGTTTTTCCAATTGCGTTTCAATAGCTTCCCCTGCGTTCTTAATCAGATTGGTCAGGGCCTGTGTCAGCATGGTCCTGTCCACGTTGGCCCAAACGATCTGGTCGGGAATGGTCACATTAAAGGCTACATCGGGCTGACCCGCGATCTGAAGGGTCGCCGCATCGCGGACAAGGGCCGTGATGTCGTGGGTATGCCGGTCGGGTTCGGGCATGCGCGCGAACTTTGAAAACTCATCAACAATGCGGCGCAAGTCATTGGTTTGACGGACAATAACGTCCGTCAGCTGGGACAGTGTTTCGTGGTCTTCCACGGCGCGGTATTTGCGTTTGATGCGTTCCGCGGACAGCTGAATGGGCGTCAGCGGGTTCTTGATCTCATGGGCGATCCGGCGCGCCACATCGCCCCATGCGGCCATCCGCTGGGCAGAAACCAGATCGGTCACGTCCTCAAACGCCACAACATAGCCTTCAAGCGCGCCGTCTTCGCGCAAACGGGGCGACATCCGCACCAGAAGGCTTTCTTGTTGCCCGCCCCGCACAAGGTTCACTTGCCCCTGCGACACCGGTTTCTGCCCGATCGTCAGATCGTCGAATAGGGCTGCAAATTCAGGGACGGCCACGGCCAACGCCATGTTCTCGGCGCCGTTGACCTCCAACAGGCGGTTGGCGGATTTGTTCACAAAGGTCACGCGGCCCTCTGAATCCAGCCCCACAACACCCGACGGCACCGAGGACAGCACGGAATCAAACAGCCGCCGTCGCCGTTCGATCTGGCGGGTGTTGTCCAACAGCTCCTCACGTTGACCGCGCAGCTGGGCGGTCATCTGGTTGAAATAACGGCCAAGTTGGGCGATCTCATCCTCGCCCTCTTCTTCGCGCACGCGCACGTTCAAATCCCCTGCGCCAACCCGCTGGGACGCGCCCACAAGCCGCCCGATGGGGCGCGACAGATGTTCGGCAAACCAAAGGCCCACCCAGACGGCGGCGATGATCAGGATCAGCGCGAAGCCCAGATAAAACAGGCCAAAGTCAAACAACACGCGGCCCCGGTCGTCTTCCAATTGATCGTAAAGCGCCACCGTCGCCTGTGTTTCATCCAGCAACGCCAGAATATCGCCGTCGACTTCTCGCGTGACGTAAAGATACTTGTCGGTGAATGCCTCCAGCGGGATCAACGCGCGGAATTCGTTGTTTTCCCAGTCCTCGATAATGACGATGCCGTCTTCGCGCGATTGGGCCAGTTGCAGGGCCGTGGGACGTTCAAAATAAAACTCATAGGACCGGTCCCCACGCGCCCAGATTTCCCCGTCCCCGTCCAGCACGAAAGCCTCCGTCAGGCCGCGTTCGATCTGCGGCTGCACCCGTGCGAGGGCCTGACGGACCTCACCGCGTTCCATGAAAAACGTCTGTAGGCGTTCGGTGTTGAGATAACCCGCCAGCCCGAATCCATCGCGCGCGACCTCTTGGCGGTGTTCTTCTTCGTAGGCTTCGGCGGCGGCCAGCGAATTGCCCACCACATCGCGCACCCGTTCCGAAAACCAGCCCTCAAGCCCGATGTTGATCGTCAGCACCGCAAAGACCGCCACAGCCACCGTGGGGATCAAGGCCAGCAGCCCGAATACGCCCGTCAATCGCAGGTGCAGGCGCGATCCGGCAGATTTCGCCCGACGGGCGGCCACCATGGCAAACACGCGGCTCGACACCAGTGCCGCGATGACGAGAACATAGATGATATCTGCCAGCAGGATCAGCCGCAGGGTGTCCGTTCGTCCCGTCTGATCCAGGGGCCTGAGTGCGGTGATCGTTAAAATGACAAGCACAGGCGCCAGCACAACAAGGATCACCGTCGCCGCGTTGCGCACGCTGCGACGTCTGCGCCAACGTGAAAACGCCAGCATATTGATGCCCAAAAGGGTCCGCTGCACGCGAATAGCCCCGCATTTTAAGGGCTTACGCTACAAAAACGCTGCCCACCGCCTGTTGATGTGGTCCTGCACCGGATGTTGCGTCCGATGGGCCACGGTTATGTTGCCGTTTTACATCAACTTGCGGCGGCGTGTCACGTGAATATCCAGATCGGTGATCTTTTTTCTCAAGGTATTGCGGTTGATGCCAAGAAGCTCCGCACATTTAGCTTGATTGCCTGAGGTCGCATCAAGGGCGATTTCGATCATAGGAGCCTCAACCTCGCGCAGGATACGTTGGTAGAGGCCCGGCGGCGGCAACATGCCGCCGTGCAGATCGAAATACCGTTTCAGGTGCTGTGCGACCGAACCGGACAGCTTGTCGGAATTGCCCGTTTGCAAAGGTTCCACTGCGGGTTGGGATCCAAGGACCTGTTCCACCTCAGAGCGGCCGATTTCCTCATTCGCGGCGGTCACCACCAAGCGGCGCACCACGTTTTCAAGCTGTCGCACGTTGCCGGGCCACGTATAGGCACGCACCAGATCGACAGCCGTGGGGCCCAAGCCCCGCGCCGGCGCGCCGTCGCGTTCGGCGCGGGCCAGAAAATGCTCGGCCAACAGCGGAATGTCATCCACGCGGTCGCGCAGTGGCGGCACCGTAATGGTGACCCCCGCCAGCCGGTAATAGAGGTCCTCGCGGACCTTGCCGTCCTCCAGCGATTCAAGAAGGTCAGACCGAGACGTGGCCATGATGCGGGGTGCCGTGTCGCCCAAAGCGTCGAGCATCCGCACGATGCGGGCCTGCATGTCCATGGGCAAATCTCCCACTTCGTCAAAGACCAAAGACCCGCCCTTGGCGCGTGACAGCAGCGATGACGGCCCGTCCATCCCTTCAAGATCTGCCGCAGAGGCCACCACAAAGGGCAGCGACCGGCGGTCAGAAAAGTCGTGGATCGCGCGGGCAATCAGGCTTTTGCCTGTGCCGCTTTCGCCCGTGACCAACACCGACAGCGGCGTGTTCATCACCCGCGCCACCAACCGATAGAGCGACTGCATCGCCGCTGTACGGCCCACCAGTGGCAGATCGTCGGTCTCTCCTTCTTCGGTGCGCGGGGCCGGTGCGCGTTGCTTGACCTCCAACGCGCGGGCGGAGCGTTTCATAAGGTCCGGCAGGTCAAACGGTTTGGGCAAATAGTCGTAGGCATCCGCCTCTGCCGCTTGGATCGCCGTCATGATGGTGTTTTGGGCAGAGATCACGATGACAGGCAGACCGGGACGCGCCTCGGCGATTTTGGGCAGCTGTTCCAACCCGTTGCCGTCGGGCATGACCACGTCGGAAATGACCAGATCGCCCTTGCCCTCTTCAATCCAGCGCATCAGCGTCACAAGCGACGACGTGGCGTGGACCTTGCAACCGGCCCGCGTCAGCGCTTGGGTCAAAACCGTCCGAATGGTGCGGTCATCGTCTGCGACCAATACTGTTCCGTCCATCAGGTGTCTCCGTCATTTGGGGTTGGCTGGGCGTCTTTGGGCACGGTGGGCAGCGACACGCGAAACACGGTCTTGCCCGGCACGCTGTCGACCGAAATCCAGCCGCCCACGTCTGCAATCAATTTGCTGACCAAGGCGAGGCCAAGGCCGGTGCCGTTTTCCTTGCCCGAAATAAAGGGTTCGAACACATCCGCTGCAATGTCAGGCGGCAGGCCCGGCCCGTCGTCGATGATTTCCACCTGCAAGGGCAGCCGCGCACCGCTGCCGTCCTTGCGTTGCACCCGCAAAGAGGGTTCGTAGAACGTGCGCAGCCGGATGGATCCGCCTGCGCTGCCCACTTCGGACGCGTTTTTCAGCAGGTTCAGGAACACCTGCAACAGCTGATCGGCGTCGGCATAGGTGTGGGGGAGCGAGGGGTCGTAATCCTCAATCATCATCATATGCGCGCCAAACCCGACAGAGGCCGACTGCCGCGCGCGGTCCAGCACATCATGGATGTTCACAGGCGCGCATTTGGGCGGCTGCACATTGCCGAATTGTTCGACCTGTTCGAGAAGTTTGACGATGCGGCGGGATTCCTCGACGATCAGATCGGTCATCTCACGATCGCCGTTGGACAGGGTCATGGACAGCAGCTGCGCCGCACCGGTGATCCCCGCCAAGGGGTTCTTGATTTCATGGGCCAGCATTTCCGCCATCCCGATGGCAGACCGCGCGGCCCGCACGGATTGGGCGGATTTGGTCATGCGCGACGCCATCTCACGCGGCTCGAAGATCATCAGCATCTGATCGCCGTCGTCTTTCAGGGCCTCATCCGTCAAAGGCGCAAACTGGATGTTGCATTGCAGGGGCGGGCGTTCCCCGCTGCCCACATCCACGTCGTTCACAAACAAGGACGTGCGGTTGGCACTTGCGCGACTATAGGCGCCTTCGATGGGCGCATCGATCATGACCTTGTCCCACACGGGGGCCCCCAGCAGGGCTTTGGCCGACAGGTTTAGGAAACTTTCCGCCGCAGGATTGCTGTCTGCGATCGTGTCATCGGCGTTCAGCAGCAAGGCGGGCACCGGCAGGGAATTCCAAAGCGCCCTCATGCGGCGATCCTTTCGGTCAAAGCATCGGGAAGCATCGCCAACACCCGTTTGGGGTCCCGTTCGGTCAGAACCGCCTTGCGCAAGGCCGGATCGGGGCCTGCCTGATCCATATACCAGCCCAGATGTTTGCGCGCGGTCTTGCCGCCCAGTTCGGTGCCGTAAAAGGTCAACATATCCTCGTAATGGGCCGCGACCATGTCGACCAGATCAGCCCCATGGGGCGCCGCCTTTGGTGCGCCGCCCGCCAGGCCCGCCGTCACATCGCGCAGCACCCATGGCCGCCCTTGTGCGCCGCGTCCGATCATCACGCCGTCCCCACCAGAGGCGGACAATGCCGCCTTGGCCGTGGTCACATCAACGATATCACCATTGGCGATCACCGGAATCCGCACCGCGTCCTTTACCGCCCTGATCGCGGCCCAATCGGCACTGCCCTTATAAAACTGACACCGCGTGCGCCCGTGGATGACGATGCGCTGGATGCCGGCTGCTTCGGCCCGCTGGGCCAGATCGGGCGCATTGTGCAAGGTGTCATCCCACCCCAGCCGCGTTTTCAACGTGACCGGGATCGCGACAGCGCCCACCACCGCCTCAATCAACGTCAGCGCATGATCCAGATCGCGCAGCAATGCTGAGCCTGAATAGCCGTTCGTCACCTTTTTGGCCGGACAGCCCATGTTGATGTCGATCATCCCAGCACCATTGCCTTCGACTGTGCGGGCGGCTTCGGCCATCCAATAGGCATCACGTCCGGCCAGTTGCACCGCAGTATTGGCCTGATCAAACCCCAGTTCCGCCTTCTCGCGTACGCCCGGTTTGGCCTGCACCATTTCCTGACTGGCCACCATTTCCGACACGACCCAGCCTGCACCAAAGGACGCGACCAACTTGCGAAATGGCAAATCGGTGATGCCCGCCAACGGGGCCAAAGCCACGGGCGTTTTGGGATCGGGCAAGGCAATGTCCTGAATCATGCCTCCGTGGTAGACCCATGCCGCCCGCCCCGCAAGGAAAGCCGTATAATTATTAGGCGCAAAACACGTAACGCCTAAAAATTAATCACCCCTTTAGATGCCCCTTCCCCACTGACAGGTCACGCCCTACAAAGGCACAGCTTTATCAAAGAGATGCCCATGAAAACTGCCGCCATCATAGTTGCTGCGGGTCGCGGAACCCGCGCCGGTGGGCCCCGACCCAAGCAGTGGCAACAGATTGCTGGACGCACAGTTGTTGAGCATACTTTGGCGATTTTTGAGGCACACCCGCAGATTGACGACATCGTGCTGGTCATTTCCCACGAAGATGACGGCCTTGCCCGTGAGCTGGGTCTGTTTGACCGCGCGGCCGTGGTGACGGGCGGCGCGGAACGATCAGCCTCGGTCCTTCATGGGTTGGCGGCGACGCAGGCCGATCTGGTGCTGATCCACGATGCGGCGCGCTGTTGTTTGACGGACGATGTGATCGACCGCGTGCTGGCAGCGCTCACGACCTCTTCCGCTGCCGCCCCGGCACTGGCTGTGACGGACGCGCTGTGGACAGGCGCGGACGACTGCGTCACGGGCGTGCAGGACCGCACCGGCCTCTACCGCGCCCAAACCCCGCAGGGCTTCCACCGCGCAGCCATCGCCGCTGCCCACGACACCTACGGGTCCGGTGCCGCCGACGATGTGGAGGTCGCCCGCCGCGCAGGTCTGGACGTTTCCATCGTTGAGGGCGATGAACGCAACCTGAAGATCACGACACCGGGCGACTTTGCCCGCGCCGCAGCCCTTTTGGAGACGACAATGGACATCAGAACAGGCAACGGATTTGACGTGCACCGCTTTGGCCCTGGCGATCATGTGGTGCTGTGTGGTGTGACGGTCCCGTTTGAACGCGGGCTTCAGGGCCATTCGGATGCGGATGTGGGGATGCACACGGTCACTGATGCGATCTACGGCGCGCTATGTCGCGGCGACATCGGCCAGCATTTCCCGCCCAGTGATCCGCAATGGAAAGGTGCTGCCAGCCACATTTTCCTCGAACACGCGTGCCGACTGGCCCGCGAGATGGGCTTTGCCATCACCCATATCGATTGCACGCTGATCTGCGAATTCCCCAAAATCGGCCCCGTGGCCCAAGACATGCGCGCTGAGATGGCGCGCATTATGGCGCTGGATATCGACCGCGTTAGCGTCAAGGCGACAACATCGGAACGTCTGGGCTTTACCGGACGCGGCGAAGGCATCGCGGCGCTGGCCACTGTCACACTGGTGAAATCATGAAGGCCAATACCATGAAAGACCGTTGGGCCGAAATCACAGCCACCTATTTCTATGTGGGTTATCTGAAACCTGCGCCGGGCACTTGGGGGTCACTGGCCGCCCTGCCCTTGGCGTGGCTGATCTTCGCGATAGGCGGTGTCTGGCTGATGGCGCTGGCGATCCTGGCTGCTTACGTCAAAGGGTATCTGGCCACGAAATGGATGACCCAAGGCCGCGACAACCATGACCCGTCCGAGATTGTGATTGACGAAGTCGTCGGCCAATGGATCGCACTGATGCCGGTCTTTATCGGGGCCGCGCAAGCAGGTGTCTCAGCGCTTGCACTTTGGCCCGGCTGGATCGCGGCTTTTGTGTTGTTTCGTCTGTTCGACATCACCAAACCCGGCCCCGTGGGCTGGGCCGACCGCAAGGACAATGCCACCGGCGTGATGCTGGATGATGTGATCGCGGGGCTGCTGGCGGCGGTTTGTGTCGCGGCACTCGGGGCGCTCTGGCATGGCTGAGGCGACCGCAAAAGAGGTCATCGCTGCCTTGACCGCGCGTGGTTGGAAACTTGCGACCGCCGAAAGCTGCACCGCAGGCCTGATCTCATGGGCGGTCACCGAGGAACCGGGATCATCCGCCGTCTTTGATCGCGGATTTGTCACCTATTCCAACGCGGCCAAGACCGACATGCTGGGCGTCCCGCCTGAAATCATCGAAACGCACGGGGCCGTGTCCGAAGAAGTCGCCAAAGACATGGCCAAGGGCGCGCGGATGCGGTCCATGGCACAGATTGCCGTGTCGGTCACCGGCATTGCAGGCCCCGGCGGATCGGAGTTCAAACCAGAGGGCCGCGTGTGTTTTGGTCTGTCGACCGCAGATGGCAAATCCCACACCGAAACCATGGAGTTCGGGGCCATCGGGCGGGCCAATGTGCGTGCGAAGACAACCGCACATGCCATGGCTTTGATGGTGCAGGCCTGCACGCAAGGACTGCCCTTTTCGCATGCATAGCGCCAAATAGTCGCCTAAATTTTAGTCGATACGCAATGTGCCCGCAAAATAAGCACCCTTAAACGCACACGCCTTTTTTTAGTCCTCACGAATCCGGTTTGTCCCCCGCAACTGACAATACGGGGACAGTCACATGAACGCAGCGGATACCGCTTGGATGATCGTCGCCACAGCCTTGGTGTTGTTTATGACCCTGCCGGGTCTGGCTTTGTTTTACGGTGGGCTTGTGCGTGCGCGCAACGTGCTCAGCGTGTTTATGCAGTGTTTCGGCATCGCGTGTTTGATGAGCATTCTGTGGCTCGCCCTTGGCTATTCCATCGCCTTTGGCGATGGCAACGCCTACTGGGGCGGCCTTGGTAAGGCCTTCCTCAGCGGCGTTGATGAGGACACCATGGCGGGCAACATCCCCGAGGTGCTGTTCTTTGCCTTCCAGATGACCTTCGCCATCATCACGCCTGCGCTGATCGTGGGCGCCTATGTGGAACGCATCCGTTTCGGCTTTGTGATGCTGTTCTCCGCACTGTGGGTGCTCATCTGCTACGCACCTGTGGCCCACTGGATCTGGGGCGGCGGCATGCTGTCTGGCGGCGAAGGCGCTTTGTTTGCCGAAGGCGTGAACGACTTTGCAGGCGGTATCGTCGTCCACCAGACGGCTGGTATCGCAGCCCTGATCGTGGCCGCATTCTTGGGCGGTCGTCGTGACAAGGGCAAGCCGCCGCGCAATCCCCGTTATGGTGATGATCGGTGCCGCGATGCTGTGGGTCGGTTGGTTCGGCTTCAATGGCGGGTCCGAACTGGCGGCCAACGGATCGGCCGCGATGGCGCTGACGGTGACGCATGTGTCTGCCGCGACAGCATCTCTCACCTGGATTTTGTGGGAACGTATCCGCTTTGGCAAAACATCCCTCGTGGGTCTGGTTATCGGTACAATCGCGGGTCTGGCCTCAATCACACCTGCGTCCGGCTCCACCGGTTCGGTTGAGGCGCTGATCATCGGCGGCATCGCCGGCATTCTGTGTCAGGAGCTGTGTTCCGTGGTCAAAAACACCCTCAACATCGACGATACGCTGGACGTTTTCGCGGTCCACGGTGTGGGCGGTATGTTCGGCATCATCATGCTGGCGGTCTTCGGCTATGCCGATTGGACAGCCCAGCTGGGTGGTCTGGCGGTCGTCGGCATCTGGACGATCGTGACCACCACCGTGATCGTTCTGGTCGCCAAGGCCGTCTTCCCGATCCGCGTGAGCGAAGAAGACGAACATTCCGGCCTCGACATCACGTCGCACGGTGAACGCGCCTACGACATGACCAGCTAAGCCAAGCCGGTTTCAACAGATCAAGACGGGTGGCCGATGCAGATCGCGGCGCCCGTTTTCAGTCAGTCAACGCGGCGCATGACCCGCAAAACCGCGCCCAGATCACGGGCGTCGATGGCATCCGTGATCTCGGTGGTGACACCGTTGACCAGCAAAGCCTCCCCCTTGGCAATCAGACGTGCGCGCCGTTTGGTCAAGGGTTCGTCCATCGACAGATCATGGCGGGCCTCCAACACCTCGCCCGAGGTCAGGGTGACGCGCACATGGCTCGCAACCTCGGCAATATCCGCGTCAGCGGTCACATGGACCCGCGCCATCATGTCCGACGTGGCCTGCGATTTCGGAAAATTCAGCTCCGGCCCCGCGCCAATGGTGCTCTCCCCGTTCAGGATCAGGGCCGCCAGAAAGGCGTAGCTGAATTTGCCTTCTTGCCATGTATTGCAATCGGGTTTGTTGCAGACCGTCATCCAACGGGGATGCGTGCGCACCTCAATACGGTCCACGCCCGTGCCACGCGGCAGTTGAAGCGACAAAAGCGCCTCAATCATAGCGTGGGTGCCGTGGCAGCAAACGTGGTATTTGTGTGTGACATCATCGAACTGCCAGACCTGCCCCAAATCCGCAAAGGCATCGGTGTCGCCTGCGCCTGCGTGGGTGGCAAGAAGGGCGGCCACCACATCGGGCGATCCGGTCAGGCCGGCCTGCGCAAGGGACGCGGCCTGAACCCCGTGGGCTGCGGCCTGACCTGCGTTGACGGGTTTCATCGCACTGCCGAACTGGGCCTTCTGGCCCGCCACAAACCCCGCGACGTTCAAAAGCGTGGCGCGTGGATGCGTCCCCATCAACAGACCTGCGGCCACCGCCGCGCCAAAGGCCCCTGCCGTCGCGGTCTGATGCCAGCCTGCCTGATAATGGGACCGACCCAACCAAAGCCCGACACGCAGTGCGACCTCCGACCCGATGCGCATAGCCCGAAGGGCTACGTCAAAATCAGCCCCCGTTGTTTCAGCCACCGCCAGTGTGGCGGGGATAACAACCGTGCTGACGTGGCCGATATGGCCGAAATGCGTGTCATCAAAATCAAGAGCATGTCCGATGGTGCCGTTGATAAAGGCGGCATCGCGGGCCGAATAGCGCGCAGGCGCGCCATGGGCCAACATGTCTTTGGTGTAGAACACAGAACTGCCCCCTGCCCCAAGGGTCGCGGCATACCGCGCCATGGCCCCGACCATATCGTCGCGCAAGGCGCCCAATCCACAGGCCATGAAATCAAGCAGGCACAGCTCCTGCACCTGCAGGCTGTGAGCGGGAATGGCAATCCCCTCATGGTTGGCTAAAAACGTCTCAAGGGTCAGCAAATCATGGGTCATACCCCAGAGTGCCGCACGGGCATGCAATGGTAAAGCGCGCTAGCCGTAAAGCTCCGCGGCGCGGCGTTCAAAGGCGCGCACGATGCGTTGCATGGCCTCGTTAAAGAACATGCCAGCGGCCCCTTGCAAAAGCCGGTTCTTGAATTCGAAATCGACCTCAAAATGCACATCACAGCCACCCTCGGCGGGTGTGAACGTCCATGTGGATTCGAGGTATTTGAACGGCCCGTCGATATAGGCCGTGTCGATGCGTTTATCCTCAGGCCACAGCGTCACGCGACTGCCGAACTTTTCGCGAAAGACCTTGAAGCTGATGACCAGATCAGCCAGCATCAGCACATGATCGCCACGGTCCTCGGTCGACCGGATGCGCGCGGCGGCGGTCCAAGGCAGAAACTTCGGATAGTTGGCCACATCAGCCACCAGATCGTACATCTGGTCTGGCGTGTAAGGCAGGCGTTTGGTTTCTGAATGGGCGGGCATGGGCGGCTTTCGGTCGTGACATTCCAGCCTCATGTCGTATGGTCCGGCGGAAAATTCAAGCAAATGCAGTAGATTGTGACCCAATGACCCAGACGCCCTACGTGATTGACCAGATGATTTCCGCGAAATCCATCGCCGCACGGATCGAAGAACTGGCTGAGGTAATCCGGACCGAATTTGCCGACACCAACAAACTGGTGGTCGTGGGCCTGTTGCGTGGGTCCTTCGTGTTTATCGCCGATCTGGTTCGGGAGCTTGATTTGCCGGTTGAGGTCGATTTCTTGGAGGCCAGCAGCTACGGCGACGGGATGGAATCCAGCCGTGAGGTCCGCATTCTCAAGGACCTGCGCGGCCAGATCGAAGGCCGCGATGTGCTGGTCGTCGAAGACATCGTCGACACCGGCCACACATTGCATCAGGTGATCGACATGCTGCAAACCCGCAAGCCCGCGCGCCTGAAATCCATCGCCCTGCTGGACAAACCCACCCGCCGTGAGGTCGATATGAAAGCCACATGGACGGGCTTTGAAATCCCCGATGAATTCGTCGTGGGCTACGGGATCGACTATGCCCAACGCAACCGCAACCTGCCCTATATCGGCAAGGTCCGGTTCACATGAATTACACACGTTTTCTTCTTAAGGCGAGCCAATGGGCCCGCCGACCGCCATCGGAAAGCCGCGTGAAACTGGTGATTGGTGTGATCTTGCTGTGCCTGATCCTTGTGGGGATCGAACGCTTCGTCGGACTGCCCGACTGGATGAGCGTGAATAAGGTGAACGGCCTGCGCTAGGCGTCCTCAGGCGGCAATTCGCGTTTCACGCCCGAGGCTTGGATCGCAACGAAGGTAAAATCGCCCTCGGTCACCATCAACAATTCCCCCGTGCGCTGACGGCGCACCCATGTTTCCACGTGCATGGTCAGGGATGTGCGGCCCGTTTTGACGATTTGGGTGTAGACGCTGACCAAATCGCCCACATTGATCGGCGCGTGAAACCGCATCGCCTCAATCGCGACGGTGCTGCATCGCCCCTTGGCGCGTTGGGCCGCCGTGGTGCCCGCCGCGATGTCCATCTGGCTGATGACCCAGCCGCCAAACACATCGCCGCCCGAATTCGTGTCCTTGGGAAAGGCCACCGTCTGAAGCGTCAGGTCCCCGTCGGGGGTTGCTTGCGTCACGCGCCCAGCTTGGCGTTGCGGGCCGCCTGCAGTTTCGCGAAATCATCGCCTGCGTGATAGCTCGACCGCGTCAGCGGGGTGGCCGACACCATCAAGAAGCCCTTGTTGAAGGCGGTCTTTTCATAAGTGGCGAATTCTTCGGGTGTGACGAACCGGTCCACCGCGTGGTGCTTGGGTGTGGGTTGCAGGTATTGACCGATGGTCAGGAAATCGATGTCTGCGGCGCGCATGTCGTCCATGACCTGCACCACGGATTGTTTGTCTTCGCCCAAGCCCACCATGATGCCCGATTTGGTGAACATCGACGGGTCCAGTTCCTTCACCCGTTGCAACAGCCGCAGCGAATGGAAGTACCGCGCACCGGGGCGGACTTCTGGATACAGGCCCGGCACGGTTTCAAGGTTGTGGTTGAACACATCGGGCTTGGCGGCCACGACGACCTCCAACGCGCTGTCATCACAGCGGATGAAATCGGGCGTCAGGATTTCAATGGTGGTGTCCGGCGATTGGCGGCGCACGGCGCGGATCGTCTGGGCGAAATGTTCCGCCCCGCCGTCTTCCACATCATCCCGATCCACCGAGGTGATGACCACATGGTTCAGCCCCAGTTTCTTCACAGCATCGGCGACACGGCCGGGTTCAAAGACATCCAACGCCTCTGGCGGTTTGCCGGTGGCGATGTTGCAGAAGGTACAGGCGCGGGTGCAAACTTCGCCCATGATCATCATGGTGGCGTGGCCTTGGGACCAGCATTCGCCCACGTTGGGGCAGCCAGCCTCTTCGCACACGGTCGTCAGCTTGTTATCGCGCATGATGTCGCGGGTCTGTTTGTACCCCTCTGTCGTCGGTGCCTTGACCCTGATCCAATCGGGCTTCTTGGGCTGGGGCGCATCCGGGCGCCGCTGCTTTTCAGGATGACGTTGCGCTGGAATTTTCAGGTCACGTGTTTTCACATCTTTGGGCGACATGGGGCTCTCCTCTTGCCTTCCTATCTAGGGGCAAGACGCCTGATTGTCCAAGGGTCAACAGGATGGAGGGGATCAGGGTTGCGCGCGCCGCATGGCTAGCCGATCTTGGGGCCCAATTCACCGGACGCTTCATAATGCAACACCAGCCGCTGCAAGGCGATGCGCAGCACCACTTTTCCAGACCGCGCAGCCCAACCCATCTGCTTTTCAGTGATCTCAAGCCCATCAAGCAGGCAACAGCACCGCAAGGCGACCTCGGACAGGCCTGGCCCCAGAAAACCAAGTGCGGCACGCACCTGCCCCTCAGCCGAGGCACCCTGATCCCCGATCGGGTGATGGGCCTCAATCGCGGACAGCAGGCCCTGCCAGTCGGGGGCCGGTGTGCCATTGCGCTGGGCGTCCACCTGCGCGAGTTCATAGTCCTCGCGCAGCCGTTCAGCGGCGCGCACCATGGCACGGGACAAAAACGCCTGACCGTCCCGATCTTTGCGGCGCGACAGGCTGGCGACAGGCGTTTCCTGCACCGGCATGCGCGTCATCTGGGTGACATCCCAGCCGCCCACGCCCTTTGGCGCATGTTCAAATGCCTCTGGCGCTTCGGCCATGGCGCGGGCCTGATTTTCCGTCTCCGCCGTCAGTTCACGCAAGGCCACGCGCCCTGCAGGCGTGATCCGATACCGCAACACGCGGCCAATGGTGTTGCCGCAGCTGATCCAACCGCGCAAAGCCAGCGTCATCGCCGTGGTCGAAGGCAGTTTGCTGCCATGATCAGGATCACCCGAGGCGCTGTCTCGCAAGATCACGCCTTGATCCATCCCAATGGCAATCGCCAACATGGCATTGGGGGCCGCCAGCCGCCGCAGGGCCTGCATCATCTCAAGGGTATCGGGCAGCGTATCCGCTGCGTTGTCGTCGCCCAAGGCCTTGATCGCGCGGTCCACCAAGGGATCATCACGGCGCGTTTCCACCTTTCTGATCTGCCTCATGATTGTTGAGGCATGACAGGATTGGGACCGCGCCAAAGCACGGATCGGCTGCCCCATTTCCGTATGGAAAACGTAATTTCGCACATCGACGGGCACCCATGACGGCACCGCGCGTGACGCGTTTTTTGCATCTTTCATGTACCTACCCAACTTCCCTTTGCCGGATCCCAGCAGATCCCGTGGCAACGCAACCTTTGCGTGTAATCGTTTCCAGATGGTTAACAATATCCACAACGTCTAAAATTGTTTCCAAAGTGTAAATAATTGTAAACGCAGCGTTCGCAGGAAGTTATCCACACGCAACACCCTTAATAGTTGTGTCATCTTTGTGTCCTACCGTTCATGGGAGACACGACATGCAAGACGTTCTGACACTGATTTCAAGCCTGAAACGCCCTACATTGCTGGTGCGCACTGCCCGCCACGGGGTCGAAGACTACAACCGTTGCGTGCACCTGCGCCGTCTGCTGAAAACCGACGCCATGCCCGGCCCCGGCAAAGCGATCATCAAACTGATGGAGCTTGAGGCCGTGGCCAATGAGCAACGTATCGCCAAACGCGCCGAATACTCCGTCGCCCGCCATATTGAGATTTTGGTGGCTCTCATGTGTGAAGCCCGCATCCTCAAAGCCACCAAAGCCACCCGCCAGCGCGCTCTGGCAGAGGCCACCTAAAGCCGCCTCCGCACTGCGCGCGTTTACATGAAACTGTCGGGCATCGACGCCTTTTTGTCGGCCACATAGGCCTCCAGCCGCGCCTTGACGTCTGGATCAAGGGCGGGGGGCTGATAATCGGCCAACAGTTTCGCCACACGGGACGCAGCAAGGGTCTGGCTGTCGCGCGCGCCCTCTTCTTCCCAAGTCTCGAAGGGTTTGTAGTCAAACACCTCGGACCGCCAGAAGGCCGTTTTGAAATTGGCCTGCGTGTGCGCGCAGCCCAGATAATGCCCGCCGGGCCCGACCTCACGGATGGCATCCATGGCTTGCGCGTTCTCATCGTCCTCAACGCCTGCGGCCATGGAATGCAACGTGCCCAACTGGTCTGCATCCAGCACGAATTTCTCAAAATCCGCCACAAGACCACCCTCAAGCCAGCCACACGAATGCAGCATGAAGTTCACACCGGACAAAAGCCCCATGTTCAGGCTGTTGGCGGTTTCATAGGCGGCCTGCGCATCAGGCAGTTTCGATCCGCAGAACGACCCCGCAGACCGGTACGGCAGCCCCATTCGGCGGGCCAACTGCCCTGCCCCGTTGGTGATCTTGGCGGCCTCTGGCGTGCCAAAGGTCGGCGCGCCTGAGTTCATGTCGATCGATGTCACGAAGGTTCCGAAAATCGCAGGCGATCCGGGGCGGACCAGCTGGCTATAGGCCACACCGGCCATGACTTCGGCCAGAACCTGCGTCAACGTCCCCACCACGCTGACCGGCGCCATGGCCCCGCCCACGATAAAGGGCGAAATGATCGAGGCCTGATTGGCGGCTGCATAGACTTCCAACGCGCCCATCATCGTCTCGTCAAAGGTCAAAGGACTGTTGATGTTGATAAGGGAGGTCATGACCGTGTTATTGGCCACAAAGTCCTCACCAAACAGGATCTCACACATCTCAATGCTGTCGCGGGCACGCACTGGGTCGGTGACGGACCCCATGAACGGTTTATCGCTGAGCGTCATATGCGCCATCAACATATCAAGGTGGCGTTTGTTGACGGGCACATCTGTGGGTTCGCACACCGTGCCGCCTGAATGGTGCAGCCATTTGGACATATAGCCCAGCTTCACGAAGGTCTGGAAATCCTCCAAGGTCGCATAGCGCCGCCCGCCTTTGGCATCGCGCACAAAGGGCGGGCCGTAGACCGGGGCCAGCACCAGATTGTTGCCACCCACCACGACCGATTTGGCCGGATTGCGCGCGTGCTGCGTGAATTGCGCAGGCGCGGTGGCGCACAATTTGCGCGCAAGCCCCTTGGGCAGGCGCACCCGCTCCCCGTCAACCATGGCACCGGCGGCGCGCCAACGGTCCAAAGCGGCAGGATTGTCCACAAAGGCCACACCGATTTCTTCCAACACCTGTTCGGCATTGGCCTCGATGATCTCCAAGGTTTTGTCCGACAACATCTCAAGGTTGGGGATTTTGCGTTCAATCGTGGGGGCTGTCTCAAACGATACGGCGGACCGTTCAGCGCGGCGGGCGGCCCCGCCTCCACCCCGACCCCGGCGGCCCCGTGCAGGTGTGGCGTCTGGTGCTGTTGCGGCGTCGGTCATGGCGGTCCCCATTCGAATCTCTGGTGTCCTGACCCTAGCGGCCCCGCCAAACCGGCCCCCGCCACTTGCGGCCTTTGCGCCATAAAAGCGACATTGTGGCGATTGCGCCCCCAAGGTAGGGCTGCCCCATGTCCGATATCAGCTCCCATTGGCGGCCCCACCCCCTGATCCGCACCCAAGCGCTTGCCTTGGTCTGGCGCGAAGATGCGCTTTTGGCCTGCGCCATCCGCCGCGATGACGGCACCATCAAAGGCTGGCGCCCCTTGGGCGGCACGGTCGAATTTGGCGAACGCGCCACTGAAACGGTTGTGCGCGAACTGCACGAAGAAATCGGCGCCACCGCACAGATCACCGGCCTGCGCGGCGTGCTTGAAAATATCTATACCCACCACGGCGACACCGGACATGAGGTGGTGTTTCTCTATGATGTGACCCTGACCATCCCCGGTCTGGCTGCTGCGGACGATTTCATCCTGACCGAAGACGACGGCAGCCGCCATCTGGCCGCATGGGTCCCGCGCGACCGCTTTACGTCACACGGAGCGCTGCTCCTTCCCGAAGGCCTGCTGGCTTTGCTGTGACGCCCCCCTTCATCTGGCCCAAAAAACTCCCCCCGGAGGGCCGGTTTGCCACAATCCCAGCCCGCACTCATCTGCCCCCCGAATCCTTGCGCATTTCCAAGACCCCCTTTAGGTGGGCACATGGATATTATTGATCACGACCGCCTCCTCATCATCGACTTCGGCAGCCAAGTGACGCAGCTTATCGCGCGGCGTTTGCGGGAGTTGAATGTTTATTGCGAAATCCACCCCTATCAGAACGTCACTGACGCCAAACTGGCTGAGATTGCACCAAAGGCCGTGATCTTGTCGGGCGGTCCTGATTCCGTGACCCGCGAAGGGTCCCCCCGCGCGCCTGACGCGCTGTGGACCCTCGGTGTGCCGGTGCTTGGCATTTGTTATGGCCAGCAGACCATGATGACCCAACTGGGCGGCGAAGTGCACGGGGGCAAGAACACCGGCGGTGGCGGCACCGCCGAATTTGGACGCGCCTATGTCACACCCGCCGATGATCGCATCGACCTTTTGGCAGGCTGGTTTTTGGAAAACCGCGAACAGGTCTGGATGTCCCACGGAGATCACGTGGCGAAGCTCGCCCCAGGGTTTGAGGTTTATGGAACCTCCCCCAATGCGCCCTATGCAATTACTGCCGATCTCAGCCGCAATTTCTACGCTGTCCAATTCCACCCTGAGGTCCACCATACCCCCAACGGGGCCACGTTTTTTGAGAACTTCATCAAGATCGCAGGTTTCACCGGCGATTGGACCATGGGCGCCTACAAAGACATCGCGATTGAAAAAATCCGCGAACAGGTGGGCGACAAACAGGTGATCTGCGGCTTGTCCGGCGGCGTCGACAGCTCTGTCGCGGCGGCCTTGCTGCATGAGGCGATTGGCGATCAGCTCACTTGCGTGTTCGTCGATCACGGGTTGTTGCGCCTCAATGAGGCGCAAGAGGTCGTGACCATGTTCCGCGACAACATGAACCTTAAGGTGATCCACGCAGATGAGGCTGAACTGTTCTTGGGCGAACTCGAAGGGCAAAGCGACCCTGAGACAAAGCGCAAAATCATTGGCCGGTTGTTCATCGACGTCTTCCAGAAATACGCCAACGAAATTGAGGGCGCGGAATTTTTGGCCCAAGGCACGCTCTATCCCGATGTGATCGAATCTGTGTCTTTCTCCGGCGGGCCGTCTGTGACCATCAAATCGCACCACAACGTGGGCGGCTTGCCCGAAAAGATGGGCCTGAAACTGGTCGAACCCCTGCGGGAGCTGTTCAAGGACGAGGTCCGCGCGCTGGGCCGTGAATTGGGCCTGCCTGCGTCCTTTATCGGCCGCCATCCCTTCCCTGGCCCTGGCCTTGCGATCCGCTGCCCCGGTGAAATCACTCGCGCAAAACTCGACATTCTTCGGCAGGCGGATGCGGTCTATATCGACCAGATCCGCAAACATGGCCTCTATGATGAAATTTGGCAGGCTTTCGTCGCTATTTTGCCTGTGCGTACCGTCGGCGTGATGGGCGACGGGCGGACGTATGATTACGCCTGCGCGCTGCGGGCTGTGACGTCTGTGGACGGCATGACCGCAGATTATTATCCCTACAGCCATGAATTTCTTGGTGAAACCGCCACGCGGATCATCAACGAAGTCCCGGGCATCAACCGCGTGACCTACGACATCACCTCCAAACCCCCTGGCACGATTGAGTGGGAGTGATCGACAGTCCAGCTTCGCTGACACATGATCCGGGGGATCATGTGTGTCGATCACGGGCCGAGCCCTAGGACCGGCGAATTGAAACACCTGATCCGCATCACTGCAGCCCTTGCCCTGCTTTACGCAGGCATGACGGCGGCCCTGTTGATCTGGACGTTCTCATGGCCCCCGCCCGACCCGGGCACCATGGCCCCTGCGGACGCGATTGTGTGTCTTGGCGGCGGCATGGCACCTGATGGCACCCTCGCCCCACCTGTTCTGACACGGATCGACACCTGCGTGCGTCTCTATCAGGCCGGTCTGGCCCCTGTTGTGATGTTCACCGGCGGCACGGCGGGCGTTGATGGCATCGCGGCTGGCGGTCAAATGGCGCGCTATGCTGCGACCCTCGGGCTGCCTGACGACGCCAGCCTGATCGAAGGCCGCGCGCAATCGACGCTGCAAAACGCGCTATTTTCCTATCCTTTGCTGCCCGCCACCGACCACCTGATCATCGTGACCGAAGGCTTCCATCTGCCGCGCAGCTATGCGTCGTTCAAATGGGCCGCATGGGAGGCTGGCCTGCCCAGTCCCCGCATCGCGCTGGCCATGTCCGAACAGGTCCGCCGCGATGGGGGTGACCGCCCGAACTGGCGCATTCTGGCGCGGGAAAGCCTTGCGATCTGGTTCAATCTGGGGCGCGCGGTGGTCTATTCTGCCCACCCTGACCCGGATGTGAATTGGCTTCACTGACCACCGGCGCTAACGTCGGGACATGAATAAAATGCCCCACATTCTGGCCCTTCTGGCCGCCCCGCTGCAGGCCCAAGCCGTTACCTATGACCTGATGTGTTCCGGCACAGATTAGCAGTTGGAGATCACCGGCGATGCGGCCGAATTCACCTTTCGCCGCACCTCTGATCTGAATTTGATGTTGGACACGCCTGCCCCGACAAGTGACTGTCCCCGCGCGTTGACCTTCATTAGGCGCGGCGACAGCGCGATTGTCATTCTTGAAGCCGCTGATACCTGCCGCTACGGCGACACGGGCCAGATCAGCGCGCAGGTTCTGACCCAGCGCGGTGAAACGCCGACCCTATTGACCGGCTGTTGCCTGTGACTTTTGGGCGGCGATCAGCAGGTCCGCCGCCATTTCACCCACCGAACAGGCCGCCACATCGCGCGCGCCATAGCCTACGTCGAACCACTCCTGCCGCGCGGCCACGCCGATAGACACGCGCGGGCCTTCGTTCACTGGGCTGCGGCCCCAATGGGACTGGGTGAAGGGTTCGTCTTCAAACAGCTGTGCCAGATCGACCGTTTCCAATTCGGCGCGGGCCACAAACACGCCCGCCACGCATTCCACTTGCCGCGTGACCATGCCGCGCAACGCCTCTTCCTCGTCCCGCCTGCGGATGATTTCGCGCAAGGCCACGTCGGCCACACCATGTTCCACTTGCATCGCGTGGCCCAACAGATGCGCCATTTCGTACCCCGCCTGCGGGGTGCTGGCAAAATCGGCCACATGGTAGATCGTTTTGTGTGAGGTGCAGTAAAACGCGGCCTCGTTCGTCTCATCCTCGGCACCGCAGGGGGGCTCCCCCTCGGGGTCGATCACCTGCACCAGCGGCACACGGTCGAACATCGCATGGGCGGCATCGACGACCGCAAAGGGGTCAGCGGCGGCGGGGCTGGCGATCACGGCCAAGGCAAGGGTCCATTTCATCCCCACACCAAGGCCCCTTGCGACGCGCGTGTCAACCTGCCAAGCCTGACCTCGACCAGTATGAGGCCCCAAGATGACAGACACCCTCCGCGCTGCCCTTTGGATGATTGGGGCAATTGTGTCCTTCAGCTCTATGGCGATCGCAGGCCGCGCGGTGAGTTTTGAACTGGATACGTTTGAAATCATGCTCTTCCGGTCACTCACCGGTATCGTGATCGTGCTGGGCGTTGCCCGTCTGGCAGGCACCTTGGGGCAAGTGAACCGCCAGCAGCTAGGTCTGCATGGCATCCGCAATCTGGCGCATTTCACGGGGCAGAACCTGTGGTTTTATGCGTTGACGGTGATCCCGCTGGCGCAGGTGTTCGCGTTGGAATTTACCACGCCCATCTGGGTCATCCTGCTGTCGCCGCTGCTGTTGGGGGAACGGATCACGGCCATCGGCGCGCTGGCCGCTGCATTGGGCTTTGCCGGTGTGATGATCGTCACCCAACCGGGCCAGACCGCGATTTCAACGGGCACGATCGCGGCTGCCACCGCAGCTATCGGCTTTGCCCTGACGGCGATTTTCACGCGTCGGCTGACACGGACACAGACAATCACCTGTATCCTGTTTTGGCTGACGATCATGCAGGCGGTCTTTGGGCTGGTGGCGGCGGGGTTTGACGGCGACATCGCCCTGCCCTCGGCGGCGTCGGTGCCATGGTTGATCCTGATCGGCTGCGCGGGGCTACTGGCGCATTTTTGCCTGACGACGGCGCTGTCGCTGGCACCGGCCAGCATCGTCATGCCCATCGATTTTATCCGCCTTCCCGTCATCGCAATCGTGGCGGCACAGGTCTATGGCGAACCGCTGCAGTGGGCGGTCTTTGCCGGCGCCGCCCTGATTTTCAGCGCCAACTACCTCAACATCCGGTTCGGCAACCGCTGAGAATGCTGCACCTGCATCCGTGGCGCAAAAGAGACTCCGCCCCTCAGCGCTGCCAAGTGACGTAGGGAAAGAATTGACCCAAAGAAACCCGCCTCCATAGGGTGCCCGCAGGAGACATCCACTCACTCATGGATTTTAGGGATAGGGACATGAACACATATATGACAGCAGGCGCAGCCCTGCTTTTGACAACGACAGCGGCAATGGCGGGCGGCATCGACCGGTCCGGCCAGTTCTTGGGGCCGCTGTTTGAAGAAGGCGGTGAGACCGGAAGCTACTTCCAGTTTTCCTTCGGCAACGTCAGCCCCGAGGCCAATGCAGCCCCTCTGCCTGGCCCACTTGCGGCACTGGTGCCAAGCGATCCACTGGATTCTTATTCTTCCTTGGGCTTTGCCTTCAAGATGGATCTGAACGATCAGCTTTCTGCGGCGATCATCGTGGATGAGCCTTTCGGCGTGAACGTTGAATACACCGACGGCGCCTTCGGCGGCAGCCCTCTGACAGAGCTCGACAATGGTCGTGCCCACATCGGGTCCACCGGCGTGACAGGTGTTCTGCGCTATGAGTTGAACAACGGCTTCTCCGTGCACGGTGGTGTTCGCGCCCAGCAGGTTGCAGGCGAAATCGTATCCACCCCCGGTTTCCTGCAAGCCGAGAGTGATTTTAACTACGGCTATGTCGTTGGTGCCGCCTATGAGCGCCCTGAAATCGCCTTGCGTGTCGCCCTGACATACAACAGCGAAATCGAAAACGAACTGTCCGGCACAGTGAACTTCGCCCCGATCGATGATTTCACCGTGACCTTCCCAGAAAGCTACAACCTGGAATTCCAGACCGGTGTGGCCGAAGATACATTGTTGTTCGGTTCGATCCGTCATGCCAAGTGGGATGGGTTCAACCTGACGGCCGGTGGTGCCGAATATGTGAACTTCTCAGGTGATACAACGACGTATTCTGTTGGTCTGGGCCGTCGCCTGTCCGACAGCCTGTCCGTCTTCGCCACCGTTGGCTACGAAGAAGCAGGCACGCGTCCGTCCACTACGGCATTGGCCCCCACAACGGGTACAACAAGCTACGGCGTTGGCGCGACCTACACCATGGACCAGATTGAGCTGACGGCGGGTATTTCCTACGTCGAACTGGGAGACCAGACAGTGAACGCCGCACCTGGCGTGGCCTTTGACTTTGACGACAACTCGGCCATCGGTGCCGGTTTCCGGATCGGCTACAACTTCTAAGTCGCTGTAAACACGCAACGGAAAAACCCCGCGCCTTTGGCTGCGGGGTTTTTTATTGCGCGGGGGGCCACGCGGCCTTAACCAAAGCCCATGTTGTATTCTTCCGCCTCCGATTGGGCCGCTGCGCCCCAGAAAAGCGTCCTCATCTTTGCGATGTCGGGCCTTGGCAAAACCCATGTGTCGAACATGTTGCGCGACACGGGCGATTGGTTTCACTACTCGATCGATTACCGCATCGGGACGCGGTACATGGGGGAATACATCACCGACAGCTGTCTGGCCGCCGCGATGGAACACCCCTACCTGCGGGAGATGTTGATCAAGGACGCCATCTATCTGGCGCCCAACGTCCACACCCATGATCTGTCCGCCGTGTCCACCTATCTGGGCAAACCCGGTGATCCGGCCAAGGGCGGGCTGCCCATTGACGAATACCGCGCGCGCCAAGCGCAATTCAAAGACGCCGAAGTCGCGGCCCTGCTGGACACTGCCAAATTCGCGGCCCGTGCGCAGTCTGTTTATGGCTATCCGCATTTTGTCTGCGACACCGGTGGGTCGGTCTGCGAATGGGTTGATCCCGACAACCGCGATGACCCCATTCTGACGGCCCTGTCCAACAGCTGCCTGATGGTCTGGATCGAAGGCAGCGATGCCCACACCGAAAGCCTGATCGCGCGCTTTGACAAAGCGCCCAAGCCTATGGCCTATCAGCCGGAATTTCTGGCACGTGTTTGGGGCGAATATCTGAACAAAAACAACGTGAAACAGGATGATGTTAATCCAGATGACTTCATCCGCTGGACCTATGCACAGGCGCTGGCGCACCGTCAGCCGCGCTATGCCGCGATGGCGCAAAACTGGGGCGTGACGGTCGCCGCTTCCGACATGGCCACCGTGCGCGATCAAGCGGACTTTACCAGCCTCATCGGACACGCCCTTGAGGCCCGCGCCTAAGCCCCCTACATCGGCAATCCCAACCCCTTAACTCAGGACCCATCCAATGCCCATCCGCCTGCCCCGATCCCTGCCCGCCTTTGACGTTTTGTCGAACGAAGGCGTTATGGTCATGGGCCAGACGGCGGCGGACAGTCAGGACATCCGCCCTCTGCGCATTGGCCTGTTGAACCTGATGCCCAAGAAAATCCAGACGGAGAACCAGTTTGCCCGTCTGATCGGCGCCACACCCTTGCAAATTGAACTGACGTTGATCCGTATGTCGGACCACGAAAGCCGCAACACCGCCGCCGATCACATGGCCGAATTCTACCGCACCTTCCAAGAGGTGAAGGATCAGAAATTCGACGGCCTGATCATCACCGGCGCGCCCATCGAACATCTGGACTTCGAGGACGTGACCTATTGGGATGAACTGCGTGAGGTCATGGATTGGACCCAGACCAACGTCCATTCCACCTTTGGTGTCTGCTGGGGCGGCATGGCGATGATCAACCATTTCCACAACGTGCCCAAACACGTGCTGGATCACTAGCTGTTCGGCTGCTTTCGTCACATGAACTTCGCCCCGCAAAGCCCTTATTTGCGTGGATTTTCTGACGAACTGGCCATGCCCGTCAGCCGCTGGACCGAAATGCGCAAAGATGAGATTGAGGCCGCAGGCCTGCCGATCCTGCTGTATTCGGATGACGTGGGCCCCGCCTTGGTCGAAGACCCCGACCACCGCGCGCTTTATGTGTTCAACCATTTTGAATACGACAGCGACACGCTGGCCCAAGAATACGAACGGGATCTTGCATCCAACCAGATCGAGGGCGCCGAGATCCAGCTGCCGGTCAATTATTTCCCCGATAATGATCCCAAACGCACGCCGCCCAACCGGTGGCGCAGTCATGCGCATCTGCTGTATGGCAACTGGATCAGCGAAATCTATCTGACGACGCCGTTTGACATCGACCAGATCGGCGTGACCTCCACCGATCTGAGAAAATCCAGTTCCGCCACGGAATAAAGCGAAACTTGGCAGCCGCCCTTTGCGTTCTTGTCCATGACCCTTATGTTAAAAGGCAACACATCATGCAGGTACGTCAATTGGCCCTTAAACTTATCGCTACCCTTTCCGTCGCCGCGATTGCGGGTTGTGCCGTCATCACTGACAGGCAGTCGTCGTCCCGCGTGACCGAGGCCGAAAGGGAGTTTCCGCCAGAGGGCCAGTTTATCGACGTGGGCGGCCGTCAGGTTCACGCGGTCGTCGAGGGCGCTGGACCGGACGTGATCCTGATCCATGGCGCGGGCGGCAACACGCGGGAATTTACCTTCAGCTTTATGGATCGCCTGACCGACCGCTACCGCGTTATCGTCTTTGACCGTCCCGGTCTGGGCTACACAGACCGCGTGTCAGACGCCTATGAAGGTGCCTTCAACACAGACGCCGAAAGCCCCGCAGAACAGGCGGCCATGCTGCATGCGGCCGCCGAAACCTTGGGCGTCGAAAAAGCGATTGTTCTGGGCCATTCCTATGGCGGGGCGGTTGCGCTGGCTTGGGCGTTGAACCATCCAGACAGTGTCGCTGGCGTGGTCGATGTCGCCGGTGTGTCGCACCCGTGGCCCGGCGATCTGGGCGCCTATTACACCGTCAACGGGTCCGCCATCGGCGGCGCTGTGATCCCGCCGCTGATTTCGGCCTTTGCGTCGGACAAACAGATCGAGGACGCCGTGTCGGGCATTTTTGCGCCCCAACCTGTGCCAGAGGGCTATATCGACCACATCGGTGCCACGCTGACGATCCGGCCTGCAAACTTCCGCGCCAACACGCGGCAGGTGAACACACTGCGCCCCCATATCGTGGACATGGCGGCGCGCTATCCTGACGAATTGACCATGCCGGTTGAGATTATCCACGGCGATGCGGACACGACTGTTCCTTTGTCGATCCACTCTATCCCGCTGTCTGAGCGCGCGCCCAACGCCAATCTGACGGTATTGCAGGGCGTCGGCCACATGCCGCATCACGCCAACCCGCAAGCCGTCGAAGACGCCATTGACCGCATCGCCGCCCAAACCGGCCTGCGCTAAGGAGAGCCCCATGACCAACCTGCCATTTGACGGTGAAATCAGCCGCTATTTCCGCGAAGACGCGCCCGAAGATGTGCGGCGCGAAATCGAAGACGCCAAAAAGGGTGAAATCCTTGCCGCCGCCGGATTTCCCTATGCCAAAAAGTGGAAACGGTCCGAGTATGAGGCCGCACTTGAAGCGTTGCAGATCGAATTGGTCAAAATGCAAAGATGGCTGCGCGAAAGCGGGCAGCGGGTCGCCATCGTCTTTGAAGGCCGCGATGCGGCGGGCAAAGGCGGCACGATCAAGCGGTTCCGCGAAAACCTGAACCCGCGCGGTGCCAAGGTTGTTGCCCTGTCCAAACCCACCGAGACCGAGGCAGGCCAGTGGTACTTTCAACGTTACATTCAACATCTGCCCACTGCCGGAGAAATCACTTTTTTCGATCGGTCATGGTACAATCGTGGCGTGGTGGAAAAGGTTTTTGGTTTTTGTGATGACGACCAACGGGCCAAATGGTTCGATCAGGTGAACCCGCTTGAAAAGATGCTGGCCGACGAAGGCATCAAACTGTTCAAGATCTGGCTGAACGTAGACCGTGCCGCCCAGCTGAGCCGGTTTCTGGACCGCGAAACGGACCCCCTGAAACAATGGAAGCTCAGTTGGATCGACGTGGAAGGCCTCAAGAAATGGGACGCCTATACCGCCGCCATCACCGAGACATTGGAAAAGACCCACACAGACGCCGCCCCGTGGCATGTGGTGCGCAGTGCCGACAAACGCCGTGCCCGCGTAAATGCGATCCGTCTGGTCCTGTCGCAACTGGATTACACAGGCAAGGACAGCGACGCCTTGGGCGCTGTTGATCCAGCCATCGTGGGCGGACCGGAGGTCGTGGGTGCCTAAACGCGGGTATCACCACGGCGATCTTAAGCGCGCGCTGGTCGATGGCGCCCTGCGTTTGATCGAGGAAAAGGGCCCGACCGGGTTTACCCTTTCAGAAGCCGCGCGGGAGGCCGGTGTCACGCCCGCCGCCGTCTATCGCCATTTCGATGGCCGCGACGACCTGATCGCGGAAGCCGCCCGTCAGGGGTATGAGATTTTCGCCGATCTGATGGAATATGCCTACGCCAAGGGCCAGCCGTCTGCTTTGGCTTCGTTCGAGGCCACCGGGCGCGCCTATCTGGCCTTTGCGCGCAAATACCCTGGGCATTACGTGGCGATGTTTGAGAGTGGTATTTCGATCCAGCGCACACCTGACTTGAATGATGCAGCCACCCGCGCGATGGGTGTTTTGGAACGCTCCGCCGTGGAGTTGTCCATGCATATCCCCGAAGAAAAGCGCCCGCCGCCGCAGATGTTCAGCGCCCATATCTGGGCCATGAGCCATGGTGTGGTCGAGCTGTTCGCCCGTGGGACGCCGGGGTCGCGGTCACCCTTTCCGCCCGAAGATTTGCTGGAAACAGGGATCGGGATTTACCTGCGGGGGCTGGGGCTGGTGACGCCGGACGCGTAGTTTCGAATTGGCTTTGCCAATCCGATCCGAGCGTCTGCGGCGCGCGAGGGGGGCCGCACAGGTTGGTTTGGTGACGCGCAGGCCGGATTTAGGTATTTTTGAACCAGAGAAAGACAGGTCAGCCTTCGGTCACGATCCGGTCCGACGAGACGCCCATATAGGTCAGATTTTCGCGCACGTTTTTAACCATGCCGTCCGGTCCACAGATGTAGAACATATGGTCGCCTTCGCCGTGGCCTGCGACGAATTCATTGGCGACCTCAAGGCAGATGCGGCCGTGATCGAACGGGGCCTTGTTTTCATTACTCAGGACATAGACGGTTTCCAGCCCGTCCATCTGGTCCCATTCGGATTTCAGGATCAGTTCGTCTTCGGTTGTGGCGGCCAGCACGAGAGTGCAGCCTGCGATTGATCCGATCCGCGCCCGTTGCCGCAAGATCGGAATGAAAGGTGTGATGCCGGTGCCGCCCGCGAAGAAGACGCCCCTGCCCTTATCCGCGATGGCCCCCCATGGATCGCCAATGCGCACCTTATCACCTGCCACCATTTGGCCGATCTGTTCGGTGACGCCGTCATGGTCGGGGTAGGACTTGATAACGAATTCAAGATGGGGATCATCTGGAAAAGACGTGAACGTGAAGGGGCGCTTTTCGTCCTCCCATCCGTCTTTCAGCACCGCCATATCCGTGGCCTGACCGGGGGTGAAGGTGAAGCCCTCGGGTTTGTCAAAAACCAGATGATGGGTGCTGGGGGTTACGGAACGGATGTCGCGCAGGGTGATGTCGTGGGTCATGAGAACTCCTTTCGCGCTCAACGCCGCAGCGGTCTGAGCGTTCCACGGCGGCCAACAAACACACCGTTGGGCGGGGTTGCGCTATCCGTTTGGGCAACCATATATCCGTTTTGGCATTGGTCCGATCCACCCGCGCGGTCGCTATTATTGCAAATACGGGTTTTCTAGGGCGCACGCCCCAGGGCGGTTGAAACGGCGCACGATAGATGATGTCATATGACATACCCCCGCGAGACGACGGGGGCACATCTGTCGAGCGTTCTCTTTTGGGGGCCCGTTTGGGGCAAAGATTACAGGTAGACGACATGAATAAAAATTGGGACGATCTGAAGTTTTGCCTCGCCCTTCATCGGCACAAATCGATGTTGGACGCGGCGAAAAGCATGAAAGAAAATGTTGCGACCGTGTCCCGACGGATCGAGAGATTGACGGAAGATATGGGCGAGACATTGTTCGTGCGACGCGGCCCAAGCTGGGAGCCAACCGGCATCGGCAAAGAGATCATTGATCTGGCACGCGAGGTCGAAAACCGGCTGGGCGAGATGACCAATTTCAGCCAATCGTCGCTGCCCGACGATTCCGTGATCCGCATGTCCGTGTCGATTGCCGTGCTACAAACCTACTTTTCCCATTGTCTGGAAAACCCGGATTTCAAAGCCTACGGCAGCATCGATATCAGCTACCACCCCCTGAGCCTTGCTTATGCGGAAACGGACCTTGCTGTTGGCTACACCCGACCCGAGAACGGACATTTCGTCTGTGCCAAGCTGGGGCACTTTGATGTGTACCCCTATATCGTGCCCGAGGCCTGTGGGGACGCCCCCAGCGAATGGATCGACATCATCTATGATGATCACAAAATCGCACCCGAGACCTTCGGGCTTGGAGACCACCTTCCCGCGTTGCCGCAGCTTCGGATCGATGGATTGAACCTGACCCTTGATATCCTGCGAAAACGGCCGGCGGTAGCGTTTTTGCCGGACAGTTTTGCGGCGGATCATCCTGATCTGCGAAAGCTGGATATGGACTGTTCGGCCTACACCCTGCCCATCTGGTTGAGCTATCACCAATCGCGCAAACTGGACCCCATCGTGCGCAAGGGGGTTGAATTTGTACGCGCGTGTTTCACCCAATGATCGAATTGACCGCAAACGGACCTTTGCATTTCTGTCCGTCGACACAGCCGCCATTTTATCCACAATGGAAGACAGAGCGGGACAAACCCGTCCACTGGATGAAAACGAGGCATATTATGAAACATATTACGGATGTGGCGCTGGGGGCATTACGCCTTTCTACAGGCGCAATGATGGTCCTGACCGGCATGCAGCCGCTTGGATTGTTAACCTCTGGGCCGATGTCAGAGGTCTTTCCGGTCATCTTGACCGATACGAATGTTTTGATGATCGACGTTCTGCTTCGGCTGCTTTTTGTGATCGCCGGACTTGGCATCATGTTCGGGATCCGCACGCGGCTGTTGTCGAGCTATATACTGTCGGTTCTGCTTCTCGAAGCGATCTACTGCATCCACACCAATCCGACGTGGACGACAGGACATGTGATGCTTGTGGGAAGCATCATGGGGCTGTCTTTGCTAATCGCCTTTGGCGGTGGCCACTACGCACTTATCCGCGGTGGTTGGAGGCGCATCCCCCTTTAGCGCCAATGACCACACACCTCGGCGGGCGGTCGAGGACGCAGGTTTGAAACCGCCCGTCTTTTTTACCCAAGTTTGCGCACTCTCAGACTCCACCACTCACAGCGCAAACGAGAAAGGGCGACCCAAACGGGTCGCCCTTTTTTTGTTCAATGGTCCAGCGATTAACGCTTGGAGAACTGGAAATACGAAAGTTTTAAGTAAAATCAAGGACTTAAAGTTAGCATTTATGCTTAGTGATCTATCAGTGAATTCATTAAATTTGGAGAGTCCCTGTGAGAACTCTTGCAGAAGGTAAAAAAATATCGCTGAAGGCTCATCGGTTAAGTGTAACGTTGATTTCTTACAAGAAACTTCAAGCGAGAGCATCCAGTCAAAAACCAATAAATCTCTGTAAACAAGCTGTAGCGAACCAGCCTATGCCATAATCAAATATTTTATGAAGTCTTAAAAATTAGTCCCTCATCGTCCCCCACAAAAAAGACCGACTACTTGTCTCGTTGCTGCAGCCCTCTGTCAAACCAAAGGCTTCACATTGCAAACAATGTAATCGATGCCGCTTCCCTTGGCGACATATTCCATAAAATCTCTCTGTGATTGGTGGATTCGATCATTTGGCGATTTGACTTCGCAAAAATAGCTACAACCATTCTTTGAAATAAACAGATCAGGCTCCCCAGCAGAATGCCAAGTCTGCGTTCTACTCCACTTTTCACCGTCACTAATAAGAAATTTAAAAATATTTTCCATTCCAATATTTGCTATTAAGCGCTGCCATTTTGCGATAGTCTTATCTTCAATGCTAACGGCTCTCAGAAAAGATCCGTAACGCTCCTTAAATCTGTCAGATGCTAAAATCTCCTGATCATCACTTGGTATCCTTTCGGGCTTTGAGATTTTCCTCCCACGATTAAACATAGTGTGATGGTCTCGATTTTCTCTTTTGTATAGCTTAAGTCTGTAATTCAATTCAGCGGCATTGGCGCTTGCAGCATATGCAGAAAAGTCTATTTTTTCTTGTGTTCGAATGAAACGTTCCAACCTCAATAAGACGTGGTCGTCATCACGAAACCTAAAGCCTTTTGCCATGTCAGATTTTCGCACTTTTTTCGTATAAATTCTTATCCATTTCGCAAATACAAGCTGATAAGAGTCAATAAGATTCTCA
>NZ_CBFHNH010000009.1:0-140361 GCF_965657175.1 Pseudooctadecabacter sp. | reverse complement strand
TCCTTGAAGCCCACGGCGCGGACGTTCGGCATGTCGATCCAGGACACGTCGATCACGACGAAGTCTGTGTCAGGGTAATCAGGTGCGGCTGTTTCCAGCGCAGTCGCCCAAGAGAAACCGGCCATCACGATGGGGCTGTTGCCGTCTTCCGCGAAGCGGCGGATCGCCTGCTCACGCTGTGCGTCGGATGTGATTTCGAACTCGGCAAACTCGCCGCCGTTCTCGTCGGCCCAACGCTGGGCACCGTTGTAGGCGCTTTCGTTGAAGGATTTGTCGAACTTGCCGCCAAGGTCATAGATGATGGCAGGACCAGCGGAGTGGCCGTCGGCAAAGGCAGCGCCGGCTGCCAGCGCCATCGCGGTGGATGCGCTGAGGATTTTGGTCATAAGGCTCATAAAGAGGTCTCCCGGTTTCTTGTTTCGTCGCCTGTGCGGCGCCCTGTTGATCGTTGGCGCGCCCCAAGACGGGCGGCGCGAAGGTTAGATCATGGGCAAAGTAGGCCCCGAAGAAAAGGGAAGTTCAACCGATTCTGACGAAATTTCCAGATCAACTGCCTGTTTACGCAGCGGACGTGGGGGAAAGCACAAGTTTCATGCAAACCGCAGATGACCCGTCGGCGTAGTACTGCGCGCGGGTCGCAAAGGCGGTAAACCCATGGGCCAGATAAAGCGCGGTCGCGGCGACATTGGTCTCGCTCACCTCAAGAAACACCTCCTCGATCCGCGCGGTTTTCATGGTCGTCAGCGCAGCGCCCAGCATGGCCCTTGCACGGCCTTGCCCCTGCACATCGGGATGTGTGGCAAGGGTCAGGATCTCCGCCTCGGGTCCCATGCGGCGGATGACGGCGAAGCAGCTGTCATCGCCAAAGATCGAAACGGTCACGTCCCTCAGGTAGCGGTCAAAATCAGCCGCAGGCCAGCCCCGATCCGCGCCAAAGGCAGCCGCATGGGTGCGCGCCAGACCGTCCGGTGTCATGGTAAAATAACGGGGGGCACGTCGCGCGACGGGGCCGCATCGGGGGCCTTGACGTATAGGGGGGCGGGGCGGGGCAGGTCACCGCCCGCCGTCAATCGCGCCGCCGCGATCTCGGCCATGGCGCGGATATGATTGGCGGTGCCATGGGCGCTGGACAGGGCATAGCCCTGCGCATCATTGGTCATGGCGGGCGGCTGGCCTGTGTCAAAATCCATGACGTAGGTTTGGTCCCGTGGCGCAGGCACGCCGACCCGTGTGCGGTTGGTCAGATGTTGCGTGGTGTCAAAAAGCGACACGCCCACCGCCGGTTTGCCCAACCCCAAGGCCAGCCCCCGTGCGGCGCTGACGGAAATACGGATACCGGTGAAATTGCCAGGGCCCACGCCCACAGCGATGGCATCCAGATCGGCCCATGTTTGTCCATGGGCGGCCAGAACTTCCTCCAGCATCACCATCAAACGTTCGCCCTGACCGCGCGCCATGTCTTCGACATGGGTGTGGACCGTGCCGTTCAAAAGCAAAGCGGCGGCGCAATGCGCCGCCGATGTGTCGAATGCCAAAAGGGTCACGTCAGGCCGCAACAGGGCGGACCTCAACCACTTCGGGAATGTAATGGCGCAGCAGGTTTTCGATGCCCATTTTCAACGTCAACGTGGACGACGGGCAACCGGCACAAGCGCCTTGCATGTGCAGATAGACAACGCCGCGATCAAAGCCGTGGAACGTGATGTCGCCACCGTCTTGCGCCACCGCAGGGCGCACGCGCGTGTCCAGCAGTTCCTTGATCTGATCCACGATCTGGCCGTCTTCGCCGGTGTGTTCCGCATGGCCGGACGCCGCCTGTTCACCCTCAATGACCGGCGCGCCGGATTGGTAGTGTTCCATGATCGCGCCCAGAATGGCGGGTTTGACGTGGTCCCATTCCACCGCGTCGCCCTTGGTCACGGTCACGAAATCCAGCCCGAAGAACACGCCCGTCACGCCGTCGACCGCAAAAATGCGGTTGGCCAGCGGGCTTTTCGCCGCCGCCTCAACAGATGGGAAGTCAGCGGTCCCGACCTCCAGCACGGACTGGCCGGGCAGGAATTTCAGTGTGGCGGGGTTCGGTGTGGATTCGGTCTGGATGAACATGGCGCAGAAACCTTTTTTGTCAGGATTTACATATGCGGGTGCAGACCCGCTGTGTCAAGGTTTGGAATGGTTCTAAAACGCAAACGGGCCGCCCCTTTGGGCGACCCGTCCGACAGGGAGGATGTCGGGACTTAGTTGAATTCGATCTCTTGCGTGTCGACGATCTCGCCGCCCACTTTCAGGACTGCGATGGCGTCCAGGTTAGAGCGCAGGATGTCGACGTTGGTGTTGGTGTTCGCACCGGCCATCACGGCCTCGGAGCCCAGCAACGCGCCCAGCTCACCACCGTGGAAGCTGTAGATTTCAACGACGCCATCGGCTGCAGCGCGGACGGTGCCCAGTTCAACTTGGGTGTCGCGGGACTGCTCTTCCACGAAGTTTGAGATGTAGCTTTCGGCGGATGCGAAAGAAGCGGTTGCGGCGACTGCGGCTGCGGCGAGTGTAAGTGTCTTGAACATGGTCTTTTCCTTTTCTGCCCCTCGGGGCGTTTTGATCATGCCCCGGTGTGGGGCGATGTGGTGTGCCCCGTTTGCGTCGGAGCGTTGTCTGTGATGCAGCGGGTTGCTGCGTTTCGATGAAATGAATTTGGGGGCAGACAGGCGGTTCGGAAAGGGCCTCACCGGTCACGAAAATCTGAGTGTTCTGTGACACATCCAAACCCTTGACTGTGCGTAGGGGGGTATAGGGATGGGTTCTCTCGCATTTGCGCACAGAACCGATCCTCATGTGGTGCGCGGCCTCACAGAAGGATGTTTCAACGCCTCACAAACCACGCGAAAACGCAAAACCGTGATCGGGAAATATTTCACGCGCCTCCCGCGCGGGTGAGCATTATGTCGCAGTTTTCGTTGATTTTGTTGCATTTCTCACGGGGGCGTGTGGGGTTTTCGCGGGGGTACGGCGTGAATTCAGGGGGTATGGATCATGCAACGGGCTGGCAGGGGCCTGCAGCGGGGGCAAGGGCGCGGCAATGCACAGGACCCAACAAGGCGCGCGCACCGCAGGGCGCAAGACGCACGACAGGACGCACACGCGATTGATCCATGACACAGCGCAGGGGTCTTAAAACCGCCGTAACAGCCGCGCTGTTCACCTCCTCCAGCCGCCGCGCAAACGCAAACGGGCCGCCCGAAAGGACGGCCCGCAAGACAGGGAGAAACAGGGAGGAACGAGGGGGGTGGTTTAGTTGAAATCAATCTCCTGGCTGTCAACGATCTGGCCGTCCACTTTCAGCACGGCGATGACATTGGTCAGCGGACGGCGCACGTCCACGTCAACATCAAGGTTGGCACCGGCCATGACGGCCTCGCTGCCCAGCAGAGGGCCGACCTCGCCTTTGTGGAAGCTGAAGATTTCAACCACCCCGTCAGAGGCGGCACGCACGGTGCCCAGTTCAACCTGACTGTCGCGGTTTTGTTCTTTGATGAAGTTGCTCAGATAGCTGACGTCGGCGGCGGCCACAGTGGCGGAGGCTGTCAGGGCGGCAAGGGCAATGGATAGGGTCTTAAACATGGGAGGTCCTTTCGGGGGGTATTGAATGGGGTTGGGGTGGTCGGCCCCCCTTGGGGACAGAGACCGACCGGCTTTGCGTCGGGACAGACGCGGGGGATTTAGTTGAATTCGATTTCCTGCGTGTCGACGATCTCGCCGCCCACTTTCAGGACTGCGATGGCGTCCACGTTGGAACGCAGGATGTCGACGTTGGTGTTGGTGTTCGCACCGGCCATCACGGCCTCGGACCCCAACAGCGCGCCCAGTTCACCACCGTGGAAGCTGTAGATTTCAACGACGCCATCGGCTGCGGCGCGGACGGTGCCCAGTTCAACTTGGGTGTCGCGGGACTGCTCTTCCACGAAGTTGGAGATGTAGCTTTCAGCGGATGCGAAAGAAGCGGTTGCGGCGACTGCGGCTGCGGCGAGTGTAAGTGTCTTGAACATGGTCTTTTCCTTTTCTGCCCCGTTCGGGGCGATGTGATGATGCCCCGTGGGGCGGTGTGATGTGCCCCGTTTCGTTTGGGGCGGTTTTGTGTGATGCAGCGGGTTGCTGCGTTTCGATGAGATGAAGGTGGCCCCAAATCCGGCGTTCGGGAAGGTGCAGGCCCGTCACGAAAACCGGAGCGCGCGTGACGACGACGCGCGCCCAAAACGGTCAAATCGGGCAAAACAGCGGTTTGGTATACATTTGCGCACAGAACAGCGCAGGGTCCTGTGCAAGACGTCACAGAACTCTGTTACAGCCGATCACGCGGCGCGCGCGCAGAAAATTTCTACACGCCGCAATGTTTCAGGCGGCTCCCCCGCCGGTGAACAATATGTCTTTGTTTTCAGGAGTTTTGTCACAAACCACACGGCCCCGTGCGCCAAATGCGGGGGTGGTGGGCAGAAGCAATCGGGGGTGAGGGGCGTTAGGTGATCGCCTCAAGCCGCTCCTTGGACATATCGCCCGGAACGATGGTGATCGGGATCGACATGTCGCCTGCAGCCTTGGTGAGCTGTGTGACCAGCGGGCCGGGGCCCTTTTTGTCGGTGCCTGCGCCGAGGACCAGAACACCCACCTCTGGGTCGTCTTCGATCTGGGCCATGATCTCGGTCACGGGGACGCCCTCGCGGATTACCAGTTCGGGATCGACGTTCTGTTTGTCGCGCATCCATTTGGCGTAGACCTCGAAATGGACCTCGATGCGTTCGCGGGCTTCGGCGCGCATGATGTCGGCCACGCCGATCCAGTGGTTGAATTCATCAGGGGGGATGATCGACAACACCTCAACCCCGCCGCCGGTCTTGGCGGCGCGCATGGCGGCGAACCGCATCGCATTCAGGCATTCGCGGCTGTCATCTAAGATAACGAGGAACTTGCGCATGTGTCTTTCCACTCCCAATCGGCGGTTAGTTTGGCCCAACGCCGAAGGGCAAGCAATGACCAAGTGGCGGGGGCGGCGCAACCTATATCTGCGTGCCCCTGTTCTGCGCACGACGTCTGCGGCCCAGATGACGCCGCGCCCCGCGCAAGCAGACGGTGCAGGTGTGTTGGCCTGCAAAGACCAGCAGTTGCAGCGCCAGTAGGTATAGGGCGGCGATGGCGGCGATGGCCAGATTGCTCAGCCGTGCGGTGGCGCGCATCACGCGGGTTTTGCCCAGAACCTCAAACGCGCCGCGCGTGCGCGGCCCCATCGCGGTGCTGACCCGTGCCAGACGGGCCGCGTCGCCTGCGCTGTCCACATGGCGCATCAGCCCTACGGCTTGGGCCACCGATGTCTGCTGGGCCACCTGCCGCAAGGACCCGCCGATCTGGCCCAATTCCCCTAACTTGGCACTGTCGATCAGGGCCGAGGGCGGGACGCGTCCCAGATCGCCCAGCCTGTCCCAGCGCACCGCGTCACCAATCAGCGTGGTCAACCGCGCGGCCAAGGCGGGTGTCAGCGTGCCCAGACGTCGCGCCATTCGCAACAGCGCAGCCCCCGCCTTGATCGTGTAGGAACTGCCCCCCGACACCAGCACTGCCCCCGTGGCCCCCAGCCCGACCAGCCCCAGCCCCAGATCGAGCCGGTCCACATCCTGCCCGCCTGCATAAGCCACGCCCGCACGGCGCAACGCGTTCACATCCCCCGCCGGTGTCAATTCAAACGGGATCGCGCAGACGCCCAGCTGTGCCAGCGTTTCGCAGGCGGTGATGTCCACCGCACAGGCCCCACAGGCCGAAGTGCGCGCCAAAAGGCCGGACCGCGCTGCATCCAGTGCGGCGATATCTTCAACCAAAGGACGGGGCAGGACCACGCCGTGGTCATTGGCAAGCCCCAGCAGAAGGTCCAACCGGATCAGATCCTCCGCCAGCAGGGCCTCTTGCACACGGGGCAACAGCCACGCCAGCGTCACGCGCGCGGCCATAGCGCGGGTCAGCGCGGCCTCAATCTGGGCGGCACTGCGCTGTACCATGGGGGCTGTAAAGGGCGACTGCAGCCCGATCCAGATCGCGGCCACCAGCGTCAGCCCGAAGGGCAGCAGCCGCAGCGCCAGATCAAGGGCGCGCCTCATGCGGACCGTTTGGCCCACTCCCAATACAGATCCCGCGCGCGGCGGGTGATGGGGCCCACTTGATAATGGACATCATCAAAGGCCACGACCGGCGTCACCTTGGACATGTTGCCGCTCAGAAACATCTCATCGGCGGCACGGGCATCATCCAAGGTCAGCACGGTTTCATGCACGGTGACCCCATCGGCGCGCAGGTTGGCGATGTGACGCGCGCGGGTGATACCGGCCAGAAAGGTGCCGTTGGGCACAGGCGTGAACACCTCCCCGTCTTTGACCAGAAACACATTGGCCGTCGCACTTTCGGCCAGATTGCCCATGGCATCACAGGCCAGCGCGTTGCCGAACCCCTTGGCACGGGCCTCGGCCAGCATCCGTGCGTTGTTGGGATACAGACAGGCAGCCTTGGCGTTGCACACGGCGTCCTCCATCACGGGACGGCGAAAACGGGTGGTGGTGACGGTGGTGGTAGCCTCTGGCGGGGCCATGGGGATTTCTTCAAGGCAAATTGCAAAGCCCGCCGCGTCCTCCCCCGGCACGATCGCGGAATAGCCCGTGTCGCGGCCCCAATACATGGGCCGTATATAAACCGCCGCATCACCGTAGGGTTTCAACCCCTCATGAATGATCGCGACCATATCGTCTGCGCTGACCCACGGCGTCAGCATCAGCGCCTCGGCTGATCTGTTCACCCGCGCGCAGTGCTTGTCCAGATCGGGCACCAGCCCGCCCACAGACCGCGCCCCGTCAAAAACGCCCGACCCCAGCCACATCCCGTGATCCGCCGCCCGCATCAAGGGCAGATCACCGTCATGCCACGCGCCCTCGAAATAGGTGCGCACGTTGATACCAGTCGCCATGAAAACCTCCGCCCGTTTGCCCAAACCAAATCGGTCCGGACCCTGTCAGCCCAAACCCTAACAGCCCCGCGCCGCCGGTCCAGCACCACGGGCAAAAAAACGCCCAAAGCCTACGGGAGGGGCTTTGGGCGGGTTCAAAAACAGCAGGGACATGCTGCATCATGATGATGCGCTGGGCGAGGGGTCTTGCATCCCCCGTTTGGCCCAAGCGCCGTGACCGGAAGGGACACCCGATCGCGGCCTGTCTACCAGCGATTCCGTTTCAGTTTTGTGACGACCGGGTTTGCGACACCTTGGGGCGCACATCCAATTTCATCCCCCCCTGAGGCCGCAAGGTGATCCGCGCACGGGGATAGGGCCGGAACGCCGTGGGCGCCAGCGTGACGCGGTCAAGCACACCGGCCAGAATCGCGACCGCCTCCATCATGGCAAATTTCCACCCGATGCAGACCCGCGTGCCCGCCGAAAACGGCACATATTGGAACCTGTGGCGCGCGGCGACCTGATCGGGGCTGAACCGCAGCGGGTCGAACCTCTCTGGCTGGTCCCACAGCTTGGCATGACGTTGCATGGGGTAGATCGCCAGCACCACAACATCGCCGGCCTTCACCTCAAGATCACCGATGGTGACATCCTCAAGCGCCACGCGGTCCAGCGCAGGCGCGGGGGGATAAAGGCGCATGGCCTCTTGGACGACCATGGTGTGCAGATCAAGTGCCTCGATGTGATCGGGCGTCAGCGGGCCGTCGCCCACAACCGCCGCCCGTTCGGCGGCCAGCCTGTCCTGCCAGTCTGGGTGGTTGGCCAACAGATACAACGTCCACGACAGCGCAATTGACGTGGTCTCATGGCCCGCGCCGATAAAGGTCACCACATTGTCGCGGATTTGCGCGTCGCTCAGCCCTTCACCGGTGTCGGGGTGCCGCGCGGCCATCAGCAGCGCCAGCAAATCCTGCGCCTCTTTGCCGGACAACCGCCGCCCTGCCATGACCTTAGCCGCGGTGTCCTGCATCCACGCCACCGCTTCCTTGCCTGCCTTGCCCCAAGGCCGTGGCATCCGCCGCGTCGATTGAAAAAAGTCGAGGACATCAACCTTACCCAGAGTGTTCAGCAACACCTCTACCACCCGCGACATTTCCGCAAAATCAAGCTGGTCTTCGTCGCCGGACAACAAGGTGCCCCCGATGACTTTAAGCGTGGCATTGGCCATGACCGGCATCACATCCAGCTCACCGCTGTGTGCCGCCAGCGCGGCCCCCGCCTCAGCCCCCGCGTCGATCATCAAAGGGGCCAGCGTCAGCAGGGTCTTGTGACGAAAGATGGGGGAGGTCGCGCGGCGCTGCGTGCGCCACTCCTCCTCTTGGGCCGTCAGCAACCCGTGGCCCGTGGCCCGTTCCAACACGACCTGTTCCAGATCGGATTTGGGGAAAATATCGAAATGCGTCTGAAAGACCGCCTTCATGATATCGGGATCGGTGGTCGTGTGCACCCGCTGGCCAAGGATTTTGGTCGATGTGGTGTGTTCGCGGTACAAAAAGTCCGGCCACATCTCGATCGGATTGCGGATGGCCGCCTTCAGGATAGTAAAGGTCGATGCATCTTCCGCGATGGGTGTGGCAGTCACCGGTACAAAGTCAGTCATGTCGTGCCCCCCCTCATAGGCGCCTCCACCATGGACCGCGCCACGCACAAAGACCAGCCGTTGCACCCCCAGCGCACGGCGCGCCAACCTTTCGTTCATCCAGCACCGCCATAGTCACACATGGTTAACCCGCAGGCTTTCACCCTGCGCCATGGACATCGACAGGCCGCCGGTCCCTCAGACCACCCCCGTGCAGAACGCATAAATCGGGTGCAGGGACAGGTCGCAGCGCATCAGACCTTGAGGGGCTTGCCCCTCACGGCTCCGCCTTTCCTCTACGGGAAAGATCGCCTCTCACCCTACAAACCCAGCATGAAGAGAGCCCCGGCCTTTCCCATAGGCGCGGGGGCAATCGTCGTGCCAAAACGCGCCCCTCGCAAAGATGCGCGCCGCCCCCCTTCATCTGGCCCAAAAAACTCCCCCCGGAGGGTCGGCCTGCGATCAGACCGCACCCCCATTGGGGCAAGCTTAGGACCGCAAAAGGCCTACGATGTCATAGGTCTTCGCAAGCACCGGCGCCGCAATCGCGCGCGCCTTGTCGGCCCCTTTGGCCAGCTTCCGGTCAATCTCGGCCGGATCATCCATCAGACGTTTCATTTCATCTGAAATCGGGGCGAGCTTCGCCACGGCCAAATCCGCCAACGCAGGCTTGAACCTGCCCCAACCGGCGCCCGCGTATTCCGCAACCACCTCGGCAGGGGTCATGTCGGACAGGCCGGAATAGATATCGACAAGGTTCTTGGCCTCGGGCCGTCCGGCCAACCCGTCCAGATCCATAGGGATGCCGTCAGGGTCCGTCTTGGCCTTCTTGAACTTCTTGGCGATGGTGTCCGCATCATCAAGCATGTTGATCCGTTCCATATCGCTTTCACCGGATTTGGACATCTTCTTGGTCCCGTCGCGCAGGTTCATCACGCGGGTGCCGGGGCCTTCGATCACGGGTTCGGTCACTGGAAAGAAATCCACGCCAAAGTCATTGTTGAACTTGTTGGCAATGTCGCGCGTCAGCTCAACGTGCTGCTTCTGATCCTCGCCCACGGGCACATGGGTCGCGTGGTAAATCAGAATGTCGGCGGCCATCAGCGACGGATAGGCATAAAGCCCCAGCGACGCTTTCTCGGCGTTCTTGCCGGCCTTGTCCTTGAACTGAGTCATCCGGTTCATCCAGCCCACACGGGCGACGCAGTTGAAAATCCACGCCAGTTCCGCATGTTCCTTGACCTGGGACTGGTTGAACAGGATCGAATGGTCCGGATCAATGCCCGCCGCCAGCAAACCGGCGGCGATCTCACGGGTGCCCGCCTTGAGCCCCTTGGGGTCCTGCCAGACGGTGATCGCATGCAGATCAACGGCGCAATAGATCGTCTCCATATCGGGGCTTTGCATGTCCACCCAACGTTTGATCGCGCCCAGATAATTGCCCAGCGTCAGACCGCCGGACGGTTTGATGCCGGAAAAGACGCGCGGGGTGAAAGGGCTGTCGGACATGGGAACGGCTCCAAGCTCTGGATTTCAGGGTCACGCTGGCTTACCCATGCCCTTATGCCCCGTCAACCGCGGCCAGCCTATCCATTGATCGGACCAGACCCCATGCAAGACCAAAGCCCCTTCAACACAATTCCGCCCGTGCCACTGGTGCTGGTGCTGATCATGGCGGGGATCGAACTGACGCTGTCTGCGGCGGCCAATGGCTATGTGGGCGGCGCACAAGGCGTGGGCTGGCGCGCACAGGCGTTTCAGGATTACGCCTTTGCGCCTGCCGTGCTGGACCAGATCACCACGCGGGGACAATACGACATCAGTCTGTTCCGCCGCTTCGTTACCTACACCTTTATCCACGTCAATTTCACCCACGCGCTGTGGGGCATCGTGTTGCTGCTGGCGCTCGGCAAATTCGTGGGCGAGAAATTCAGCCCGCTGAGTTTCACCCTCCTCTTTACAGCCTCCACCATCGGCGGCGCGTTGGTCTACGGGCTGCTGTCATGGCAAAACGCGGCACTGGTCGGGGCCTATCCGGGCGTCTACGGGCTGATCGGGGCCTATACCTATATCATGTGGCTGGCGCTGGAGAGGCTGGGCGACAACCAGTTCAAAGCCTTTCAACTGATCGGCATCCTGTTGGGGCTGATGTTGGTCTATTCCATGATCTTCGGATCAAGCCCCACTTGGATCGCGGAGGTCGCGGGTTTTGTCATCGGCCTCGCAATCTCCCCCCTGTTGGCGCCGGGTGGTTGGCAGGCGTTCCTCACACGTCTGCGGCAAAGGACTTAAGAACATGGCCCAGACCATCGGCATGAACCACCTCGGCCTCACAGTGCGTGACCTGACCCAAACCACCGCGTTCTTTCGCGACGTGCTGGGCTGGGGTGTCATCGCGACCGATCCGGATTACCCCCGCAGCACCGTGACCGACGGCCACCTGCGCCCGACGCTCTGGCAGGTGCAAACCGACGATCCCGCCCCCCTTTGATCGCAAAACGGCACTTGGCCTGCACCACCTTGCGCTTGAAGTCGCGGATGAGGCGACCCTGACGGGCCTTGCCCGAACCCTCGCGGACACGGCGGGCGTTGAGATCGAATTTGCGCCCGAACCCATGGGCCAAGGCCCGCGTCAGCACAGGATGTTCGCAGAACCCGGCGGCCTGCGGATCGAACTGCTCTGGGCTGGGGCGTGACGCGCTTTTGCCTGTGAGGTTTTTTTGAAGGGACACCAAGACGGCTCTGGGCTCCGCCCGTTTTCGGCTGAAAACCTCCCCCAGAGGTTTTCCTGGACAGCCCTGGGCTCCGCCCGTTCTCGCCTGAAAACCTCCCCCAGAGGTTTTCCCAGACGGCTCGAACACTCTCTGGTTCTAAAATACCTCCGCCGGAGGCGCTAAAATTCGCAGAATTTTAGCTGCTGCGCTTCATCGCGGCTTTGAACTCCGCCAGACGGAAGGCGCCCAGCAGTTGGCCCAATCCGAAATACCCGACGATGCCCACGGCCACCACAAAGGCCAGCGCGCCGTAGCGCACCCCAACCATGCCAAGGCCCGGCCCCACCAGCAACACTGCCAGCATCAACAGCCCGCCCATCAACACAGACGCAAAGACGATCCGCCAAAACCGGTACTTGAACCGCGCATCAAACGTTGCGGCCTCACCCATGGACCGGCTGCCGCGCCACAGCTGCCAGACCATGACCCATCCGGCGATGGTCGTGGCCAGGGCCGCCGCGATGTAGCCGATATAAATCGACAGCCCCACCGCCACGATCGCATTCACGACCATGGCCACCACCGCATAGCCAAAGGGCCGCCGTGTGTCTTCGCGGGCGAAATACAGCGGCTGCAACGCCTTTTGCAGCACGAAGGCCGGCAGGCCCAAACCATAGACCGTCACCGCCAACGCGGTGGCGGCTGTGTCGTCGCTGTTGAACGATCCGCGTTCGAACAGGACGCTCACCAGCGGCAGGGGGATCACGATCAGGGCGACGGCGGCGGGGATCGTCAGCGCCAGTGACAATTCACACGCACGGTTGAACGCCTGCCGACCGCCCGCCTCATCCCCGCTGCGCAGTTTGCGCGACAGATCGGGCAGCAGCACGACACCGATGGCGATGCCAACCACGCCCAAAGGCAGTTGATAGAGACGGTCCGCATAGGACAACCACGCCACCGCTCCGTCGAAATAGCTGGCGACCTGACGGCCCACCAAAAGGTTCACCTGAACGACGCCGCCCGCCAATGCAGCAGGGCCTGCGATGATGAACAGCTTTTTCAAATCCGGCGTCCAGCGGGGCCAGCGTAGGGTCATGGCAAAGCCTGCCCGCCGCGCGGCCCACCAGACCAGCGCCAGTTGCGCGATCCCGCCCACGGGCACGGCCAAGGCCAGCGCCCAGCCGATGTGCCAATCGCGCGGGGTGGGCAGGCCGCCGGTGGCATAGTCGGGCTGATACCGCGCAGCGATCAGCATCACGATGACGAAAATCACGTTGAGCAACACAGGTGCTGCCGCCGCCGCCACAAACCGCCCCGCCGCATTCAGAACGCCCGACAACAACGCCGCCAGCGAAATGAACAGGATATAGGGAAAGGCGATCCGCCCGTATCCCACCGCCAGATCGAACCGTTCATCGCCGCGAAACCCTGACGCCATGGCGGTCACGAGCCACGGCATGGCCAGCACCGCGATCACCGAAAAGACGGACAGGACCACGGCCATAAACATGAAGGCATCTTGGGCAAATGTCTGTGCGTCCTCATCGCCCTCCAACTTTTTGGAAAACATCGGCACGAAGGCCATGTTGAACGCGCCTTCGGCAAAGAACCGGCGGAACATATTCGGCAGCGAAAAGGCGATCAGAAAGGCCTGCGCCGCAGGCCCCGTGCCCAGATAGCCCGCGATCATGATGTCGCGCGCAAAGCCGAACACACGGCTCAGCAATGTCCAGACCCCAACGGTCAGAAAGCCGGACATCAATCGGATGGGTTTCATGGGCGGGGCCTGATCTGCTGCGTTGTCCTCTGTCTAGGCCGGGGCGGGGCGAAAAACCATTGCGAAGTTGCGCAGGGGGCGTGCAGGCCCCTAGTCCAGCCGCGCATCGCCCAGCGTGTCCAGATGGTCGCCATGGGTGATCTCAAGCAGTTGATCCATCACGGCCTCGCCCTCTTGATCGGCCAGATGGGCGGCAGCCGACAGCTCCGCCTCGGCCTGTGTGCGCAGGTCAGGGTCCAGATCCTCGCGCCAGACAACCCAGACCGGATAGGGGAAGGGCGGCGCATCGGGGACCAGATGCATCCGCCCTGCGTCGATGTACCGTTTGACGTATCGCGCGGGCAAATAGGCCGCCGCCTGGCGGTTGATCACGTAATCGGCCACCATGGCACCCAGCGAAAAGCTGAGGCCGGGATTGGTCAGATGAGGCAGGGCGCGGGCGTGGGCGGTCACGAATTCCGGCCCCCAATCGACGAAAACGTAATTGTCGCCCAATGTGTCCATGGTCACCCCGGGGATCGACGACACGAGGACGAGTTCTTCTTCAAGAAATTTGCGCGCCTCAAGTCCGGGGCGCAGTTGTGGCATATACAGCAGGCCCACTTGCATTACGCCTTCGATCAGGAACCGTGTCAGGCGGTCGGGCATCCCCAGTTCGGCGCGGATGTTCAGATCGGGCATCGCGGCTTGCAACCTGTCGATCCAGCGAAACCCAAGACGCGGCCAAAGGGAATATTGCGCGCCGATGGTGAGCGAGCGGGTGAAGCCTTCGGGGATGGCGACCTGTTGGCGGGCCTCCTCCCAAACGCGCAGGATCGACAGGGCGTAGCGTTCAAATTCGCGGCCAGCGGGCGTGAGTTCCGCGCCCGCGCGCGAGCGTGTGAAGAGCGGCTTGCCAAGGCTGTCCTCCAGTCGCTGCACCCGCAGCGACACGGCCGATTGCGTCACAAACAGCCGGTCGGCGGCATTGGCGAAAGACCCAGTGGAGGCCACTTCGAGGAAGGTTTTCAGCAGGGCGATGTCCATAGGCAGATACATAAGGAAAAATCAGGTGAAACACAATTATTTTGAATTTCACTTATAGATCATTCGCGCGTAAATCTTGCCTATCGGCCCACGGTGGGTCGGATTAGACGGAGACATTACGATGAAAAAGACCATGATCAAAACGACGTTCATTGCCCTGGCCCTTGCAACCCTGACGGCCTGCGGGACCGCGCAAGGTGTGGCAAGTGACGCATGGGGTGCAACGAAGTTCGTGGCCCGCACTGTCGCCGGCGAATAACCCGCCCCACCGCTGTCCTGACTGCCTAAACTTCACCGGCGCGATGTCCCTCGCGCCGGTTTTTTCGTGGCTCTGCGAACGTGGCAGACAAAGTGCATCAGGGTTTGCGCGGCGCGGGCCGTCCGTAGCCGCCCCCACCGGGGGATTTGAGCACGAAGACATCACCTGCCTTCATCTGCGCCACATCGTTGCCCTGCATCGGTTCAACCGTCCCGTCTGAGCGGACAACGGCGTTTTCACCGACAGCCCCCGGCGCGCCGCCTGCCGCCCCGTGAGGGGCGGTTTTGCGATGCGACGTCAGCGTGGTCACGGTCATCGGTTCATTGAACCGCAGCTTGCGCACGATCCCGTCGCCGCCCGTGAAGGCCCCCGCGCCGCCAGATCCGCGCCGGATGGAGAATTCTTCGACCTGCACGGGGAACCGCGTTTCCAGCACCTCCGGATCGGTCATGCGGGTGTTGGTCATGTGGCTGTGCACTGCACTTGCCCCATCAAACCCGTCGCCCGCACCGGTACCGCCGCAGATGGTTTCGTAGTTCTGGTAGGTTTCGTTGCCGTAGACGAAATTGTTCATCGTCCCTTGGCTGCCCGCGATCACGCCAAGCGCGCCGTACAGCGTGTCGGCAATGGCCTGTGACACTTCGGTGTTGCCGGAAATCACCGCTGCTGGCGCGTCGGGATGGATCATCGATCCTTTGGGCACGGTCAGATGCAGGGGTTTCATGCAGCCTTCGTTCATCGGGATGTTCGACCCCACCAGCGTCCGGAAGACATAAAGAACCACGGCGCGACAAATGGACAGCGGCGCGTTGTAGTTCAGATCATCCTGCGGTGAGGTGCCGGTAAAGTCGATCTCCGCGGACCGCGCGGCTTTGTCGACGGTGATCTTCACCTTGATCTCGGCCCCACTGTCGAGCGGATAGGTGAAGGCGCAATCGTGCAGAACATCCAGCACGCGGCGCACGCTTTCTTCGGCGTTGTCTTGCACGTGGCCCATGTAGGCGTGGACCACATCAAGGCCGAACTGGCGGGTGATCTTTTGGAGTTCACGTTCGCCCGTCGCATTGGCGGCGATCTGTGCAGACAGATCGGCCATGTTTTGATCGACATTGCGGCAAGGATATTTGGCCGAAGACAGCAGGTCACGCGTTTGCGCGTCTTGCAGCACGCCTTGTTTGACCAGCAAGAAGTTGTCGATCAACACGCCTTCTTCGTCGATATGGCGGCTGTCGGGCGGGGCTGACCCTGGCGTCGTGCCACCGATATCCGCGTGGTGCCCGCGTGATGCGACGGTGTAGATGATGGTCTCACCCGCGTCGTCAAAGACAGGCGTGATCACCGTCACATCCGGCAAATGGGTGCCGCCATTGAACGGGTTGTTCATCATAAACACGTCACCGGGGCGGATTTTGCCAGCGTTTTGGGACAGGATCGACCGGACGGAGCCGGACATGGACCCAAGGTGCACCGGCACATGGGGCGCATTGGCGACCAGATCCCCGTTGTGATCGAAGATCGCGCAGGAAAAATCGAGCCGTTCCTTGATGTTCACCGAATAGGCGGTGTTCGCCAGCGTTGCCCCCATCTGTTCGGCGATGGACATATAGAGGTTGTTGAACACTTCAAGCATGACCGGATCGACGGAGGTGCCGATCGCTTCGGCCCGTTGCAGCGGCACGACGCGGCGCAGCACGAGGTTGCCACCTTTGACACATTCGGCCTGCCATCCGGCTTCTACGATATTGGTGCCGGTGGGTTCGGTCAGGATCGCGGGGCCTGACACCGTGTCGCCTGTGGCCATGGTCGTGCGGTCAACCAGCGGGACATCCAACCATGCGCCGCCCGAATACATCTGTGCGGTTTGGGCCGCGGCATCGACGCGGATGCTGTCGGGCAGAGTCACGGCCTCACCGGTGGCGCCCACGGCCTCGGCTGTCAGCAGGTCGATGATCAGCTCTGCGTTTTCGGGTACGAACCCAAAGCGGGTTTTGTGGGCGGCGTTGAAATCTTCGGTCATCTGGGCGGCGGGGCCGAAGGGGACATCCAGCGTCTGATGGGCACCATCGGTGCGGATATGGGCGGAGGTGATGATTATGATATCGGCGTCCTCAATCCCTTGGGCGCGCACGTCGTTTTGGGCGGCGACCACCAGATCATCCAGCGCGGTTTGTGCGGCATCCGTGTCGTTGATCGACCCCGCGAACTGGTGTTCGTGGATGGAGCGCACATCGGCCAGACCCATGCCAAAGGCCGACAACACGCCCGCAAAGGGGTGGATGAAAATGCTTTCCATCCCAAGGGTATCCGCCACAAGGCAGGCGTGCTGGCCGCCTGCGCCGCCAAAGCAGTTCATCGTGTATTTGGTCACGTCATAGCCGCGTTGAACGCTGATTTTCTTGATCGCGTTGGCCATGTTTTCTACGGCGATCCGCAGGAACCCTTCGGCGATGTCTTCGACGGTCTTGTCGGTCCCGATCTCGGCCTTGAGATCGTTGAATTTGGCGCGGACCACATCGGCGTCCAGCGGCTGATCCGCATTGGGGCCAAAGACCGACGGGAATTGGCTGGGTTGCAGTTTGCCCAGAAGGACGTTGCAATCGGTCACCGTCAACGGCCCGCCACGGCGATAGGCGGCGGGGCCGGGGTTTGCACCCGCACTTTCGGGCCCCACCTGCATGCGCCCGTCGCGGTAGGACAGGATCGACCCGCCGCCTGCCGCCACGGTGTGAATGGACATCATCGGCGCGCGCATGCGCACGCCTGCGACTTCGGTTTCGAACGACCGTTCGAATTCGCCCGCGTAGTGGCACACATCGGTGGAGGTGCCGCCCATGTCAAATCCCACGAGCCGGTCAAACCCCAGATCAGCCGCCGTGCGAACCATGCCGACCACGCCACCGGCAGGGCCGGACAGGATCGCGTCCTTGCCTTGAAAACGGTCCGCGTCGGTCAGACCGCCATTGGATTGCATGAACATCAGGCTGTCACAGCCGCCTGATTTCGCGTTCAGGGCCGAGGCGACCTGATCAATGTAGCGGCGCAGGATGGGCGACAGATAAGCATCCACCACCGCCGTATCCCCGCGTGAGACCAGTTTGATCAGGGGGCTTGCCTCATGGCTGAGCGACACTTGGGTAAAGCCGGTCTGACGGGCCATGTCGCCCAACCGGTCTTCATGATCGGTGAATTTATAGCCGTGCATCAGGGCAATCGCGACAGACCTGTAGCCGTCGCCGTACGCCCGCGACAGGGCTTCGCGGGCTTTGGTGCAGTCCAGTGGGGACAGGATAGTGCCATCAGCGGCCACGCGTTCGTCGATCTCAATCACGTCTTCATAAAGAAGCTCGGGCAGTTGGATGTTCAGGGCAAAAAGGTCGGGGCGGTTTTGATAGCCGATGCGCAGCAGGTCACGCAGGCCTTTTGTGATCAACAAAACCGTGCGTTCGCCCTTGCGTTCCAGCAGGGCGTTCGTGGCCACGGTCGTGCCCATCTTGACGGCGGCAATCTGACCGGATGCGATGTCGGCCTTTGGATCAACGCCCAGAAGGGTTTTGATCCCGTAGACGGCGGCATCTGGGTAGACCTCAGGGTTTTCGGACAACAGTTTGTGTGTCTTGAGCGCCCCGTCCGGTGTGCGTGCGACGATATCCGTGAAGGTGCCCCCACGATCGACCCAAAACTGCCACTTCCCTGTCTGAGCGTGATCCACTTCAACCTCCAAGAATCAATTTATTGTTGCTTTATTGGTATAACGCTGACAAATTGTCAACGTAATGGATTCGAACACAATAGATCCTCACGGAAACCAAACAGGAGAGACCTTATGAAACATGTTATCTTCGGCGCAGCCGCCGTTCTATGCGCAACGGCAGCCACCGCACAAAGCTGGGACATGCCCACGCCCTATGGCGACAGCACGTTCCACACCCAGAACATCGCTCAGTTCGCCGATGATGTGCGCGCGGCCACCGATGGCAGCCTTGATATTACGCTGCATTCTGCGGGATCCCTGTTCCCCCATGCGGAAATCAAAGGAGCGATCCGCAACCGGTCCGTGCCCTTGGGTGAGTTTTTCTTGTCGCGTCTTTCCAACGAAGATCTGGCCTATGGTGTCGACAGCCAGCCGTTCGTCGCCACCAGCTATGACGATGCCGCGCGCCTGTGGGCCGCGCAGAAACCTGTCATCACCGAGCTTTTGGCCGAACAGGGCCTGATGCCGCTGTTTTCTGTGCCATGGCCTGCGCAAGGTCTGTATACCAACGGCGAGATTGACGCGGTTGAGGACCTGAACGGCCTGCGGTTCCGCGCCTACAACGCCGCCTTGGAAGAATTCGCCACGCTTGCTGGCGCGTCGCCGGTGCAGATCGAAGCCTCCAACATCCCGCAGGCCTTTGCCACGGGTCAGGTTGAGGCGATGATCACGTCCCCCTCCACCGGTGTGAATTCCACCGCGTGGGATTTCGTGACCCATTACACGCCGATCAACGCCTGGGTGCCCAAGAACATCGTGGTCATGAACACCCGCGTGTTTGACCGTCTGGATGCGGACACACAATCTGCCCTGTTGTCCGCCGCCGAAGCCGCTGAGACACGCGGTTGGGCGATGTCCGCCGCTGAGGCCGAAAGCATGACAGCCGCCCTCGCCGAAAACGGGATCACTGTGTACGAGCCGAGTGCGACCCTGATCGAAGGTCTGCAAGGCATCGGTGAGACGATGTTGGGCACATGGGATGCCGCCGCATCCGACAGCGCCCGTGCGGTGCTGGACGCCTACAACAACTAAACCCTCCCTGAACCGGCCGGTCGTATATAAGCGACCGGCCACTTTTCTTTCAAAGGACGCCAGTTCGATGTCTCGCCTTCTTCAGAAACTTTACGATGTTTGCGGCATGATCGCGGGGGGGCTGATCTTGTGCATTTGCCTGCTGATCTCAGCCCAGATTGGACTGAATGCCATTGGCCGGATCGCACCTGGCGTTCTGCCCTCAACCATCCCGTCTTACGCAGATTTTTCGGGGTTCATGCTGGCGGGGGCCACGTTTTTGGCCATGGCCCATACGTTGCGGGCCGGCGCGCATATTCGGGTGAACTTGGTCGTGTCGCGCCTGTCGCAACGGGCGCAGTTTCTGGCTGAGGTTTTTGTGCTGGTCGTAGCCGCAGGCTTGGTCGGATACGCGGCCTATTTCATGGCCGATCTGGTGCGCGAAAGCGTGCATTACGGTGATCTGTCCAACGGCATCATCCCCATTCCGCTGTGGATACCGCAAAGCGTGGCAGCCTTCGGGATCGGGCTTTTGCTGGTTGCCGTGATCCACACCTTGGTTGAATTGATCGCCGCGCGCAGGCCGATCCTGTCCACCCCGGGGGAGGTCTAGCCCATGTCTGATCCGATGATTGGTCTGGTCCTTTTGGGGCTGTTGATGGCGCTGCTGGCCAGCGGTGTCTGGGTTGCGATTTCGCTGTCCGTGGTGGGTCTGGCGGGGCTTGTGTTTTTCTCGAACGCGCCGTCTGGCCTTGTTCTGGCGTCTACCTTTTGGGGGCATTCCTACAGTTGGGCGCTGACGGCGCTGCCGCTGTTTATCCTGATGGGGGAAATCCTGCTTCGCTCGCGGATGAGTGACGATATGTTCACGGGCCTTGTCCCATGGCTGAGCCGCGCACCGGGTCGTCTGTTGCACGTCAACGTGTTTGCCTGCGCGATTTTTGCGGCTGTGTCAGGGTCATCGGCTGCGACGGCGGCCACCATTGGCCGTATGTCCGTGCCGGAGCTGACGAAACGCGGCTACCCCGAAAGCCTGATCCTTGGCACGCTGGCCGGATCGGCCACGCTGGGGCTGTTGATCCCGCCCTCGATCATCCTGATCGTCTATGGTGTGGCGACCGAGCAATCCATCGCCCGCCTGTTCATCGCAGCCATCATACCCGGCATCATGCTGATGACGTTGTTTGCCAGCTACGTGGCCGTGCGCGCGTGGATGAACCCTGATTTGATCCCTGCCATAAACGAGACGTTTTCGCTGCGCGAAAAATTCCGCGCCTCGCGCCGGTTGATCCCTGTGGCTTTGCTGATCGGCGGCGTCATCGGGTCGATCTACGGCGGGTTGGCGTCCCCGACAGACGCGGCGGCCTTGGGCGTTGTGCTGGCGACGATCCTTGCGTGGACGTCGGGCGCGTTCAGCTGGCGGCTCTTCGGGGAGGCGGTGATGTCCGCCACGCGCACGTCCTGCATGATTGCGTTGATCCTGCTGGGGGCGGCATTTCTGTCCGTCGCCATGGGCTTTACCGGATTGCCGCGCAATCTGGCGGCGTGGATATCGGACATGAACCTGTCGATTGCAGCGTTGCTGGTGGCGCTGACAATCTTTTTCATCATTCTGGGCTGCTTTCTGGACGGCATTTCCGTGATCGTGCTGACCACGTCGATCATCATGCCCATGGTCAGCGCCGTGGGGATCGACCCGATCTGGTTCGGTATCTATCTGGTGATCGTCGTTGAGATGAGCCAGATCACACCGCCCGTGGGCTTCAACCTGTTCGTCATCCAAGGCCTGACCGGCATCGACATCCTGCGGATCGCAAAAGCAGCCTTCCCGTTCTTCTTGCTGCTTTTGCTGGGGGTTTTGTTGATCTGCCTGTTCCCGCAGATCGTGACGTTCCTGCCCGCCTACATGGCCAGCTAGAGAGACGCCGCCGCCCTGCTGGCCTGATCATATTGGCCGGACAGGGCGCGCAGGCTGGCTGCGATGTCGCGCATTTCCTCACCCGTCATGTCGAGGCGCGACAGCCCGTCGAGAAAACAACGCTCCCGCATGTCGCGGTAGGCTTCGCACAGATCCGCACCGGTGGGGGAGGTGCTGTAAAACACCTCCTTGCCGCGCTTTTCCGATACCAGAAGGTCCATCTTCAACAGTTTGCGCAGGGCGTAATTGACCGTGTGGGTGTCTTCGATGTTCAGCAAAAAGCAGATGTCCGTCAGCCGCTTGTCGCGGCCACGGTGGTTGGTGTTGTGCAGCACCAGAATTTCCAGCGGCGTCAGATCCGTGTTGCCTGCCGCCGACATGCAGCGCGTCATCCAGCGCGAAAAGGCGTTGTAGGCAATGATCATCCCGTATTCGATTTCCGAGGCTTCCCAGTTTTCACCGTCGGCCAGATGGCGCGACGACACGATACGGCGTTTGGGGATGTCTTGCTCATTCATGTTTGTAATACCTCAGCGTTTTCCTTGCGTTTAATATATGTACGACGGGACGGTCGCACAACGCAGGGTTTGCGGCAGGGACGGGCAGGCAGGTATGGGCAGGCAGGTATGGGCAGGCGGGGGCGGGTGGGGTCAGGACCCTAGGCCCGCGCCCGTTCACTGCCCTTTTCAATCGCTTCACGCAGCTTTTTCTCAAGCGTTTTTTGCTTCCCGTCCGCGTAGAATTTCAGGCCGAACATGTCTTTGACATAGAAGGTGTCGACCACCTGTTCGCCGTAGGTCGCAATGACCGCGCTGGCGATATAGACATTGGCGTTGGCCAGCGTGCGCGTCAGATCATGGAGCAATCCGGGACGGTCGCGGGTGTCGACTTCGATGATTGTGTAAATCTCGGACCCGTCGTTGTCGAAGGTGATGGAGGTCGGCACGCGGAAGGCTTTTTCGCGCTTTTTCATCTTGTCGCGGTCGGCCAGTTTATCGCGGGCCACTAGTTCGCCCTGTAGGGTCTTTTCGATCATCCGGCGCAGGCGCGGCAGGCGGGCGTGTTCATAGGGGCTGCCGTCGGCGTCCTGCACCCAGAAGGCGGCCGTGGCAAAACCGTCTTTGGTGGTGAACGTCCGCGCGTCGACCACATTGGCGCCCACAAGCGACAGCGCGCCGCACATGCGGCTGAAGATGCCCGGATGGTCGGCCATGGCAAAGCACACGCGGGTGGCGTCGCGGTCTTCGTCAGGGGTCAGCGCGATGCGGACTTCGTCGGTGCCGATGCCGTGCAGCAGCCGCGCAAAATCCACATGGGCGGTCACATGCAGGCCCTGCCAATAAGGCGGGTAGTGGCGCGCCAGTTCGGTGCGGATGTCCTTTTCGGCCCATGGTTCCTGGGTTTCGGCATTGAGTTCGGCACGCAGGTTGCGGCGCGCCTCGGTGCCGCGTTCTTCGCGGTTGAGGGCTTCCATGCCGTTTTCCAGCGCATAGCGGGTCTGGCGATAGAGCGCGCGGATCAGCACCGCTTTCCAGTTGTTCCACGTGCCGGGACCCACGCCGCGGATGTCGCAGACGGTCAGCACACACAAAAGATCAAGCCGTTCTGTGGTCTTCACCGCCTTGGCAAAATCGCGCACGGTGCGGGGGTCCGCGATGTCGCGTTTCTGCGCCATGTCGGACATGAACAGGTGATAGCGCACCAGCCATTCGACAGTGTCGCATTCCTTTTTGGACAGCCCCAGACGGGGCGCCACTTTGCGTGCAATGCGTGCACCAAGGATCGAGTGATCTTCGTCCCGCCCCTTGCCGATATCGTGCAGCAGCAGTGCCACATAAAGCACCTTACGGTTGATCCCGCCTTTGAGGATCGAGGCAGACACGGGGAGTTCCTCGTCCAGTTCCGCCCGTTCGATCTGCGCCAGATGGCTGATCGTCTGGATCGTGTGTTCGTCCACGGTGTAGTGGTGATACATGTTGAACTGCATCATCGCGACGATGGGTTCGAATTCGGGGATGAACGCGGCCAGTACGCCCAATTCGTTCATCCGCCGCAGCCCCCGTTCGGGGTTGCCGTGTTTCAACAACATATCAAGGAAAATGCGCTGGGCTTCGCGGCTGTTGCGCAGGTCGTCGTCGATCAGGGTCAGGTTGGCTTTGATCAGACGCATGGCATCAGGGTGCAGCAGGGTGCCCGTGCGCAGGGCTTCTTCAAAGATGCGCAGCAGGTTCAGCGGGTCTTTGAGGAACTCTTTGGGCTTTTCCACGGTCAGACGGTTTTGCTTGATCGCATAGGGCGGCTTGGCGGTTTTCTTGCGGCTGAACAGGCGCAGCAGAACCGGTTCGGCCTTTAGGTGCGCGTCTTCTTGCGCGGTGAGGAAGATGCGGGTCAGCTCACCCACGTCGGTGGCGTGGCGAAAGTAATCCTGCATAAAGTGTTCGACGGCGCGGCGGCCATTGCCATCGGCGTAGCCCATACGGTCGGCCACTTCGACCTGCGTATCAAACGTCAACTGATCGGCGGCGCGTCCGGCCAGCAGATGCAGATGACAGCGCACGGCCCATAGAAATTCATGGGCGGCTTTGAATTCGTCATATTCGTCTTGGGTGAAAACGCGGTGTTTCACCAGTTCGGAGGCATCTTTGACCCCGTGAATGTACTTGCCAATCCAATAGAGCGATTGCAGATCGCGAAGGCCGCCTTTGCCCTCTTTGACGTTGGGTTCGACCATATACCGCTGACCGCCTTGTTTGCGGTGACGTTCGGCCCGTTCTTCCAGCTTGGCTTCGATAAAGTCGGGCACGGTGCTGGCGAAGAGGTCATTGCGCAAACGGTTCGTGAGCTCGGCCGCGAGGGCGGCGTCGCCGGTCAGGTAGCGTTCTTCCACCAGCGCCGTGCGGATGGTGTAATCGTCGCGGGCAAGACGCAGACAGTCTTTTACCGTGCGGCTGGCGTGCCCCACCTTCAGCTTTAGATCCCACAGGATATAGAGCATGGATTCGATGGCGCTTTCGGCCCAAGGGGTCAGTTTGTAGGGCACCAGAAACAGCAGATCGACATCGGAATGGGGGGCCATTTCGCCCCGGCCTGATCCACCGACCGCGATCAGGGCCAGACGTTCGGCCTCGGTCGGGTTGGGCAGGGGGTGCAGACGGGTGGTCGTGAGGTGATACACCTCAATCACCACCGCATCGGTCAGATAGGCGTAGGCGCGGGTTGTGGCAGTGGCATCAAACGGGTTGAGGGCAAAGCTCTCGGCGATCAGGTGCCGCCCATGGGCCAGCGCGTCCTTGAGGATTGGCATAACAGCAGCGCGCGCTTTGCCCCCGTTGGTGCCTACGGCGTCAAGCGCTGTGGACAGGGCCGCACGCAATGCCCCGCGGTCGACAATGTCATCCGCGGGGCAAATCAGGCCTTCGGGGACCGCAGTCAGATCAAGATCAAGAGCCACCGGCACCAAACGACAAGGGTGCCGCTTCCACGATCGAGATGCGGTTGTTGACGATGGTGGCCACAGCCAGCGCGCGCTGTTTGGACCCGTCGGGCCGCAGACGGAACGCACCGGTGGCGCCGGCAAAGCCCGCCGCGCGTGTCAGGGACCCGCGTGTCAGGGCGTTGCGGTCACCGGACGCGGCCAGTGCACCGATGGCGGCAATGCCGTCATAGGCGATGGAGGCCAGCGGGTGGGGCCGTGTGCCATAGGTTGCCTCGTACCGGTTGCGGAAGGCCGCCTCGCGGCCCGCGTCGCCCATAGCAAAAAGACCGTTTTGCAGGCTGGGCAGTTCGGCGGCCTGCGGGGCCGCGTCCCAACGGGTCAGCCCGATGAGTGGCGTGTTGGCGGTGTTCAGGCCCGATTGCGCCAGCGACGTGGCGAGGATTGGCAGGCCACCGGCCATATTGTCGGTGGTAAAGACCGCCTGCGCGCCGGTCGTATTGGCCGCTGTCGCGATGGCGGGTGCAGAGGCAAAGATGCCTGCCTGATTGAACGGATAGGACTGGATGCCCACAACGGTGCCCCCCGCAGAACGCACGGATGTCGCAATGGCATCGCGGCCCACCGCACCGGCCAGATCGTCCTGATGGGCGATCATGAACTGGGTGATGCCGCGACGGCCTGCGTAGTCCACCAGCCGGTCAGAGATGTTGCCAAAGGTGTTGCCCAGCACAAAGACATTGCCACCGGCCACGGCCGTATTGTTGGAAAACGCCAAGACGTTGACATTGGCACCACTGGCCACAAGACCCACCGCATTGGCGCTTTCGGCGTCCAGCGGCCCGAGGATGATCTGCGCCCCGTCTGCGATGGCTTGGCCTGCCATTTGGCTGGCCTGACCCGCGTTGCGGGCTGTGTTGTAGACCCGCAGATTGACGTCCGCGCCGTTCAGGTCCGCGATGGCCAGACGGGCAGAGTCTTCAAGGCTGCGCGCGATCTGGTCGAATTCGGCCTGACCTGTGCCACCGGGCACCAAAAGGGCCACTTGCACCGGGGCTGAGGGGTCGATGGTCTGGCCTTGGCCACCGCCACCCACCGCCGGGACCGCAAGGTCACAGGCGGCCAGAAAGGCAAGGCTCATCACCGCGAAAATGCGGGCGGCGGTGCGGCGGATCATCAGCTGTGGCAGGCTGGGCAAACGGGCTAACATGGACTATTCACTCCCTTCGGGCAGCGGGAGGACCCCGCCGCAAGTTCGCCGGTGATCATAGAGCGCCGGTCGGGAGGGTCTAGGTATGAATCATCGCGTAATTCCCCTGTCGGCGGGTCTTTACCTGTGTGCGGTGCCCATCGGGAACGCGCGGGATGTGACGTTGCGCACCTTGGACATCCTTGCCAGTGCCGATGTGATCGCCGCCGAAGACACCCGGACCGCACGCAAATTGATGGATATTCACGGGGTTCCCATCGGGGACAGGCCGATGGTCGCCTACCACGATCATTCCGGCGAAAGCGTGCGTGCACGCCTGATGGAACAGGTGCGCGCAGGCAAATCCGTGGCCTATGTGAGCGAAGCGGGCACGCCGCTTGTCGCGGACCCCGGCTACAAACTGGCCGCCGACATGCGCGCGGCCGATTTGCCGCTGACAGCGGCGCCGGGCGCCTCTGCGGTGCTGGCAGCACTCACCGTGTCTGGCCTGCCCAGTGACGCCTTCCACTTTGCGGGATTTTTGCCCAACGCGGCCTCCGCGCGGCGGGCTGGGTTGGAAAAGCTGCGCGATGTGGATGCGACGTTGGTGCTTTACGAATCCCCCAAACGGATCGCCGGTCTGGTCGCGGATGTGGTCACCACCATGGGCGCGGAGCGCACGGTGGTGATCTGCCGGGAACTGACGAAGAAATTCGAAGAGGTCCTGCGCGGACGTGCTGAGGACCTGGTCGAAACCCTCAAAGATCGAAGCCTGAAAGGTGAAATCGTCGTGCTGATCGCACGCAGCGCGAAAAAGGCCACTGATCCATCGGATGTTAAATCACTCTTAAGAACCGCCCTGCTATCCATGCGCATCAAAGACGCAGCGAACGCGGTGGCCGGGGCCACAGGATTGCCCCGTCGCGACGTCTATCAAATGGCGCTTGATCTAAAGGATGATGACACATGACTGTTTGCACGCTCCCCTCCCGTGGGACCACAAATTACCATGCGGGCGTTGCCGCCGAAGACATCGTCGCGCGGCGCTATGCATCGGGCGGGCAGCCGCTTTTGGCCAAACGGTGGCGCGGGTCGCGCGGTGAAATTGATCTGGTCGCGCAAGACGGGGACGGGGTGATTTTCATCGAAGTGAAGAAAAGCCGAAGCCATGCCCGTGCGGCATCCCGTCTGACCCATCGACAGATGGAACGCATTTACGGGGCTGGGGCAGAGTTTTTGGCCACACAACCCAAAGGCCAGTTGACCGATGTGCGCATCGATGTGGCATTGGTGGATGACATGGGTCGCGTGGATGTGATCGAAAACGCCTATATGGCCGCCTGAAAAACGATCCGGCCATTGCACCGGGCAGGCTGCGGGTCCATGTCTTGGAAAAGATTTCAGACACGGACTTGCCCATGACCGCCGCAAAACCCCTCACCGTTGCTTTTCAGATGGACCCGATCGGGGCCATTGATATCAACGCCGACAGCTCTTTCCGTTTGGCTGAAGAAGCCCAAGCGCGGGGGCATAAGTTGTTTTACTACACGCCCGATCAGCTGAGCTATCAAGAAGGGCGGGTGATGGCACGGGGCCAAGATCTGACCGTTCGGCGCGAACAGGGCAACCACGCCGATGTGGGTCCGATGCGAGAGCAGGATTTGTCACAGGTCGACGTGATCTGGCTGCGTAAGGACCCGCCGTTTGATATGGGCTATATCACCACCACCCACATCCTTGACCGCATCCATCCGGATACTCTGGTCGTGAATGACCCGTTCTGGGTGCGCAATTATCCCGAAAAACTGTTGGTATTGGACTTTCCCGATCTGACCCCGCCCACGGCCATTGCGCGCGACCTTGAAACGCTCAAAGCGTTCCGCGCGCGCCATGGGGAGGTGATCCTGAAGCCGCTTTATGGCAACGGTGGCGCCGGGGTCTTCAAGTTGAGCGAAGGGGACAGCAACCTTGCCTCCCTGCATGAGCTGTTCTCGGGCATCAACCGAGAGCCTTTGATCATGCAAAAGTTCCTGCCGGATGTCAGCGCGGGCGACAAACGGGTGATCTTGGTCGATGGGGAGCCTGTGGGCGCGATCAACCGCGTCCCTGCGGCGGGCGAAACCCGGTCGAACATGCACGTGGGTGGGCGGCCGGAGAAAGTCGCGCTGACGGACCGCGACCGCGAGATTTGCGCGCGGATCGGGCCGCTTTTGCGTGAAAAGGGGCAGATTTTCGTCGGCATTGACGTGATTGGCGACTACCTGACTGAGATCAACGTGACCTCCCCCACCGGTATTCAGGAGTTGGAACGGTTTGACGGCGTGAACATCGCCGAAAAAATCTGGCAGGCGATTGAGGCGAAACGGCCGTGAGCCGTCCGTCCTTTCGTCTGCGCGCCCTGACCTTCGGGATGCGCTGGTTCGAAAAGCCAAAGCTTGCCAAACGGGGCACGCCGGACACGGCCAACCGCGATTTTGAGCGCGCGGCGCCATATTTGTTCAGCGTGCCGAAAGGGACCGTCGTTCGCGACGAGGACCCTTTTGATTGTATCACTTGCGGCCCCGAGGCGGCGGGCCGCGCCATTTTGTATCTGCACGGCGGTGCCTTTGTGACCGGGTCGCGACGCAGCTACCGCGCGATGGCGGGGCGGTTGGCGAAACGGACGGGCGTTTGTGTGTACCTGCCCGACTATCCCAAGCTGCAGGAGGCCACTTTCCCCGCAGCACCCCGTGCTGTTCTGGCGGCGTGGGATGCTTTGGTGGCGCGGGGGACCCCACCGGATCGCATTGTGATCGCAGGGGATTCTGCGGGGGGCAATCTGGTGTTTGGCCTTTTGTCGACCCTCCTGAAACGCGGCCAACGTCCGGCGGGTGTGCTGGCTTTTTCGCCTTGGACGGACATGACGTTGTCTGGGGACACTCTGGCCACCAACGTCCGCCGCGATCCGTTGCTGCCGGTGAGCCGGATGCAGGAGGCGGTGGATTTGTATTTGGCCGGCGCTGACCCCGCCCATCCATTGGCCAGCCCGCTGTTTGCCGATTTCCCGAACCCGCCGCCTGTGTTCATTCAGGTCGGGCGCGATGAGGTATTGTTCAGCGATGCGGAACGGATGGCCGCGAAGCTGGGCGGGACTTTGGATGTCTGGGAAAACGTGCCCCATGTCTGGCAGATGTTTGACGGCCGTTTGCCGGAGGCGAATGCCGCGATGCGGCGCGCGGCGAGGTTTGTTCAAACCTCGTTCGAGAGCGCCAGCCGGTAGCCCACGGCCTCGGCCACGTGGGGTTTGCGTACGGCGACTGACCCGTCCAGATCCGCGATGGTGCGCGCCACGCGCAACACGCGGTGATAGCCCCGCGCGCTGAGGCCGAAACGATCCGCGACTTTCAACAGCAGGTCTTTGCCATCTGTGTCAGGGGTGGCGACTTCTTCCAACGCGGCCCCTTCGAGGTCCGCGTTCACCCGCATGTCCGTGCCCGCGAACCGCGCGGATTGCACCGCGCGACCCGCGGCCACCCGTGTAGCGATCATCGCCGATGTGTCGCCTGATTGGGGCAGGTCCAAATCCTGAAGGGCCACGGGGGGGACTTCGATGCGCAGATCAAAGCGGTCCATCAAGGGGCCGGAGATGCGTTGCATGTAGTCTTCGCCGCACAGCGGGACCTTGGCGCAGGCGCGGTTCGGGTCACTCAGGTAGCCGCATTTGCAGGGGTTGGCGGCGGCCACCAGCATGAACCGGCAGGGGTAGCGGACGTGGGCGTTGGCGCGGGCGACGACGACTTCGCCGCTTTCAATCGGTTGGCGCAGGGTTTCCAGCACGGTGCGGGGGTATTCGGGGAATTCATCCATAAATAGAACGCCGTTGTGGGCCAGCGACACCTCGCCGGGTTTGGCACCGCGCCCGCCGCCGACGATCGCGGCCATGGAGGCCGTGTGGTGGGGTTCGCGAAAGGGCCGCGCGCGGTTGATGCCGCCGTCTGACAGCAGACCGGCCAGCGAATGGATCATGGAGGTTTCCAATGCCTCCGCCGGGGTCAGGGGGGGCAAAATGCTGGGCAGGCGGGCGGCCAGCATGGATTTGCCCGACCCAGGCGTGCCGACCATCAGGGCGTGGTGGCGGCCCGTGGCTGCGATTTCCAGCGCGCGTTTGGCCTTTTCCTGTCCTTTGACGTCCGCAAAATCGCGGGTGCCGTGGGCTTGGGTGACTTCGCCGGCTTCGGCCACAGGCAGGGGAGATTGGCCGGTGAAATGGCGCAAGGTTTCGGCCAGGGTTGCAGGGGCATAGACAGCGGCGGAGCCGACCCAAGCGGCCTCTGGTCCGCAGGGGGCGGGGCAGACAAGGGCCTTGTCGTGGGACGCCGCAGCCATCGCGGCGGGCAGCGCACCCAAGACGGGCACCAGCGTGCCGTCAAGGGACAGCTCCCCCAGGGCGACGGTTTCGGCGGCTTTGTCGTGGGGGATCACATCGAGGGCGGCCAGCAGGGCCATGGCGATGGGCAGATCGAAGTGGGACCCTTCTTTGGGCAAATCCGCAGGCGACAGATTGACGGTGATTTTCTTGGAAGGCAGGGCGATGGACAGCGCGCCCAATGCGGCGCGCACGCGGTCGCGGGCCTCTGACACGGCTTTGTCGGGCAGGCCCACGATGGAGAACGACGGCAAGCCGGGGGAGGTCGCGCACTGGACCTCAACCATCCGGGCCTCGACCCCTTCAAAGGCGACCGTAAAGGCGCGTGCCACCATGACCCATTCCCCGTCTATTAAGGTTAATGACTAGCGGGGGAAGGGTTTAAGAATGGTTAACATGCGCGGGAAACAGGCCGGTTATGGCATGGGAAACGGGGTGCGCGGCAGGTCCATGTCGTATTGGCTGAGTTCTTTATCTTGGGCGAGGCCTTCGGTCCGCCAGCGTTGGATCGCAGGATGAGACAGTTGGGCTGCCACATAGCCGCGCACCGCGTCCGCTACGGGGAGGTTGTAACCTGCGATGCGGATGCAGACAGGGGCGTAGTAGGCATCCACAAGGCCGTAGTCGCCAAAGAGGTAGGGCCCGCCGGAGGCCGCCAGTGCGCTGCCAAAGCTTGCGTCGATCTTGGCCAAATCCGCGCGCACCGCATTGTCGGGCACAAAGCCGTCCCATGCGGTGGCAAGGTTCATCGGGCAGGCAGAGCGCAGCGCCACGAAACCGGCGTGCATTTGGGCAATCATATTCAGCGCGGTTGCGCGGTGCCGTGGGGCATCAGGCAGAAGGCCGCGATCAGGAAAGGCCTCAGCCAAATGCCACAGGATCGACAGGCTGTCGGTCAGAACCGCGCCGTCCGGTGTTTTGACCACGGGCACCGTGGTGGTGCCGCCGAAGGCTGCGACGTCGTCATAAAATGCATCGCCGTAGATCAAGGTGTCATGGACCGTCACGGGGATGTCGTGGACGATAAAGGGCAGCCAGCCGCGCAGGGACCAGCTGGAATAGAGGCGTTGGCCGATGAGGAGGTCATATGTCATGGGGCGACGTTAGCTTTGTCATGGCGGAGCCGCAAATCGCGATTTGTGGGGCGGGCGGTCACGGAAGGTAATTGATGCGCGCGACACCGAACGTGGGCCGCATCTGTATTTCCGTGATCGAGAAATTGTCGATCCGGTGGGACAGGGCCTGATAGGGGGTGATCCCGCCCGCCATAGCCACCTGTGTCAGGATCGCGCCAAAGTGTGCGACGGCAATGATGTCACGGCGGGGGTGGGCCTGGATGAGGTCGGTGATGTCCGCCGTCACGCGGGCGGCGGCGGTGTTCCAGCTTTCGCCACCCGGGGGGGCGGTATCGCCCGGCCTTTCCCAGTAGGCGCGGCTGAGGTCGGGCCATTGGGCGGCAACTTGCGAAAAATGAAGCCCGTCCCATGCGCCGAAATCAAACTCCCTTAGTCCTTTGCGGTGGGGCAGGCGGGTGCGGTCGCCTTGGATCGCGGTGGCGGTGTCGATGCTGCGCGTCAGGTCTGAGGACACGACCAGCGCGCGGGGCGGCAACGCCGCTGAAACCCGCGCGATCAGGTCCGTATCTGACAAATCGACGGGCACATCACGTTGGCCCACGAATGTCTTTTCATGGGTCGGCCCATGCCGGACCCAGTAAATATTTGTCATAACTCGCCCTTCAGAACCTGCGGCAATCCGGCGATGACCTGCACCACAAGATCGGCCTCAGCCGCCAATTTCTGGTTCAGACGTCCTTGGGCGTTGCGGAATTTTCGGGCCAGTTTGTTGTCCGGCACGATGCCGTGCCCGACCTCATTTGAGACCACGATAGCCTGCGCGGGGCAGGCGGTGAGGGCGGCCAAAAGCGCCGTTTGGTCCGCGTCCACGTCCCTGTCTGCGAGGAGGATGTTGGTCAGCCACAAGGTCGCACAGTCGAGCAACACAACCTGATCCGACCCGCAGGATTCCAGCGCATCTGCCACGTCAATCGTGGCCTCAATCGTGGTCCAATCAGCGCCGCGCTGGACGCGGTGATCATTTATTTTCGATTTCATTTCGTCATCGAAGGCCTGCGCAGTGGCCACATAGATGCGGGGTTTTTGCGTTTGAAAACAGAGGCTTTCCGCAAAGGCGGATTTGCCGGAGGCAGCACCCCCTAAAACAAATGTGAGTTTGGGCAAGGACAATTAAGGAACTTTCAATGATCCGACGGCATTGCACACACGTAACCACAATTAGAACAAAATCAAAATACGCATCAGGGGGAGACAAAATGGCATTTGATGGACGTTACGACCAAAGTCTGTCACGTACGGCGATGAAAGCCGAACTTCTGGACGCGGAGACAGAGTTGCGACTGGCCTATGCCTGGCGCGATGAACGATGCGAAGAATCCCTGCACCGCCTGATCACCGCCTACATGCGTCTGGCCATTTCGATGGCGTCGAAATTCAAACGCTACGGCGCGTCGATGAATGATCTGATCCAAGAGGCGTCTTTGGGCCTGATGAAGGCGGCGGACAAATTTGACCCTGATCGCGGCGTGCGTTTTTCGACATATGCGGTGTGGTGGATCAAAGCGTCCATTCAGGATCACGTGATGCGCAACTGGTCGATGGTGCGGACGGGGTCCACGTCGTCGCAAAAGTCGCTGTTCTTCAACATGCGCCGCGTGCAGGCCCGTCTGGAACGTGAAGCACTGGCCCGTGGTGAGGTTTTGGACCGCCACGAGATGCGTAAAATGATCTCTGTTGAGGTGGGCGTGCCGCTTCATGATGTTGAGATGATGGAAGGCCGGTTGAGCGGGTCTGACTTTTCCCTCAACGCGACCCAATCCACCGAGGATGAAGGGCGCGAGTGGATTGATGCGCTGGAAGACGACGGCGAGCAGGCCGCCGAGACGGTGGAGCACACCCACGACACAGATACCCTGCGGAAGTGGTTGCTGACCGCGCTGACCAGCCTGAACGACCGCGAACAGTTCATCGTCCGCGAACGCAAATTGCGCGATGATCCTCGGACGCTGGAAAGCCTTGGGGTCGAATTGGGTCTGTCCAAGGAACGCGTGCGCCAGTTGGAGGCCGCGGCCTTCGGTAAAATGCGCAAGAGCCTTGAGGGCCAGTCCAAAGAAGTGATGCATTTCCTCGTCTGACACCACATTCCCAGTGTCAGCATCTGAACCGCCCGTCGCCCCCTGCGGCGGGCGGTTTTTTAGTGGCTGGTGGTTTGGGGGCGGTGGTCCTAATCTGCGGCGCGAAGACGGAAAGGGTTACCCATGTCAGGCAAGACAATTTTACTGGTGATCGGGGGCGGCATTGCGGCGTTCAAATCCCTTGATCTGATCCGGCGGTTGCGCGAACGCGGGCATCGGGTGGTGCCGGTTTTGACCAAGGCGGGATCGGAATTTGTCACACCGTTGAGCGTGTCGGCGCTGGCGGGGGAAAAGGTCTTTGAAGACTTGTTCAGCCTCGATGATGAGGCGGAGATGGGGCATATTGAGCTTAGCCGTGCGGCAGATTTGGTGGTAATCGCCCCTGCGACGGCCGACCTGATGGCGAAGATGGCACATGGGCACGCGAATGATCTGGCATCGACTTTGTTGATGGCGACCGACAAACGGGTGTTGATTGCGCCGTCGATGAATGTGCGGATGTGGGAACATGCGGCGACGCAGCGCAATCTGGCGACCTTGCAAAACGATGGTATTTTGATCTGTGGCCCCAATAAGGGCGCTATGGCCTGTGGTGAATTTGGGTATGGCCGGATGGCCGAACCAATGGAGATTGTCGGCGCCATTGAGGCGGCGTTGAATGATGGGCCGCTGAAAGGCAAACATATTCTGGTGACATCCGGCCCCACCCATGAGCCGATTGACCCCGTGCGCTACATCGCGAACCGGTCCTCCGGCGCGCAGGGCACGGCGATTGCGCGGGCATTGCTGGCGCTGGGTGCGCGGGTGACGTTTGTGACGGGCCCTGCGGATGTGGCACCGCCAATGGGCGCGGATGTGGTTGCCGTGCAAACCGCCGCCGAGATGTTGGCCGCGGTTGAGGCGGCCGGGGCCGTCGATGCCGGCGTGTTTGCAGCGGCTGTGGCCGATTGGCGGGTGGCGTCCGCCTCCGATCAGAAGATCAAGAAGGATGGCAAGGGCCTGCCGGTGTTGGAGTTTGCCGAAAACCCCGACATTCTGGCGACGGTCTGCGCATCGGACACACGACCTGCCTTGGTCGTGGGCTTTGCCGCTGAAACCCAAGACGTGATCGCCAATGCGACTGCCAAACGCAAACGCAAAGGGTGCGACTGGATCGTGGCCAACGATGTGTCGCCCGCAACGGGGATCATGGGAGGCGCGGAAAACGACGTGACCTTGATCACCGCAGACGGCACCGAAGACTGGCCGCGTATGGGCAAGGATGCGGTGGCCGAAAAGCTGGCGCTGCGGCTGGCGGAGGCTTTGCGCGGCGCGTCCGGGATTTGAGTTTTTCTGGCCAGATGAAACAGGGGACCGGAATGATCACCATTGGGTTTGAATGGACCGAGGGCGCGGATGAGGCGCTGGGTCTGCCGGTTTATGCGACTGCCGGTGCGGCGGGTGCGGATCTGCGGGCGAATTTTGTGGATCGTCAGGCGGTTACATTAGATCCGGGCGCGCGGGCTTTGGTGCCAACAGGGCTGCGCATTGCCATTCCCGAGGGATATGAGGTGCAGATCAGGCCGCGATCCGGGCTTGCGTTGAAGCACGGGATCACGCTGCCCAACGCGCCGGGCACGATCGACAGTGATTACCGTGGGCCGCTGGGGGTGATTGTGCAGAACGGCGGGGATGCGGCGTTTGAGATCACCCACGGGATGCGGATTGCGCAGATGGTGGCCGCACCTGTGGTGCAAGCTAGGTTTCAGGTCGGGCCGATGGGCGACACCGCGCGGGGCGCGGGTGGCTTCGGATCGACCGGAACGGAGTAGCGCATGATCCTTGTTTTGACTTTGGCGGCGGGCCTTTGGGGCCTTGGCTGGGCATTGAAATTGCCGCGATCTGCGCGGGCGGTGATGGTTGGCCTATTGTTGGTTGCCGTGGTTGCTGTGCATATCGTTTTGCCGGATGGGCACCCCTTGCGCGACATGACAGGGAGTGAGCCTGCACTGTGGATATTTATCATTTGCATAGGCATGATCGTTTGGGGATATTCTTATTTGCTGGGGCGGGTCAAAACGCGGGCCAGCGGCGCGCCCGCGTTTGACTATGAACCCTCTGCCACCGCTGGGCCGTTTTCAACGACCGAACTGGACCGCTATGCGCGCCATATCGTCCTGCGTGAGATTGGCGGGGCGGGGCAGAAGGACCTCAAGGATGCGAAGGTTCTGGTCATCGGGGCCGGAGGTCTTGGCGCGCCGGCGTTGCAGTATCTGGCGGCGGCGGGTGTGGGGACCCTCGGCGTGATTGACGATGATGTGGTCGACAATTCCAACCTGCAGCGGCAGGTGATCCACACCGATGCGCGGATCGGGATGCCGAAGGTCCATTCTGCGGCGGAGGCGATTGCGGCGCTCAATCCGTTCGTGACGGTAAAGCCCTATAAACGAAGGTTAACGGCGGAGATCGCGGCGGAGTTGATCGCCGAGTATGATCTGGTGCTGGACGGGTCGGACAATTTCGACACGCGGTATTTGGTGAATGAGGTCAGCGTCGCCGCTGGCGTGCCCTTGATTGCGGCGGCCCTGACCCAGTGGGAAGGTCAGATGAGCCTTTATGATCCCAAAGATGGAACGCCTTGTTACCGCTGTGTTTTTCCGGAACGCCCTGCCGCCCATCTGGTGCCCAGCTGCGCCGAGGGCGGGGTGCTTGGCCCTTTGCCCGGTGTCGTCGGGGCGATGATGGCGGTGGAGGCCGTCAAGACGATCACGGGGGCGGGCGAGGGCCTGCGGGGGCGGCTGCTGATCTATGATGCGCTTTATGCCGAAACGCGGGCCATTAAGGTTAATCGCGATCCCACCTGCCCGGTCTGCGCCAATTAATCGACCCTTGCCCTTGCGGCGGGCTGCGCCATACTTCGCTACACCTGAAACCTGGAGTCTGCCATGAAAACCTTGTCTGTCGCGGCTGCCGCCGCTTTGCTTGCCACAAATGCCCTTGCCGACGGTCACCTGCCGGACCTTGGCGGGCAAGAGATCGTCGTGGTGACTGAGAACGCCTATCCGCCGCTGCAATTCATTGACGGTGACGGCAATGCTGTGGGCTGGGAATATGACGCGATGGCGGAAATTGCCGAGCGGATCAATGCCACGATCACTTACGAGAATATCTCTTGGGATGCGATGATCCCTGCGGTCAGCGAAGGCCAGTTTGATATGGGGATGACAGGCATCACGATCCGCGAAGATCGCGCGGAGATTGTCGATTTTTCAGACACATACATGACGTCCGAGATGGTGATGCTGGTGCGTGGCGACGAAGACCGGTTTGATGATGCGGCGTCCTTCGCGGCAGATGACGACCTGCTGGTCGCAGCCCAGCCGGGCACGACGCCGTTTTATGTGGCCGTTTACGACGTGCTGGACGCCGATGAGGCGAACCCGCGCATTCAACTTTTTGAGACCTTCGGTGCAGGCGTTCAAGCGCTGCGCAATGGCGACGTTGATCTGGTGCTGACGGACGGCACGGCGGGCAATGGATATGTTGAGGCCAGCGACGGCGCATTGAAGATTGTGGGCGAAAAATTGGGGACCGAGGATTTCGGTTTCATCTTCCCCAAAGGGTCCGAATTTGTGGAGCCGATCAACGCAGCGATTGCCGACATGCAGGCGGATGGCACCATCGACGCGCTCAACACGCGGTGGTTTCTTGAGTACAAATTGGGCGAGTAAGCGAGCCTCGTGATCACGCCCAAACACGACGGGGATTTCCCTTATTGGCTGCTCATCGTTTTGACGGTGGGCGGCTATTTGTTTTGGCAGGTGTTGTCGAATGATTTGTACACACAGGTCTTGGGCACGTTGTCCAAGGGCATCAAGATCACGGTTTTTGTGACGCTCGTGGGCTTTGCGCTGGCTGCGACTTTGGGGTTGGGGTTGGCGTTGATGTCGCTGTCGCGCTGGATCGTCGTGCGGCAGGTGGCGCGGCTGTATATTGAGGTCGTGCGCGGGGTGCCGATCATCGTGCTGTTGCTTTATGTGGCTTTTGTTCTGGCACCGGCATTGGTGGCGTTGTGGAATTGGGCGACGGGGGCGCTTGGGTTTGACCCCATCAGAAACCGCGATTTTTCAATGCTGTGGCGGGCAACGATTGCCCTGACGATTGGCTATTCGGCCTTTATTGCTGAGGTGTTTCGCGCAGGGCTGCAATCTGTCGAAAAGGGTCAGGTGGAGGCGGCGGAGGCCTTGGGCCTTGGCCCGTGGCAGCGGTTTCACCATATCGTCTTTCCGCAGGCATTCCGCCGGATTTTGCCCCCTTTGGGCAATGATTTTGTGGCCATGGTGAAGGACAGTTCGCTGGTGTCTGTGCTGGGGGTTTTGGATGTGACGCAGGCGGGTAAGGTCACGGCGGCGGGCAATTTCCGATATTTTGAGACGTATAATATCGTCGCGTTGATTTATCTGACGATGACGATCGGCCTTAGCCTTGCCCTGCGACGTCTGGAGCGTCACCTGCGGGACAAATCACCCGGCGGGTAGCGCGGATTTGAGTTTTTCGGGCCAGATGAAGGTGGACCCGCGCGCAAGACTGCTTACGTTGAGTGCAAAGGAGACCCCCCCAATGACCAACCCGCTGCTTTCTGACTGGACGACGCCGTTTGAATTGCCCCCTTTCGATCAGATCGAGGACAGCCATTTCGCCCCCGCCGTGGAGGCCGCTCTCGAGGCCGCGCGCGCCAACATCGCGGCTATTTGCGACGGGTCCGAGCCCACGTTCGAGAACACGATTGAGGCTTTGATCTTGGCGGACCGGCCATTGGAGAAGGCGCTGGCGCCGTTTTTTGCCATGGCGGGCGCGGACAGCAACCCCGCGCGTGAAGGGTTGATGCGGGACTTTTCCCCGATGTTGTCGGCCTATTCGTCTGAGGTGACGGCGAACAAGGAGCTGTTCGCGCGGATCGAGGCGTTGTGGCAGGCGCGCGCGGATTTGGATTTGACGGTTGAGCAGCAGCGCGTGTTGCTTTTGACGCGCCGGTCCTTTGTGCGGTCGGGTGCAGAGTTGGAGGGCTATGCCGCCGACCGGCTGGCCGATGTGAAACAGCGCCTCAGCGTGTTGGGCACGCGGTTCACGCAGAACCTGCTGGCGGACGAACGCGACTGGTTCATGCCGCTGGAGGATCTGACGGGGCTGCCTGATTTTGTCGTCGCAGCGGCGCGGGCCGCAGGGGAGGAAAAGGGCGCGGAGGGTCCGGTGGTGACGCTGTCGCGGTCGATCATTGTGCCGTTTTTGCAATTTTCGCCGCGCCGCGATTTGCGCGAAAAGGCCTATACGGCGTGGGTATCGCGCGGGGCCAATGGCGGTGAGACAGACAACCGCGACATCGCGGCAGAGATCCTGTCGCTGCGGGCCGAACGCGCCAATTTGTTGGGCTACGACAGCTTTGCCGACTATAAGCTTGAGACAGAAATGGCCGGCACACCCGGTGCGGTCCGCGATTTGTTGATGCAGGTCTGGGCACCTGCAAAGGCGTCGGCTGAGACGGACGCGCAGGTTTTGCAGGCGATGATGCACAACGATGACGAACAGGGCCCGTTAGAGCCTTGGGACTGGCGCTATTATTCCGAAAAACGCCGTGCGGAGGAGCATGACCTGAACGAGGCGGAGTTGAAGCCCTATCTGCAATTGGACCGGATGATCGATGCGGCCTTTGCCTGCGCCAACCGTCTGTTCGGGCTGGAGTTCGCGCCGATCGACGTCACGCTTTACCATGCCGATTGCCGCGCGTGGGAGGTCACGCGGGAGGGCAAACACATTGCCGTCTTCATCGGGGATTATTTCGCGCGCGGGTCCAAACGGTCGGGCGCGTGGTGTTCGGCCATGCGCAGCCAGCAAAAGCTGGCCGGTGACATCCGCCCCCATGTCATCAACGTGTGCAATTTCGCCAAACCACCGGCGGGGGAGGCGGCGCTGCTGTCTTACGACGACGCGCGCACCTTGTTTCATGAATTCGGGCACGCGCTGCACCAGATGCTGTCCGATGTGACTTATGACACGATTTCAGGCACGTCAGTGGCGCGGGACTTTGTGGAACTGCCCAGCCAGCTATACGAACACTGGTTGGAGGTGCCTGAAGTGCTGGAAGAATTCGCCACCCATGCCGACACCGGTGAGCCTATGCCGCGTGATCTGCTGGACCGCATGTTGGGGGCCGCGACCTACGATATGGGGTTCTCGACGGTGGAATACGTGGCCTCGGCCCTGGTTGATCTGGCGTTTCATGAGGGTGAAGACGCGCCAGCCGATCCTATGCAGAAACAGGCCGAGGTGCTGGAGGAGATCGGGATGCCCCACGCCATCCGCATGCGCCATGCGACTCCGCATTTCGCCCATGTCTTTGCCGGTGACGGCTATTCCAGCGGCTATTACAGCTACATGTGGTCTGAGGTCATGGACGCCGACGCGTTTGAGGCCTTTGAGCAAGCAGGCGGGCCGTTTGATCCAGAGATGGCCAAGAAACTTGAGACCTACATCCTGTCCGCAGGCGGGTCCGAAGACGCGGCGGTGCTGTACAAGAAATTCCGCGGCTCCATGCCCGACGCGACCGCCTTGCTGAAGGGCCGCGGGTTGGCGGCGTAGGGGTTTCTCTGGTTCCAAAATACCTCCGCCGGAGGCACCCTAAAATTCCGGAATTTTAGGGGTCTTGGCTAGTCGCGCACTTCGGACGCACCGACGCCGAAGAGCGCCTCTTTCGGGGCCCAGCCGCGATAGCCGCCAGCGCGCAGGCGGCACCAGTCGGTGCCGCATTCGCCCAAATCGGCGATGACGCCCAGTTCCAGCATTGCGACTTCGGTCGCGGTGTCGTTGGGTTGGGACCGGATGACCAGCAGGTCTTCGTCGATGATGACCGTGCGTTTGCCGGAGATCAGCGAATAATGCACCCAGCCGCCCATGCCTTCGCGGTCCACCACGCGGCGCCAGTTGCCGTATTCACTCACCACCCGCAACGGCATGTCGCGGCGTTGAAAGACCCAGTCGATCCGGTGGCTCAGCGACGGGCCGCGACGGACATTCGCCTCTTTCGCTTTCAACGACACATAGCGGGGCATGGGCAGATTGGTCACGGGGCCACGTTCGCCTTGGACGGCGGTGATGGGTGTCACCTGCGTGGTTTTGTCAGCCAACGCACCGGTGGCCAGCGTCAACGCCAAAAGAAAGGATGTGAAACGTCCTGTCGTCATACTTACTGCCCTCGAACGGTCCTGATTGTTCACCAGCATTTTTATTTATGGCGGTTCTTGTGCCGCCGGACCTTTGTAGGCAACCTGCCACGAAGCGCACACACCGGGCAAGCGAGGGAGGCGGCAATATGCCAAGCAAACGTCTAAGTGTTACCGTGACGCGACGGTTGCCCGACGCGGTCGAAACCCGGATGCGCGAATTGTTCGATGTCACCCTGCGTGATGACGACACGCCGATGACAGCAGCCGAGCTGACGCAGGCTGTCCAAACCTGCGACGTGCTGGTGCCCACGGTTACAGATGAGATCACGGCAGGCTTGTTGGGACAGGCAGGCGAGCGTCTGAAACTGATCGCCAATTACGGCGCGGGCGTGGATCATATCGACGTGCACACCGCCCGTCAGCGGGGCATTCTGGTCAGCAACACCCCCGGTGTCGTGACCGAAGACACCGCCGATATGACCATGGCGTTGATCCTTGCTGTCACTCGCCGCATTCCCGAAGGTCTGGCGTTGATGCAGCAGGGCGATTGGGACGGCTGGGCGCCCACAGCGATGATGGGCGGGCGCATTGCGGGCCGCCGGTTGGGCATTCTGGGCATGGGGCGCATCGGGCAGGCTGTGGCCAAACGGGCGCGCGCCTTTGGGATGCAAATCTATTACAACAACCGCCGTCGCCTGCGCCCTGAGGTGGAGGACGCGCTGGACGCCACGTGGTGGGACAGCCTTGATCAGATGGTGGCGCGGATGGATGTGATTTCCGTCAACTGCCCCCACACGCCGGCCACGTTCCATCTGATGAACGCGCGACGGCTGAAACTGATGAAATCGGACGCGGTGATCGTGAACACGGCCCGCGGTGAGGTCATCGACCAGAACGCCCTGACGCGCATGTTGCGCGCCGGCGACATCGCGGGGGCAGGGCTGGATGTCTATGAACACGGGACCGACATCAACCCGCGCTTGCGAGAGTTGAAGAACGTCGTCCTTCTGCCCCACATGGGGTCCGCCACTTTTGAGGGGCGGGTTGAGATGGGGGAGAAGGTTCTGTTGAACATCAAGACCTTTGATGACGGGCACCGCCCGCCCGATCTTGTTATTCCGGCGATGTTGTAGGGCGTCTAGGGCCAGCTTTTGACGATGGTCTTGTCGCGGCGTTCGACCTTTAGCAGTTTGATATATTGCTTCATCGAATGATCTTCGCCCACATTGATCCCACGGGGCATCATGACTTCGGTGTTGCCCACGCGGCGGAACCCCAAAGACCGTGGCGGGACGCGGCAGACGAAATCGTCGTTGCGCACCACGTTGAGGACCATGTGTTCATGGGCCAGCCGTCCCGCACTTTTGAGAGGCATGGGCGACGCAAAGGCGATGGCAGGCACGCCCCAGATACAGCCCAGCACTTGGGCGGCGGCGGCCCCCAGCGAATGGCCCACAATGAATTTGGGTTTCACCCCGCCCAAGGCCTTGGCGATGACCAGTGCGTGATTGGCAAAGCCCTTATGCCAGATGGCATTGGCGCCTGCGGTGCCCCGTCCGGGCCATGACAGTTTGGCGGGCGAGGTGACAAGGTTGGATCGGGTATAATCTTTGAGGCTTTCGCTGCCCGGAATGACGAGGGTCTTGTCGCGCAGCAAAAAGGCCTCGACATGGCCGACATCGATAGAGGTCTGGACCGGGGGCAGACGGGCCCCGCCCTTGTAGCTGTCTTTGGCCAGTTGGGCCGCATCCATCAAATCCATTCGCCGCATCGCATCCTCCCGCTCGGGTTGCCCTAGGGTCAACGAGGGGCGGGGCGATGTCCAGTCAGGAAAATCTGACCTGAGAACGGATGAGTGTCAGCGAACGCCCATCGTCGAAAAGCGCATGAAATCATTGTCCGAACGCGCGCCCACGGGAGTTGGCGTATAGGCATCAGCGGGTTCGAACCCTGAATAGAGGGTATCGCCGCTGTCCAGTCGGGATGGAATTTCGGGGGGCGCACATGCCCCAAGGGTCGTGGCGGCCAAAAGGGCCGCTGCTGCGTAACGTGTCATACCTGCTCTCCTCACGGGGCCACTTATCTGCGGCTCTCTCGTGTCTTCTGGCGTTAACATAAGGAGGGTGGGGCGGTTCTCCTAGGGGAATTCAGTGCGCGCGGCGTCGCTGTCGCAAAATTGCCGCACACGTCAACCTTTCGTTAACCTCTCGAATTTTCCTGTGCTTGGGGGCGATCAGGCGGTGCGCCCCTGCGGGGCGCGGGTTTGTTTCTGGGCGTATTTGGCGGGGGTGAGCCCTTTGCGGGGGCGCAGGGGATTTTGTGGACAGCGGCCCTCCGGGGGGAGTTTTTTGGGCCAGATGAAACAGGGGACCAAAGGCCCGCGTCGGTTTTGGTGTCTTTGGCGTCGGCGTGGTTTGGCGCAGAGGCGCGGATTGGGGCAATCTGTGCGCAACGGATCAAGGAGTGCAGGTCGATGAAGACGAAGGTGAAAGCATTGGTTGTGGGCGGCGGCGCTGTTGGCACGTCGATTGCCTATCATCTGGCCAAAGCGGGCTGGGCTGATGTGATGTTGCTGGAGCGCGATGAGCTGACGTCCGGATCCACGTGGCATGCCGCGGGTTTGCTGCCCTTGTTCAACATGTCTTATGCGACGACGCATATTCATAAGTATTCCGTCGATTTCTACAAAACGCTTGAGGAAGAGACCGGGTTGAATGCGGGCTTTGCCGTCGTGGGCAACCTGCGGATGGCGCAGACGAAGGAGCGGATGGATGAGTATATGCTCTATGCGTCCACCGCGGAGACCTGCGACGTGCCGTTTGAGTGGCTGACGCCGGATGAGATCAAAGCGCGCTGGCCGCTGATCAACACCGAGGATCTTGAGGGTGCGATTTATCACACCGAGGACGGCTATATTAACCCTGCCGATGTGACCATGGCCATGGCCAAAGGCGCGCGCCAGCGGGGCGTGATGATCGAACGCAAATGGCAGGCGGATGCGTTTCATTGGACAGGTGAGGCATGGGAGGTGACCTGCACCAAGATGGTCGAGAAGGGCGGCAACCTTGTGCCCTCGGACGAGCAGATCGTGATTACGGCAGAACATGTGGTGACAGCGTCGGGGAACCATGCGCAGCGCACGGCCAAGATGCTGGGGATCAAGATGCCCGCGATTCCGGTGGAGCATCAGTTCATCGTGATGGATCAAGACCCTGCGCTGGTGGAGTTCCGTGCGCAGGGTGGCGTTGAACACCCTGTCGTGCGGGACGCCGATGCGCAGTCTTATGTGCGTGAAGAACGGGGCGGCTGGATCCTTGGTGTGTATGAAAAGAACGCGCCTGCGGTCTTTGAACACGGGGTCCCGGACAGTTTCCGCGCTGATCTGTTCCAGCTCGATCTGGAGCGGATCGAAGAGCAGTATATGGCGATGATCCACCGGATTCCGTCGTGTGAGGAAAGCGGGTTGAAGGATGATTTCAACGGCCCGATTTGCTACACCCCCGATGGCAACCCCCTGGTCGGCCCTGCGCCCGGCCTGCGGAATATGTGGTTGGCGGAAGGGTTTTCTTTCGGGATCACGGCGGCCGGTGGCACGGGGTATTACCTTGCGCAGATGATGGTCGAGGGTGAGGCCGAGATCGATATGGCGTCGCTGGACCCCAAACGCTACGGCGACTGGATGACCACGGAATTTGCCGCCCGTAAGAATGAGGAATGTTACGACCACGTTTATATTCTGCACCATCCTGATGAGGAACGCCCCGCCTGTCGTCCGCTGCGCACATCGCCCGCCTATGACCGTCAGGCGGCACGTGGCGCGCAGTTCGGGTTTGTGAATGGATGGGAACGGCCCAACTACTTTGGCCCGCTGGATGCCCCCGATCACTTTGACCACGACAGCCGCAGCTTCCGCCGGGGCACATGGTGGCAATATGCGGTGGAGGAGGCCAAGGCGGTGCGTGAAGGCGTGGGCCTGATCGACGCTACGGCCTTTACCAAGCACATCGTCAAAGGGCCCGGCGCCACGGCGTTTCTGGATTGGTTCACCACAAACAAACTGCCGCGCGTGGGCCGCATTAACCTGACCTATGCCTTAACCAGCCATGGCACCACCCGCACCGAATATACAATCGTACGGCTGAAAGAGGACGAATATTATCTTGTGTCTGCAGGGGCTTGGACAGACTACGACGCCGATTTCCTGCGCAAGGCCATTGAGGATAAAGAGGCCGAGTTTGGCCGGATTGAGGTGCAGAACGTCACCACCCAGTGGGGTGTGTTTGCCATCGCCGGACCCAAGGCACGCGATGTGCTGAACGAGGTGATTGTTGATGCGGACCCGGCCACGGCGCTGTCGAACAAGCGGTTCCCGTGGTTGTCAGCGAAACAGATCGAACTGGGCATGTGCCCGGTCAACGCGATCCGCGTGGCCTACACCGGTGAGTTGGGGTGGGAGTTGCATCACCCGATTGAGATGCAGAATTACCTCTTTGATCTGTTGGAAAAGGCAGGGGCCAAGCACGACATGAAGCTGGTGGGCGCGCGGGCGCAAAACTGGCTGCGGCAGGAGAAATCCTACCGCGCCTTCGGCACCGAACTGGGCCGCGATGCCACCCCGTTGGAAGCGGATTTGCCGCGCTTTGTGGACCTGTCCAAAGACTTCCACGGCAAAGAGGCCATGGAAAAGATCGGCGTGCGGTTCAAATGTGTGACCTTCCTCATTGACGGGCCTGACGATGCGGACCCGTGGGGACGTGAGGCGTTGCTGCACAACGGCCAAAAGGTCGGGCGTTTGACGTCGGGCGGCTATTCGGTGGCTTTTGGGAAATCCATCGGCATGGGCTATCTGCCGGTTGAACTGGCCGAGGTCGGGACCAAGGTGCAGGTCCGTATGTTCCGTCAGGTGTGGGATGCGGTGGTGGTCGAAGACAGCCCCTATGACCCGAAAAACGAAACCATCCGCAAGGACGGGTAAGGAAAACCTGCACACGGGCGCGGGGTGACGCCACCCCGCGATGCTGCCATGATGGCTGAAATCGGAGGCCCCATGGGCATTTTTGCTATCCTACTGCTGACCCTGTTTACCACGACCGCCCTGGCCTAGGGGTTTTCCAGCCCGTCAGGCAACATCCGGTGCTATGTCGACCTTTATAAAACGCGGTTTGATGCGGCGCCGATGGTGTGTCTGGTGTTCGATGCCGACTAAGATCCGCCACCGGATTATGGCGACGATGACCCCACTTGCGATCTGGACCGGACCCGTACGGTGATTTTGCCGCCCAATGGTCCGGCCAGCGCCCGTTGGACCTGCCGCGGCGATGTGTTTTGGCCGGCCCCCTTGGGGCGGATCAGCTCCGGGTCGGAATGGTCGCTGGCGTCGTTCACCTGTACCAGCGACACGGACGGGGTGCGCTGCGTCAACGGGCAGGGCAACAGCCTGTGGGTGCGGCGGGCTGAGCTGGTTCTGAATTAGGAAAACGCAATCTCAAGCCGCGGTTTGATGCGGTCGAACCGTTTGCGGTCAATCTCACTGTTGGCGTAGGCGTCGCGGGTGATGGCGGCCCAATCAATCAGCAGACGGCCCCGCATGGCGATGTCAAACAGGTGTTGTTTGATGCGGTGTTTGTAGCCTTTGAAAAACATCTCACGGTGGGCGGTGATCAGGCCCGATGCATCCACATCACCGGGTTCAAACGGGCGGAAGACATCGACCTTTAGAAAATCCACCGCATCATAAAGCGCCATTTTCATGCGCGCTTCGGTCAGATCAAAAGCATAGGTCATGCCCGGACCCATCATGATGTTTTCGCTATGAAAATCGCCGTGGCACCATGCGCGGATGTCTTTGGTGTTGCCGGTGGTTTCGATCTGTTCGCTTAAGATATTGCGCATCCGGCGCAGCTGGTGGACATCGGCCTGAAGCTGTCCGGCCTCAATCAGGGCATCGATTTCAACCAGCATCCAGCGGCCATGAAACTGGCCCTTCTTTTGCGGTTTGAAATCATGCATTGCGGACAGCCACATCCCCGTGCGCCGGTAGACCTGCCGCGCGGTCTGGTCCTGTTCGCGCCCCTGCAGACGTTGCCCTGCGGTTTTGTGGTTGAGGTAATCCATCGCGAAAAACCGCCCCCCCGGTGACAGGTAGAGCGGCGTCACCGTGCCCAGTTTGTCGTATTGGGCGAAATGCGCGCTGAGGTCTTTGAGGCCCTCGAACTCTTCCGTCAAGCGGCCCGTTTCATGGGACGTCATGTCGACTTTCAACGCAAAGGTCTGTGTGCCCAGCGTCACTTTAAGGACCTGCCGCGCGTCGGGTGCCACGGGGGAAGTGAAAATCCGGCTCACCTGCGGTGTGCCGCCAAACCCGATATGGGCCGCAAATTCGCGGATCATGTCGTTGAGGGCAGGCGCATTGGGGTCAGAGGCAGAGATCATGCCGGACCATTGCCTGTCTGGCCCCGCACGTCAAACGCCGATGCCGCGATTGCCACATTTGCGCCCCAGTGCTGCCGGTTTGACGGGTTACCCTATGGTCAACGGCGCGATCAACGGGAGAGGCCAAAGATGAAATTCCAGCCGACTTTGCAAGCGCTGTCCCCTTGGGTGGCGGCCTTTGGCGTGACGCCGGATGCCCGTATTGCCACGCCGGATGGTCCGCGTTTGGCGTCTGATCTTGCGCTGGGCGATCTGGTTGACACCCGCGACGACGGCCCGCAACCGATCACCCAACTGCGGGAGGCGTTTGCCGCCCCGGCAGAGCGGAACCATTTTCCTGTGCGGATCGAACAGGGGGCCATGGGCTTTGGCCTGCCCCATGCCGATCTGTGCATCGGGCCGCAACATCGCGTTTTGTTTGAACATATCCGCGTGCCACTTTTCTTCGGGGAAAACGCGGTGCTGGTGCGTGCCAAATCCCTAGCGGTCAGCCATGCCAATATCGCCGTGACCCATACGACCATTCCCGCCAGCTACGTGCAGATCACATTGGCGCGCCAAGCGGTGATCTTTGCCGAAGGTCTGCCGATTGAGACATTGCTGCACGACGGCGAATGCACGTTGCCCTACAGCACCCTGCGATCGTGGGAATTGATGACCGCTGTGGCGTGACGGCGCAGCCTAGTTGCCTTCTGCGGCCATGGCGGCGGCCAACATCGCATCCATGAAACCACTTTCGCTCATCTTGGCCATTTGCAGATTAAGCATGCCGCAATCGCGGGTGATTTCCATGGACCGTTCTTCGGTCAGGCCTTCGGGCATCATGTCGGACACCTCTTCCAGATCATCCATGCTGGTCATGGCGGACATATCCGTGATCATGCCTTCCATGTTTGACAGCAATTCGTCCACGCCGTCCTGGCCCACCTCATCGCGGTAGCTGGCCAGCATACAGGTGCCTGCGTCGCGCATGGGGTCGTCCCATTGCATGCTGTCGGCTGCGGCGGCCATAACTTCGGCTTTGGTTTCGGGGTCCATGTCGAACTCCGCCGCCATCAGGGCCATCATCAGGACATTGGCCTCTTCTGAGACCGCCTCAAGCCGGTCAAGCTGGTTATCAGCGAGGCTCGCAGTCGGCAGCGCGATCAAGGCGGACAGTAAAAGACGTTTCATGACAAAATCTCCTGTTGATATAGGCGCAGCATGGCGTGGCGTTCGGCGCGGATCAACGGGGGTTTTCCTGCCCTGAGCTGCGCGCGAGCCGGTCTGGGGTCAGGCGGGCGACCATATCGGCGGCGATCTGCGGCGGACGGCCTGCGACCAGATCGGCCACCAACTGGCTGGCGGCGGGGGCCGTCTGGAACCCGTAGCCGCCTTGCCCTGCCATCCAGATGAACGACGCATCGGCGGGGTCCGGTCCCAGCACCAGATTACGGTCGGGCGAAAACGTGCGCAGGCCTGCCCAATTGGATGTGACCTGCGTCACCGGTTCGGTCACATGGGCTTCATACCGTGCCAGACCTTCGGCCAGCACCATGTCGTCGGCCCATGCGTCCATGGGCGGCATCGGGTCTTCTTCGGCAGGGGACACGATCAGCGCGCCTGCGTCGGGTTTGGCGTACCACGTCTCACCGGGACCAAAGAGCATGGGCCAGCGTGATACGTCATGTCCGCCGGGCGCGGGGATGCGCGCCATGGACCGGCGCAGCGGGGTGACGCCAAGGGGGGCGATGCCTGCCATCACCGCGACCTCATCCACCCAAGCGCCAGCGGCGTTGACGATCGCGCGGGCCGCGATGACCTCACCCCCGACAGTGACCTCCCATCCGGTGGCGGTGCGGATAATCGCCGTGACCTCGGCCCCCTGATGGACTGTGCCACCGTTGCTGCGCACCGTTCGCGCAAAATCCTGCACCAGTTTGTCGGTGTCCAGATCCCACGCGTCCGCGTGATAGCCCACGCGGGTCACGTGGTGGTTCAGGATGGGGATGAAGGCGCGGCCCGCGTCCAGCCCGATGTCTTCCATCTTCATGGAAACCAGATCGGCCGCGAAGTCGTCGGCGTTCAGCGCCGTGCCGATCAGCATCAGGCCACGGGGGCTGACGACCCCGCCATGGGCGTCGAAATGGTAGGATTTGCTGGCCTCATTCAGGGCGATGGTGCTGGGCAAGCCGTAGCTTTCTTCAAACATCGCCGCTGACCGGCCAGAGGCGTGATAGGCCAACGCGTCTTCGCGTTCCACAACCATGACCTGCCCCAGATCAGACAGGCGCGCGCCCACGGAACATCCGGCGATGCCGCCGCCGATGACCAGAAAATCAATCATGCTTCTTCGATCCGGTCTGTGGCAGGCGGCGGGGTCGGCGACAGGGCCGTGATCGCGGCATAGGTGGCGTCATCCAGCGCGTAGTCCATCCCCGCCAGCGATGGGGCCAGCTGTTCGGCGGAGCGCGCCGACAGGATCGGATGGGCCTGCGGCGCATGACGGCGCATCCACGCCACTGCCAAGGTGGCCGCAGGAACGCCAAGACCGGCGGCGATTTCGGCCAGCCCGACAGCGGCGTCGTGCATCCACGCCTGCCCGTACCGTGCGGCATAGCGGTGATCGAAGGCCAGCCGCCCATCCGCGCCGGTCACGGCGTATTTGCCTGTCAGCAGACCCCCGCCCAAGGGGGAATAGCCGCAGACCTGGATGTCCTGATCGGCGGCCATGGGCAGCAATTCGACCTCAACCTGTCGTTTCACAAGGTTCATCATCGGTTGCAGGGCATCAATACGCGTGCCCAGCCCCGCAGCGATCGCTTGCGCCTTCATCACCTGCCACGCGGCGTAATTGCTGACGCCGATATAGCGGATCGTCCCCGCCTGTTGCAGGGCGGCAAGGGCTGCGAAGGTGTCCTCCAGCGGTGTGGTGGGATCAAAGCGGTGCAGGTACAAAAGATCGATCACGTCCCGCTGCAACCTTTTGCGCGACAGATCGACGGAGGCCTGCAGATTGGCGGCGGTGGCCGGTTTGTCGTAGGCCGCTTTGGTGGCGACAAAAATATCATCACGGGTGCCAGCCAAGGCGCCCAACATCTCCTCCGACCGGCCTTCGGTATAAAGATGTGCCGTGTCAAAATGGTTCAGCCCCGCGTCCAGACATTGGGCGAACATGTCCCGCGCGGCACTGGCATCAGCGGTGCCGCCCCATTGCATCGTGCCATAAGCTGCGGGCGCCAGTGCCGTGCCGCTTTGTGGTGTCATCGTTGTCATGAAATGATCCGTTGCCTCTTGCCGTTCAGGGGCAGCTTAGCGACAGGGGGGACCAAGGGGCCAGCCCGATTTTGGCGTCAGTCGACGAGAGCCTCAATCGGGACCGCGAGAGAGACATGCACGCCTTGGGGGGTGATGTCCGGTGCAGGGTGCCACGCAGCTGCGCTTCGACGTTGAGTTGCAACAGACGCGATCCAAAGCCCGCGTCATTGGCTGTCACGGCCATGGCATGGGGCAGTTCTTCGCGCCATGTGAGGCTGAGTTTGTCTTCGGCCACGTCCCAATCCAGTTCAACCCGTCCCAAGCTGTCGGAAAACGCGCCGTATTTCGCGGCGTTGGTGGCCAGTTCATGCAGGCTGAGCGCGAAGGCCACGGCCGCCTTTGGCCCCAACATCACCTTGCCGCCCCGCACGATTTTCTGGGCACCAGGGTAGGGGGCCAGCACGGTATCGGCCAAGTCATCCAGCGCCACTTCGCCGCCCTCATGGCCGCGCGTGCCGCCGTCGGGCAGCACCAGCGAATGGGCCGCGTTTAACGCCTGCACCCGACCGGTGATCTGTTCGGCCATCTCGCGCGGATCAGACGCCTCACGGGCGGATTGCCGGATCATGCCGCCGATCAGCGTAAAGATGTTCTTCAGACGGTGGTTCATTTCACCGATCAAAAGATCGCGCTGGGCCACGGTGTCGCGCAGTTTCAGATCGGTTTCGATCATGGCGGACAGGTCTTCGAGGGTCTTGAGGTCGGCCGCGCTCCATTCATGGGGGGAGCCGTCGATGACGCAAAAGGACCCCAGCGTTTCGCCATCGGGGCCATGCACAGGCACGCCTAGATAGGCCACGACCCCAAGATCATCAATCGCAAGGTTGTCCCGTACGAGCGGGTCTTCGCGGGCGTCTTTTACGATCAGTGGCGCGTCTTCGGTGACGACATGCTGGCAGAAGGAATGGGTCAGCGGGGTTTCACGGGCCTCAGCCGCGTGATCTGGCAGGCCGATCTGTGCTTTGAAAAACTGCCGCTGGCCGTCGATCAGCGACAAAAGCCCCACGGGGCGGCCTGTCAGTTGGGTCGCCAGACGCACGGCGCGGTCAAAGACCTCTTCGTGGGGGCTGTCCATTAGATTGGTGGTGGCAAGGGACGCCAGACGACGCGGATCCGACAAACGAGAAGCGTCATCCGCCTCCGGAGGTTTTGGGGTGCCCTGTCCGTCCATGATCACACATCTCCAGTCACTGGACTAAAGATAGGCTTCTTTGACGCGAGTCAACATAGCTGCGTGACGTGGCGTTCACATAAAATAGAGGCCCGCGCAATCGCGGGCCTCTTTGGTGGTCGAAACTGTCGCCGCTTACTGCGGGATTTCAGCGGTCAGACCTTCGACGTAGAAGTTCATGCCAGCGATGCCATCGTCACCAAAGTCGGCAGCGGTTTCGCCTTCGGCCAACCAGACAGAGCCGTCCTGCTTGTTGATGGGGCCTGTGAAGGGGTGATATTCACCGGCGGTGATCGCATCGATCATCTCTTGAGCAGAGGCGCGGACGTCTTCTGGGATCGCGTCGGTCATTTCACCGATTTCCACCATGCCTGTGTCCATACCGTCCCATGTGGATACGGTTTCCCATGACCCGTCGATGACGGCCTGTGTGCGCTCAATGTAATAGGGCGCCCAGTTGTCGATGATGGACGACACGCGCGGCAGCGGCGCGAATTCGATCATGTCAGACGCCTGACCGAAGGTGTAGACCGTGGCGCCCGCGTCATTCGCAGCAGCCGCTGCGGCCTGTGGTGCCGTGGAATCGGTGTGCTGCAGGATCACGTCAGCGCCCTGTTCGATCAGCGTGGTGGCCGCATCGGCCTCTTTCGCGGGATCGAACCATGTGTAGGCCCAGATGATCTTGAATTCGACGTCCGGGTTCACTTCTTTGGCGTGCAGGTAGGCTGCGTTGATGCCGCGAATAACCTCTGGGATGGGGAAGGACGCGATGTAGCCGATCACGTTGGATTCAGTGATCTGACCGGCGATGTGACCCTGAACGGCGCGGCCTTCGTAGAAGCGGGCCGAATAGTTGGACACGTTGTCGGCTGTTTTGTAGCCCGTGGCATGTTCAAAGCGCACGTCGGGGAACTGGGCTGCGACGTTGATCGTCGGGTCCATGTAGCCAAAGGACGTGGTGAAAATCAGGTCGGCCCCTTCCAGCGCCATCTGCGTCATCACACGTTCGGCGTCGGGGCCTTCTGGCACGCTTTCCACGAACACAGTTTCAACCGCATCGCCGAATTCTTCCTGAACGGCCAGCAGGCCCTGATGGTGTTCGTAGGTCCAGCCGCCGTCGCCGATTGGGCCGACGTAGACGAAACCGACTTTCACAGGCTCATGCCCGTCGGCCACGGCCATTCCGCCCAGCATCGCTGTTGCGGCCGCTGTCGCCATAAGTGTTCTTCTCAACATAATGTATCCCCCTGTGGATATTCGAGTGGTGCCTCACCGTGAGGCATGGAACGTCTTGCCAAGTGATCCCGGCGCTCCGCCGGCGGACATAATGACCAAAACGAGGATGGTGGCAATATAGGGCGACATCGAAAGGTATTCGACCGGAATGGCAACCCCTGCCGCTTGTAGGTTCAACTGCAAAACAGTCACGCCGCCGAATAAATAGGCGCCCAGCAAAAGCCGGCCCGGTTTCCAGCTGGCAAAGACCACAATCGCCAGCGCGATCCAGCCCGCACCGGCGGTCAGTCCTTCGGCGTAAGTTGGCACCCGCACGAGGCTGAGATACGCGCCGCCAAGGCCCGCACAGGCCCCGCCAAACATGATCGCCAGCATCCGCACGCGGCGCACCGAATAGCCCAAAGCATGGGCCGCTTCGTGGTTTTCACCCACCGCGCGCAGGATCAGCCCGCCGCGGGTCTTGTTCAAAAACCACCAGACACCGCCCACGATCAACAGGCCCACATAGACCATCGGGTCATGTTGAAAGACAATCGGACCGATCACCGGAATGTCGCCCAAAATCGGGATGTGCCAGTCGGGGAAACTGGGGGCCTTCACGCCCAGATACCCCTGTCCCATGAGCGAGGCCAGGCCCAGCCCGAAGAGCGTCAAGGCCAGCCCCGTGGCCACCTGATTGGACAGAAAGAACTGCGTCAGCAGGCCGAACAGCAACGCCAGTCCAGCCCCACCCAGTGCGGCGACGATGAACCCAAGCCACGCAGAACTCGTCCCCGTGGCGGCGACAAAGCCCAGCACCGATCCCACGATCATCATGCCTTCGACGCCAAGGTTCAAAACGCCCGAGCGTTCAACGACCAGTTCCCCGATTGCGGCCAACATGATCGGTGTGGCCGCCACCATAAGTGAGGCCAGCAACAAGATCGGGTTGATTGATCCAAGCTCCATCACACGCCTCCAAACCCGTGGGCACCAAAATGCTCCGCCGTCACGACCAAGGCCGCAGCGCCAAACATAGCCGCCACATGCCGCGCCGAGGGCCGATGGACCCGCGCCAAAACACGGCGTGCAGCAGGCGACAGGCGGTTTGCAAAAACCGCCGCCGCCACGATCAAAGCCGCTAAAACAAAATGCGCCGCAACAAACACCACGGCAGCCCATAGGCCCACGCCGTCGCCGGTGACCGCCCCATGCAGCATCCACAGCATCGTGACGCCCATCAGGCCGCCCACAACCATTGGCTTCACCATGACAGACCCTCTTCACATTGGATTAAGGTTAACGCGCCACGTTCCAGGCTCGCGCTGTCCTTCCCCTTCATCTGGCCCAAAAAACTCCCCCCGGAGGGCCCGCCAGACAAAGGTCCTTCACTCCAAAGATCCATCACACGGCCCCCCGTTCTCGCCAGCGGATGCGGTAATTGGTCATCACATCCACAGCCAACAAGAAGAACAGCAGCATCCCTTGGAACACCTGTATCGCAGCCCCGGGCAGGCCCAAGGACGATTGCGCCACATCGCCCCCGATATAGGTCAGCGCCATCAAGGTCCCCGCCAGCAAGATGCCCACCGGATGCAACCGGCCCAGAAACGCCACGATGATGGCTGTGAACCCGTAGCCCACGTTGAAATCAATGGAGACGATGCCCGACGGCCCCGCGACTTCGGTCAACCCAGCCAACCCCGCCAAAGCGCCGGAGGTGCCCAGACAGAACAACACCAACCGCGCGGGGCTGACACCCGAAAACGCTGCGGCACGGGGGGCTTGGCCTGCCAGTTTGATCTGAAAGCCAAGGATGTGGCGGGCAAAAAGGACGTAGGCGAAGATCACCCCGATCAGGGCAATCACCACGCCCCAATGCATCCCGTTGGATTGGTCAATCCAAGAGGTCGCCGCATCCATGCGCGCCATGTTGCGCGACCCCGGAAAGCCCTGACCTTCGGGATTGCGCATGAGGCCCAAAGCCATCGACGCAAGCAATTGTTCGGCCACATAGACCAACATCAGTGACACAAGAATTTCATTGGTCCCAAACCGTACCCGCAAAAGGCCTGGGATCATCGCCCAAGCGAACCCGCCAAAGGCCCCCGCCAACAGCATCGCCGGAAAGACCAGCCACCGTGCCTCGGACGGATAAAGCGCCAGCGCCACGCCAGCGCCGCAGAGCGCGCCGATGATGTATTGCCCCTCCGCCCCGATGTTCCAGATGCCCGCGCGGAACCCGATCGACAGGCCCAATGCGATGGCAACAAGGGGCGCGCCTTTGATCAGAAGTTGCGGCAGGTAGAAGAAATTGAATTCCCCAAAAAGCGGCTCGTAAAAGATTTTGACCAGCGCCTGCAGCGGGTCCTGACCCAAAGCCGCAAACAGGCCTGCACCCGCGATCATCGTGAGGACCACCGCCACAACGGGCGAGGCCAAGGTCCAGCCACGGCTGGGCTGGGGACGTTTTTCCAAAGCGATCATGGCGCGGTGCCCCGTGGGATGTGATGGGGATCAGACATCTGCCACCTCCATGCCGTGTGCGCCGCCCAGCATCAGGCCGATGTCCTCCACCGTGAGGCCCTGCGCCGCACGTGGTTTTGACAGCCGTCCTTCGTTCAGCGCTGCAAAGGTTGACGAAATTTCCATAAGTTCATCAAGGTCTTGGCTGATCACAATCACCGCCGCCCCCTTGGCCGCCAAATCCAAAAGCGCCTGCCGGATTGCCGCCGCCGCCGAGGCATCGACGCCCCATGTGGGTTGATTGACGATCAAGACCTGCGGGTCTTGCAGAATTTCGCGTCCGATGACGAATTTTTGCAGGTTGCCACCGGACAAAGACCGCGCCGCATTGCCCGCCCCTGGCGTGCGGACATCGAACCGTTCGATGATCTCTTCGGCAAAGCTGCGGGTCTTTCTCCAGTCGATAAACCCGTTTGATGTCAGACCCTTGCGTTTGCGCCCCGTCAGCGCTGCGTTTTCGATCAGCGACATGTCAGGTGCCGCGGCATGACCCATCCGTTCCTCGGGGGCCGCACAAATCCCAAGCGCCCGCCGACCGTCAGGTTTCAGCGCGCCGATGTCCTGATCGGCGTAGAAAACCTGCTCCGCCTGCGCCGTGATTTCGCCCGACAGGGCGGCCAGCAATTCGTCCTGACCGTTGCCCGCAACCCCGCCAATGCCCAAGACGTCGCCTGCGCGGATATCCAGGTGGATGTCTTTCAATGAGGTGCCGAATTCTGCCGGTGATTTGACCGACAAGCCTTTGATCTGCATCAACATCTCACCCGGGGTGCCGATGTCGCGTTCGGGCACATGCAACGTCCCGCCCACCATCATTTCGGCCATCTGACGGGCCGATGTGGCGCGCGGGTCGCAGGTGCCCACGACCGCGCCCAGCCGCAGGATGGTGGCGTGGTCACACAGGGCGCGGATTTCCTCCAGTTTATGGGAAATATAGAGGATCGCCGTGCCCTCATCGCGCAGCTTGCGCAGGGTTTCGAACAGAATTTCAACCTCTTGCGGGGTCAGAACCGAGGTCGGCTCATCCATGATCAGCACTTTGGGGTCCTGCAACAGACAGCGCACAATTTCGACACGCTGGCGTTCGCCCGCGCTCAGATCGCCCACGATGCGCGACGGGTCGAGCGGCAGGCCGTAGGTTTCAGACACCTCGCGGATGCGCTGGGCAAGGTCGCGCAGGGGCGGTGGATTTTCCATTCCAAGGGCAACATTTTCGGCAACGTCCAGTGCTTCAAACAAGGAAAAGTGCTGGAAAACCATGGCGATACCCGCCTGGCGCGCGGCGTGCGGATCACTGGGGGTGAACGCCTCACCTTCCAGCGTCATGGTTCCGCTGTCGGGCTTAACCAATCCGTAAATGGTTTTCACTAGGGTGGATTTGCCAGCGCCATTTTCACCCAACAGCGCGTGTACTTCGCCGCGCCGCATCTGGAAGGAGACATCTTTGTTCGCCACGACACCCGGATAGGCTTTCGTCAGCCCGTCCAGCACCATCAAGGCCCGATCTTGCGCGGCCTGCGTCATCCCGTCTTATCCCCCATGGCCTTCACCGCCACGGGAGAGATTAGCGCAGCCGCAACACCCACAGCAATGGCCTGCGGGTGTTTTCCAAGGGCGGGATTGCCGATTGGGCAAGCAATGCGTGCAATTTGGGCATCCTCATGCCCCATTGACGCGAGCCTGCGTCGGAAACGGCCCCATTTTGTTGCGGACCCGATCAATCCGCAACTGCCGAATCCCCGCCGAAGCAGCGCATCGCACAGCGCCAGATCAAGGTCGTGGGAATAGGTGACGATGATGTGGTCCGCGCTGTCCGGCGCCCGCGGCACGACCCGAACAGGGGCTGCGGCGACCAAGGGGGCGATGCTGCCCGGCAAATCCTGCGGCATCCGGTCCGATGTGGTGTCGACGATGGTGATTTCCCTGTCCGCGAAGGGGGCCATGACATGACCAATGGCGCGCCCTACGTGGCCTGCACCCCAAATCCACAGAGGCGGTGCGGTCGCCTCGGCCTGACCCGCGCCCTTAGCAAATGTCAAGGTCACGGACCCGCCGCAGCATTGGCCCAGATCGGGGCCCAGCGGAAAGACCCGTTCCATGGCGGCACTGCCACCACGGATCATTTGGCGGGCGAGGCGGATGGCCTCATATTCCAGCGCGCCGCCGCCAATGGTGCCGTGCACCTGCGTGGTGCTGACCTCCATAAAGGTGCCCGCGTCGCGAGGGGCGGAGCCGCGCGTGGACGCGACCGTGATCGTCACCACATCTGTCATCCGCGCGCCCGGCCGACGGCCTGCAACACCTCTTCGGCGGTCGCAGGTGCCTGCAAGTCAGGGTAATTTGGCCCGCAGGCCCCACAGGCGTCCGCCAGCGCCAGATGCGCGGAGATCCCCAGCATGAACGGCGGCTCCCCCACCGCTTTGGACCGGTAGACCGTCTCAGCCCGGTTGGCACCGTCCCACAGGGCGACGTTGAACACGTCAGGCCGGTCCGAACAGGCGGGAATTTTGTAGGTCGATGGCGCATGGGTCCGCAGGCGGCCCGCGTCGTCCCAGACCAGCTCTTCCGTCGTAAGCCAGCCCGCGCCTTGTACAAATCCGCCCTCAATCTGGCCGATGTCGAGGGCCGGATTCAAGGACGCGCCAGCATCGTGCAACACATCGACCCGCAGCAGACGGTTTTCGCCGGTCAACGTGTCGATGACCACCTCAGACACCGCAGCGCCATAAGCGAAATAGAAGAACGGCCGACCTTTGCCCGCGATCCGGTCCCACGCGACGTCGGGTGTTTTGTAGAAGCCTGTGGCGCTCAGGCTGACGCGGTTTTCATAGGCGGTCTGCGCGGCTTTGGCGAAGGACATGGCCATGTCGCCCACATGCACCGACCCGTCTTCAAACCGCACGGTGTCTGCATCAACGTTGTGGATTTGCCCCAAACACGCCGCTATCCGGCCCCGGATCGTGTCACAAGCGGCCTGCACCGCCATGCCGTTCAAATCCGACCCGCTGGACGCCGCCGTGGCCGAGGTGTTGGGCACCTTTCCGGTGTCCGTGGCCGTGATCTTGACCGCCTCGGCCTCCACACCGAACCGCGACGCTGCCACTTGGGCGACCTTTTGGAACAAGCCCTGTCCCATCTCCGTGCCGCCATGGTTAAGGTGAATCGACCCGTCTTGATACACATGCACCAATGCGCCTGCTTGGTTCAGGTGCGTTAACGTGAACGAAATCCCGAACTTCACAGGGCTAAAGGCAATCCCTTTCTTGAGGGTCGCATGCCCAGCGTTCCACGCTGCAACCGCCTGCTTGCGCGCGGCGTAGTCCGCATCTGCCAACAAACGGTCTGTCATCTCATGCAAGATAAAATCGGTGACTGGCATGGCATAGGGCGTCGAATTATCGACCTTTTCGGCCTGAGGCGAATAGGCCCCGCCAAAACGCGCAGCACCGCCGGACCCGCTGGACACTTGAACAGCACCACGGGACGCAAGGTCGGCTGTGGACAGCTTCGCCTGTTTCTCTGGTTCTGAAATACCTCCGCCGGAGGCATCCGACATCCCCGCCGCCGCCGCGTAGTAGTTAACGCGCCGCACCTCAGCCGGGTCGCGTCCCAACTGATGGGCCACATGGTCCATCACCCGTTCAATCCCCAACATCCCCTGCGGTCCGCCAAACCCACGAAACGCGGTGGCGGAGGCCATATTGGTGCGCAGCCGGTGCGACGTGATCCGGGCTGCGGGCAACAGGTAGGCGTTGTCGGCATGCAACATGGCGCGATCGGCCACGGGCAGCGACAAATCCTGCGCCCAGCCGCAGCGGGTGTAATGGGTGAAATCCACACCGGTCAGACGCCCATTGTCGTCAAACCCCACGTCGTAGTCGATCCGGAAATCGTGGCGTTTGCCGGTGATCACCATGTCGTCGTCGCGATCATAGCGCATCTTGCAGGGCTGGCCCGTGCGGCGGGCGGCCACGGCACAAGCCACCGCCAGCGCGTTGCCTTGGCTTTCCTTGCCGCCGAACCCGCCGCCCATGCGGCGGATTTCCACGCGGACACCGTGCATAGGGACGCCCAACGCCTCCGCCACCTTGTGCTGAATTTCGGTCGGGTGCTGGGTGGAGCTGTGGACGACCATGTCGCCACCCTCTTGCGGCAGCGCCAGCGCCGCTTGCCCTTCGAGGTAGAAATGCTCCTGCCCGCCCATCTCCAAACGGCCTTGCAGTCGGTGGGGTGCCGCCGACAGCGCGTCATCCACGTCGCCTTTGGTGTAAATGCGCGGCCCGTCTTCGAACCGCGCATCGGCGGCCAGCGCGTCCTCGATGCTGAGGATCGGGGTCTCTTCGGTGTAAGTCACATCGCCCAAACGTGCGGCGTACCGTGCGGCAAGGTGGGAGGCCGCGACGACCACGAAGAGCGGCTGGCCGTGGTAGTGGACCTCACCGGTGCTCAGCAGCGGTTCGTCATGGGCGGAGGGCGAGACATCGTTGGCAAAGGGCAGGTCATCGGCCGTCAGAACGGCCACCACGCCTGATGCGGCTTTGACGCGGTCGAGGGTCATGGATGTGACCGTTCCGCGCGCGATGGTGCTGGTCCCGAAAGCCAGATGCAGGGTACCCTGTGGTGTCGGGATGTCGTCTACGTAGCGGGCTTGGCCTGTCACATGCAGGCGCGCCGCGTCATGGGGGAGGGGTTTGGCGACACTCATGCGCGGACCTCCAACACATTCGTCGGCTGCGAATCCAGGTCGTGGAAATAGCGGCGCAGCTGGCCTTTGGCGGCCTCCATCCGGTAGCTTGCCGAGGCGCGCATGTCGCTGAGCGGGGTGAAGTCCTGCGCGAGGGCTGTCGCGGCGTCCTCAATGGTTTCGAACGACCAAGGTCGTCCGACCAGCGCCGCCTCTGTCGAGGCGGCGCGTTTTGGGGTGCCGGCCATGCCGCCAAAGGCGATGCGGGCATCGGTGATGGTGCCGTCTTGGGCGGTGATGTTGAGCCCGCCGCACACGGCGGAGATGTCTTGGTCGAACCGTTTGCTGAGTTTGTAGCACCGCAGGGCGGGGGCTGATTTTGGGATCGTCACAGCCTCAACAAATTCGCCGGGGTGGCGGTCTTGTTTGCCGTAGTCGATGAAGAAATCCTCAAGCGCCATATCGCGCCGGGTGTCGCCGCGACGCAGGTGCAGGGTTGCCCCCATGGCAATAAGTGCGGGGGGATTGTCCCCGATGGGCGAGCCGTTGGCGATGTTGCCGCCAATCGTGGCGGCATTGCGCACTTGGTCGGAGCCGTAGCGGCGGATCATTTCGGCATAGGACGGGTGCAGGTCGCGCACGGCGGTGAGCACATCGGTCATCGTCACTGCGGCCCCGATGCGCAGGCTGTCGCCTTGGTCTTCGATCTGTTGCAGGTCCGTGCAGCGGTTCAAGAATGCCACATCGCCCAGATCGCGGAAATCTTTCGTGACCCAAAGGCCCACATCTGTGGCGCCGGCGATGAGCGTGCCCTCGGGGTGGGCCATGTACCAATCGGCCAGGGCGTCGCTTGTTTCGGGCGCGGGGATTTGAGTTTTTTTAGCCAGATGAAGAGGGGTGTCGCGCATATGATCAGGGACGGGGGAGGCCTCGACCGATTGGGCGGCGCGGATGATCGGGGCGTAGCCGGTACACCGGCACAGGTTGCCGGCCAGCACGTCGTTGTGGTCGGTGCGCCCGCCCAAGTGGGCCGTGGCCATGGAGACGACGAAGCCGGGCGTGCAGAACCCGCATTGGCTGCCGTGGTGGTCGATCATGGCCTGTTGCACCGGATGCAGGGTGCCATCGGGGGCTGCGATGCCTTCGACGGTGCGGACGGCTTTGCCCTGCAGTTGTGGCAGGAACAGGATGCAGGCGTTGAGCGCACGCGCGCCTTTGTCATCCGTGACCATCACGGAACAGGCCCCGCAATCGCCTTCGTTGCAGCCTTCTTTGGTTCCGGTGAGACGGCGGTCCTCGCGCAGCCAGTCAAGCAGGGTTTGGGTGGGGTGGGTGTCCACCTCCACGGTCTCTCCGTTGAGAAGAAACGTCACGTTCATGGCAAAATCCGCCGCGGTACCAGATGGGCCAGATGCGGGGTCGATGCGGCGTAGACCCCGGCTGTGGTATGAAAGCGCAGGCGGGCGGAATTGGCAAGGGGGCGCTAGTCGCCCATCAAGGCGTCCAGCACACCCGCGCGCCAGTCGTCGCGGTCCACGTCAAAAGCCTGAAAGCCCGCCTGTTCGCCTTGGGTGAAGCCCCAGTGGCACCACGGGATGCCGTGGGCTTCGGCCGCTTGGCGCACGGCGCGCAGCCAGCGGATGTGATCGGGGCGGGGGGCTGCGTCATAGACGCCGAATTCGCCCAGAAACAGCGGGCGATTTTGGGCAGTGGCGACATCGAAGCGTTGGCTAAGTGTGGCGCGGTCGGCGTCGCTGCCCCAGCCACTGCGGGGTAGGTCCGCTTGCACATAGGGCGCGCCTTGGTGGGTGAATTGCCACGGTTCGTAGAAATGGAACGTGTGCATGTCGTAGGGGTCGGGGTCGGGCAGGTCGGCCAGGCTGTCGATGTTGTTCCATTCGTCCCCACCCATGATGATCCAGCGGGTCGGGTGGGCCGGACGCAGGTCAGACAGGATGGTGTCATAGAGCGCCGCGGCGTCAGCGGTGGTGAGGGTTCCTTCGGGTTCGTTGAGAAGTTCGAACAGGACCGATTGCGGCGCATCAGCGTAGTGTTGGCCCAGCACGCGCCACATGGCGATCAGGTTGGCTTTGTGTGCATCGGTTCCGGTATCCATCAGGTCCCAGTAGTGGTGGAGGACGAGGATCACATTCAGGTCCGCGTCCTGCGTCCACCCCACGACCTCATCCACGCGGGCCAGAAAGGCGGGGTCAAATGCGCCGTTCTTGAAATGGGCGGAGAATTTGACCGGCAGGCGGATTGTGTCAAAGCCTGCTTGTGCGATGCGGTCGATGTGGCGGCGTTGGATGACATAGCCCCAGTCGCCCTCAATCGGGGCCTCAAGGGCCGCGCCCATGTTGATGCAGCGGGCCACGGGGAAGGTCTGAGCGGTGCTGGTGTGCGGGCCAAAGGCCACAAGGAGCAGGATCAGGGCGCGAAGCATGGCCCAGTGAAACAGAGGCGGGTGCGGCTGGCAAGATGGGTTTGCGCGCGGGTGCGCCAGTGGCAAACCTGTGCCGATTATCCTGCGTCGTGGCCTGCTGCCAAAGCGTCCAGTTTCGCCAGACCACCGTCCCATCCTGCGCGGAATTCGGCGATCATCTCAGGCCCGACAAAGGAGGATACGGCGACGGTGATCGTTGCCGCACAGGCTGTGTCAGAGGGGGCAACGTGTAGGTCACAAGGCTGGCACCCAGCCGCATACCGCCTGCTTCGATGACTTCGGTGTAGGTGGCCGCATGGGGGGCGTCGATGTTGTGCCAGCGGGTTTCAACCTCAAATTCTGGATTGTCCGCAGGGCCGCAGCGGTGGCGTTCCAGCCCGCCTATGCGCATGTCGGCCTCAAGCATTTCAAGCACTGCGTCGCCCGATGCGCCCCAGATTTCGCGCATTTTGGCGTCTGTCATCAGGGTGAACATACGGGCGGGCGGCAGGGGGAAATTGCGGTCAAAGGTGAAGGTGTCGGTGGTCATGAGGTGGTCCTTTCGATGTCCTCTGCCAGGGCTTGCAGCCGATCCAGCCGGCCTTCCCAGACGCGGCGTTGCCATTCCAGCCAGCCTTGGATTTCCATCAGGGGGGCGGCCTCGATATGACAGGTGCGCACGCGGCCCTTTTTGACGGACCGGACGAGGCCGCAGTCCTCCAGCACGCGCAGATGGCGCATGAAGGTGGGCAGGGCGATGTCATGGGGGGCGGCCAGATCAGAAACGGACGCGGGCCCCGTCACCAGCCGTTCGATGACCGCGCGGCGGGTGGGGTCGGACAGGGCCGAGAAGGTGATGTCAATTTGGTTCGCCATGGGGGTAAGTATCAGCCATGGCGCTGCCGCGTCAAGATAGTTTGTCAGGTGGCTAAGTATTTCGTGACCCGACAGGTCGTCAAACCCGCATCTTGGGGTTTTGCCTGTGGCCCACCCAAGCTAGGGTAGGTCCATGTCCACACCCCGATTCATTCACCTGCGCACCCATACGGAATATTCGCTGCTTGAAGGCGCGGTTCCGGTCAAGAAACTCAGCGGTTTGGCGGAGGCAGCGGGGATGCCTGCGGTCGCGGTGACAGACACCAATAACCTCTTTTGTGCGTTGGAATTTTCCGAATATGCCGCCAAGGCAGGCGTGCAACCGATCATCGGCTGTCAGGTGGATGTGCAGATGGAAGGCGGCGATCCGCGCGGGCGTGCGCCGGATCCAGCACCGATCGTTTTGCTGGCGCAATCCGAGGCGGGTTACGAAAACCTGATGAAGCTGAATTCGTGCCTTTATGTGGATAAGGGCGATCAGCTGCCGCAGGTGACGGTGGATGAACTGGCGGACTTGTCGGACGGGTTAATTTGCCTCAGCGGTGGGCCGGATGGGCCAGTGGGGCGGCTGTTGCGCGCGGGTCAGCGGCCCGCGGCCGAGGCGTTGATGACGCGGCTGGCGGCGATTTATCCGGATCGGTTGTATGTGGAATTGCAGCGCCACCCCATCGACGGCGGCCTGCCCGAGGCAGAAAAGCTGTCCGAACAGGGCCATGTGGAAATAGCCTATGCCATGGACCTGCCGCTGGTGGCCACCAACGACGTCTATTTCCCCAAGCCCGAGATTTACGAGGCCCATGACGCGCTGATCTGCATTTCAGAAGGCGCCTATGTGGATCAGAACGAACCGCGCCGCCGTCTGACGCCGCAGCATTATTTCAAGTCCCAAGAAGAGATGGTCACGCTGTTCGCGGACCTGCCGGAGGCTGTGGCCAATACGGTTGAGATCGCCAAACGCTGCGCGTTCAAAGCTTACACCCGCGATCCGATCCTGCCCAAGTTTGCCGATGATGAGGTCGCGGAACTGCGGCGTCAGGCGCAGGACGGCCTGAAGAACCGGCTGGCCATCATCCCCCACGCGGCCCCCGTGGAAGAGTATGAAAAACGGCTTGAGTTTGAACTGGGCATCATCGAAGGCATGGGGTTTCCGGGCTACTTCCTGATCGTTGCCGACTTTATCAAATGGTCCAAAGACCATCACATCCCCGTCGGGCCGGGCCGGGGGTCCGGTGCGGGGTCGCTGGTGGCTTATGCGCTGTTGATCACGGATTTGGATCCGCTGCGTTACAGCCTGCTGTTTGAACGGTTTTTGAACCCCGAACGTGTGTCCATGCCAGACTTCGACATCGACTTTTGCATGGACCGGCGTGAGGAAGTCATCCGTTACGTCCAAGAAAAGTACGGTCGCGACAAAGTGGGGCAGATCATCACTTTCGGTGCGCTCTTGTCCAAGGCGGCCGTGCGCGATGTGGGGCGGGTGTTGCAGCTGCCCTATGGTCAGGTCGACAAGCTGTCGAAGATGATCCCCGTTGAAGGGGTCAAACCTGTCAGCATCGTCAAGGCCTTGGCGGATGAGCCCCGCCTGCGCGAAGCCGCCAATGCAGAAGAGGTCGTGGACCGCCTGTTGACCTATGGCCAACAGATCGAAGGCTTGCTGCGCAACGCATCCACCCACGCGGCGGGTGTGGTGATTGGCGACCGTCCGCTGGATCATCTGGTGCCGCTCTATCAGGACCCTCGGTCCGACATGCCGGCCACGCAGTTCAACATGAAATGGGTGGAACAGGCGGGGCTGGTGAAATTCGACTTTCTGGGTCTGAAAACCCTCACGGTCATTCAAAACGCCATGGACCTGATCCTGAAATCAGGGCGCGACATCCATATCGCCGCTGATGGCACCCAGCTGTACACCCCTGCCGAGGGGGCGGTGAATGAAATCAACGCGATCCCGCTGGATGATGAGGCATCCTATAAACTCTACGCTGCGGCCAAAACCGTCGCCGTGTTTCAGGTGGAATCCAGCGGCATGATGGACGCGCTGCGGCGCATGAAACCGGACTGCATCGAGGACATCATCGCACTTGTGGCGCTCTACCGTCCCGGTCCGATGGAAAACATCCCGAAGTTCTGTGAAGTCAAGAACGGCATCAGCGACCGCGACACGCTGCACCCGTCGATTGACCATATCTTGGACGAAACCCAAGGCATCATTGTTTACCAGGAACAGGTGATGCAGATCGCGCAGGAAATGGCCGGTTATTCCCTTGGCGGGGCCGACTTGCTGCGCCGCGCCATGGGTAAGAAAATTCAAGAGGCGATGGACGCCGAACGCCCGAAATTCATCGCCGGTGCCAAGGAAAACGGGGTCGACGACAAGAAAGCGATGGAGGTTTGGAACCTTCTGGATAAGTTCGCCAACTACGGGTTCAACAAATCCCATGCGGCAGCCTATGCGGTCGTCAGCTACCAGACGGCGTGGCTGAAGGCGAACCATCCGGTTGAGTTTATGGCCGGTGTGATGAATTGCGACATCCACCTGACCGACAAGTTGGCGGTGTATTTTCAAGAGGTCAAAAAGGGGCTGGAGCTGCCTTGGGTGGCCCCTTGCGTGAACACGTCTTTGGCGACCTTTGATGTGCAAGACGGCAAGCTGGTTTATGGTCTTGGGGCGTTGAAAAACGTCGGTGTCGAGGCGATGAAGCTGATCGTGGATGCCCGCGAGGACAAGCCGTTTGTGACGCTTTTTGATCTGGCCCGTCGGGTGGATTTGAAACGGGTGGGCAAACGCCCGTTGGAGATGCTGGCGCGGGCCGGTGCCTTTGACCAGTTGGACCCGAACCGCCGCCGTGTGTTCGACAGTCTGGATGCGCTGGTGGGTTATTCCGCCGCGATCCATGACCAGAAGAATTCCAACCAAGTCAGCCTGTTTGGCGAGGCGGGCGATGACCTGCCCGAACCGCGCCTGTCTGCCGCAGCCGATTGGCTGCCCGCTGAACGGTTGGCCGAAGAATTCAAGGCTGTGGGCTTTTATCTGTCCGGCCACCCGCTGGACGATTACATGGCCGCGTTGAAACGCACTGAAAAGGTCCTGACCTTGGACGAAGTCATGGCCAAGGCCGAACGCGGCGCGTTGGTGGCCAAGATGGCGGGCACGGTCGCAGGGCGGCAGGAACGCAAATCCGCGCGGGGCAACCGGTTTGCCTTTGTGCAGCTAAGCGATCCCACGGGCCAATACGAAGTCACCATGTTTTCAGACACGCTGGAGGCCGCGCGGGACCATCTGGAGACCGGCACACAGGTCGTCATCGGGGTTGAGGCGACCATGGAATCCGAGCAGTTGAAACTTCTGGGTCGGTCCGTGGTGCCTGCCGATATGGCGGTGGCGACGGCGGGATCATCTGGCCTGCAGGTCTTTGTGTCTGATGTGGCGGCGATCCCCACGGTGAACGACGTGTTGCAGGGGGCGATGAACGACAAATCGCTCAAATGCGGGCGCGGGCCGATCATGTTCACGATTGATGATGTGGAACTGGGGGAGATCGACGTGGAACTTGATGCTCAATTCCCGATCAACCCCCAGATCAAGGGTGCGCTGCGGTCGCTCAATGGCGTGATCGAGGTTCTGGAAATCTGATTTTGGCGAAACCTTGCTTGTCCAAAGGGGCAGGTGGACGGATGTGGGCAGCGCTTGTACAACACTCTAAACAGCAGGCGAGGGACGCAATCATGCGCCAGATGATGTTCGGGTTGGGCGCAGTTGCGCTTATGGCGGGATGCAGTGGTGATCCGCTGGGGGGTATGAACCGGCTGCAGGATGTCACGTCGAACCCCGAAACCGCAGCGGTCGCCGCCCCTGCGCAAACGCGCACCGAGGGCGGCCTGTTTTCACGTCTGTTGAACCGGCCCGACGCGGACCCCACCAATGCCGCCGTTGAGGCCGCTTTGGCGGATGTCCAAGCCCCCGAAGACACGGTCGCAAGTCTGCCCGACGCGGACCCAGCCCCTGCGGCACGCGGCGGGCTGTTCGGTTTGTTCGGCGGCAATCGGTCAGACGCGGACGAGGCGGAGGTGATTGCGGCACGCGCACCGGCCCCGCCCCGTGGTTTGGCGGGTCTATTTGGCGGCGGCGGTGGGGCCGCGCCTGATGTGCCGCGCAACGGGCCGGACAACACCGACGTCGAGGCAGGGGCGGTTTTGCCTTTTGGTCAGATCGCGCGGGTTTGCGGGATGACGCGCAGCCAACTGGGCACGCGGGTCGACGACGGTGGCGGCTTTTCGATCTATGACACAAACCCGAATCTGACCACGCCGCGCCCGTTCTACATCACCGGCTTTGGTGACAATTGCGCACGGACCTTCACCGGTGCCGTGGTGGTCGCAGGCAACGTGCAAACCCATGAATTTGTCCGCTATCAGCCGAGCAACGAAAGCATTTCCTATACGTCAACCGACAACGCCTATGAGGCGATCAAGGCCAGCGTCTGCCGTGTCGGACGGGGCCAGCCTTGCGGGGCGCGGGCGGACCGGTTGAACCGGAACACCTATTTTATCACGGCCTATAGTTTCTTCGGGGGCACGTTCAGTGCGGTGCCGACGCAATGGTCGCAAATCCTGCTGCACGATGGCGCGGTCTTGGCCACGTCGATCAAGAACAACTGACCGAAAGGTTCGCGGCTGATCGGTCCTCTGGCGAAGACGGGCGGCGCCCTTGGGCCAGATGAAGCAGGGGCGCGCGCTACCAGTGGGGCGGTTTTTGATCGGCCAAGGGACTGGAGCCGCCCGCGTCATATTCACGGCTGGCCTCGCGTTCCATCAACATGGCGACCCGGTGGGTCAGACGGCTGATTTCACCTTCCTGACGGGCAACGATATCTGACAGCTCATCCACGGTGCGGGTGAGGTGGGCGATCTTTTCTTCGAGGTGTGTTTGGTCACTCATACGCGCCATATCGGGTGTTTGGCCGGATTTGCCAAGCCCCGCTGTTGCGTGACGGGGGCGTGCGCGGTAAAGCGCGGGCGAACCAAAGCAGGACCGATCCCATGGCCAAGCCAAAGAAAACCCCCCGTCCCAAGGCGCAGACCCCCAAAGGGTTCCGCGACTATTTCGGTGCCGAGGTCGCGCAGCGCACGCAGATGCTGCAGACCATCGCCGGGGTTTATCATCGCTACGGGTTCGAAGCGCTGGAAAGTTCTGCCGTAGAAACGGTTGAGGCGCTGGGCAAATTCCTGCCCGACGTGGACCGCCCCAATGAGGGTGTGTTTGCGTGGCAAGAGGACAACGAGGGCGACAAGCCCGGCGATTGGCTGGCACTTCGGTATGATCTGACGGCCCCTTTGGCGCGGGTTTATGCGCAGCACCGCAACGATTTGCCCACGCCCTACCGCCGCTATGCCATGGGCCCCGTCTGGCGCAACGAAAAGCCCGGACCGGGGCGTTTTCGTCAGTTTTATCAATGTGATGCCGACACCGTCGGGTCCGGGTCCGTCGCAGCAGATGCCGAGATTTGCGCGATGCTGTCCGACACGCTGGAGGCCGTGGGGATTGAGCGGGGCGATTACGTCATCCGCATCAATAACCGCAAAGTGCTGAACGGCGTGCTTGAGATCATGGGTCTGTCCGATGAGGCCCAAAAGGCCGACGTCCTGCGCACCATCGACAAGTTCGACAAGGTGGGCGAGGCTGGCGTGCGGGAGCTGTTGGGCAAAGGCCGTCTGGATGCCTCTGGCGCCTATATCGATGGCGTTGGGCTGGATGAAGCGCAGGCCGAACCTGTCATCGCATTCTTGACATCCAAGGCAGATGACACCGCTGGAACCCTCGCCAATTTGCGCGCCGCAATCGGGGACAGTGATACAGGCGCCAAGGGCGTTGATGAGCTGCAACAGATGGCCGACCTTTTGGCCGCGGGTGGCTACGGCCCCGACCGCATCATCATCGACCCATCGGTCGTGCGCGGTCTCGGTTATTACACCGGCCCCGTGTTTGAGGCTGAACTGACGTTTGAGATCACCGACGATAAAGGCCGCCCACGGTCCTTCGGGTCTGTCGCGGGCGGCGGGCGTTATGACGATCTGGTCAAACGGTTTACGGGACAAGAGGTCCCTGCCACCGGCGTGTCCATCGGCGTTGACCGCCTTCTGGCCGCGTTGCATATGAAGGGCCGTCTGACCACAGACACCACCGGTCCTGTTGTCGTGACCGTCATGGACCGCGACCGCATGGCCGATTATCAGGCCATCGTCAGCGAATTGCGCGGCGCGGGCATCCGGGCGGAGGTTTATTTGGGCAACCCCAAGAACTTTGGCAACCAGCTCAAATACGCCGATCAGCGCAATTCCCCCATCGCGATCATTCAAGGCGGCGATGAGTTGGAGCGCGGCATCCTGCAAGTCAAAGACCTGATCCTTGGCGCCAAAATCGCCGAGACCGCCACCCAAGAAGAATGGTCCGAACGCCCCCAGCAGTTCGAAATCCCCCGCGCTGATCTTGTCGCACGGATCCAACAACTGCTTGAGGATCAGGACACGTGACCGTCGAAGCCAGCCGCGACACATGGGCGCGCGCGCGCGCCTATCAGGATGTCCTGACAGCGCAGGGGGCCGTGCTGACCGACGCGGATTACCTGCAACCGGCCGACACCCTGCTTGACCTCTATGGCGAGGACATCCGTGCCCGCGCCTTCACCACCCAAGACCCCGTGCGCGGCGAAATGATGCTGCGCCCGGATTTCACGGTGCCCATTGTGCAGCAGCACATGGCACACGGGGCGGAACCTGCGCGCTACACCTACATGGGCAAGGTCTTTCGCAAACAGGAAGACGGCGGCGACCGGCCCACGGAATTCGTGCAGGTGGGGTATGAGGTCTTTGATGGCACCGACCGTGCCGCCGCAGATGCGGAGGTCTTTGCGACCCTCGCGGGGCTGCTGAAGGACACGCCCGTGACCCCCGCCACGGGTGACATCGGCATCCTGCGCGCGGCCGTTCAAGGGTTGAACACCACGCCTGCGCGCCGTGCCGCCCTGATGCGGCATCTGTGGCGTCCGCGTCGGTTCAAGACCTTGTTGGACCGGTTTTGCGGCATGACCGATATGCCTGCCAGCCGCGCCGCCCTGTTGGCCCAAGACGACCCGCTGGCAGGCCTGCCGCCGGTGCTGGGCCTGCGCAGCCGTGACCAGATCGCGCGCCGCATTGACGCGCTGCGGGCAGATGCAGCGGCTGATCCGATTTCGGGCGGGGAACGCGCCCTTCTGGATGCGCTGTTGGCGGTACGGGAAACAGCGCCTTTTGCGCTGACCGCATTGCGGGACATCGCGGTGGATTTGCCATCGATCAGCACGGCGGTCGATGGCCTCGCCGCCCGTCTGGACGCGCTGAGCGCGCGAAATATCGACGTGGAAACCTTGATGTTTGAGGCCAGCTACGGGCGCACCTCAATGGAATACTACGACGGGTTCGTCTTTGGGTTCTCTGCCGATCCGGCGCTGAACCTGCCCCCCGTGGCCACTGGCGGACGCTATGATGCGCTGACGACGGTTTTGGGGGGCGGCACAGGCGTGCCTGCGGTGGGCGGCGTGATCCGCCCCACCTTGGTCGCCGCAGCAGAGGGTGCGTTATGACGCTGAAACTTGGCATTCCATCCAAAGGTCGTTTGATGGAAAAGACGTTCCACTGGTTCGCGGACCGGGGCATCACCCTGCGTAAATCCGGATCAGATCGGGAATATGCAGGCGCGGTGGATGGCATCGACGGGGTGGAGCTGGTGCTTCTCAGCGCCGGTGAAATCCCACGCGAATTGAATGCAGGCCGCATCCACCTTGGCGTCACGGGGTCCGATCTGGTGCGCGAAAAACTGGGGGCCTGGAACACGCGCGTCGTTGAGCTTGCAAAAATGGGTTTCGGCGGGGCCGATCTCGTCATTGCCGTGCCGGACGCATGGATTGATGTGGACACGCTGGATGATCTGGACGCGGTGGCCGCCGCTTTTCGCGCCGATCACGGGTTCCGTTTGCGCATTGCCACCAAATACCACCGTCTTGTCCGCGACTTCCTGCGTGACAATGGCGTGGCAGATTATCAGCTGATCGACAGCCAGGGTGCCACCGAAGGCACAATCCGCAATGAAACGGCAGAGGCCGTGGCCGACATCACCTCAACCGGTGAAACCCTGCGCGCCAATGGTCTGAAAATCCTGTCTGACGGCATGATCCACGCAAGCCAGGCCACCCTGTTCAGGGGACGCCGCAAGGATTGGACCCAAGCCCAGCGGGACACCCTCAAACGTTTGATGGCGCAGCTCGACGCCTGATTTCTCTGGTTCAGAAATACCTCCGCCGGAGGCAACAAAATTCCGGAATTTTGTTCGCCCGCCCGCAGGCAGGCGTGGATCGTCAGATCACAGCACCCCGATTTCCGCCAGTGCCGCGTTGAGCGAGGCAGGCAAGGCCTCTTCCTCTTCGCGCCCCTTTGGCAAATCCATTGGCGCGTCTTCGGCTTTGAGGTAGCGCCACCCTTGGAAGGGGCGTTTCAAAGTGGGCACCACGCGGATCAACTCCGGTTCCAGCACGATGGCGCAGCGGCGCACGCCGTCTGCGCCGATGTATTCGTCAAAACGGTTGATCTGCTGGCGGCACATGATCGATCCCTTGATGACCCAATACATCGACCCGCCGCCCAGAACCTCATCCTTGCGTTTGGGCCACATGCGGGTCACGTGCCGTGGCAATCCGTCCACCGCTTGTGCGCGTTTCGTATTTTGCCATGCCAAAAGGTCTGCTACGTTGTCAGTCCCGACGGAGAGTTTTTGAAGATGAAGGGTCTTGGCCATCGAAGGCTCCACAATATGTTCTTATTCTGTTTCGTCGTCACACAACATCTGGTAGGTTAACGGTTCACCACCGATTCTGCCACCTTTACAAGAGGATCTCTCATGACCCGCTTTGCCGCCCCTATTGCCGAACAGATCTGGGACATGAAATATCGCCTCAAGGAGGCAGATGGGACACCGATTGACCAATCGGTAGAGGACACGTGGTCGCGCATCGCCAAATCCCTCGCCTCGGTCGAGAAGGACCCCGCCGCGTGGGAGCCGAAGTTCTACGCCGCCCTTGAGGATTTCAAATACCTGCCCGCAGGCCGCATCACCGCCGGTGCGGGCACCGACCGCAGCGTGACGCTGTTCAACTGTTTCGTCATGGGCACGATCCCCGACACGATGTCGGGCATTTTTGACAACCTCAAGGAAGCGGCCCTGACCATGCAGCAGGGTGGCGGAATCGGGTATGATTTTTCGACCATCCGACCCAAGGGTGCTGTGGTCAAAGGGGTGGCCGCCGATGCCTCCGGTCCGTTGTCCTTCATGGATGTCTGGGACGCCATGTGCCGCACGATCATGTCTGCAGGGTCCCGGCGCGGCGCGATGATGGCGACCATGCGCTGTGACCATCCCGATGTTGAGGATTTCATCACCGCCAAATCCGACGCCGCCCGCCTGCGCATGTTCAACATGTCCGTCCTGATCACCGACCCGTTCATGGAGGCCGTGAAGGCCGACGCCGCGTGGGATCTGGTGTGGGGGGGTGAGACGGTCAAGACCGTGCAGGCCCGCGATCTGTGGGACCGTATCATGCAGTCCACCTATGATTACGCCGAACCCGGCGTGATTTTCATCGACCGCATCAATGCGATGAACAACCTCAACTACGTGGAAACCATCGCCGCCACCAACCCCTGCGGCGAACAGCCCTTGCCACCCTATGGGGCTTGCCTGTTGGGGTCGGTGAATCTTGCGCGGTTGGTCAGCAAACCGTTCCAGGACGCCGCTGAGATCAGCGAAGACGCGCTGGCCGATCTGGTCGCCACCGCCGTCCGGATGATGGACAATGTCGTCGATGCCTCCAACTTCCCACTTGAGGCCCAAGCGCAAGAGGCCGCCGCCAAACGCCGTATCGGCCTTGGTGTCACCGGCCTGGCCGACGCGCTGTTGATGGTTGGTTTGCGTTATGGATCAGAGGAGGCCGCCGCCCAGACCGAAGACTGGATGCAGCTGATCGCCAACGCCTCCTATCGGGCGTCGGCGGAACTGGCCAAGGAAAAGGGCGCTTTCCCGCTGTTTGACGCCGAAAAATACGCCAAATCCCCCAATGTGCAGGCGCTGGATGACGATGTGCAGGCGATGATCGCGAAGGACGGCATTCGCAATGCGCTGCTGACCTCTGTGGCGCCCACGGGCACGATCAGCCTCTATGCGGGCAATGTGTCCAGCGGGATCGAACCGGTGTTTGCCTACGCCTACACCCGCAAGGTCCTGCAAAAGGACGGCACGCGGACCGAGGAAGAGGTCGTGGATTATGCTGTTAAACTCTGGCGCGATCTGCACGGCGATGCGGAGTTGCCCGACCATTTCGTCAACGCCCAAACCCTGCCTGCGATGGATCATGTGCGCATGCAGGCGGCGGCGCAGAAATGGGTCGACAGTTCCATCTCCAAAACGATCAACGTGCCCGAAGACATTGATTTCCAGTCGTTCAAAGACGTCTACATGGAAGCATGGGACACGGGCTGCAAAGGCTGCACGACGTATCGTCCCAACGATGTGACGGGTTCTGTCCTGTCGGTCGAGCCCGAGAAAGCCAGCGTGCCTGAGGAAGAGGTCATCGACCAGAACGCAGGCGACGTCATCTATATGACCGAACCGCTGGACCGGCCCGAGGATCTGGACGGCCAGACCTATAAATTGAAATGGCCCGACAGCGAACACGCCATTTACATCACGATCAACGACATCATCCACCAAGGCCAGCGTCGCCCGTTTGAGGTGTTCATCAATTCCAAGAACATGGAACATTTCGCATGGACCGTGGCGCTGACGCGGATGATTTCGGCTGTGTTCCGGCGCGGGGGCGATGTGTCCTTTGTGGTGGAAGAGTTGAAAGCCGTCTTCGATCCGCGCGGCGGGGCATGGATGCAGGGCAAATACGTGCCCTCCATTCTGGCCGCCATCGGTCAGACCATCGAAAAGCACATGGTTGCCACGGGGTTCTTGGCAGGTGAGGGCATGGGCCTGAAATCCGACCCGCAGGCCGATGTCGTCAGCATGACGCCAAAGGGCAAAGCCTGTTCGAGCTGTGGCCAATATGCCATGCGCATGGTCGAAGGCTGCATGACCTGTTCTGACTGCGGCTATTCAAAATGCGGCTAGGTCTTAAGGGATCGCTAACATGATCCAACGTTGCCCGGCGCGCATGTCGGGCAGCGCACAGGTTGGCCACGAGCGCACTGTTGCATCGTCAAGATAACAGCCGTTCACGGCCATCGGGCCATTCTTACAAATCCGCATCGCCCAGATACTGGATCAACCGGCGGGTGAGTTTCTTTTGCGGTCCCAAGTCGGGCCAGACCGCATAGATGCCCAGTTCTGGCAGGGACCATTCCGGCAGGATCTCGACAAGCCGTCCGTCGGCAATCTCCGCGTCGGCCTCGCTGTCTGGCAGATGCTGAATGCCGAGACCTTCGAGGATCGCCAGTTTTGCCGACGACAAGGAATGGACCTCAAGACGCAGGTTTTCGGGCTCAAACGTGAATTGTTGGTCCTGCCTGACCAAGGTGAAGGCCGCGGGCAGCATGGCGATAGATATGAAATTGCAGGCCTGCAGGTCTTCCAAGGTTCTGATCGGTGGGCGGCCTGCCACATAGGCGGGGCTTGCGACGAGTTTGCGGCCAAAACTGCCGATACGTTTGCGCATCATTGCGCTGTCGCGCAACACGCCAAGGCGAATGGCCAGATCGAACCCCTCTTTGACAAGATCAACGGGAAAGTCGCTGGTGTGTATGGACATGGACACCAAGGGATGGGCGCGCACAAAACGCATCAGACTTTGATGTAACGGGCTGCGATCCCCAAAGGCCGGAAGGGTCACGCGCAAGGACCCCGTGGGCTGATCGCTTGTCTCTGTCAGAATGTCGAAGGCGTCATCTGCGGCCTTCACCATCGCACGGGCCGACGTCAGAATGGCCCGACCTTCGGGCGTCAATGACAGGGACCGTGTTGATCGGAAAAACAGCGATGCGCCGACTTTGTCTTCCAGTCTTGAGACATGGTGGCTGATGACCGAGGTCGACAATTTCAGCCGCCGCCCCGCACCGCTGAAGCTGCCGGCCTCATGAACGGCCACGAAAACGGCCAGCGCGCGATATTCATCCATCTTTCCAATCCATCGAACAATGATGACGATATATTTGGGATAATCAAACGAATTGCAGCTGTCTACATCTGGGCTCACGCCAAACGAAAGGACAGACCATGAAAAAGACACTGACAGCACTGGGCGCGATCGCGCTGGGCGGCACGGCTGCCTTGGCCGATCCGCAGACCAACAAACAGATCGTTATTGATGGCATGACCAATGCGTTTATTCGCGGCAACATCGACGCCGTCGATGATTACTTCGCGGATCCTTATATCCAGCACAATCCTTCGGCGGGGTCCGGTGTGGCCGCATTGAAGGGGCTGTTGGGCGCGCTGCCCGCTGACGCCGATGGGTCTTTTGACCCCATCCGCATCATCGCAGAGGACGACTTGGTCGTGACGCATTACGTCTACGAAAACTTTGGCCCCGTGCCCTTGGTCGCCTTTGATGTGTTCCGCATCGACAACGGCAAAATCGTCGAACACTGGGACAATATGAGCCCGCTGGCCGCAGCCCCCAACCCATCAGGGCGGACACAGATTGACGGCGAAACAACGGTCACCGATCTGGACAAAACAGCGCAGAACAAGGCCTTGGTCGAAGACTTCATCAACCGTGTGCTGATCAACGGAGAAGAGGTCGACTTTACCACCTACATCGACCCGCAGATGTATCTGCAGCACAACACCGACGCAGGCGATGGCCTTGAGGGACTGGGCGCGTTTCTCCAGTATCTGGGCGAAAACGACATCGCCTTTTACTACACAAACCTTGAGATCGTCGTGGCCGAAGGCAATTTTGTCTTTGCTGCATCAGAAGGTGTCTTTGGCGACCAGCCGACCGCCTATTTTGATTTGTTCCGTCTGGAAGACGGCCGGATCGTCGAACATTGGGATGTCATCGCGGATATGCCGGAGGGCGATCTGCCCGAAGGCTATCCGGGCAAGTTCTAACGAACGCAGCTATACCTACACCCCGGAGGCCGCCGATCTCGGCGGCCCCTTTGCACTGTGACCGGAGCCACATCATGACGACTGCAAAACAAAACGCCATCAGCCTTTATCTGGACGGGATTCAAAACGGAAACCCGCGCGCCGCCGTAGCCGCCTATACCGGAGACCGCTACACGCAGCACTCCACGGGTGTTTCAGATGGTGCCGACGGGTTCATCGCCTTCTTTGAGCCCTTTATCAACCGCAACCCGGTGCGCGATTTTCAGGTCGTGCGGACGCTTCAGGAGGGGCGGCACGTTTTTGTGCAAGTGTATCAGAACCTCAACCATGGGCAGGCGGAGTGGCTGACCACTGATTTTTTTGCGTCGGATGAGAACGGCAAGATCATCGAACATTGGGACGTGATCGCGCCGATCAAACCGGTGAATCCGTCGGGGCGAAGCCAATTCGACGGGCCGACCGAGGTTACCGATCTGGACAAGACCGCGCAGAACAAGGCGTTGGTCGTCGATTTCATCAATGTCTGCCTGATCGGTCGTGATATGGACCGTTTCCGCGATTTTATCAGCAGCGACAGCTATGTTGAACATAACGCGGATCGGGGGGATGGCATTGAAAGTGCCTATGCGTTTTTCGCCGCTGATGACACGCCGCTGACCTATCAGGAGTGTTTCTTGGCTGTGGCAGAAGGCAATTTTGTCGCCACGTTGAACCGCGCCTCTTGGGCAGGGCAGGACCTGTGTCAGGTCGATGTGTTCCGTGTCGAAGATGGTTTGATTGTTGAACATTGGGACAATTCCGAAGACGTCCCACCGAAGTCCGAGTGGGCCAATTCAGGAAAGTTTTAGCGAAGTCATCGGCCTGGAGGCGGCGGGAAAGGACCGGTTAGGACAGGTTGATCCATAAATTTCCATTTGAAATCAAGTTTTTGCGTTCGAGGTCCGGCAAAGTCATCGGTTCGCGAAAATTTGGAGGTGCCGCGAAAGAGTGGTGACAATGTCATACTTTTACCCAGATTGTTTCCTATCCGGGTCGCCATGGACCGAACGTTCAGCCTATAGCTGAACCGTCATTTTTGGGGACGACCTATGCGGAAACTGTTTATTATCATTGCGGCCTTTTTGATCGCGGGACCTGCTGTGGCGCAGGATCGCGACACTTTAGGCTTTGGGCGGTTGTTTACGAACGACTACTTTGGCGATGGGGAAGATCGGTGGCGCACGGGGTCCTATTCGTTTTCAATCGTGCAGGGGTCGCCGTGGTCGGGTGCCGCACCTGAGGGGTTCGGCGCGATCCTTGAATATCGCCTGCGGTCGGAAATTATTGCGCCGTCCGCTCTCAACGGTGACGGGTCTGATGACCGGGCGTATGTCGGCGCGATCACGACAGGTATCCACAGCCACATGAGCCGTGGAAACTGGGACCTTTCGGCAGGGCTGGATTTGGTGTTCACCGGCCCGCAAACAGGTACGGCAGATACACAGGACTGGTTCCATAATCTGGTCGGAGCACCGGCGGTTGGCACCGCCGTCCAGCAAAACCAGATCGGCAATGCGGTCTACCCGACCCTCGTGGCCGAGGCCGCCTATGCCGTCCCGATGAGCGCGACAACCACCCTGCGCCCCTTCGCGGAGCTGCAATATGGCGTCGAAGACTTCGTGCGCGTCGGCGCTGATGTCTTGATCGGACAGGTCCTGCAGAGTGACCTGTGGCTGCGCGACGGGCCGTCCGGTCAACTGTATTCCGGCATCTACGGCGGAGAGATCGGCACCGGTTTCGTGCTGGGCGCAGATTACACACTGGTCGAAGACAGCGCCTATTTTCCGGCCAGCTTTGGCACAGATGCAACAGATGACCGGCTGCGCGTGCGCGGGGGCATCCACTCCCGTTTTGCAACAGGATCGTCGTTTTTTTACGGTCTGACCTACCTTTCGGAGGAATACGAAGGTCAGGACGAAGGGCAACTCGTCGGTTCACTGAAGCTAAATTTCAACTTCTAAAGAAATAGTTAGTGGCTGACCTTAAAGTAACTTGATTTGCCCAAAATGCCCTTGTTAGTCTGCTGACATAACGAGCCCCGCGCCAAATGACGGGGCCAGACAGAGGCAGTTACGGGCATGAAGACGGGCTTTAAGGGCACGTTCGTCATCTCATGGTCACAGACAGAACTCGATGGGTTCTGGTCCGCTCCGCTTGAACATTTGCGGGTGGGGACAGCATGGGGCTGGACGGGCGAAGCAGTGCGGGTCGATGGACCGGCAGACATTCTTCCATTGGGCGACGCTATGGGCGAAGCCGATATCCGCAAGCGGGCGGCGCAATCGGTGCGACGGTTGCTCAAGGCGGTGGAAATCAACACCAACCGGTTGGATCTGGTTGAGGTCGATCCCGCGCAATCGGATCAGTCGTTCACAGTGACCGACGGGCGCGACACATGGACGGTAACGCTGATCGAAGGGGCGACACCTGCGGCGCGGTTGTGCATGTTCGTGGGCGACATGCCCCCACGCATGACCGATATGTGGATCGTCAACCACACAGTGGAACTGGCGTCCCGCGACCAAAACGATGACCCGGCGGGCGGCGTGATTTGCTTTACCCCCGGCACGATGATCCGCACCGAGGACGGCGTCATGCCGGTTGAAGCCATCCGCGAAGGCATCAAGGTGCAGACCAAAGACAACGGCTGCCAAGAGGTCCTGTGGACCGGATCGCGTCGCATCACCGGTGCGCGTCTATACGCCATGCCGCACCTGTGCCCGATCCGCCTGCGGGCGGGATCGCTGGACAATGACGTGCCCGATGCGGGGCTGCTGGTTAGCCCCGATCACCGTGTCATGGTCAAAGGCGCGCGGGCGCGTGCGCTGTTCAACACAGATGAGGTGCTGGTGACGGCCCGTGATCTGGTGAATGATCAGTCGATCTATGTGGACCGCTCGATGCGGGAACTGGAATACATCCATATGCTGATGCCCCAGCATGAGGTTGTGTTTGCCAACGGCGTCGAGAGTGAGACGTTCCATCCGGCCAGCGCCGGACTGGACCATCTGGCCGATGCCGATCGCGCGCGTCTGTTTGCCCAAGTCCCCGAGATCGAAGCGGATGCAAACGCCTATGGCGCCTATGCTCGCCGTGTCGTGTCGTCTAGCGAAGCCGCGATTTTGCGGCACGACGCCGCCTAAGCCCTGCGGGGCGGGGGCTAAAATTCCGGAATTTTAGCAGCACCTGTGGCACAAGTGTTGACTCGTATCTTGCCCCCGCATAAAGGGGCCGCTCATTGGTGTTGGTGGTCCCCGCAAGGGGGTGCCTGTCGTCCCGGCCACATCCGGGAAAAGGACAACGCCCTTCGAACGTGCCACTCAACCCGAAAAGCGGGAACCGGTTTTCGGGCAAGTTGAGCGGACTAATATAATTGAAGGAGATCAGCCGTGACCAAACGCACGTCTGCCAAGTACAAAATTGATCGCCGCATGGGCGAAAACATTTGGGGCCGCCCCAAATCCCCCGTCAACCGTCGTGAATATGGCCCCGGCCAGCACGGTCAGCGCCGTAAGGGCAAACTGTCCGACTTCGGTATCCAGCTGCGCGCCAAGCAGAAGCTGAAAGGGTACTACGGGGACCTGACCGAAAAGCAGTTCCGCCGCATCTTTACCGAGGCCGAGCGTGTTAAAGGCGACACTGGTGAAAACCTGATCGGTCTGCTGGAGCGTCGTCTTGACGCTGTTGTGTACCGCGCCAAGTTCGTGCCGACTGTCTTTGCAGCCCGTCAGTTCGTAAACCACGGCCACGTCCGCGTGAACGGCAAAAAGGTTAACATCCCGTCCTACCGCGTCAAAGAAGGCGACGTGATCGAGGTGCGTGATCGTTCCAAGCAGAACGTCGCTGTTCTTGAGGCCGTTGGCCTGCCAGAGCGTGACGTGCCGGACTACATCGAGGCCGATCATTCCAAAATGACAGCGACTTTCGTGCGGACCCCCGGTCTGGGCGATGTGCCGTATCCAGTCCTGATGGAACCCAACCTCGTGATCGAATACTACGCTCAGAACTAAAGGTTCAGAGCCGAAACATTCCAAAGGCCGCGCCCACGAGATGATCGGGGGCGCGGCTTTTTCGTTGGCGGCTGGCCTTGTGCCGCAAGGGTGATTAGAACGGGGCTGATTGGGGAAGGTGAAGCGACATGACCAGTATCAAACCGCAACCGGGGATCATGGATATCGCGCTGTATGTGGGCGGTAAATCCAGTGTTGAGGGCATGGACAATGTCCTGAAACTGTCTTCGAACGAAAATCCATGGGGTCCGTCCGAGGACGCCAAGGAGGCGCTGGTGCGCGCATCGCTTGCGCTGCATCGATACCCGTCGACAGATCACGCCGCCCTGCGGGAGGCCATTGGTGATGTCTGGTCACTGGATCCCGCGCGCATTCTGTGCGGGAACGGATCGGGTGAGCTGTTGATGATGATCGCGCAGGCCTATGCGGGCAAAGGCGATGAGGTTCTGTTCACCGAACATGGGTTCGCCATGTACCCCATCTACGCCAATGCCAACGGGGCCAAGCCCGTGGTTGTGGCCGAACGCGAACGGGTCGTGGATGTGGACGCCCTGCTGGCCGCCTGCACCAAGAAAACCAAGGTTGTCTATATCGCCAACCCTGCCAACCCCACGGGCACCATGTTGGGGGAGGCTGATCTGGCGCGTCTGGCTGACGGGCTGCCCAAGGGCGCCGTTTTGGTGCTGGATGGGGCCTATGCAGAATTTGTCGAAGGCTATGACGCGGGGGCCGCGCTGATTGATCAGCGCGACAACGTGATCATGACGCGGACGTTTTCAAAGATTTATGGCTTGGGCGGTTTGCGCATCGGCTGGGCCTACGGCCCGCAGCACATCATCGACGTGCTGATGCGGTTGCGCGGCCCGTTTAACCTGTCCGCGCCCGCGTTGGCGGCGGCTGAGGCTGCCATGCGCGACACGGCGCACACGGCAAAGGTGCGCGCGGACAACGCCAAACAGCGTGACTGGATGGCCCATGCCTTGTCCGAGATCGGCATCCCGTCTGATGTGTCCGAGGCGAATTTCATCCTCGCGCGGTTTGCCTCCGAAGAGGAGGCGAAGGCCTGCAACGACTACCTGACCTCACAGGGCATCCTGCTGCGCTACGTGGGCAATTACGGCCTGCCAAGCTGCATCCGCATCACTGTGGGCGATGAGGCATCCTGCCGCCGTGTCGTCCACGCCATCACCCAGTTCAAGGAGGGCGCAGCATGAGCGTGATCTACGACCGCGTGGCGCTGATCGGCCTTGGTCTGATCGCGTCGTCCATGTTCTGGGGCATGAAGCGCGCAGGGCTGGCCGGTGAGGTTACGGGCTATGCGCGCAGCGCCGACACCCGCGCCACGGCGCGCGACATTGGTCTGTGTGACCGCGTCTGTGACAGTGCGGCTGAGGCCTGCGACGGGGCCGATTTGGTTGTCCTGTGTGTGCCCGTCGGTGCGATGGGCGCCGTGATGGCCGAGATTGCGCCGGTCTTGAAGCCGGGCGCTGTGGTGTCCGACGTGGGGTCTGTGAAACGTGCCGTTATCGACGCTGTGGCCCCCCATGTGCCCGCAGGCGTGCATTTCGTTCCGGCCCACCCTTTGGCGGGCACCGAACAGTCTGGCCCGACGTCGGGCTTTGCCGAACTTTTCGACAACCGGTGGTGTCTTTTGACACCAGAGGGTGCGGATGAAGCAGAGACGGCGAAATTGCGCCAGTTTTGGGAGGGCCTTGGGTCCAATGTGGACGTGATGGAACCGGATCACCATGATCTGGTCCTAGCAGTGACATCCCATACGCCGCACCTGATTGCCTACACCATGGTCGGCGTGGCCGATGATCTGGGGCGGGTGACCGACACCGAAGTTGTGAACTTTTCCGCAGCCGGTTTTAGGGATTTCACGCGGATTGCGGCGTCCGATCCGACCATGTGGCGCGATGTGTTTTTGAACAACAAGGAAGCCACGTTGGAAATTCTGGGCCGCTTTACCGAAGAATTGTTCGCCCTGCAGCGCGCCATTCGCCAAGGCGATGGCGATCATCTGCATGATTATTTCACCCGCACCCGTGCCATTCGGCGCGGTATCATCGAGGCGGGTCAGGACACCGATGCGCCGAATTTTGGTCGGGGCGGCAAGGTGTGATTTTTCGCGTTGCGGTTTTGGCGTCTTCCATGACGTTGGCAGGATGTGGTCTGGGCCGGTCGGCCGAGCCGGATTTGCCACCTGTTGAGGGCAGCGTGTGCGGTGATGTGACGTTGCGCGGCGATGTGATTGGCGATGTGGACGGGGCAGGGGCCTGCGGGATTGAGGATGCGGTGCTGTTGCGCGAAGTCGACGGTGTGGCCCTGTCCACGCCTGCGCGGATCACCTGTGACACGGCGCGCGCGTTGAAAACTTGGGTCAACGACGGCGTCCGCCCCGCGGTGGGGGACACCGGCGGCGGCGTGCAATCGCTGCGCGTGGTGGCGCATTACGCCTGCCGCAGCCGCAACAACCGCCCCGGTGCACGCCTGTCCGAGCACAGCTTTGGCCGCGCGATCGACATTGCGGGGATCGGGCTGGCCAATGGCACCGAGATGACGGTATTGACCGATTGGAACGGCCGATATGCCACCGAATTGCGCGCCATGTGGCGCGCCGCCTGTGGACCGTTCGGCACGGTTCTGGGCCCTGAAAGCGACCGCTTTCACCGCGACCATTTCCACTTTGACACCGCAGATTACCGATCCGGAAGTTTTTGCCGCTGACCTGAAGGAGCGGCTGCGCCGCGCTTGATTTTTGGCGATTGTGGCAGGGGTGAGCCCATCACGGTGGGCGTCGAGTGCGCGGCGGTCGGCCCTACGGGGTGAGTTTTTTTGGCCAGATGAAGGGACGCCTAGCGCAGGATGTCCACGGGTCCGATGGGAAAACCGCCCAGTGCCAATTGCCCGTCGGCGACGGTCAGACTGAGGGTGAGTGTATCGTCGATATGGGGCGTCTCATCCAAGTTGCGCACGATTTCGGTCACGAGGAACCGGCGGTCTGCGTCGATCATCCCGTTGGCCACGCCCAAATCCACGATCCGTTCCCAATTGCGCGTGGTTACGGTGACAGACCCCGCCATGGTACCGGTGGCGTCGGGGGCAATGTCGCCGATGGCTGTCATCGCGATATCGCCCCACGTCAGCGCCAATTCGGTGATGCTGAGGCCGGTGATGGCAGGTGGGGTGCTGTCCGTGCTGTTCAGCTCAATCGGGGCAGACAGGGTGACATCGCTGTCAAACCGCAGCGACTGGATCAGTGGGGGCAGCATGTTTTGCGGATCAAGAAAGCGCCGCGTGTCTTCGGGAAGCACGATGGACCGCCCCTCGACGAAGGCATCATAGGTCTGTGTCGTCTCGGGCGTCAGCCGCATGGCGGCCAAGGCGGAGGCCATGGCCAGTTCCGCGCCCGAAGCCGCCCGCACCCGTGGATTGTCCAACGTGATGGTCGCGTTTTGAAAGGCTAGGGCGGCCGTCGGGCGGACCTTGCCGGAGGCGCGCATGTCGTTGGTGAAAACCGTATAGGTCTCGCCGGCAATCCCGATGGTCTGTTCGGGTGAGAAAACGGCGATGACTTCGTTGGGGCGGTAGGCCAGCGCAAAAAGCTGAAAGAACGGGGCGGCCCATGTGGTGCCGGTGGCCGGATCAGCGAAGGTAAAATTGGTCACCGTGGTGTCAAACCGCGAGGGGAAGCCGCGTGTTTTTAGGCTGTCGTATTGCACGTCATAGGGGCCATCATCGGCCTGCTGCAGTGCCTCGGCCAGTCGCGTTTGCACCTGCGCGCGGCCCACGAACCAGTAGCCGCCATACAGCGTGGCGGCGATGAGGGCGAAGGCGATAAGTTTGCGCATGGATTTAACCTTTCGGTGCGGGTTTGATTGGTGTTTAGAGGAGGTCATTCGAAAGGGCCATAACGATGACCATGTGGGTGTTTGGATACGGATCACTTCTTTGGAACCCCGAGTTTAAACCGGCGGAGGCCGTGACCGCCACGTTGGAGGGCTACCACCGCAGTTTTTGCATGTTGTCGATCCACCATCGCGGCACGGTTGAGGAACCGGGGCTGGTTCTGGCGTTGGACGCGGCAGAGGGGTCATGCACCGGCGTCGCCTTTCGAGTGGCCGAGGCCGAAGAGGACCACGTTTTGGCCCAGTTGCGCGAACGCGAGTTGATTTCATCCGCCTATCTGGAACGCCATGTGCCGCTTTCACTGGAGGACGGACGCCACGTGGACGCGCTGGCCTATGTAATCAACCGAGATCATGAACAGTATTGCCAGTTTGATCTGGAAAAGCAGGCGCAGTTGATCGCGCGGTCGGTCGGCGGGCGCGGCCCGAACCCCGAATATTTGTACAATACGGCCGAACATCTTACAAAAATGGGCATCGAGGACCCCGATATGGACTGGCTGGTGGCGCGCGTGCGCGCTTTGACGTGATTTTGTTTGGGGTTTGGCGCGCAGACGCTTATGTTGGCCGCAACAAACAACAAAGAGGTGCCTGATCCCATGGAAACAGGGGACCATAAGGCCGAGCCGCAGTTTTCACAGCCGTTTTCCCAGATCATTTCGATGCTGGTGGTTTTGGCGTTGGTGGGGACAGGCGTGTTTTTCGCGCTGCCCCAAGTGGGACCAGTGTTTCTGGCGAACCCCTATCTGAACGGATTTATTTTCGCCGTCTTTGTGATCGGTGTCTTGTCGTGTTTCGGGCAGGTCTGGCAGTTGATGAAATCCGTGGCCTGGATCGAAGGGTTTGCCGGTGAACGGTTGGGGGCCGATGTGATCAAGGCGCCGGGTATGTTGGCACCCTTGGCCACATTGCTGCGGTCGCGCGGGGCGCGGATGCAGCTGTCGTCCACGTCATCGCGGTCGATCTTGGATTCGGTGTCACAGCGGATTGATGAAAGTCGCGAAATCACGCGCTATATCGTCAACACTTTGATTTTCCTCGGCCTTTTGGGCACGTTCTATGGCCTTGCGACAACCGTTCCGGCCTTGGTCGAAACGATCCGGTCCTTATCCCCGCAAGAGGGCGAAACCGGGGCGGAGGTGTTTGCGCGTTTGCAATCGGGGCTTGAAAGCCAGCTGGGCGGCATGGGCGTGGCCTTTGCGTCGTCGCTTTTGGGCCTTGCGGGATCGCTTGTGGTGGGCCTGTTGGAGATTTTCACAGGCCACGGCCAGAACCGGTTTTACCGTGAGTTGGAGGAATGGTTGTCAACCATCACCCGCGTCGGTCTGGCCGCAGGGGATGAGGCCACGGGCGATCAGGTCGCCATGGCGGGCGTCGTCGACCATATGGTTGAACAGATGGAACAGATGCAGGCGATGTTCGCCGCATCCGAGGCCAGCCGCGTAGAAACCAACGAAAAAATCGCGGCCCTGACCGGTACGGTGGAACGACTGGCCGCATCAACCGGTCAATCGGAGGCATCTGCCCAGTTGTCACGGGTGGCCGATGCACAAGAAGGGCTGATTGCGGCGTTGAAGGACACCGGTATGGAAGGCATCGATGCCGAAAGCCGCATGCGATTGCGGTCCATCGATGTGGGGCTGTTGCGTATTCTTGAGGAAATGGCCGCAGGCCGACAGGAAATGTCACAAGCCCTGCGGGCTGATATGGCGGAGCTGACGAAAGCCGCGCGGCAGGGCAACCGGATTGCACGCAAAGCCCAGGACGGGTCGTAGACATGGCGCTGAGCCGCAGAACCGGCGCACGGTTTCAGGCGTCCATCTGGCCGGGGTTCGTGGATGCGATGACCGGCTTATTGCTGGTTTTAATGTTCATCTTGACGATCTTCATGGTTCTGCAATTCGTCCTGCGTGAAACGATCACAGGTCAGGAAACGCGGCTGTCGGAATTGTCTGCCGAGGTTGCGGCACTGGCCGATGCGCTGGGGTTGGAACAGGACCGGTCGGCCACATTGGGCAGTCAGGTGGGGGCGCTGTCGGGTGAAATTGCCGCGCTGCAAAGCGATCTGGCCGAGAATAAAAGCCTTGTTGACCAGCAAAACACTTTAATTGCCCGCCTGACCGCGCAGCGCGACGCGCTGAGCGATGAATTGTCCGACGCCGAACAACAGATCACAGGGTTTGAGGCGCAGGTCGCAGGGCTTTTGGCCGAGCGCCGCGCCGCAGGTGAAACGATCGCCGCACTTGAAGGCCGCGAGGCGGAGCTTTTGTCTGCGCAAGAGGCGTTAAATCTGGCGCTGGCAGAGGCCCGATCCGAGATTGACGCAAGCGCCGAGGCCGCCCGCCTTGCCGCCGCGCGCCGCGAGGCGCTGGAGGCTTTGGTGGCGGATTTGGAAGCAGATGGTGAGGCGGCCTCGGCCCAGATCAGTGATCTGGAAGCCGCCCGACTGGCCGATGCCGCCGCAGCGCAAGCCCTGCGCGAACGGCTGGCCAATGCGGATGCCGAACTGACGGCGATGACTTTGGCGCTCGAGGAACAGCGCCAGCAGGCCGAGGATACGTTGACCCTATTGGCCGCCGCCCGTGCGGCGCAGGACGATCTGGATGAAAACCTCGCCATTGCGCTTTTGGCCCAGCAAGAGGCCGAACGGGCCGCAGCCGAAGCGGGTCAAGCGCGGGAAGATTTGGCGGCGGAATTGGCCGCGGCGCTCGATGGCCAGACCGATACACAAGCCACCGCCGAAGATTTGCGCGCCCAGCTGGCGCAGGCCCTGATTGCGCGCACCACGCTTGAGGACGCGGCGCGTGCTGACCGTGAGGCGGCGGCCGCCGCCATCGTCCAGTTGGAGGCCGAGCGTGACGCGCTGTCCCAGACCCTTGCGACCTCCGCTGGGGACCGTGCGGTGTTGGCCGACGAATTGGCCGCAGCCGTGGCAGCCTTGGCGGCGGCCGCGACCCAGACCGATCAGACGGAAAGTGAACTCGACCGGCAAGCGCTGCTGTTGGCCGAGGCCAATGCGGCCCTGTCGCAAGAGGAGGCATTGTCGGCAGAAAGCCAGCGGCAGGTGGCGGCGTTGAACGAACAGGTGGCCACACTGCGCGGTGAATTGAACCAGCTGCAAGGGTTGCTGGATTTGGCCAATGACGCAGACGCGCAGGCCAATGTGCGGATTGAAACCCTGTCGCAGGATTTGAACACGGCGATGGCACGGGCGCTTTTGGCAGAGCAGCGGACCAATGCGCTGGAGCAGGCGGAGCTTGAACGGCTGGCCGCCGAAGCAGAGGAGTTGGAGAGGTTCCGGTCAGATTTCCTAGGGCTTCTGCGTGACGTGTTGGAAGGTGTGGACGGGGTGCGGATCGAAGGCGACCGGTTTGTATTTTCCTCGGAGGTTTTGTTCGAACAGGGGGAGGCAGACCTGTCCGCCGAAGGCCAACGGGAGATCGCCAAGGTGGCGGGCATCTTGCGCAACGTGGCCGGTCAAATCCCAGACGAGATTGATTGGGTGATCCGGGTGGACGGCCATACGGACAACGTGCCCTTGTCGGGTTTGGGTGAATTTGCCAACAACTGGGAACTGAGCCAAGCGCGCTCGCTGTCCGTGGTGCTCTATATGGTGAATTTTTTGGGCATTCCGCCGGAACGTCTGGCGGCCAATGGGTTCGGGCAATACCAGCCGCTGAACCCCGCCGATACCGACGACGCGCGCGCCCAAAACCGCCGGATCGAGTTGAAGCTAACCGAACGGTGATCTGATTGTGCGGCTGCGCCGCGCGATTTTTTTTGGCATTGCGTGGCGGGGGTGAGCCCGTGTCACTAGGGGCGGGCTGGTTGAAAACGGCCCTTCGGGGAGAGTTTTTTGGGCCAGATGAAGGGACTAGCGCAGGGTCACGGATGTGGTTTGGCTGTTCAGGAGGGTGCCATTTCGCACATGATCGATGCGGCCTTCATAGAGGCCCGCGGGCCAGCCTTCGTCGGGCGCGCGGCGACCACCGGCCCGCATAAAGAGAGCCTGCGTGCGGGTGAGTTCGACCTCTGATGCGAAGAGTTCGCCTGCATCGTTGGTGATGCTGAAGGTCAAGGTGTCGCCCGGTTGTGCGCCAAAGCCAAAAGTCCATAGGACAATCGCGTCTTGGGATGTGAGCGCGCGCGTGGCCGCCGTTCCGGCCTTGACCGCATCATAGTCTGGAATGTCGGGGGCGAAACCGGCGGACAGAAGTCCGCCTTGCGGGGTATTCAGGGGCGTGTCCCAGAGAGTGTCACCGGACGGCGCGTCGCAGGCGATCTGGCCGTCAGGATCAAAGGGGTCGATGACTTGGCCGTTGCGCCGGACCGATAATTGCAGGTGGGGGAACTGGGTGCGACCAGACAGGCCGATTTCGCCCAAGACGTCACCTACAGCGACCTTTTGGCCGGTGGTCACGATGACGGAGCCTTCTTTGAGGTGACAGTATTGGGTTTCCCAGCCACCTTCATGGGCGATCACAAGGCCGTTGCCGCAGTCTCGCCCGGCGATGTCTTCGGCGAGGTCTGCGGTGTAGAGGACATCGCGCATGTCATTGCGCACGCCCCGCACCGTGCCGGAGGCTGCGGCGAGGACGTCGACGCCTGCGTTCATGGCCGCCAGCGAAGGGAGGCCAAAGTCGGTGCCTTTGTGGGTGTCGTAGGTCAGATCACCACATTGGAAATCCGTGGCGCCGTCAGTGGGGTCATGATCGACGTAGTTTTGCAGGTAGCAGGTTGTGCCCAGCGAGCAATCAACCGGCATCGCCAAAGAAAAATCCTGCGCTGTGGCGGGCACGGCGCAGGATATGAGCAAAACGGCAAGCCGCATCAATCTGCCGCGAGGAGCGGCGGTTTATCGTTTGAAATTTGCGCCTTGGCCGGTGGTTCGATCTGCAGATCAAGGTCACCCTTCTTGACGCCCACTTTGATGTGGCCACCTTTGGCCAGCTTGCCAAAGAGCAACTCTTCGGCAAGCGGCTTTTTGATGTGTTCTTGGATGACACGGCCCAAGGGACGTGCGCCCATTTTTTCATCATAGCCACGTTCGGCCAGCCATTCAGCAGCAGGCTTGGTCAGTTCGATGGACACATTGCGGTCCATCAGCTGCGCTTCGAGCTGCAACACGAACTTTTCGACCACCTGCAGGATCACATCCTGCGGCAGGGGGGCGAAGCTGACGACGGCATCCAGACGGTTGCGGAATTCCGGCGTGAACGTGCGTTCGATCGCCGCCGTATCCTCACCCGTTCGCTTGTCGCGGCCAAAGCCGATGGCCTCTTTCGCCATGTCAGACGCACCGGCGTTGGACGTCATGATGATGATCACATTGCGGAAATCTGTGGTCCGGCCGTTGTGGTCAGTCAGTTTGCCGTGATCCATCACTTGCAGCAGGATGTTGTAGACATCCGGGTGTGCCTTTTCCATTTCGTCCAGCAGCAACACGCAGTGCGGGTTCTGATCGACACCGTCGGTCAGCATGCCGCCTTGATCGAAGCCCACATAGCCGGGGGGCGCCCCGATGAGGCGGGAGACCGCGTGCTTTTCCATGTATTCCGACATGTCGAAGCGCATCAGTTCCACGCCCAAGGTGTCGGCCAGCTGTTTGGCGACCTCGGTTTTACCTACGCCTGTCGGGCCTGCGAACAGGTAGTTGCCGATGGGCTTTTCAGGTTCGCGCAGACCTGCGCGGGCCAGTTTGATGGCGGACGACAGGGCTTCAATCGCTTTGTCCTGACCAAACACCACGCGCTTGAGAGATGTTTCGAGGTCTTTGAGGACCTCTGCATCGTCCTTGCTGACGTTCTTGGGCGGGATGCGGGCGATCTTGGCCACGACGGCCTCAATCTCCTTGGCGCCGATGGTTTTGCGACGTTTGCTTTCAGCAACCAGATGTTGGGCGGCACCAGCCTCGTCAATGACGTCGATCGCCTTGTCGGGCAATTTGCGATCATTGATGTAGCGCGCGGCGAGTTCAACGGCGGTTTTAATCGCGTCGGCGGTGTATTTGATCTGGTGGTGATCCTCAAAGTAGGGCTTGAGACCCTTAAGGATCTTGATGCTGTCTTCCACCGAAGGCTCCGTCACGTCGATCTTCTGGAACCGGCGGCTCAGCGCGCGGTCCTTTTCGAAATGCTGGCGGAATTCCTTGTAGGTGGTGGACCCCATGCAGCGCAGTTTGCCACCCTGCAAAGCAGGTTTCAGCAGGTTGGATGCGTCCATGGCCCCGCCGGATGTGGCACCCGCACCGATCACGGTGTGGATTTCGTCAATGAAAAGAACCGCATCGTCGTGGTCTTCCATTTCCGTCATCACAGCCTTGAGGCGTTCTTCGAAATCGCCGCGATACCGCGTGCCTGCCAGCAATGCCCCCATGTCGAGGGAATAGATGGTGGTTCCGGACAGAACCTCAGGCACTTCGTGTTCGACGATTTTCTTGGCCAGACCCTCGGCGATGGCGGTTTTGCCCACGCCCGGATCACCCACCAACAGCGGGTTGTTCTTGCGACGGCGGCACAGAACCTGCACGCAGCGTTCAACCTCATGGGCGCGGCCGATCAGCGGATCAACATCCCCTTCGGAGGCCTTCTGGTTCAGATCGACACAATACTTTGCCAGCGCGGATTCGTCTTTGCTGCCTTCGGTCGTGGCCTCAGCTTCGTCCTCCATGGAGGGCGCGCCGGATACGGGGCGGCTTTCGCCAAAGGCGGGGTCTTTGGCCACACCGTGGGCGATGAAATTGACCGCGTCGTAGCGGGTCATATCCTGATCTTGCAGGAAGTAGGCGGCGTTGCTTTCGCGTTCGGCAAAGATCGCGACCAATACATTGGCGCCGGTCACTTCCGTACGGCCTGACGATTGCACGTGGATGGCCGCGCGTTGGATCACGCGCTGGAACGCGGCTGTTGGTACGGCCTCGGATCCTTCCACTTCTGTCACGAGGGTCGACAGATCGTCCTCGATGAAATCTTCAAGAGTTTTGCGCAACTCATCAAGGTTCACCGAACAGGCCTGCATCACGCGGGCGGCGTCCGGTTCATCCAGCAGGGCCAGCAACAGATGTTCCAGCGTGGCCAGTTCATGTTTGTTCGCATTCGCCAGCGCCAGCGCGGAGTGAATGGACTGCTCAAGTGTCGTCGAGAATGATGGCACGTTGCGTGCTCCTCTTGATCGGGGGTCTTGCCGGGGATCGTCGGCCCGACACTACCGTGGCCTCTTAAGGTTAAGTTTTGGCTTATTTCCCGCAGCTTCAAGGGAAAAATTGCCACATCTTTGTTACGTTGATTTGACTGTGACCCCTAAAGGCCTGTTTTACAGGGTTTTGCTGCCTTTTGTGGCAGATCAGAAAGTGTCACGTTTCTTGCGCACATGGGCGAAGACGTCCGATGGATCGGCGTCGGCCATGCCGACGGCGGATTTCAAAGCAGGCACATCGGCCCGCAAAAAGGGGTTGGTGCGCTTTTCAACGCCTAAAGGTGAGGGGACGGTGGCCAGCCCTTTGGCGCGGGCGATGGCGATTTCGTCTGATCGCAATGTAAGGTCGGAATTGTCGGGTTCAATAGTCAGCGCAAAGCGCGCGTTGGTTTGGGTGTATTCATGGCCCGAACACACGCGGGTGTCGTCGGGCAGGGCGCGCAGTTTTTGCAACGAGGCCCACATCTGCGCGGGCGTGCCTTCGAACAGACGGCCACATCCCAGCGCCATCAGGCTGTCGGCGGTGAACACCACGCCCGAGGTGGGGAAATAGACGGCGATATGGTTCAAGGTGTGGCCGGACACATCAAAGATCTGCACGTCCTCACCGCAGATCGTCACGGCGTCGCCTTCGGTCACGGCCAAATCCAGAGGGGGCAAGCGGTCCGCATCCTTGGCGGCCCCGATCACACGGGCCGATCCACGCAAAGGGTCCAATCCATCCACGTGATCCCAATGGTGGTGGGTCAGCAGGATGTCCGTCAACGTCCAGCCCTGGGCGTCCAAAGCGGCCTGAATGGGGGCGGGCTCCGGTGCGTCGACCAGCAAAGTCTCCCCCGTGGCGTCATTGTGCAGCAAAAAGGCATAGTTGTCTTCGAGGCAGGGAACAGTGACGAGTGTAAGGGGCATGGCGCTTGGGTCCGGTGTTGATATGGTGTCGTTAAGTTTTGCCCAGATACAAAGGGGCCGCAATGCATCTGGATGTGCACGATCTTCGTGAGTTCTACTACCGCAGCCCCTTGGGGCGGGCGGCGCAAAAGGTCGTGCGGGATGAACTGGTGCGAATGTGGCCCAAGGCAACGCGCGAAACGGTGGTAGGCTACGGATTTGCAGTGCCGCTGTTGCGTCCGTTCATTCAAGATGCGCGACGGGTGATCGGCCTGATGCCGGGGCCGCAGGGCGTGATGCCTTGGCCTGCGGGGCAGCCCAACGTTGCGGTGTTGTGCGAAGACGCGCTTTGGCCAATAGCGACGGGGACGGTGGACAAACTGGTTCTGCTGCACGGGCTGGAGACGTCCGAGCATCCGCTGGCGCTGCTGGATGAATGTTGGCGGGTTCTCAAACCGGAAGGACGGGCGGTGTTTATCGTGCCCAATCGGGCTGGACTTTGGTCTCGGTCGGACAGAACGCCGTTTGGCTTCGGGCGGCCCTATTCGTTGGGGCAGTTGGAAAAGCAGCTGCGCGACACGGGGTTGATCCCCACGAAGACGCTGTCGACGCTCTATCAGCCCCCCTCATCGCGCAAAGTCTGGCGGCGCATGGCCAATACGATGGAACGCATGGGGCGACACCTGCCGGTGTTTACCGCAGGGGGTGTTCTGATGGTTGAGGCCACAAAACAGGTCCCGCAACCCAAACGTCCCGGCCTGACAGAGGCCGTCAAACGGCCCTTGCGCGTGCTTGAGGGAATGGGCGGCCCCGTGGTGAAGCCCGTTTAGATCGACACGACCTGATCCGCGCTAAACCCGGTCACACCGGTCAGCCGCACCACAAAGGAGGACGGCGGCAGGTCGAGGCTTTGCACAAAGACTTCGACCTCAGTGAATGCGCCGTCGGGGTCCTCAAAAACGGTGACCTCAGAGATTTGCGCATCGGTGGTCTGGAACAGATCGACCTGAAGGACATCCTCAGCGGTGTTGAAATCCTCAATCACCGCGACGGTTTCCCCGTCAGATTCCGCCAAGGCAAACCGCACGGACAAGGTGAAGGTATCGCTGCCCTCATCGCCCCAAGCGACCCCTGCCGCGCCCTCACTGGTCCGGTCGGCAAAAATCTGGATGTCGTCGTCGCCGTCACCGCCAAAGACAGTGCTGTCTTCGTTGGTCTGAATGCGGTCATTGCCCGCACCACCGAATCCCGATCCGCCGTCCCGCGCGCCGATGGTGTCGTCGCCAACCCCGCCATAGGATTGCGATCCTGCGCCTTCGACCACGACGATATCATCGCCTTCCCCACCGGTGAGGACGATATCCGCCCCCTGTCCGTTTAAGACATCGCTGCCGTCATCGCCGGTGGCCGACCCGCCGAACATCACAGTGATGCTGTCGTCGCCCGCGCCACCGGTGACGGTGCTGTTTTCAACGTTGGCGTCATCGTTGCCGTCGCCCAAATCGACAACCGCATCGGTGGCGCGGACCTCATCGTTGCCGGCCCCGCCATCGATCACGCCGCCTGTGCCGATGGCCGTTAGGGTGTCGTCCCCGTCCCCGCCAGACAGGGAAAGGTTGTTTTGAAAGCCACCCAAGGTGTCGTCGCCTGCCAGACCTTCCAGTGTGACGTCGCCCACGCTGGGTGTGATCCAGTCGTTTTCGGCTGTCCCGACGGTGGATGTGTCCACGATGGTCTGTGTTGCGCCATTGCGTGTGTCGGCATAGCCCTCTTGCAGGAATTCGATCAGTTCGTCCCCGTCTGTGTTCGCTTCGAGGTAATAATACTCCGCCTCGACGTTTGACGTGAGGGTGGGCAGGGCCTGAGCCATGTTGGTGTCGGTCGGCGCATCATTTCCATCGGCCAACAGATCGACCGTGCCCAGCAACGTCAGATTGAAGGCCTCTTCGAAGTCTTCAAGCAGGTAGGTGCCGTCATTGGTGTCGCCCGGAATGTTCGAGGCGGTTTCAGATGTATTGTCCGGCCATTCGACGCCGTCGGGCACCAGATAATAGCGCGCTTCGTGTGTCTGAAGGAAATCCGTGTCGGAGTCTTCGGTGTCCACATAGGTGACAATAGCCAGACGGCCCGTTTCGTTTTCGCCAAATTCGATTGCGACACCGCCATCGGTCACGTCGAAGGTTGCACCCAAGGTTTCGGGATCAACGGGATCGACCGGCAAATCGGGATCATCGGGGTCGCCTATCGTGTCATCCGAGCTATCGTCCGCGGTCAGACCCGGCACCAATGCCAAAAGGCCAAAAGCAAAGAACGGCAGAAGTGCAAAGCTCAACATGGATCAAATCCCGACAAATTAACCAATAACCTAGCCTTCTACATAGACCTGAATTGTGTCAGGTGTGAGGTTGAAAACGATCTGTTTTTCGCCAAAGCGGGCCAATCCGCCATATGATCGCCCCATAGAATCGTCTCTCAGACTGGGCCGTGTCGCCAATTGTGGGCGGCCAAGGCGCGGCAGGCGGTCGCAGGGTAGGCGTCTGCAGGCGCTTTGTGCCAGTCTCCATTGAATAAATCTGCCCTGACAATTTGGTGAGCAATGCGGTTGCCCCACCGCAAACCCTCTGCTACATCCGCCCTGATTTTGGCGTCTCCCGCCTGTGGGGGACATGACTGCGCTGAGGGACGGCCTATTTCGTAAGGGGTCCAGCAGCCAATGACATCGGAAGGGTGGACGTGTCCGAACCAGCTTCGATCTCCTCCGGCATTGCAAGCCGCTATGCCACCGCCGTCTTCGAATTGTCGAAAGACGCGAAGGGCCTGAAAGCCCTTGAAACTGACATCAACGCATTGGCCGCAGCCCTTGAGGGCAGCGATGACCTGCGCACTTTGATTTCTTCACCGCTGTATAGCCGTGATGAACAAAGCGCCGCTGTCGCAGCCGTTGCGAAGAAAATGAAACTCTCCAAGATGATGACAAACACATTGGCGCTGATGGCGTCCAAACGTCGTTTGTTTGTCGTCCCCCAGATGATCGCATCCCTGCGTGACATGCTGGCGGCGGAAAAGGGCGAAGTGACCGCGGATGTGGTTTCTGCCAAGGCCCTGACCAAAGCTCAGACAGATAAGTTGGCGAAAACGCTCAAGGCGTCCGTCGGCTCTGCTGTGAATATCAATGCGACCGTTGATGAAAGCCTCATCGGCGGTCTTGTCGTTAAGGTAGGTTCCAAAATGATCGACACGTCGATCAAAGCGAAACTTGCTGCCCTCCAGAATACCATGAAAGAGGCCCGATAATGGCGATCCAAGCTGCGGAAATTTCCGCGATCCTCAAGGACCAGATCAAGAATTTCGGCCAGGAAGCCGAAGTTGCAGAAGTTGGCCGTGTGCTGTCCGTCGGTGACGGTATTGCGCGCGTCTACGGTCTGGACAACATCCAGGCCGGTGAGATGGTCGAATTCCCCGGTGGCATTCAGGGCATGGCCCTGAACCTCGAAACTGACAACGTTGGTGTTGTTATCTTCGGCTCCGACCAAGACATCAAAGAAGGCGACACCGTTAAGCGGACGAACGCCATTGTTGACGTGCCAATCGGTGACGAACTGCTGGGCCGCGTTGTTGACGGTCTGGGCAACCCACTGGACGGCAAAGGCCCCATCGGCGCGAAAAAGCGCGGCGTGGCCGAAGTCAAAGCGCCGGGCATTATTCCGCGTAAGTCTGTGCACGAACCAATGGCCACCGGCCTAAAGTCCGTGGACGCGATGATCCCCGTTGGCCGTGGCCAGCGAGAGCTGATCATTGGTGACCGTCAGACAGGTAAAACAGCCATCGCGCTGGACACGATCCTGAACCAGAAGTCCTACAACGAAGCCGCTGGCGACGAAGAAGGCAAGAAACTGTACTGTGTGTACGTGGCTGTTGGCCAGAAACGTTCCACAGTGGCACAGCTGGTTAAGAAGCTCGAAGAGAACGGCGCGATGGAATATTCCATCGTTGTGGCCGCGACAGCATCCGACCCAGCCCCGCTGCAATTCCTCGCACCTTATGCGGCGACAGCCATGGCGGAACACTTCCGCGACAACGGCCGTCACGCGCTGATCATCTATGATGACTTGTCCAAGCAGGCTGTGGCCTACCGCCAGATGTCCCTGCTTCTGCGTCGCCCACCAGGCCGCGAAGCCTATCCTGGTGACGTGTTCTACCTCCACTCCCGTTTGCTTGAGCGGTCTGCGAAGCTGAACGAAGACAACGGCTCCGGTTCCTTGACGGCTCTGCCGGTCATCGAAACCCAAGGTGGTGACGTGTCCGCGTTTATTCCGACAAACGTGATTTCGATCACCGACGGTCAGATCTTCTTGGAAACCGAACTGTTCTATCAGGGTATCCGTCCTGCTGTGAACACCGGTCTGTCCGTGTCCCGCGTTGGGTCCTCCGCACAGACGAAGGCGATGTCTTCGGTTGCGGGTCCCGTGAAACTGTCGCTGGCTCAGTACCGCGAAATGGCTGCCTTTGCGCAGTTCGGTTCCGATCTGGACGCCGCCACCCAGCGCCTGCTGGCCCGTGGTGCCCGTCTGACAGAGCTGATGAAGCAAAAGCAGTATTCGCCGCTGACCAACGCCGAAATCGTTGTGATCATCTTTGCTGGCACCAACGGCTACCTCGACAACGTCGATGTGGCGGACGTGGGCAAGTGGGAAGACGCAATGCTGGCACATATGCACGCCAACAACGCCGATGTTCTGGATTGGATCACCAACGAAGATCCAAAGATCAAAGGCGACGCGGCTGATAAGGTGAAAGCAGCTCTCGACGCATTCGCCGCCGATTACGCATAAGGGAAAGGATACAGGCACATGCCTAACCTTAAAGACCTTAAAAACCGGATCGAGTCGGTCAAGTCGACCCGTAAGATCACCAAGGCCATGCAAATGGTGGCCGCCGCAAAACTGCGGCGGGCACAGGATGCGGCTGAGATGTCCCGCCCCTATACGGAGCGGTTCAACGCGGTGATGGCGGGCTTGGCAGCTGCTGCTGGTGGTGAGGGCGCGCCCAAACTCCTCAGCGGGACAGGCTCCGATCAAGTGCACCTTTTGGTGGTCATGACAGCCGAACGTGGTCTGTGCGGTGGCTTTAACGGCAACATCTCAAAGCTCGCCCGCTCCCATGCGGCTGAACTGGAGGCAGCAGGCAAGACCGTAAAGGTCCTGACTGTGGGTAAGAAAGGCCGCGACGCGATCCGCCGCGATCTGGAAGACAGCTTTGTCGGTCACGTGGACCTCTCTGAGGTCAAGCGCGTGGGCTACGACAACGCGCAGGACATCGCCCGTGACGTGCTGAACCGCTTTGATGCGGGGGAATTCGACGTCGCCACGATCTTCTATGCGAAGTTCCAGAACGTTGTGACACAGATCCCGACCGCCCAGCAGATCATCCCCTTCTCCGTGCCCGAAGGCACCGAAGCGGACGAAGGCACGCTTTACGACTACGAGCCCAGCGAAGAAGCCATCTTGGCTGACCTGCTGCCGCGCGGCGTCGCCACGGCGATCTTCTCTGCCCTGCTGGAGAACGGCGCATCCGAGCAAGGTGCGAGGATGTCCGCCATGGACAACGCGACACGAAACGCTGGCGAGATGATCGACAAGCTGACAATCGAATTCAACCGATCCCGTCAGGCCGTCATCACCAACGAGCTGATTGAAATCATTTCCGGCGCGGAAGCGCTGTAAGAAACCGGAGAAACGAAAATGGCAAAAGCAAATGGCAAAATCACTCAGGTGATCGGCGCCGTTGTGGACGTTCAGTTCGATGGCGATCTGCCAGCGATTTTGAACGCGCTGACAACAGACAACAATGGCAAAGAGCTGACACTCGAAGTGGCGCAGCACCTCGGTGAAAACACCGTGCGTGCCATCGCGATGGACGCGACCGAGGGCTTGGTCCGCGGTCAGGACGTGACCGACACCGGTGCGCCAATCTCCATCCCTGTGGGCAACGCCACACTGGGTCGCATCATGAACGTCACCGGTGAGCCTGTGGACGAACAGGGCCCCGTCGATACCGACGCCCGTCGTTCCATTCACGGCGAAGCGCCCAAGTTCGAAGACCAGTCCACCGAGACTGAAATCCTTGTGACAGGCATCAAGGTCATCGACCTGCTGGCGCCCTACACGAAGGGTGGTAAAATTGGTCTGTTCGGCGGTGCCGGCGTGGGCAAAACCGTTCTCATCATGGAACTGATCAACAACATCGCGAAGGTGCACTCCGGTGTGTCCGTGTTCGCCGGTGTGGGTGAGCGGACCCGTGAAGGCAACGACCTTTACCACGAGATGATCGAATCCGGCGTTATCGTGCCCGATAACCTGCCAGACTCCAAAATCGCACTGGTCTACGGCCAGATGAACGAGCCTCCAGGAGCGCGTATGCGGATCGCTCTGACCGGACTGTCCCTTGCGGAACAGTTCCGTGACGATACAGGTTCCGACGTGTTGTTCTTCGTCGACAACATCTTCCGCTTCACACAGGCCGGTTCCGAGGTGTCCGCGCTTCTGGGTCGTATCCCGTCCGCTGTGGGCTACCAGCCAACACTGGCCACCGACATGGGTGCCATGCAGGAACGTATTGCTTCCACGAAAGGTGGCTCGATCACCTCTGTGCAGGCCGTCTACGTGCCTGCGGATGACTTGACCGACCCTGCGCCGGCCACGTCCTTTGCCCACCTTGATGCGACGACCGTTCTGGACCGTTCGATCTCCGAAAAAGGCATCTATCCGGCTGTGGACCCGCTGGGTTCCACATCCCGTCTGCTGGACCCGCTGATCATCGGGGATGAGCACTACAAGGTTGCAACTGACGTGCAGCAGATCCTGCAGCGTTACAAATCCTTGCAGGACATCATCGCCATTCTCGGCATGGACGAACTGTCCGAGGACGACAAACTGGCAGTGGCACGTGCCCGTAAAATCGAACGTTTCCTCAGCCAGCCGTTCGACGTGGCGAAGGTCTTCACCGGCTCTGACGGTGTGCAGGTTCCACTTGAGGATACGATTTCGTCCTTCAAAGCCGTTGTCGCAGGCGAGTATGACCACCTTCCCGAAGGTGCGTTCTACATGGTCGGCGGTATCGACGAAGTGAAAGCCAAAGCCGAGAAAATGGCTGCTGACGCAGCTTAATTAAGAAGTAGGAGCCACACACATGGCAGACTTCAAATTCGACCTTGTCAGCCCAGAGCGCCGTTTGGCGTCCCTGGACGCGACTGAGGTTCAGATCCCGGGTGCGGACGGGGATATGACGGCCATGGCCGATCATGCCCCCACGATCACCACCCTGCGCCCCGGCATTCTGTCCGTGACCCACGCCAAAGGCACCGACGATTACTTCGTCTCCGGTGGCTTCGCAGAGATCACCGGCGGTGCCGTGTCTGTGTTGGCGGAGAAAGCATTGCCCAAGGGCGATGTGACCCGCGAATACATGGACGGTTTGATCGCGGATGCAGACACAGCCTATGAGGCCGCCAAGCAAAGCGGGCAGGGCGTGGATGAGGCGGACATGATCCGCAACACCCTTGTGGATGCGATGCGGGCTATAGGTGTCTGACCTGGTCCCGATATACCAATCAAAGGGCGTCCCAATCGGGGCGCCCTTTTTCGTGTGGCCACTGCCATGCAGCGGGTGATTATCACGGGGGCCAATGGGTCCGGCAAGTCGACCTTGGCCACACGGTTGCAGACTGCGCGACCGGATGTGCCACTGTGCCGGTTCGACAGTTTTAAACTGACCACAGAGTGGCAGACCCGTCCCCGCGCCGCGATTGATAGGGACCTCGCCCAACAGGTCGCAGCCCCCGCATGGATCATCGAAGGCGGCCCATCGGTATTGCCGCTTGCGCTTCCGCGCGCTGATCTGGCGATCTCGCTTGATCCGCCGCTGCCGGTCCGTGCTTGGCGGTTGTTTGCGCGTCCGGTGCGCCACGCGGGGCGCACGCGGCCTGAACTGCCCGCTGGCAACCGGGATCAAATTGCCGCAGGGTGGCGGTTTGCTTGGCGCAGCCTGCGTCGCGATCGGCAGTCTTTCAACACGGTCCAGAACACGGTGACGGGGGCCCCGTGCCCCGTGGTCCATTGCCCGACCCGTGTCGACGTGGAAAGCGCCGTCAAACTTTGGGCCGGGGCGGCCCTCTGACTTGGGCCAGGTCAATCGCTGCGGGTCGACAAATCGGGCCTGCACCTTACCTCACTCACCATGTCCGATGATCCCGTCTGCCCCCTGTGTCTGCGCCCCATTCCACCCGGTGTTCCACAAAGCCTGCATCATCTGATCCCCAAGCTGAAGGGGGGCAAGGGTGGGCCGACGGTCCTTGTTCATCACATCTGTCACAAAGAAATCCACGCAACACTGTCCGAGGCCGAACTGGCCCGCGACTATGCCACACCCACGGCCCTGCGCGCCCACCCGCGATTGGCAAAGTTTTTTGCCTGGGTTGCCAAACGTCCCCCCGATTTCATGAGCAAAGTCCCAAAACGCAAACGCGGCTGATCATGTTCCGCGCCGTTTCATCAGCTGACCAAGGACGCCTCGCAAGCGCTGTCGGCGGAGTTCCGGCTGGGTGCAGAGGGGCCGTCCGCTGATCGATGAATTTCAGCGACGCCACGATTTTGGCTTGCCTCTTGCAGGCGGACGCCGTCATGTCGGTCCATGAACAATCGTGCATATATTTTTATCCTCGCGACCTTGATGATCGACGCCATTGGCATCGGGATCGTCTTTCCGATCATGCCTGACCTGATGGACCGCGTAGGGGCAGGCAGCACGGGGGAGGGCGCGTTCTGGGGCGGTGTCCTTATGGCGTCCTATGCGGGTGCACTGTTCTTGTTCGCGCCTATTATTGGCAGTTTGTCGGATGCATTCGGGCGCAAGCCTGTATTGCTTTTGGCGCTGTTCGTGCTGGCTGTGGACTATGTGATCATGGCCTTGGCCAGTGTGTTTTGGGTGCTGCTGATCGGGCGCATCCTGGCAGGTGTCGCGGGCGCGACCTATACAACGGCCACGGCCTATATCGCCGACATTTCGTCGGCGTCTGACCGTGCGGCACGGTTCGGGATGATGGGGGCGGCCTTTGGCATCGGGTTTGTCTTGGGGCCAGCCATCGGGGGCATCGCTGCGGAATGGCACATCACCGCGCCTTTCTGGATCGCGGCCGCTATATCGGCGCTGAATGTGGTCTTTGGCCTGTTTGTCCTGCCCGAAAGCCTGCCGCCTGAAAAACGCAGGGCCTTCGGACGTCGGGACCTCAACCCGTTCAAAACCATCCTCAAGGCGTTCCGCATTCCCGGCCTTGCGATCCCGCTGATCTGCCTGTTTTTGTTTGAATTCGCCAATATGGTTTACCCGACCCTTTGGGCCTTTTTCACCCGTGAGCTGTTTAATTGGTCGACCCTTTATATCGGGATGTCACTGGCGGGCTATGGCATCTTGCTGGCGCTGGTGCAGGGCGGGTTGATGCCGGTCTTCATCAAACGGTTCGGGGAATTTCGGACGCTGCAATTCGGCCTTGCATCCGCGATCATCGGGATGGTCGGGTTCGGGTTCATCAGCACTGTGACCGGCCTCATTATCTTTATCCTGCTGGCGGCCTTGTCTGATCTGACACCCCCGATGATCACCGCTATGGCCTCCAACACGGTGGATGAGGGCGAACAGGGGCTGGTGCAGGGTGTCATCGCCTCCCTTGCCTCTATTGCGGCGTTTCTGGCCCCGCTGGTCGTGACCGGCACGTTTGAGGCTTTTGTGGACGACGAGGGGATCTACCTGCCTGGTGCGCCCTTCCTGATGTCTGCGGTACTCCTGCTTGTCATCGTGCCACTGGTGGCGCGCTTGCGGCCTTTGGCACAATCCTGAACGACATTTGGCTTATCTCTGCCGGAATTCGGGGTTAACCTATCGGCAGGATAGGGAAGACCGCCTTCGGGCAACGGTACAACATGAAGAGAATGCGCAACCATCTTATCGGGGTCGATCACGGCGATGTCGTGATGTTTTCCGACTTTGAACATGACGGCGTCATGTGGACGGGCGACGGCGCGCGACAGGTGCGTGCCTATGTGGAATTTTCCGAAAGTTTCCGGGCGCCACCCGTGGTGATGGCGAATTTGTCCATGTTTGACATGTCCAACGGGTCCAATGCCCGCGCCGATGTGCAGGCCGAAGATGTCACAAGCGACGGCTTTGCGATCGTGTTCCGCACATGGGGCGACAGCAAGATCGCACGCGTCCGCGTGGCCTGGCAGGCCACTGGGGAATTGCGTCAGGTCGACGAATGGGACCTCTACTAGGGCGGTCGCCTAGCTGCCGGAATACATGCCTTCGTAAATGGGCTGCAACGTGTTGTGGTCAAAGAGAGACGACACAGATGTGCCGTTCCATGTGTTCATGATCGCCTGCGCGAACATCGGGGCCGTGGGCACGATGCGGATTTTGTCGCAGGCCTGAACCGCGTCGGTCGGTTTGATCGTGTCGGTGATGACCAGATGTTTCATCACGGATTTGTCGATCCGTTCAATCGCAGGGCCAGACAGCACACCGTGGGTGATGTAGGAATGCACTTCCTTGGCGCCGTGATCCATCAGCACCTCAGCCGCTTTGCACAGGGTGCCCGCAGTATCGACGATGTCATCCACGATCAAACAGGTGCGGTCTTTGACGTCCCCGATGACGGTCATCTCAGCCACTTCACCGGGTTTGCCACGGCGTTTGTCGACGATCGACAGAGGCGCGCCGATCCGTTGGGCCAGATCGCGGGCACGGGCCACGCCGCCCACGTCCGGTGACACGACCATCACATCATCGCGCCCCTTGAAGTGGTGCATGGCATCCAACGCGAAAACCGGCGCGGCATAAAGGTTGTCCACAGGAATATCGAAGAAGCCTTGGATTTGCGTGGCGTGCAGGTCAAGCGTCAGGATCCGTTCGATCCCGGCCTCAACCAACATATTCGCAACCAGCTTGGCAGTGATGGGCGTGCGGGCCTTGGACCGGCGGTCCTGACGGGCATAGCCGAAATAGGGGATCACAGCGGTGATGCGCGCAGCCGATGACCGGCGCAGGGCGTCTGCGATGATCAACAGCTCCATCAGGTTGTCGTTGGCGGGGTTCGATGTGGATTGGATGATGAACATGTCCTCACCACGGACGTTTTCGAACACTTCGACGAAAATCTCACCGTCGTTGAACCTTTCGACCCGCGCATCAACCAGACCTACGTTGATGCCACGGTGCATGGACATCCGCTTGGCCACGGCCTTGGCGAGGGGTTGGTTCGCGTTGCCGGAAATCAGCTTCGGTTCGATCAGGTTTGGCATGGGGCAGATCCATTGATGACAGATTCGTGACGTTGACACCGCCTAGCACGTAACTAACCTGCCACCAACAAATCTCGGGGCGATTTAGGAGAGCCAAATGCCACATATTGATTACTACTTCGCGACCATTTCCCCCTTCACCTATCTTGCCGGACCGGAGTTTGAGGCGGTGGTGAAAAAGCACGGCGCAACCGTGACCTACAAGCCGCTGGACATCATGGGCCTGTTCGGGCGCACGGGCGGCATTCCCCCCAAAGACCGCCACCCAAACCGGCAGGAATACCGCCTGCAAGACATGCGCCGCCGTGCCATCGTCACCGGCCTGCCGTTCACCATGAAGCCCGCGCATTGGCCCACCAATATGGCCCCGTCGTCCTATGCGATCATTGCCGCGCAGAACGCAGGTGGCAATGTGGGGGCGCTGGTGCAGGCCCTGACGCGCAGCTGCTGGGCCGACGACAAGAACATCGCGGACGACGACGTCATCCGCGCTTGTCTTGAGGAAACCGGGTTTGATCCCGCGCTGGCCGACAGCGGCATGTTGGAGGGCGCGGATACCTATGCCCGCAATCTGGAAGAGGCCGTGGCCAAAGGCGTCTTTGGCGCGCCGTTCTTTATCTCGGACAAGGATGAACGGTTCTGGGGGCAGGACCGTATTGACGATCTGGATCGCCACCTGTCCGGCGAATTCTAGGTGCTGCACCACATCGCAGGCCAAGACATCTGGGTGACGCAAACGGGGCAGGGGATGCCCCGTTTGTTTGTCCACTGTTCGCTGGGGCGCGGGGTGTCCCTGATGCCCTTGGCGGAGGCTTTGCCGGACGCCGCCAACACATTCTTCGATCTTCCGGGGCACGGCAAATCGGGCGCATGGGGCGGGCAGGATTACCACAGCGACAGTTTGGCCGTCGCCAGCGCGCTGACCGACGCGCCGACCCATGTGATCGGCCATTCCTTCGGGGCGACCGTCGCCCTGCGCCTTGCGCTGGATGCACCGGAAAAGGTCGGCCGTCTGACGTTGATCGAACCGGTGATGTTTGCGGCGGCCCGTGGCACTGCGGCGTATGACGCCCACCAAACCGCATTCGCGCCATTTGTGGAGGCTATGACGGTGCAGGATCGTGACACCGCATCTGCGGTCTTTACCTCCATGTGGGGTACGGGTCCTGCCTGGGCTGATCTGCCCGAAAAGAATCGCGCCCGTATCCGCGACCAGATCCATCTGATCCCTGCCGCTGCCCCCGCGATTGAGGAGGATGTCCACGGTATATTGGACCGCTTGGACCAGGTGCACTGCCCGGTGGATCTGATTGAAGGCAGCAGCACCCAGCCGGTCATTGCGGCCATTCTGGACTGGCTAGAGCGGGGTATCCCGCAGGCCCGTCGCGCTGTGATCGACGGGGCCGATCACATGGCGCCGCTGACCCATCCCATCGAGGTCGCCCGCGCCATGACCTGCGCCTGACGGCGCAACCCAAGCCGCGCGGGTGTCGCGCCGATAGGTGCGGCGATCGTGGGGCGATTATGCCTTCAAAGCTGCCAGAAACGCGTCCACGCCCTCGCGGCCAACGGACCAGTCGCAGACCAGACGGCCCATGACCATTTCGTCCCCCTCGCCGTCCTCAGCGCCCATCAGATAATACTGTGCGCCAGCGGCGCGAACCTTTTGGTGCAGGCTGCGGGGCATCTCAAAGAACATCAGGTTGGCCTCTGGGTCATAAGGGAAGGTCACCGCATTCATCCCGCGCAACCCGTCCGCCAGATGCTGGCCTGCATCGTTGGCTTTGGTCGCCAGATCATGCCAAAGATCGCCCTCTAAATAGGCCTCCATCTGGGTAGACAGATAGCGATGCTTTGAAAACAGATGCGCCCCGCGCTTTCGGCGCAGTTCGAATTCCCACGCGTGTTTGGGGTCAAAGAACACGACAGCCTCAACCCCCATGAGCCCGTTTTTCGTGCCGCCAAAGCACACGCAATCAATGCCCGCTTTCCACGTCATGTCTGCAGGGGTGCAGCCCAAGGTGACGATGGCATTGGCAAAGCGCGCGCCGTCCAGATGGGTGGCGAGGCCGAATTCGCGGGCCACTTCGGTCAGCGCCGCAATCTCATCCAAGGTATAAACCGTGCCTTTTTCGGTCACCTGCGTGATCGACACAGGCCCGCGCTGGGGGCCGTGGACGCCACGGGTTTCCTCGCCTTCAATGGTGGCGCGCAGGGTCGCGGGGGTCATCTTGGCGTTTTCATCCGGCACGCAGGTCAGCTTGGCGCCTGAGTAGAATTCAGGCGCGTTGCATTCGTCCTCGTTGATGTGGCTCAGCTTGGTGCAAAAGATCGTCTCCCACGGGTTCGACAGGGTGCCGAGGGCGATCGAATTGGCGGCTGTGCCGGTGGCGACCAGATAGACGGCGGCCTCGGGGGCCTCAAACAGATCACGGATGCCGGTGCGCACGCGGTCCATTTCTGCCTCCGCCCCGTAGCCAAAGCGGTAGCCGTCGTTGGCGCGGATCATCGCCTCCATCACCGCTGGGTGGGCGGGACCGGAATTGTCTGACGCGAAAAACATTACACAGGCTCCTCAATGATGTGATCTTCCCAATCGTCGTCGGGGGTGTTGGCCTCGGACACCGTCAACCCTTGGACGGAGACACCGGCATCGTGAACAGATTGCGCCGTGCCGGTCAAAAGCGGGTGCCAATGCAGCAGCGGGCGGCCTTCGCTGATCAGGCGGTAGGCGCAGGTTTGTGGCAGCCAATACATGTGGTTCTGGATCGTTTCAGGCGTCAGTACGATACATTCGGGCACGAAGTCATGGCGGTTGGTGTAGGCCGCACAGCGGCAGGTGCTGTCATCGAGCAATTTGCACGCCACGCGGGTCAGGGCGACGTCGCCGCTGTCCTCATCCTCAAGCTTGTTGAGGCAACATTTGCCGCAGCCATCGCACAGTGCTTCCCATTCTGGCCGGGTCATCTTGTCCATGGGGATATTGGCCCAGAAATCAGGGCGCAGGCCGGTTCTGTCGATGGGATCAGACATCGGCCAGAATGTCCCGCGCGCGGGCGCAATCGGCGTCCATTTGGCTGATCAGGGCGTCCAGCCCGTCAAACTTTTCCTCACCGCGCAAGTATTCGACCAAAGCCACGCTCAGCTCGGTGCCATAAAGATCGCCCGAGAAATCAAAGACAAACGTCTCACAATTCGGGGTGTTCACCCCGAACATGGGCCGCACCCCGATGGAGGCCGCGCCGTTGTAGCTGCCCGCGTGCGGCCCTTCGAGGACATCGACCTTCACCGCATAAACCCCGAACTTGGGCGGATGCAGTCCGTCGATGGACATATTCGCCGTGGGGTAGCCCAATTCGCGGCCCCGCTGTTCGCCGGTGATCACCGGCCCGTCGATGCGGTGCCAATGGCCCAGCATTTGTGCGGCAATACGCGGCTGCCCGTCAGTCAGCGCTTGGCGGATCGCGGTTGAGGACACGTTGCCCGCCGTTGTGGCCAACATCGGCGCGATGGTCACATCAAAGCCCATCTGCGCCCCGAAGGCCCGAAGATCATCGGCATTGCCCGCACGGTCCTTGCCGAAACAGAAATCCTCACCCACGACCACATGGGTCAGGCCGAGCATGTCGGACAGGATATTCTGTGCAAATTCCCGCGGGGTGAGCGCGGCAAGCGCGTCGTTGAAAGGCACCTGAAACAACACGTCCAGCCCCAGTTTTTCAAGGCGGTTGGCCTTGGCCGCCGCGTTCATCAAACGAAACGGCGGGGCGTCGGGGGCAAAATATTCGCGCGGATGCGGTTCAAACGTAACAATGCCCAGAGGCGCGCCGTTTGCAGCGTTGCGCGTCAGGTCGATGACCGCCTGGTGGCCCAGATGCACTCCGTCGAAATTGCCAATGGCCGCAGCTGCGCCACGGTCGGTTTGTGCGATGAACGCTGGGTCACGGATAATGCGCATGGGCAAGGCCTAGCGCGGTCCCGCAAGGGGCGCAAGTCAGTCGAATTTGCGTGAGGGTGCCAGCACCACAGCCTCACCCTTCAGGACCTTTTTGCCGTCGATTTCGCAATGGGTGTCCATGGTCACGCGGCGTTTGGCGATGTCCATGTCGGTGACGGTCACGATGGCCTCAACCATGTCACCGGGGCGCACGGGGGCAAGGAATTTCAGGTTCTGCCCCAGATAGACCGTGCCGTGACCGGGCAGCTGTTCCCCGATCACCGCAGAGATCAGGCCAGCGGTCAGCATGCCATGGGCGATGCGCCCTTCAAAAATGGTGTCCTGCGCATATTCATCATCAAGGTGAACAGGATTGTGGTCCGTCGACACCTCGGCGAAGAGTTCGATGTCGCGGTCGGTGATGATCTTGCGCAAGGTCCGCGACATGCCGATTTCGATGTCTTCAATGCAGATGGTGCCGCGTGGGTCATTGCCTTGATTGTCGAGCATGGTGCGATCCTTTAAGTAACAAAAAATCACCTACACCGCGTAGGTTGAAATTTTATTACTTTGCGGATGCAGCATCTGTCAAGGGTGGATTGCCCTAGCGCAGGAAGCCGATGCAATAAGTCGGCGTCACTTTTTCCGTTTCGATATAGGCGTTTAGCGCGGCCTCATCCGGTTGGATGTCGGTTTTCGTTTCCGCTGCTGCAAGGCCGCCGGTGATGAAAAGCGTGTCGATGTCTTCCATCTGGCCGCCCAGAATGTCGGTGCGAATCCCGTCACCGATGGCGATGATGCGTGGATCGTTCATGGACTGGGGCAGGGCGGCATAGCGACGACGCGCCAGATCGTAGATGGGGGGATGGGGCTTGCCGAAGTAAAGGCTTTCCCCGCCCATTTCGGTGTAAAGTGCGGCCAGCGCGCCCGCGCACCATTCGCGCGTCTCACCCCGATCGACGATGATGTCGGGGTTGGCGCAGAGCAGTTTCAGCCCCTTGGTCTTGGCATAGAGAAATTCGGGGCGATTGACCGCCGGATCGGCCTGCGTGTCGAAAGGGCCGCAGCAGACGATGCCTTCGGCCTCCTCCAGCGGGACTTTTTGGATGTCGACTGGGTTTTCGATGATGGACAAGGGTTTGAAGAAGTCGTCGTCACGCGGCGTTTCCCCCATGAACCAGATTTTCTGACCCACAATGCCGCGATACATCGCCGCCCGCGCGCTGTCGCCAGAGGTGGCGATGGCATCCCAGCTGTCTGGGTCCACGCCCATATCGGTGATCTGTTTGGCCACGCTGTCCCACGGACGGGGCGAATTGGTTACAAGCACCACAGTGCCCCCTGCGGCACGGTACGTTTTCATGGCGGCGACGGCGTCTTGGAAGGGAGTCAGGCCGTTGTGGATACAGCCCCACAGGTCCACGAAAGCCACGTCGTATTGAGTCGAGATTTCAGAGAAGGCGGTGATGATCTGGGGCATGGGACATTCCTTCTGGGACGGACGGGTCGACGCTCTTGGCCGTTGGCCAAAACGCCCCGCCCGCCGTCCCGTCAGGGCGCGCGCGGGGCGATGTTTGATCAGACCTTGAGGGCCGGGATGATCTGTTTCTTACGGCTCATGATGCCGGGCAGGACGACCGCGTCGCCGGTCACGGCGGCGGCGAAGGATTTTTCGGCCACGGTTTTGGTCAGATCATTGGGGATCAGCATGGTGGCTTCTTCGTTAAGGATGTCTACAACAAACAGCAGGACCTGATCGACGCCGTCTTCTTGGGCGACAGTTGTCATCGTGTCCATGATCGATGCCTTGCGGTCCAGGACGATCGCGGGGGCCGTTGTTTCCAGAACGGAGACGCGGAATTTGGTGCCACAGGCTTCATATTCCTTGCTGTCCATGCGCAGCAGTTCTGCATCCGAGAAGGCAGAAACGTCGGATTTGGCGGCGAACATGTCACCCGCGTATTCAGGGATTGCCAGGTTCAGCTGGCCTGCCAGTGCCACGGCCAGATCGCGGTCGCGATCGGTCGTCGTGGGGGAGCGGAATTCGAGCGTATCGGACAGAATGCAGCTCAGCATCAGGCCCTTGATCGCATCAGGCATATGGGCCGCTTGGTCGCCCATCAGGTCGTACATGATCGTCGCGGTGCAGGCCAAGGGGCGCACGGTGATGTCGATGGGGCCTTTGGTTTCCAGACCGCCGACCAGTTTGTGGTGGTCAATGATGGCGGTGACATTGGCGTTGTTGATGTTGGCGGGAAGTTCAGCCGGGTTGTTGGTGTCGACGATGACGCAATCCTGATCGTCTTCGACGTCTGCAATGATCGCCGGTTCGTCAAAACCCCAACGTTTTGCTACGAAGGCCGCTTCGGTATTGGGGGTGCCCAACAGGCGGGCTGCGGCGGGGGTTCCGGTGTGGTTCAGGAACCAGTCCCAGATCAGGGCGGAACCCAAGCTGTCAGTATCGGGGGCCTTGTGGCCGAAAACGAGTGTGGTCATGAAAATCACCTATGGGGTTAGCGTTTGCGCGCCTTATAGGAGGGGGCAGGCCCCTTGTCACGGGGGCGTCGTTGCAGGGCTGCTATGCGCCGCCCAAGGTGCCCAGACAGAACGCCAGGATCAGGCCCAATGTCACGGCGATCCCTGTTTGATTGCTGTCTTGACGGTAGGCTTTGGGGAAAACCTCTGTGGCGAGGGATGCGACCACGGCGCCTGCCGCAAAGGCGCGGATCAGGGCGAGGATTTCTGGCGGGACATCTTGAAGAAAAGCGTTTCCAGCCCATGCCGCGGCGGCCAGCATGGCGGCGGTGGCTGTCCAGATGCCCAAGGTCTTGATCTTTGATAGGCCGGATTTGCGCATGGCCTGTGCGCCGCCCGCAGCCTCGGGCAAGTTTGACAGCATGATCGAACCTGCAAGGGCCGCAACCTCCGGTGCACCGGCTGAGATCAGCGCGACCCCAAGCGCCAGGTTTTCAGGAATGCCGTCCAGGGTGATGGCCAGCAGCAGCCCGCCGCCGTTGTCGTTGCCAAAGCGTGAATCGACCCATGTGTCGAGGGCCACAAACACCACCGCCCCTGCAAGGACCGCCGGAACAAGCCAAGGCAGGTCGATTTGTGCGCTGGCGGGTTTGATCAGCTCATCCACCACCGCGACGATCAAGGCACCGCCTGCCATGGCGATCAAAAACCCCTCCAGTCTGCGGGGCAGGGTGCCGTAGGCCCCCCAAAGCGCACCCCCGACAAGGGCTGCAGACACAACAGCGATGACGATGAACAGATCCATAAGGGTCTAACTTTCGCGCGGGACAGACGTTCCGCCACACTTGCCGTGCCGACCCTGCTGGCGCAAGGTGCGGGCTATGAAGGAAGCCGATCTTTATCCGCCCGTGAAGGCCTATTTGCAGCGTCAGGGCTATGACGTGAAAGGGGAGGTCGGGGCCGCAGATGTGGTGGGGCGGCGCGGCGATGATCTGGTGATCGTGGAGTTAAAGCTGGGGTTTTCACTGGCGCTGTTTCATCAGGGGATAGACCGGCTGGCGGTGACCGAAGACGTCTATGTGGCCGTGCCCGCAGGCGGCAAGACCAAGGCGCTGCGCAACAACGTCAAACTGGCGCGGCGGCTGGGGCTGGGCGTGCTGACCGTGCGGTTGCGCGATGGCTTTGTGGAGGCTTTGGCCGATCCGGGGCCCTATGCGGCCAAACGGCTGAAGAAGAAAAAGACCCAGCTGTTGCGGGCCTTTGACCGCCTCGAGGGGGACCCCAACGCAGGCGGTGCCACGCGCCACGGGATCGTCACCGGCTATCGTCAGGACGCGTTGAAATGCGCACGGTTTTTGGCGGTGCATGGCGCCAGCAAGGGCGCGAAGGTGGCCGAATGGGCCGAGGTGCCGGTGGCCACCCGCATCATGCGCGAAAACCACTACGGTTGGTTTGAGAAGGTCGAAAAGGGCGTCTACGGGTTAAGCACGGCCGGCCACACGGCGCTGGCCGATTGGGGGGACGTTTAGAAAGCGTCGCGGGGGGTGACCACCCAGCCGTTTTGGTCCAACAACGCCAAAACGCCGTCCTGTCCGATCAGATGCGCCGCACCGAAGGCCGCGACGATGCGGTCATGTTCGGCGGCGGCCGCTTCGATCACGGGTATCCAGTTGCGGTTTCGGGTGACCAGCAAGTCCTGTTCCATCTGAACCATTTGCGCGTCAAAGGTCGCTTTGTCGATGTCGTCCGACAACAGCTGGTGAGTGAACCCCGCGATGTGCCAGCTGTGGGCGGTCATTCCGGCGAAATAGAATTCGGTCAGGGCCACGATCAGCGCGTTTTGGTCGTCCGCGTCGATTAGGGCCATCTGCAAAGCGGCCATCTGTTCGTCAAATGTACCGCCCGACAGTAGCGCAAAGGTGTCCTGCCAAGGTTCCAAGGGGGCGGTGGGCACGCCCAGATCGGCGGCATCCTGCATCAAAAGCGTGTCCAATCCCGCCCCGCCTTGGGCCATGGCCAGCATCGCGCAGGGCGGCAGGGCAAGGGTCATGGTCAAAAACCACGGCTGCATCTTAGCGGCCATGAAGCTCGGAATGGACCGGTCGGCGGCGGCCTGCCGGATGGCGTCCCACGTGGCCTCGTCCAACCGTTCCGGCAGGGTGGGGCCGGTGGTGATGGCCAGCAGGTCGGGGTTGTCCGCCATGTAACGTTGCAGGTCGGTCTGGTCGTCCAAAGTGGCCTCAACCAGCAGCAGATCAGCCTGCGACAGCGGGCGGCGCATCACGGCGCGCAGAACCTCATGACGTGGATCAGGCAGATGCATGGTGCCCACGATGGTGATTGTCACGCCGTCGCGCTGGGCTGTCCATTCCAGACCAGTGCCAAAAGGTGTGGCTGCGGCGCGGGCATTCAGTGCCGCGCGGTCAGCGGTGCTAAGATCATCTATAAAACTGGGGCCCACACATTGGGCTGCGGCCATCATGGGCAGGACGATGAACAGGGCAATCAGTCTGAGCATGGGGGCGTCCCTTCGGGTTGGCAGGTGCGTGAAGAGTAGGTGCCTTTGGCGATTGCGCAAGCCCAAAGACACAGGCCCAAAAACGAGGGCGGCCAACCCGTCTGATCAGACAGGTTGGCCTAAGGGGTGCGGCAGGTCGCCTGCGATTTTCTGACCCAAGCGGGTGATCCATCCGCCAACGCGGACCCGAAAAGAGACGCGGGGCAGGGTGGTGATGACGGGGCCAAGGGCTGGGTCCGGTGCAATGTCGCCATAGGTGACAAGGCCCATATCAATGGCCGATGGATCAGCGGCGGGATGGACCGCCCCCAGATCAAGGCGCGTGGGCGCATTGCGCTTGATGACATGGCGCACGCCGATGGTGCGGGGGTGCGTGTCGCGCGGCTGATGGGGCGGGACGTAAAACAGATTTTGCATGTGGGGCATCCTTAAGAAGGGTCCAAAAACGGGTGAGGTTTGAGGGATAGAAATGGCGCCAAAGGGCGCGCGCGACCGACGGGGCTGCATCAGCAGGCTCGGGTGAAAAATCCTTTCGTCATGTCGCTCTCTTTCTTAGGTGGGGCAGGGATAGACTGGGCAAAAACCACCGATCAAGTGTTTTTTGTGATGTTTTTACGAAAGACGGAAAGTTGCGGAACGCGCCCTTTTCGCGCCAGAGTTGTGCGCAGATGGGTGTCTTTCAGACCGATCTGAAAATCACTTTGGGTGGCGGGCACAAGCCAAATACCCATGGATATCGCAACGGGCGCGAAGACCGCTGCGCCTGTGGGGTAAAGCTGCTGCGCAAAACCCTGTTGGAATTTCTCAATCTGGTTGTTGACTCGTCCAATTTGCTTGCCTAACTATCCGCCGTTAGCACTCAACATGAGTGAGTGATAGCGGCCCTGCACCCCGCAAGGTCAACCTGAAATTATAAGCTAAGGAGCTCCTGATATGGCTTTTACACCGCTTCATGACCGCGTGCTGGTTCGCCGCGTAGAAGGCGAAGAAAAGACCGCTGGCGGCCTGATCATCCCCGACACTGCAAAAGAAAAGCCCTCCGAGGGTGAAGTCGTTGCTGTGGGCGAAGGCGCACGCAAAGACAGCGGCGAGCTGATCGCGATGTCCGTCAAAGCTGGCGACCGCATCCTGTTCGGCAAGTGGTCCGGCACAGAAATCACCGTCGACGGTGAAGAGATGCTGATCATGAAAGAAGGCGACATTCTGGGTACGCTGTCCTAAGCGGACGCCCCCGAATTTTCGCACTAACCCAAGACATACTGGAGAAAGAATATGGCTGCTAAGGACGTCAAATTCGACACCGATGCCCGCAACAAAATGCTGCGTGGCGTCAACATCCTTGCCGACGCGGTAAAGGTGACACTGGGCCCCAAAGGCCGCAACGTGGTTCTGGAAAAGTCTTTCGGCGCTCCGCGCATCACGAAAGACGGTGTATCTGTCGCCAAAGAGATCGAACTGGAAGACAAGTTCGAAAACATGGGCGCGCAGATGGTCAAGGAAGTTGCTTCCCGCACCAACGACGAAGCCGGTGACGGTACAACAACCGCAACTGTGCTGGCCCAAGCCATCGTCAAAGAAGGCATGAAAGCCGTTGCTGCTGGCATGAACCCAATGGACCTCAAGCGCGGCATCGATCTGGCAACAACCACCGTGGTTGAAGCGATTGTTGCAGCGGCCCGTCCGGTTGCGGACAGCGCAGAAGTGGCCAAAGTCGGCACCATCTCTGCCAATGGCGAAGAAGCCATCGGTGGCCAGATTGCAGACGCCATGCAGCGTGTGGGCAACGACGGTGTGATCACCGTTGAAGAAAACAAAGGTCTGGAAACAGAAACAGACGTCGTCGAAGGCATGCAGTTCGACCGCGGCTACCTGTCCCCTTACTTTGTCACCAACCCTGACAAGATGACGACCGAGCTGGACGATGCCATCATCCTGCTGCACGAGAAGAAACTGTCTTCCCTGCAGCCAATGGTTCCCCTGCTTGAATCCGTGATCCAGTCCGGCAAGCCCCTGCTGATCATCGCAGAAGACGTCGACGGTGAGGCCTTGGCCACGCTGGTCGTCAACAAACTGCGCGGTGGTCTGAAGATCGCAGCTGTGAAGGCGCCAGGCTTTGGTGACCGTCGCAAAGCCATGCTGCAGGACATCGCCATTTTGACCGGTGGTCAGGTGATTTCCGACGATCTGGGCATGAAGCTTGAGAACGTGACCATGGACATGCTGGGCTCCGCCAAGCGCGTTTCCATCACCAAGGACGAGACCACAATCGTGGACGGCTCCGGCGACATGGCCGAGATCGAGGCCCGCGTGGCACAGATCCGTGGTCAGATCGAAGAGACGACATCCGACTACGACCGTGAAAAGCTGCAAGAACGTGTTGCCAAGCTGGCAGGCGGTGTTGCCGTGATCCGCGTGGGCGGCATGTCTGAAATCGAAGTGAAAGAGCGCAAAGACCGCGTTGACGACGCCCTGAACGCGACCCGTGCGGCCGTGCAAGAAGGTATCGTTGTGGGTGGTGGTGTTGCTCTGGTTCAGGCTGGCAAAGCACTGGACGGCCTTGAGGGCTCCAACTCCGACCAGACGATCGGCATCAACATCGTGCGCAAGGCGCTTGAAGCGCCTCTGCGTCAGATCGCTGAGAACTCCGGCGTGGACGGGTCTGTGGTTGCAGGCAAAATCCGCGAGAGCGACGACAAGGCGTTCGGTTTCAACGCGCAGACCGAAGAATATGGCGACATGTTCAAGTTCGGCGTGATTGACCCTGCCAAAGTGACGCGCACTGCACTGCAGGACGCGGCCTCTGTTGCTGGTCTGTTGATCACCACCGAAGCCATGGTTGCCGACAAGCCTGCCAAAGACGGCGCTGCTGCCGGCGGCGGCATGCCCGACATGGGCGGCATGGGCGGCATGATGTAATCACAAATCCTTTGGATTTGTGATGCCCGCAGCAAGGCCGCAGTCGCATCAAAGAAGCGATGGGCGCCTTGAACGGGTTTGCAAAGCAAAACGGGGGCGGCCTTTCGGGGCCGCCCTTTTTGCTGGTCGGCCAAAATTCCGGAATTTTGGCTCCGGCCCTAAATTCCGGAATTTTAGGGGATGATCCGTTCCAGCGGATCGTAGGCGGGCGCTTCCGCGTCGCGCCATGCGACGGCGGCCAGTGATTTGGGGCGGACCTGCAGGGCCGCCATCTCATCCCGTGTGACCCAGCGTCGGTGTGAGACGACGCCCTCGGGGTCTTGCCAGCCCTGCGGTAATTTCCCGTCCGCGACCGTGCAGCGAAAGAACACCTCGACCTGATGAAAGTCGCGATCAGGGTCGTGAAATTCGTTCAGCAGGCAAGGTGGCCCGACCGTCACCGTCAATCCGGTTTCTTCACGGATTTCACGGGCCAGATTGTCAGGCAGGCTAGCGTGAGCATTGGCGCCGCCGCCCGGCGCGCACCATAGATCTTTTCGTCCGCCGTAGGCGTTTACCAAAAGCAGACGGGTTTCGTGCACGATGACGGCGCGGACGGCAAGGCGGATAGGGCGTGACATGGGGCTAACCTGAAGGGGGATCTGCGGTCAGGCAAGCCTGACCTTACCCTTTGGTCAAAGGCGACCTATGTAGGGACGTATGAAACGGATATTTTTGACGATTTGGTTGATGATGGCGCCGCTGGCGGCCTGGGCGGAGGAATGTGTCGTCCTGTTGCACGGGCTGGCGCGCACTGAGACGTCGTTTTTGCCGCTGCAGGAATTGCTGGAGGCTGAGGGCTATCTGGTGGTCAATGAAGGGTATCCCTCGACCTCCGCCGATATCGAAACTTTGGTTGATCAGAACGTCCCTCAGGCAGTCGCAGCCTGTGGCAACCGCACCGTGCATTTTGTGACCCATTCCATGGGTGGCATTCTGGTTCGGGTCTATTTGGCCAGCGACAGCCCTGACAAAATGGGCCGTGTGGTGATGTTGGGGCCCCCGAATGGCGGGTCCGAACTGGTCGATATTTTCGGCGATCTGGACCCGTTTGTTTGGGTCAATGGCCCGGCGGGGATGGAATTGGGTGTCGAGGACGCAGACGATCGCGGAGCGCCGCTGAACCTGCCATGGACTGGCGCGGATTTGGGCATTATCGCGGGGGACCGCACATTAAACGCCTATTATTCAAGCCTGATTGACGGCCCTGATGATGGCAAAGTGTCCGTGGACAGCACGCGGTTGGACGGGATGACCGAACATCTGGTGCTGCCGGTGACCCATACCTTTATGATGAACAACCCTTTGGTCATGCGTCAGACGATTGCGTTTTTGCAAAGCGGCGCGTTTGATCCCGATTTGTCGCTGGGCGGGGTAATGTTCGGGCTCCAGTGATCGGCTGAGATGGCGGAAGGGGCGCTGCCCCCGGCGCGTGCCGCGCCTCCCCCGAGGTATTTGAAAACCAGAGAGGTCGAGCCGTCGTGGAAAACCTCCGGTGGAGTTGTCAGTCGAGAACGGGCGGAGACCAAAGCTGTCTTGGAAAGGCTGCTGTGTGGCGTCTAAATCACCGTGTGTTTGATCTAGGTCGCGGGGCCGGTGACCGTGTTGATGTGGCCCATTTTACGGCCCGGTTTGGCGTCGGCTTTGCCGTAAAGATGGATCGCGGTGTTGGTCGTCGCGATGTCAGAGATGCGGTCTACGTCGGCGCCGATCAGATTTTCCATCGTCACGTTCGAATGGCGGCTGCCGTCGCCCAAGGGCCAGCCGGCAATGGCTCGGATGTGTTGTTCGAATTGGTCGATAACGCATCCGGCTTGCGTCCAATGGCCCGAATTATGCACCCGTGGGGCGATTTCGTTGACGATCAGACCACCTTTGGTGACGAACAGCTCAACCCCCATGGTGCCCACAGATTCAAGCGCGTTAAGGATGTTGGCCGTCAGCAGCACCGCATCCGTGCGCTGGGCGGGGGTGAGTTTTGCTGGCACCGTGGTCGTGTGCAAAATGCCGTCACGGTGTACGTTTTCGCCCGGGTCAAAGCAGGCAATCGCCCCGTCGAGGCTGCGCGTTCCGATGACCGACACTTCGTGGCTGAAATCAATGAACCCTTCGAGGACCGCAGGCGCGCCAGCCATATCGGCGAGTGCCTTGTCCGCATCGTCAGGGGACATCAGCCGCGATTGGCCTTTGCCGTCATAGCCCATCCGGCGGGTTTTCAGGATGGCGGGCGTGCCGATCTGATCGATGGCTTGCTGCAGGCTTTCGGCATCGTCCACAGCGACATAGGGTGCCGTTTGCAGGCCAATGCGGGTCAGGAAATTCTTTTCAGTAAACCGGTCTTGAGAGGTGGCCAGCGCCGTGCGTCCGGGATGGATGGGGGCGTGCGCCTCAACCGTGTCCAAGGCCTCTGTGGGGATGTTTTCGAATTCATAGGTGACCACGTCGCAGGCTTTGGCGAACTGGGTCAGCGCCTCGATGTCATCGTAGCCCTTTTGGAAGTGATAGTTGGCGACATGGGAGGCCGGACAATCCCCACCCGGTTCAAAAATACAGGTTTTGAACCCCAGACGGGACGCCGCCACAGACAGCATCCGGCCCAATTGACCACCGCCCAAAATGCCGATGGTCGCACCGGTTTTCAAAGGCTCAGTCATCGACAGGCTCCTGCGGGATAGAGGCGGACAGGGCGTCGCGCCACGCGTCCAAGCGCTGCGCAAGGTCTGCATCCTGCAACGCAAGGATGCCTGCGGCCATGAGGGCAGCGTTGGCCGCACCTGCCGCACCGATCGCCATGGTGGCCACGGGAAAACCCTTGGGCATTTGCACGATGGAATAGAGGCTGTCGACGCCGCTGAGCGCCTTGGTCTGCACAGGCACACCGATGACCGGCACGCGGGTCTTCGACGCCATCATGCCAGGCAGATGGGCAGCCCCACCAGCGCCCGCGATGATGACTTGAAGGCCACGACCGGCGGCCTCTTTTCCGTAGCTCCACAGGCGGTCGGGGGTGCGGTGGGCGGAGACGATCTTGGCCTCATAGGGGATGCCAAGCTCATCCAGAAGTGTCGCGGCCTCGCGCATTGTGGGCCAATCGGACTGGCTGCCCATGATGATACCGACGGGTGGGGTTGTCATGTCGTCGCACCTTTCGCTGTTGGGGGCGTGTTAGCGCGCAGGCGCAAGGGGTGCAACGTTAAGCGATAATGTCCGGCGTTGTGCGGTCTTCGAGGACGGTGATTTTATCCTTCAGGGCCAGTTTTTGCTTTTTCAGCCGCTTCACGGTGAGCATATCTGCCGTGCCTGTGGCCTCAAGCGCGCTGATGGCGTCATCGAGGTCACGATGTTCCTGACGCAGCACGCTGAGTTCGATGCGCAGAACTTCGAGCTGTTCCATACGGGCAGAGCTGTTCATGAGCGAATCCATTGCGGCAACAGGGTGAACCCTGAATGTAAGGGCAAGGGTCCCCAAAACAAAGGAAAACCGCGCAAGGGCGGGTTGCAAGTGCCCCGCAGGCTGCCCATATTCTTTACGTGGTTGCCGCATCAGGGGCCGCAGATTGAGATGTCGCTTGAATTGAGGACGTGTCGTATGACGAAATTGACCTTGGGAACGCATCCGTTCCTTCTTGGCTTTGAGGAGTTGGAACGGCTGGTGGAACGCACCGCCAAATCCGGCAACGAAGGCTACCCCCCTTATAATATTGAACAAACGTCGCAGACGTCCTACCGCATCACCCTCGCCGTGGCGGGTTTTTCGGAACAAGATCTGTCGATCACCGTTGAGGATAACCAATTGGTCATTCGCGGGCGGCAATCCGATGACAGCGAAGGCCGCGTGTTTTTGCATCGCGGGATCGCCGCGCGGCAATTCCAACGGTCATTTGTATTGGCCGAAGGTGTCGATGTGGGTGAGGCGATCATGGAAAACGGATTGCTGCATGTCGATCTAAGCCGGTCGGTGCCCGAAACCGTGGTGCAGACGATCAATATTCGAAAAGGGTAGAACGATGGATACAAAGTTTGATTTTTCCGAAATGGGTGACCGTCTGGTTTACGTGAAAGCGGTGGCCGTTGCGGATTTGCCAGCCGATGTGCGCGAAGCCGCCGGTGATCTGGATGAGCTGTTTGCCGTGCACGACAGTACGGGACAGCAGCTGGCCTTGGTCGCCGAACGTGAGATGGCTTTTGTGCTGGCCCGCCAGAACGACATGCAGCCTGTCACGGTCCACTAGGGTCCTTACGGGGCGCGTGGGCTAAAATTCCGGAATTTTAGCGTTGCGCGGGTGGCGTTTTTGGCAAAGGTGGCAGGCACGACAGAGGGGCCTGACATGAGCAGACGCAAACCATTCGAATTTGCCACAGAGACGATTGACGGGGGCAGCCGCCGAACGGTGGACGTCCCCGTTTCTGTTTTGTCCGATCACACGCCCATCAGCCTGCGAGTCCACGTGATCCATGGCAAACGTCCCGGTCCCACGGTCTTTGTCAGCGCCGCCGTCCACGGGGATGAGGTCATGGGCGTCGAAGTCGCGCGGCGGCTTTTGCAATCTGATTTGCTGGACAAACTACGCGGCACTCTGATGGTCGTGCCCATTGTCAACGCCTTTGGCTTTCACAACCGGTCGCGGTATCTACCCGACCGGCGCGATTTAAATCGCTCGTTCCCGGGGTCCGCGCAGGGGTCTTTGGCTTCACGGCTGGCGGGAATTTTCCTCGACCGTGTGGTCAGGCGCTGCGATCTTGGGATTGATCTGCATTCGGCCGCCATTCACCGCACCAACCTGCCGCAGGTGCGAATTTCTCCTGACAATCCGCGCACACGCGCGCTGGCCGAAGTCTTTGGCGCGCCTGTCATTCTGACCTCGTCCTTGCGGGAAGGATCCCTGCGGGCAGAAGCCAAGACTGCGGGCGTCGACGTCCTGCTGTATGAGGCAGGCGAAGGTCTGCGGTTTGATGAAATGGCCGCGCGGGCGGGTGTGGCGGGCATCCTTCGGGTGTTGCGGCATATGGATATGTTGCCTGCCAAAGGGATCGCCAAGGCTAAGGTCACACCACTGATATGCCGGTCCAGCCGGTGGCTGCGTGCGCCTGCGGGCGGTCTGTTGCGGACCTATCGCGGCGACGGCGATGTGGTGGAGGAGGGCGATGTCCTTGCCTCTGTGTCCGATCCCTTTGGCGCTGAGGAGGTTGAACTGGTCGCACCGTCAGACGGGATCATCATTGGCCGCGCGGTGATGCCGGTCGTGAACGAGGGCGATGCGGTGTTTCATCTGGCCGATGTGCGCCACGATGATCCGGCGCAAGCGGTGGAGGATTTGGCCACCCAGCTTGAGAATTCGCCCTTGTTTGATGAGGATGAAATTATCTAAAGCGCGAACGCAAAAGCGCCCCAAAATGGGGGCGCTTTCTCAGTTTAAAACAACGCGCGATTATTCGGCGGCGATCAGGCCCATGGATTCCAGTTTCAACAGAACCTGATGGGCGCAATTGTCCACGTCCACGTCCACGTCCACGTTTTCGGTTTCGACCCGCAGTTCGGGATCGACGGGCACGTCATAGGGGTCCGAAATGCCTGTGAATTCCTTGATCTTGCCTTCGCGTGCCAATTTATAAAGGCCCTTGCGGTCGCGTCGTTCGCATTCCTCGATGGACGTGGCGACGTGGACTTCGACGAAGGCACCGAAGCTTTCGATGTCTTCGCGCACGGCCCGACGGGTCGTGGCATAGGGCGCGATGGGCGCGCAGATGGCGATGCCGCCGTTCTTGGTGATCTCAGACGCGACATAGCCGATGCGGCGAATGTTCAGATCCCGGTGCTCTTTCGAAAAGCCCAGCTCGGACGACAGGTTTTTGCGCACGATGTCCCCGTCCAGCAGCGTCACCGGACGTCCGCCCATTTCCATCAGTTTCACCATCAGCGCGTTGGCGATGGTCGACTTGCCGGAGCCTGAGAAGCCCGTGAAAAACACGGTGAAGCCCTGCTTGGAGCGTGGCGGCTTGGTGCGGCGCAATTCCTTCACGACCTCGGGGAAGGAGAACCATTCAGGGATTTCCAGACCTTCGGCCAGACGGCGGCGCAATTCGGTGCCCGAAATGTTGAGGATCGTGACCTTGTCTTTGTCCTCAATCTCGTCGATCGCCTCGTATTGCGCGCGCTCATCGACCCAGACCATGTGTTTGAAGTCGACCATTTCGATGCCCATTTCTTCCTGATGTTCGCGGAAGAGGTCCTGCGCATCATAGGGGCCGTAGAAATCTTCGCCGGCGGAGTTGGAACCGGGGCCTGCGTGGTCACGGCCAACGATGAAATGCGTGCAGCCGTGGTTTTTGCGGATCAAACCGTGCCAAACAGCCTCACGCGGGCCTGCCATACGCATGGCGAGGTTCAGGAGCGACATAGACGTGGTGGAGGCCGGGTATTTGTCCAGCACGGCCTCATAGCAGCGCACACGGGTGAAGTGGTCAACGTCGCCAGGCTTTGTCAGGCCCACAACAGGGTGGATCAGCAGGTTGGCCTGCGCTTCGCGGGCCGCACGGAACGTCAGTTCCTGATGCGCGCGGTGCAGCGGGTTGCGGGTTTGGAAGGCCACAACCTTGCGCCAGCCCATTTTGCGGAAATAGGCGCGCAATTCGTTGGGCGTGTCGCGACGGGCGCGGAAATCATAGTGCACGGGCTGCTGGATGCCGGTTACGGGACCGCCCAGATAGATTTTACCAGCTTGGTTGTGCAGGTAATTCACCGCCGGATGCGCGTCGTCGTCGGCGCCGAAGACTTTTTCGGCCTCTTTCGCCTTATTCGGCTCCCAGCGGTCAGTGATGGTCATAGTCGCGAGGATCACGCCTTCCTGATCGCGCAGGGCGATGTCCTGGCCGATTTCCAAGCCGCTTGCGAAGTCTTCGGAGACATCCAGCGTGATCGGCATGGGCCAAAGCTCGCCCGTGGTCAGGCGCATGGTGTCGACCACGCTGTCGTAGTCGGCCTCGCTGAGGAAGCCTTTGAGAGGGTTAAAGCCACCGTTCATCAGCAGTTCCAGATCGCAGATCTGGCGCGGTGTCAGGTCATGGGATGTCAGATCGCCTGCTTCGACTTTCAGCTTTTGTGCTGAGTCGTAGGAGACATAAAGTTCGGGGATTGGTGCCAGGTTATTTTGCATCAAAGTGGTCCTGTTATTGGGCGGAACATAGCCGCTGGAGGTGCCGGTGAGTTCCGCATGAAGCGCGTCGTATTCTGCGAATTTGCGGGCGAGGAAATGATCGGTGAGGCGCGCCTGTTCGGTGGCCCCACGGTGGGTCAGCACATAGGCCACCCGTTTGCGGCGGTCGCTGCCGTCCAGATCGCTGGTTTGAATGAACCCGCTGGTCATGGCCGATTTCAAAAGCCCGTTGAAGCGGCCCAGCGATACCCCCACAGCCTGCGCCATGTCCCGCTGTGAGGCGCGGGGCGTCAGGTTGACCTGACGAAGCAGGCGAAAGAGGGCCTCTTCTTCGTTGGTCATAGGGGCGGGACGTTGGGGTGTCACGACATCGACTCAGGGTTTGTTCATTCGTGAACGCACCTAGCCGAAAATGTTTGTTCAGAAAAGAACAAACTTCGCGGGTGGTTAAGGCGTGGCGCTTTGGCCACGCGTTCTAGGGGCGTCGTTTGGGGGTCTTACCCCGAAAGGTGAGCGATTGCGCATCCAGTGCCCACAGATCAACGGTGCCTGCCAAAATATCCTCTGCCAGCGCGGTGGCACGGCGGGCCTGATCTTCGGTCAGGTTTTTGTAGGCGGGTTTTGCGATGTGATCGTACCAGACGCCCCCTGCGATATGGTCAAGGATAATGCGTTGGAAACAATGATCATTCACGACGGGCCAATCCCGGCTGCGCGCAATGTCAGGCAGGGTCTGGCGGGTCAGGGCCAGGTAGCGATCAACATGATCGGCCCTGTCGGTCATTGCGGCTTGCGGCTTTGCGCGAAGGCCTCCGCGATGCGGTCGCCCGCAGCCTGTGGGCCGATGGCGGCCCATGTGGTGGTGATTTTGGACACCTCGCCGTCCCCGTAAAACAGGCGGGTGACCTCATGCACGGTTTGTCGGTTTGCGCCGCTTTGGGACGGGGCGTTTGTGGTCTCCTCTCCGGCCTCAACTGCCGTGACCTGCGCCCATTTCAGTTTCCGTCCATCGGGCCGTTCAACGCCTTCGCGGGTCAACATGACGATCGGTCGGGACATGAAAACACCGCCCCAAACCAGGGCTGCGATGGCAAGTACAAGAGAGATCGCCACCATAGGTGCCTCAAAAGCGGCCCGGACAGATCCCGCGTCAGGCAGGCTGATCGCGACGGAAATGCCCACAATCGCCACAGCGGGGACGGCAAAAAGCAGCAAGGAAAGGCGCGACTTTCGAAGTGGTCCGTCGGTTGCAGCCATCTATTATTCTGCTGGCTCGTTTTGCGCCCCGTACCCTAAGGGTTCGGAATGGTCCGCCGCTGGGTCCGCGTCCTGCCCGTGTTCGGCCAAGAACCGTTCGGCCTCCAGCGCAGCCATGCAGCCCATTCCGGCGCTGGTCACGGCTTGACGGTATTTGTGATCTGTCAGATCGCCTGCTGCAAAGACACCGGGGATAGAGGTTTCGGTGCTGTCCGGTTTGGTGACGACATAGCCGCCCATGTGGGTTTCCAGCACGTCTTTCACCAATTCGTTGGCGGGCGCGTGGCCGATGGCGATGAAGACACCTTTGGCCGGAATATCTGTGATCTCACCCGTTTTCACGTGCTTGACCTTGATGCCCTCGACGCCCAGCGGGTTATCCCCACCATAGACTTCGTCCAGTTGGTGATCCCAAAGCGGTTCAATCTTGGGGTTTTTCATCAGCCGGTCAATCAGGATCTTTTCAGCACGCAATTCATCGCGGCGGTGCACCAATGTGACCTTTGAGGCGAAGTTTGTGAGGAACAGCGCCTCTTCCACCGCCGTATTGCCGCCGCCGACCACAACAATTTCCTGCCCGCGATAGAAAAACCCGTCGCAAGTGGCACAGGCGGATACGCCGAAGCCTTTGAACTTTTCCTCAGACGGCAGGCCAAGCCATTTGGCGCGTGCGCCGGTGGCGAGGATGATCGCGTCGGCCTCATACACCGTGCCGCTGTCGGATTGGCACACGAAGGGGCGTTTGGAAAAATCCACCGAGGAGATGATGTCGCCGATGATCTCGCAGCCCATGGCGCGGGCGTGGGCCTCCATCCGGATCATCAGGTCGGGGCCCTGAACCTCAGTGTCGCCGGGCCAGTTTTCCACTTCCGTCGTGGTGGTCAGCTGGCCGCCGGGTTCAATGCCTTGCACCAGGATCGGGTCCAGCATGGCGCGGCTGGCGTAGACGCCTGCGGTGTAGCCTGCCGGGCCGGAGCCAATGATCAGAACTTTGGTTTTGCGTGTGTCGGCCATGTCAGAATCCCCATGAGTTGCCTCTTGATATACGCGTGCGGGCGGGGCTGTAAAAGGGGGATCGCGGGGCTGTGAAGGTGCGAAATCATCTTGCGGTATGTTGAAAGAATGTTGCGTAAGCGCCCCGGTTGACGTATGTTTCGCAACAGCCAAAAGGGGATGCACGCAACGATGCCAGGACAAAAGCTTGATGAAATCGACCGGATGATCCTTGCGGAATTGCAGGCAGACGGTCGAATGACGAACGTAGAACTGGCCAAACGGGTCGGGATATCGGCCCCACCGTGCCTGCGCCGTGTCCGTACATTGGAAGAACAGGGCTTCATCCGCGGCTATCATGCAGACGTCAACGCCCGCGAACTGGGGTTCGAGGTTCAGGTCTTCGCCATGGTGGGGCTGGTCAGTCAGGCCGAAGCGGATTTAAGCGCGTTTGAAGCGCGCTGCAAAGGTTGGCCGCTGGTCCGTGAATGTCACATGCTCAATGGCGAGGTAGATTTCATCCTCAAATGTGTGGCCCCTGATTTGCGGACATTCCAGAATTTCCTGACCGAGGAGTTGTTGAAGGCCGACAACGTGGCCTCCGTCAAAACATCACTCGTCATTCGCGGCGCGAAGGACGATCCTGGCGTGCCGTTCGACGTGCTTGAGGCGCGGTTAAAGCTGGACGACTAGGCGGGGCGACCCGCGCGGTTGCGTGATCAACCCCGCACCAGCCGCCGGATCGGACCGCAAGGTCGGGCCGGGTCGGCGTGCGGTCAGGCGACCACGCCGAAATCCAGATCGTGCAGCGACAGACGGGGGTGGGACAACAGCCCGAAATCCTCGATCCGTGTCATATGCGGGAACAGGCTCATATAAACTTCCAACAGATCACCACGCAGGCCCAGTTCATGGCGCGCGCCTGGATTCTGGCTGTCGATTTCGACACCCCCAACGACGATCCGTTCATGGGCGGCAAAGCCCAGTTGGAATGCCTGTACGGCGGTGGGGGGCTGGACCTCAACCACATTGATACCGTCGATGAAATCAGCGGCCGGGACAAAGGCCGCGTCGTGTCCTGTGACCCGTTGCAGGGTTGGGGACCGGTGGAACAATCGCGCCGCAGGGCCCAGCAACAGGTCGGACATGGGCCGCGCGATGCCCAGACTGTCCGCAGACATGCGGATCAGCCTGTTCATCTGGCTGCCCTTTTCGCCGCTGTTGGGCACGATTGAAATGCCACCGCGCCACAGCACTTTCTGGAACCCGTTCGTCACTGTGTGGACCAAATCACCGGGCAAAATGTCTTCGATTGCGACCGACCCACGGTCGGTTTTCAGCAACCCGCCGCGCGCAATCGCGCCAAAGCTGTTTTCGAACGCTGGGGTTGCAGGGGCAAGGCGGGTGAAGTCGTCGATGTCCCCGTTGGAAAGCAGATGGACGACCTCATATCGGCGCATAAGAGGCTGGCTGCGCTGAGGTCGTCCGTCTGTTTGAGCGAACCGGGCTGAGGAGGCCACCGGTGCTTTCATGTCGGCCACCGCGTAAGCGGAGGTAAGCGGGGTCTTCGGTATCATGCGATCATCCAAACTGGTTGGTCACACATCTGTCGGCCCCACCGACAACATCTGAGGAACGTTGTAATTTCCATGAATGTGGCCGAATGGGGCGGAATGCGTCAAACAAAACCGCCAAAACGCGAAAAACCGCGATCAATCGCGGCTGACAGGTCAGGATTGTTCATGATTGGTCGACGGACCTGCCACATTTGCCGTCTGGGCGGCAGAGCGGATCATAGAATCGCCGCCCCCTGATGACGACGCGGGGGCGGCGGTTGCGGGACCGGACGGGAGGCGCCGGTCGCGCGCTGTATAACGTAAGAGCCGGTTTTAGGCTGCGGGGCGGGCTGTGCGCTGTGGCTTCAGGGCCAGTTGCTCAACCGCGCGGCGGCTCGCCATGAACGCCTGACGACGCAGTCCGCGTTCCCACGGCATTTTGGTGGTGCAGGCTTCGGCCTCGGCGATGGTGGAGGCGATCCAACGGGTGTGTTTTGTCATGGGGTTGATCCCTTTTGCTAATTTGCTGCTCGATAGGGATAAGATGCCGCGCCAAAGGGGCATGAGTGGGGCCGCTTTGTAGAATTTTCAGATAATTTGGTGCGAATGCTGCGGGAAATGTGACCAGCGTTCTGTGGCCCGTTTCGCCAATTGTGGCGTTATTTCATAGTGGTTTACGAACAATGTCGTCCGCAGACCCTTTACTGTTTCTCCAATACTGGGGCAGCGCCGTGGCGATCCCCGCCGCATTCTTGTCGAAAAGACGTATCCTAAAGCGTGATGGCCGCGATCAGGCGACCGTAGTCGGCCTCTTTATTGTGGGTCGTGCGCCGGTAGCTGTAGAATCGGTCGGGGTCGGAATAGGTGCAATTGCGCGTCCATTCGGCGTGACCAACGCCAGCCTCCCGCAGGCGGTGCAGGCCCAAGGCGGGCAGGTCAAACAACATCCGGTCGCCGGTGCCTTGCACAAAGAACCGCGCAAAGGCGGGGTCTTTGGCGATGAAATCGTCGAAGAACTCCGGCCCGACCTCATAGGCGCGTTGACTGATCGAGGGTCCGATGACCGCGTGGATGTTGGCGCGGGTCGCGCCCAAAGCCTCCATCGCGTCGAGGGTGGATTCCAACACACCCGACAACGCACCTTTCCAGCCCGCGTGGGTGGCGCCAATGACGCCAGCCTCGTGATCGGCAAACAGAACCGGTTGGCAATCGGCAGAGAGCACGGACAGCGCAAGGCCGGGGGTTGCTGTGACCAGCCCGTCCGCTTTGGGTTTATCGGGGCTGGCCTGCGTCACGGTGACAACGTCAGCGGAATGGATCTGGTGCACGCCCATCAGGTGTTTCAGCGGCACGCCCATGGCCTCTGCCACGCGGGTGCGGTTGATTGTCACCGCCTCATGCTGGTCAGAGCTTCCGGTGCCGCAATTCAGACCCTCGAACACACCGGACGACGCGCCGCCACGGCGGGTGAAGAACCCGTGGCGCAGCGGGGCGAGGGCGTCGACTGTGATAATCTCAAGCGTCATGGGTCCAATCCCGGTGGAGGTGCCGCGCCTTCGGGGTAGAGCGCGATCACTTTGAACAGGGTCCCCATTTCGCTGGGGTGCGTCAAGCGGCGGTGGGCCGCGATATGCGCGTCAAGCGCCGGACCGCTGAGGTTTGCGGCCAAGGCTTGCGCACGCTGCGTGATCCCGAGGCGTTCCAGAAACACGCCTTGCGGGGTGACGCGGCTGTAGCGCGCGGGGGCGGCGTTCTGTGCAATCGCCTCAAAATCCACATGGGCCGTCAGGTCCGCTGTGCCGGGGGCCGCGAAGGGATCAACGGGCGCGTGGTTTTGCAGGGCCTGCAATGTGTCCCCAAGGGACCGCCAATCGCCGTAGTCGATAAAGAGCGCCGTGCCGCCAAGGGTGGCGATGGTCTGGGCGATGGTTTGCACAAGGCCGGGCAGGGCGGGGCAATGTTCCACGATGTCCCCCGGTTTGGTGTCGTTCAGACGGTGATCCAGCAGCGCGATGGGAGCGGGGGCCGACAGGCCGGGGGTGAGGAGGGCCTCACCCCCGCCGATCATCACCTCACGCCAGCCGCCATCGTCGCGGTGAAACTGGCGGATCGGCAGCGCATCGAGGAATTCATTGGCCACAAGAAACAGCGGCAAGTCGGGCAGGGTGGTGATGTCGTCGTGCCACTGGGCCTGCGGCACACGCTTGGCTTGTTCTGCCCGCAATGTGGGCGAGGCTTCGACAAGGTGGACTTGCGCAGCATGGGCAAAGCCCGCCACGCGGGCTGTGGCCCGCAGGATATCCGCCATGAGCGTGCCGCGACCGGGGCCAAGTTCGACCAGCGCAAAGGGCGTGGGCGCCCCTTGGTCAAGCCACGCCTGCGCCAGCGCCAGCCCGATCACTTCGCCAAACATCTGGCTGATTTCCGGTGCGGTGGTAAAATCGCCCTCGGCCCCCAGCGGGTCGCGGGTGGAATAATAGCCAAGGGTCGGGTGCAACAAAGCCTCGGCCATATAGTCGGCCAGCGTCATGGGCCCATGGGCCGCGATGCGGGCCAGCATGTGTTGGGTCAGCGTCATGCGCGTGAGCGGGTGATCACGATAAGCGCCAAACCGGCGAGGATCATCGGGATCGACAGGGCCTGTCCTTGGGTCAGGCCCCATGTGCCGAAATCATAGGCCCAGCCGATGGGGTTGTCCGCGCTTTGGAACTGCTGGTCGGGTTGGCGCACAAATTCCACCGCGAAGCGCGACAACCCGTAGCCCAGCAGGAAAACCGCCACCAGCGACCAGCGTCGTTTGAGCCATCCGTAGACAAAGGCAAGGGTGAGGATCACCGCGCCGAGGATCAGCCCCTCGAGGGCGGCCTCATAAAGCTGGCTGGGGTGGCGGGGCACTTCGGCGCCGGTGTAGAACCACTCGCCCGCCGTCTGGCAGGCCTGACGGGCGGGATCCACGCACATTTGCGGAAAGGTGACGGCCCATGGCACGTCCGTGGCGCGCCCGTAAAGTTCGGCGTTGATGAAATTGGCCAGTCGGACCAGCAGGATGGATGGCGTCGCGGTCAGCGCTAGAATATTGGCCACATCGCCCAGTGCCGCCCCATATCGGCGCGCGCAGACCACAACGGCGATGCAGACCCCGATGAAGCCGCCATGAAACGACATGCCGCCGTCCCAGATGCGGAAGACGTCGAGGGGATTTTCGGCGTATTGTCCGTTGCCGTAGAACAAGACGTAGCCAAAACGCCCACCTGCGATCACGCCGATGATCACCCATGTCAGCAGGTCTTCGATCTGGTCGCGGGTCAGGGGTGGGGTGCCCTTGGCCCAAAGGGCAGGGCGGTTGATGGCGCGGGTGGCGATCCACCAGCCGATCAGGATGCCCACGATATAGCCCATGGCATACCACCGCAGTGCAAAGGTGAAGCCAAAGACCGTGATCTGGAAGATCACCGGTGAGATATCGGGAAAGGGGATCGCGGCCAACATGGCCCCTTTAGTGCCCCGTGGTGCGGCGATGTCAACACCACTCATGCCTTGTTTTGGGGCAGGTCTGGCCCCATATAGACCCCAACAGACAGGAGATGTGCCATGCAGACGCGCAACAAGGTTTTTGACGATTTGTCCCAGCTTATGACCAACGCCATGGGCGTGGCCCAAGGGGCCAAGGATGAAGCACAGACGGCGATGTCGTCCATGGTGGACCGCTGGTTGGCCGACCGTGATTTCGTCACCCGTGAAGAATTCGAAGCGGTACGGACCATGGCGCAAAAGGCGCGTGAGGAGAATGCAGCCCTTTTGGCACGGATCGAGGCGCTTGAGGGCAAGTAAGCGGAGCGGCTGCGCCGCGCTGTTTTTTTTGATTGGGGAAGGGCTGCCGCTGGGTGGCCCTTTGTCGTTTGGGGTGGTCGCGTGTGGCGGACCTTGGATTTTTAGGTATTTTTGAACCAGAGAAACGGGGGCGGGGTGTCGCGCCACGGGCGTCGCACTGGGCCCCAGCGGTGGGTTGTCGTGGCGCGCTTTGTTGGTATAACGCGCCCCATGATGATGCGTCTGATCCAGATTATTCGAATTACATCCCCGGCGCTGTGAGTGCAGACGCCGGGCAAAGGTGTATGAGCGATCCGCACCGCCGCTTTCCTTGACATTTTCCGAACCGAAGGACGCCCCAGATGTGCGCCGAAAAGACCGCTGAGACGAACGAATACAAAGACACCCTGAACCTGCCGCGCACGGAGTTTCCCATGCGTGCAGGCCTGCCCAAACGTGAGCCTGAGTGGCTGGATCGTTGGGTAGAGATGGATGTGTATGGCAAGCTGCGCGAGAAGGCGAAGGCCGAGAGCCGCGCGCCGTTCACGCTGCACGATGGACCACCCTATGCCAACGGGCATCTGCACATTGGTCATGCGCTGAACAAGATCCTCAAGGACATGGTGGTGCGGTCCCAGCAGATGATGGGGCGCGATGCGCGCTACATCCCCGGTTGGGATTGTCACGGCCTGCCGATTGAGTGGAAGATCGAGGAAAAGTACCGCGAAAAGGGACAGGACAAGGACGCCGTGGACGTGGTCGAGTTCCGTCAGGAGTGCCGCGATTTTGCCTCTGGCTGGGTGGATATCCAGCGTGAGGAGTTCAAACGGCTTGGCATCACCGGCAATTGGGATGATCCCTATCTGACGATGAATTTCCATGCAGAACGGGTCATTGCCGAGGAATTCCAGAAGTTCTTGATGACCGGCACGCTGTATCAAGGGTCCAAGCCTGTGATGTGGTCGCCGGTGGAGCAGACGGCACTGGCTGAGGCTGAGGTGGAGTATCACGACAAGGAAAGTTTCACGGTCTGGGTGAAGTTTGCCGTCGCGACGGCAGGCGATCTGGAGGGGGCGAAGGTCGTCATCTGGACCACCACGCCATGGACGATCCCGTCCAACAAGGCGGTCGTGTTTGGGGCCGACTATTCTTATGGCCTGTATGAAATCACCGGCACGCCGGAGGAAAGCTGGGTCTCGGTTGGCGAACGCTTCCTAGTGGCCGACAAGTTGGCGTCGGATGTCTTCACCAAGGCGCGGCTGGAAGACGGCATGTGGGCACGGGTCCGTGATGTCACGGCGGATGAACTGTCTGGCCTGTCGTTGAAGCACCCGTTGGCGGGCACTGAAGGCTCGAACGGCGAATGGGACGACCTGCGTGATTTCCGTGCCGCTGATTTTGTCACCGACGAGGAAGGCACGGGCTTTGTGCATTGTGCGCCGTCCCACGGGATGGAGGAGTTCGAGCTTTACCGTGATCTTGGGATGCTCGATCAGGTGCTGACCTACAACGTGATGGACGATGGCACTTTCCGCGAGGACCTGCCGTTCTTTGGCGGCAAACGCATCCTGCGCGAGAAGGCCAAGAAGGGGAACTGGGAGGGTGATGCCAACGCCGCGATCATGTCCAAGCTGGCTGAGGTCGGCGGGTTGTTGGCGCGCGGGAAGATCAAACACTCGTATCCGCATTCCTGGCGCTCCAAAGCGCCGGTGATCTATCGCAACACGCCGCAGTGGTTTGCCGCTGTCGATAAAGCGGTGGGCGATGGGCAGGATGACTATGGCACCACGATCCGCGAACGGGCATTGCGGTCAATTGATGAGCTGGTGACGTGGACCCCGCAGAAGGGACGTAACCGGCTATATGCCATGATCGAGGCGCGGCCGGATTGGGTGTTGTCCCGTCAACGCGCCTGGGGCGTGCCGCTGACCTGTTTTGTGCGCGCAGGCGCCAAGCCCACAGATGCGGATTATCTGCTGCGGGATGAGGCCGTGAACGCGCGGATTTTGCAGGCCTTCGAGGAAGAAGGCGCGGATGCCTGGTACAAGCCAGGGGCAAAGGCGCGGTTCTTGGGCAATGAATATGACCCCGAACAGTGGGTGCAGGTCATGGACATCTTGGATGTCTGGTTCGATTCCGGATCGACCCATGCGTTTACCTTGCGGGACCGTGAGGACGGGTCCGAAGACGGTCTCGCCGATCTTTATCTGGAAGGCACCGACCAGCACCGCGGGTGGTTCCATTCATCCATGTTGCAAGGCTGTGGCACCATTGGCCGCGCGCCGTACCGTGGGGTTTTGACCCACGGGTTCACGCTGGACGAGAAGGGCATGAAGATGTCCAAATCCATCGGCAACACCGTGGCCCCTGAGAAGGTCGTCCAGCAATATGGCGCGGATATTTTGCGGCTTTGGGTGGCGCAGGCCGATTATACTGTCGATCTGCGGATCGGGGATGAGATCCTCAAAGGCGTGGCCGACAGCTATCGCCGGTTGCGCAACACGGTGCGCTTCATGCTGGGGTCCTTGGCGGATTACGATCCGGCCAATGCGGTGGCCGTGGAGGATATGCCGGAGTTGGAACGGCTGATCCTGCACAAGCTGGCCGTGTTGGACGGCGTGGTGCGTGACGGCTATGCCGCCTATGATTTCCAAGGCGTGTTCCGTGCGATCTTTGAATTTGCCACGCTGGATTTGTCGTCGTTCTATTTCGATGTCCGCAAAGATGCTCTCTATTGTGATGGTGACAGCCCACGGCGGTTGGCGGCCCTGACAGTGCTGGATGCGCTTTATGCGCGGTTGACCACGTGGCTGGCCCCGATCCTGACTTTCACGATGGAAGAGGTCTGGCTGGAACGCAATGGCGCCGACACATCGGTCCATCTGGTCGACTTCCCTGAGACACCAGCGGCTTGGCGCGACGATGCATTGGCCGCGCGGTCTGAAACCGTGCGCGCAGTGCGCCGCGTTGTGACAGGGGCCTTGGAGGGTCAGCGGACAGCCAAGGTGATCGGGTCGTCACTGGAAGCGGCACCGCAGGTCTATCTTTCGGCTGAGCTGGCCGCGATCATCACCAACCCCGACACGTTCGCGGACCTGTGCATCACCAGCCAGATCGACCTTATCGAAGGGGACGCACCTGAGGGCGCGTTCATGCTGGATGATGTGCCCGGTGTGGGCGTGGTCTTTGACAAGGCCGAGGGCGAGAAGTGCCAGCGGTGCTGGAAAATCCTGCCAGACGTGGGCACCCATGATCACGCAGGCGTCTGTGGGCGCTGTGATGAGGCGCTGAATGACGCCTAAGGACGACACCTGGAAAGCCCGCTGCGAAGCGGGCTTTTTGGCACAAGGGGTCATGGGCACGTTGGGCGTGCGGATCGTATCGCTCGACCCCGGTCGGATGGTGTTCGAGATGCCGTTCGCTGCGGGTTTCACCCAGCAGCACGGGTTTTTGCATGCGGGTACGGTCACGACCGTTTTGGACAGCGCTTGTGGGTTTGCGGCCCTGAGCCTGATGCCTGCGGACCGCGAGGTTTTGACGGTCGAATTCAAGTCAAATTTTCTGGCCCCGGCACGGGGTGAGATGTTCCGCTTTGAAGGAGAGGTCGTCAAAGCGGGCCGCACCCTGAGCGTCACGCGCGGGTCTGCTTTCGCGGATGGCGTTGAAATCTCGACAATGCAGGCCACGATGATGGCCGTGGCGATGCCCTAAAATTCCGGAATTTTAGGGTTTGCGCAGGCTTCGGGTTGAGGCGCGGGCCGGTTTGGGCGACGGTTGTCGCCATGTTGATGTTCACCCAGATGACCCAATTCGGGCCCTTGAGTGTCGTGGAAGACGACGGCTGCATTGTCCGGCTGCAGTGGGACGGCGACGGCCGTGACGACACCCCTTTGTTGCGCGAAGCCGCGGCCCAATTGCGCGCTTATGATGCAGGGGAGCTAGCGGCGTTTGATCTGCCGCTGCGTGTCGAAGGGTCCGACTTTCAGCGTGCAGTCTGTGCGCAGATGCGGGCCATTCCCCATGGGGAAACAGTGACCTATGGCGATATTGCCAAGGCGCTCGGCGCCCCGGCGCAGGCTGTCGGGTCTGCCTGCGGGGGCAATCCCATTCCGGTCATCATTCCGTGCCACCGTGTCATGGGCGCAAAGGGTTTGACCGGGTTTTCCGGCAAAGGCGGGGTGGAGACCAAAGTTGCCCTGTTGCGCCACGAAGGCGCCGGCGGATTTTTGATCTAAGCCGTAGGATTTGAGTTTTTCTAGCCAGATGAAGAGAGGACCCGCGCGGGACCCATGACCGAGGCGCGTGTCCGTCAGCCTTCTGGCCCGTGCAGCAGCTGTTGCGCGGCACCGGCAAACAGCAGGTAGACGGAGGTGCCCATCAGTCCCCAGAACACCACTGGTGTCGGATCAAACGATGCCCAAGCCGCAAGGCCAGCAAAGATCGTCCAAGCAAGGGCCACGGGCAGCGATACAATGCGCCAGCGTTTGGTACGTGTGGGGTGGATGAATTTGACCGGCACAAACATGGCCCCCGACAGCACCGCAATCAGGATCAGGCAGGCCCACCAGGGTGGCGTCAGGGCAAAGAGCACCAGAATGAGCATGTTCCAACAGCCCGGAAAGCCCGAAAACGAATAGTCCGAGGTTTTCATGCGCGTGTCGGCAAAATAAAGCGCCGAGGTGAAGGTAATCACAATGATCGCCACCCAGCCCGACCATCCGTCCATCAACCCAGAAGCATAAAGCGCATAGGCGGGGATGAACACATAGGTCAGATAGTCGATGATCAGGTCCAGCAGCACCCCGTCGAACTGCGGTGCATGTTGTTTGACGTCATATTTACGCGCCAACGGCCCGTCGATCCCGTCCACGGCAAAAGCCACAATGAGCCAGACGAACATCGCGGCCCAATCGCGGTTGATCGCTTCCAACATGGCGAGCATGGCGAAGACGGCTCCGGTGGCGGTCAGCCAGTGAACGGCGAGGGCTTTGTATGCGGCAGTCATGGCGGGCTACATGACGGATTTGGGGGCAGGGGGCAAGTCTGGCTAACCGGCCTTAGGGTGGGCCGCGTCGTAGACTTCCATCAGACGGGCGGTGTCCACGGCGGTGTAGGCCTGCGTGGTCGACAGTGACGCATGGCCCAGCAGTTCTTGGATGGCGCGCAGATCGCCGCCTGCGTTCAACAGATGCGTGGCAAAGCTGTGACGCATGGCGTGCGGGGTCGCTGTGGCGGGCAGGCCCAGCTGCATACGTGCCTGTGCCATCACCGTCTGGATCGCACGGGGGTAAAGGGGCCCGCCGCGGGTGCCGCGAAAGATCGGGCTGTCGGGCTCTGCCGGATAGGGGGAGGCGCGCAGATAGGCCGCCACTGCCGCGCGGGCCGCAGGTAGGACGGGCACCAGCCGTTCCTTGCCGCCTTTGCCTTTGATGCGCAGTGTTTCGGGCAGGGGCACATCGCGCCCCGTGAGGGCCAGTGCCTCCGATATGCGCAGCCCACAGCCGTAAAGCAGCGTCACCACGGCTGTATCCCGCGCCGCGACCCAAGGGTCACGGGCCTGAACTTCCACCGTGTCGATCATGGCGCGCGCCGCATCGGGGGCCAGTGGACGGGGGAGTTTCTTTTGAAATTTGGGGGATCGCGTGGACAACACGGCGGTGGGTTCAAACCCTTCCCGTTCCGCCAGCCATGCATAGAAGGTCTTGACCGCAGACAGGCTCCGCGCGAGGGACCGCGCCGCGACCCCGCGTCCCCGTTCATGGGCCATCCATGCGCGCATATCGCTGACGGTGATCCGGCTGAGGGGGCCAAGCCCTTGGGTGCCACCATGGTGTTGCGTCATGAACCCCAGAAAGCCCATCACATCGGTCTGATAGGCATTTAACGTGTTGTCAGCCGCCCCTTTCAAGGCGCGCTGATGGTCCAGCCAGCCCGCCAAGGCGTCCGTGAGGGCCGCGCTGATCATCAACGCAGTTCCATCAGCTGAGCCACCGCCGCATGACGCGTTCAAAGACGCCGGTGAAGAAGGTCAACAGATCGGTGCCCTGCTGGGGCGTGAATTGGTGCGGGTCCTCGGCGCCAAAGATCAGCATGCCGGGCAAACGGCCCACGCCCAGATCAAGGCGCAAACAGGCCTCGGACCGGATATAGGGGGCCTTTTCGCCAAAAATCTCGGCGTCTTCCGTGCTGACCTGACGCAGAGTGACCTGTCGGGCAGGCGCAGACCGGCCCAAGGAAATGTAATCCTGAACGAAGCCGGCCTCAGCCACGGACAAAATATCGCTCAGCTGGGCGATTGCAGGATCGGCCTCGGACGATGCGGATTCAAGCACCAGACGCACCGCATCCACCCGCAGAATATCTGCCACTTCGCCGCGCAAATCCTGCAAGAAAGGTTCAAACCGAGTCGCGTCCATCATCCGCAAAATCGCGCGGTGGATTTGGTTGGTGCCCGCCAGATTTTCATAAGCGGCAGCAATCACATTGCGATGGGTGTCTTCCAGCCGGTCCAGACGGGCCTCAAGCCGGTCCATGGCGATGCCGCGCAAGTCCACAATATTGCCGCCCATCGTGGCCTCATTGGCCGTGACCAAGGCGCGCATGATGTCTTGATCTTCCAGCAGGGCTTGAGGATCGGACATGATTTTGGACCGAACATCGTCGGTCAGAAGGGGATCACTGCTCATCGCTCGTCTCGTTTATTGATTGCTGAGGTGTTTAGCAGGCGCGCCCGCTGCCGCGCTAGGGTTATTTCAGATGTCCCGAAAGTGTTGCAGGCCCGCACGTCTCCGCGCGGATCCTTCGGGCCTGCGCCCGTTCTCAACTGAAAACCTCCGCTGGGGCCTCTCCAAGACGGCCATGGGCTCCGCCCGCTTTCGCCTGAAACCCTCCGTCCGGAGGCTTTCCGGGACGGCTCAAGCTCTCTGGTTCTCAAATACCTCGGGGGGAGGCCGAAGGCCGGGGGGCAGCGCCCCCAGCCACGCCCGCCGCAGGCGCTGATCGTCAGATCATCCCGCCCTTAGACGATTTTGATGTCGGCCTTTTTGGCGTCCTCAAGGAACGCGGCCAGCCCTTTGTCGGTCAGCACATGGTTGGCCATGGCTTTGATGACATTTGGTGGCGCAGTCGCCACATCGGCGCCGATCTTGGCACATTCGGACATGTGGTTTGCGGACCGGATGGACGCTGCAAGGATCTGTGTTTCGAACCCGAAGTTGTCATAGACGGTACGGATGTCTTCGATCAGCTCCAGCCCGTCGAGGTTGATGTCGTCCAGACGCCCGATGAACGGGGAAATAAACGTGGCCCCCGCTTTGGCGGCCAACAGCGCCTGATTGGCAGAGAAGCACAACGTGACGTTCACCATGTTGCCCTCACCGGACAGAACCTTACAGGCCTTCAACCCGTCCCATGTCAGCGGCACTTTCACGGCGATGTTGTCGGCGATCTTGGCCAGCTTCCGGCCTTCTGCAATCATCGCGTCTGCGTCCACGGCAACAACTTCAGCGGACACGGGGCCGTCGACCAGATCGCAAATCTCCTTGGTTACTTCGAGGATATTGCGGCCGGATTTCGCGATGATGGAGGGGTTGGTGGTCACCCCGTCTACCATGCCGAGCTCATTGAGTTCAGCGATGGCGTCTACGTCTGCTGTGTCGACAAAGAATTTCATGTGGAAGGGCTCCCGTTCTTGGTTGGGCTGTGTGTTAGGGCTAACATTGGGCCACCTCATAGCGCAACGAACCGCAAATCGAAAGGTCTGGTTGCGGGGCGCGCGCGGGGGGTGTCTAATGGCGCCTCGTTGCCACTGCACGATCGGTATCTGGGGTAAGGGATGGATCAGACATTTTTCCATGAAGGTGAGTTGGTGGGCGTCTTGACGACGCAGCCCATCGACCGCGTGCTGGATTATAAAGCCCCAGAGGGGGGCTGCGCGCTGGGCGCCTTTGTTGAGGTGCCTTTGGGCCCGCGCAAAGTGCTGGGCGTGGTCTGGGGGGCCGGGCGTGGGGATTGGGATTATGCGAAGGTCCGGTCTGTGATCCGCGTCTTGGACGTGGCCCCGATGGCGGATGAAATGCGCCAGTTCCTGACCCGTGCGGCGGATTATACGTTGACGCCGATGTCTGCGATGCTGCGTCTAGCGACCCGTGCGCCGGGCTTGGGCGATGCGCCGTCCATGCGCAAGGTCTACCGTTTGGGATCGGTCGAACCGGACCGCATGACCGATGCGCGGCGCAAGGTGCTGGACGTGCTGCGCGACTATGGCGGGCTGTCCTTCACGCTCAAGGAAGTGGCAGAGATGGCGGGGGTCACGTCGTCGGTGGTCAAAGGCCTCGTTAAACTGGGGGCCGTGGCCGAAGAAGACAGCCCCCGAGATCTGCCTTACCCGCGGCTGGACCCCGACTATGGCCGCAAGACCCTGACCGACGATCAGGAAACTGGCGCCAAGGTATTGCGCGAGGCCGTGCGGTCCCAAACCTACGGGACGACGCTGCTGAAGGGGGTGACCGGATCGGGCAAGACCGAAGTCTACCTCGAAGCCGTGGCCGAATGTCTGCGTGTGGGTCGTCAGGCGTTGGTGCTGTTGCCCGAAATCGCGCTGACCTCAGAATTCATCACCCGGGTTGAGGCGCGTTTTGGCATGAAGCCTGCGGAATGGCACTCCGGTGTGACGATGACCGAACGGCGGCGGTGCTGGAAAATGGTCGGACAGGGGGAGGCGCAACTGATCGTGGGGGCGCGATCCGCATTGTTTCTGCCCTATCGCGATCTGGGTCTGATCATCGTCGATGAGGAACATGATACGTCTTACAAACAAGAAGACGGGGTGCTGTATAACGCCCGCGACATGACCGTGCTGCGCGCGTCCTTGAATGCCGCACAAGTGGTGCTGGCCTCGGCCACACCCAGCTTGGAAAGCTGGGCCAACGTGGAAGCGGGCAAATATGCCCGCGTCACTCTGACCGCGCGCTATGGCGCGGCGCTGCTGCCCGATATGTCCGCAATTGACATGCGGGTTGAAGACTTGCCCGGGTCGCGGTGGGTGTCGCCCACCTTGGCCGGAAAGGTTCGCGACCGGTTGGAACGGGGGGAGCAATCGTTGCTGTTTCTCAACCGGCGCGGCTATGCGCCGGTGACGATCTGTCGGGGGTGCGGGCACCAGATCGGATGCGACGATTGCGATGCGACGATGGTTGAACACCGGTTTCTCAAACGGCTGATGTGTCATCAATGCGGGGAAACAAAGCCCATGCCCACGGTCTGCCCGTCGTGTGAGGCAGAAGACAAGCTTGCCCCCGTCGGTCCCGGTGTGGAACGGATGGCCGAAGAGGCGCAGGCGCTGTTCCCCGAGGCCCGCGTGGCTGTATTATCGTCGGACCTATACGGGTCTGCCCGTGCCCTCAAAGCGCATATCGAAAGCATCGCGCGGGGGGAGGCGGATGTCATTGTGGGCACGCAATTGGTGGCCAAGGGGCATAATTTTCCCAAGCTGACTTTGGTGGGTGTGATTGATGCGGATTTGGGCCTGCAAGGGTCCGATCTGCGCGCGGCAGAACGGACGTTTCAACTGATGCGTCAGGTGGCCGGTCGCGCAGGCCGCGCCGAGGCCCCGGGCGAGGCTGTCTTGCAGACATTCCAGCCCGAACACCCCGTCATTCGCGCCATTCTGGGCGGCGATGAGGAGGCATTCTGGTCCGCCGAAGCGGGTGAACGTCGTGCCGCTGGCGTGCCGCCCTATGGGCGGATGGCCGGCATCGTGCTGTCGTCCACGGACGTCCAAGAGGTGTTTGATCTGGGCACAGCCATGGCACGGCAAGACGCGCCCTTGCGCCAGATCGGCGCGCAGGTCTTTGGACCTGCACCGGCCCCCATCGCCCGCATTCGCGGGCGGCACCGTGTGCGATTGCTGGTCAAGGCAGATAAGGCCGCGCCATTGCAGCAGGCGCTGGCAGCTTGGGCGGGGCAGTTCAAATTGCGAGGCGAATTGCGCATGGCGATCGATATCGACCCGCAGAGTTTTTATTGAAAGGGGGGGTG
>NZ_CBFHNH010000008.1:0-148763 GCF_965657175.1 Pseudooctadecabacter sp. | reverse complement strand
CCCCCGCCCGCCGCAGGCGCATCCCAGACAGCAAAAGACCCGAACCTTTCGGTCCGGGTCTTTCGAATAAAATCAGGTCAGGGGCTTAAACGGCCGCCATAGCCTTGTTGATTTCTTTTTTCACTTTCAGCGCCGCGTCGGACAGTTCAACGTCTTTGGCCTTCGCCATAAACGCGTCCAAACCACCGCGGTGGTCAACAGTGCGCAACGCAGCCGAGGAGATGCGGAATTTGAAAGACCGACCCAAAACGTCGGACTGCAAAGACACGTCCTGCAGGTTTGGCAAGAACCGGCGACGGGTCTTGTTGTTGGCGTGGCTTACGTTGTTGCCCGTCATCGGGCCTTTTCCGGTCAGTTCGCAACGGCGCGACATGGCAATATTCCTCATCAAGGTGGGCCATCAACATCGGATCGGAGGCCCAAGGGTCAAACGGAGAAGGCCCTGCCATCGCAGAGCCAGAAATTCGTTTGCGGGAGGTAGAAGGATTCCGTGCCCCCGTCAACCCGTTTTCACCCCCGCAAGACGCGCACCGCAGGCTTAATCCCCCGACGTCAGCCCGCCTGCAGCAAAAAGCTGTGAAATCAGGGCGTCGGCGGCGGCCGAGGGGCGCGATTTGCCGGTGGCGACGTCCTCTTCCAGCTGGGCCAGCTGGTCTTTTATGGCGGCGTCTGACGTCAGGCGGTTCAACAGGCCTGCGCGGACCTCTTCGTGAAACCAGAACCGCGCTTGGGTGGTGCGGCGGGTGTCCCAGATTCCTGTGTCGCGGCGCCAGTCGGTCAGGCTGCACATCTCATCCCATGCGGCGGCGATCCCGTCCTCTTGCAGGGCCGAAACCGCCACCGCTTTGGGAAACCCCTCGGGGTCATGGGGCCGTTTGCGCATCAGGCGCAGGGCACCGGCGTAGTCCGCACAGGTGCGGATGGCCTGCGGTTTCAGGTCGCCGTCGGCCTTGTTCACCAAGATCATATCGCAGGTTTCCATGATCCCGCGTTTGACGCCCTGCAATTCATCCCCGCCAGCGGGGGCCAGCAGCAGCAAGAACAGATCGGACATTTCGGCCACGGCGGTCTCGGATTGGCCGACGCCCACGGTCTCAATTAGCACCACGTCGAACCCCGCTGCTTCGCACAGCGCAATCGCCTCACGGGTGCGGCGGGCCACCCCGCCCAGTTGCGATTGCGAAGGCGAGGGGCGGATGAAGGCATTTGGATCGCGGCTGAGCAAATCCATCCGCGTTTTATCCCCCAGGATCGACCCGCCTGAACGGGTGGAGCTGGGGTCCACGGCCAGGACCGCCACCCGTTTGCCTATGCCGGTCAGCATTTTGCCAAAGCTCTCGATGAAGGTTGATTTGCCCACGCCCGGCGTGCCCGACAGCCCGATGCGCAGCGCCTGACGGTCGGTCCCCAACGCCGCCAGAAGGTCTGAGGCTGTGGTGCGATCGGCGGGTTTGGTGCTTTCGACCAAGGTGATCGCGCGCGCCAGCGCACGGCGGTTGCCGTCGCGGATGTGTTGGGCTGTGGTCGCGATATCCATGGCGCTTTATCGGCAGGGGGCGGCGCGCTGTCCAGACCTGTCGGATTTGAGTTTTTCTGGCCAGATGAAGGAGGACCGGTTGACCCCGCCGTCCAAGCGGGGTGCAAAGGGGCGATGTTGGACAAATTGCCCATTGATGACGTGTTGGATGACGTCTGCGCCGCCGTGCGGGACGCAGGCTGCGCCGTGCTGCAAGCGCCCCCCGGTGCGGGCAAGACCACGCGGGTGCCATTGGCGTTGTTAGAGGTCGTGACAGGCAAGATCGTGATGTTGGAACCCCGCCGCTTGGCCGCACGGGCGGCTGCCGAACGGTTGGCCGCGCAATTGGGGGAAGGCGTGGGTCAAACCGTGGGCTACCGCATGCGGGGGGAGAGCGTGGCGGGCGCGCGGATAGAGGTGGTCACGGAAGGCATCCTGACGCGCATGTTGCAAACCGATCCGGAATTGCCCGGTGTGGGCTGCGTGATCTTTGATGAATTTCACGAACGATCCCTCAATGCAGATCTGGGGCTGGCGTTGGTGTTGGAAGTCCGCACCGCCCTGCGGGAGGATTTGGGGCTGGTGGTCATGTCGGCCACTTTGGACGCGGGTCCTGTGGCCAAGATGATCGGCGCGCCGGTGATCACATCGCAGGGGCGCGCCTATCCGGTGGAGCCGCGGTGGCTGGACCGGCCTTTGCCTAAGGCCGCGCGGTTTGACGGGGCGGTGGCCGATCTGGTGGCACAGGCCGTGAAGGAAACCGTTGGCGGTGTTTTGGTGTTTTTGCCTGGTGAGGGGGAAATCCGGCGGGTTCAGGGGCTGCTTGAAGGGCGCTTGCCCAAGGACTGCGCGGTGCGGCCTTTGTTCGGCGCGCTAAGCTTTGCAGATCAGCGCGCGGCGATTGCGCCGGTCACGTCAGGACGCAAGGTGGTCTTGGCGACGTCGATCGCGGAAACCTCCCTGACCATCGAAGACATCCGCGTCGTTGTGGACGCAGGCCGCGCGCGGCGGGCGCGGTTTGATCCCGGATCGGGCATGTCGCGGCTGATCACCGAACGGGTCACGCGGGCGGAGGCCACCCAGCGCGCAGGCCGCGCAGGCCGTGTGGCAGAAGGCGTGGCCTACAAGATGTGGGCCCGCGCCGAGGACGGCGCGCTGTTGGCCTTTCCTCCGGCGGAAATAGAGGCCGCCGACCTGACCGGGCTCGCATTGGAGCTGGCCAATTGGGGCAGCGATGACCTGACCTTTCTGACGCCCCCACCGGAGGGCGCACTGGCGGAGGCCCGCAGCCTGCTGGCCGATTTGGGCGCCTTGAAGGACGGGCGCATCACGCAGCACGGGGGCGCCTTGGCGCGGCTGCCCCTCCATCCACGGCTGGCGCATATGTTGGCGCTGGCGGGCAAGGCCGCGGCCCCCTTGGCGGCCCTGCTGGCGGACCGCGACATCCTGAAGGGCGCGCCGGTGGACGGGCTCATGCGGCTCAAGGCGCTGGCCGGTGCGCGGGTCCCCCATGAGGTCCACAAGGGCGCGTTGGCCCGTGTCAAACAAGAGGCGAGACGGCTGGCGAAGCTGGCCCCCAGCCGTCCTGATGCGCCGGTATTAGAAAATCCGGCACCGGAAACCATGGCCGCCCTCGCCTACCCCGACCGCATCGCCCAGCGCCGCAAAGGCGACGCCCCGCGCTATGTGCTGTCCGGCGGCAAGGGGGCCGTATTGGACGGGGCCGATCCATTGGCAGGGGCGCCCTATCTGGTCGTCACGGACACTGACGGTCACCCCAGAGAGGCAAAAATCCGTAGCGCCCTGCGTTTGGATGAGGCGATTTTGCGCGACATCGCCCGCGACCGGATCACGCTGACACATCTGTGTCAGTGGTCGAAACGGGACAGCCGCGTGCAGGCCCGTGTGCAGGAACGACTGGGGGCGGTGGTCTTGTCGGACCGCCTGTGGGACGCAGCATCCGAGGCCGACATCGCGGCTGCCATGGTAGACGGCATTCGCAGCCTTGGCCTACGTCTGAACGGGCCTGCAGCCCGGTTTCGCGCACGGGTGGAATTGATGCGCGCAGTTGATCCGTCTTTGCCGGATATGGCGGATGAGGCCCTGGTGGACACCCTTGAACACTGGCTTCAACCCTATCTGACAGGCGTCCAGACCGTCGCCCAATGGAAGGCATTCGACTTGCTGCCCGCCCTGCGTGCGATGCTGGACTGGGGGCAGATGCAGCGGCTCGATCAAGAGGTGCCCAGCCATTACACCACCCCCTTGGGCCATCAAAAGCCGATCGACTACAGTGGCGACCATCCCGAAATCACTCTGCGCTTGCAAGAAATGTTCGGCACAACGCGCCATCCAACCGTCGCGGGCCGCCCCTTGCGGGTGACCTTTTTGTCGCCGGGCCAAAAGCCTATCCAGACGACACTGGATGTGCCCGGATTTTGGGCCTCATCCTACGCCGATGTGCGCAAGGACATGCGCGGGCGCTACCCCAAACACCCCTGGCCCGAAGACCCCACACAGGCGGACCCGACGCTCAGGGCGAAACCGCGGAAAACGTGAGGGTCGGTGCCATTGAGACGACCCGCTTAAGACCTAGGGCTCCGCCCGCTTTCGCCTGAAACCCTCCACTGGAGGCTTTCCGAGACGGCTCAAGCTCTCTGGTTCAAAAATACCTCCGCCGGAGGCCAAATTTTCGAAGAAAATTTGCACCCCGCCCGCCGCAGGCGCTGATCTTCAGATCATCCCCAACTCAGCCCCACCAAGGACCGTGCTGGTCTTCGCGCCCGTCCAGCCGCACAAATCCGTGCCGCCCAAAGAAATCACGCTGCGCTTGAATAACATCTGCTGTGCCGCGTGCGTGGCGCAGGGTGTCTACAAAGGACAAGGCGGATGACAGGGCCGGTGCTGCGTGGCCTTGCGTGGCGGCGGCGCAGACCACGCGGCGCAGGGCGGGCAGAGCCTCTTGCAAGCGTGTGACCATGGCAGGCGCAAAGACAAGCTGCCCGTGGGGCAAATCACTGCGGAACGCGGTTGCGATATCGTCCAGCAGGACGGAGCGGATGATGCAGCCCGCGCGCCAGACTTCAGCGGTCCGCGCCATGTCGATGGACCAGTCAAATTCCTCTGACGCGGCCTCAAGAATACGGAAACCTTGGGCGTAGGACAGGATGCGCCCGACCAGCAAGGCGTCGTGCAGATCGTCGTCCGACACCTCAATGGGCCCGCGTGCTGCGCCAAAGATGTCTTCGCCAGCGGCCCGCACCGCCACTTCGGAGGACAACGCGCGGCCCCCGACGGCGGCCTCGATGATGCTGGCGGATTTGCCCATACGGATGGCCTCAATCGCGGTCCAGCGGCCGGTGCCTTTCTGACCTGCGGCATCTAGGATCACGTCGACGGCGGACTTGCCGGTCTCACGGTCGGTGGCCTGCAGGACCTTGCCCGTGATCTCAACCAGATAGCTGTCCAGTGGGCCGTCGTTCCATCCTTCGAACACCTTGCCGATGGCCGCAGGCGCATCGCCCCGCCCGTAGCGCATCAAGCCGTAGACTTCAGCGATCAACTGCATATCCGCATATTCGATCCCGTTGTGTACGGTCTTGACAAAATGCCCTGCCCCGTCTGGGCCAAGGTGGTCGGCGCACGGTGCGCCTTCGAATTTGGCAGATATCGCCTCGATCACCGGACGCACGGCGTCCCAAGCCTCGGGCGTGCCGCCGACCATGATCGACGGGCCGTGGCGCGCGCCCTCTTCGCCGCCAGACACGCCCATCCCGATGTAGGTCAGGCCTGCGTCTTCGACGGTTTTGGTGCGCGCGCGGGTCTCGCGAAAATCGGAATTGCCCGCGTCGATGATCGTGTCGCCCTTGTCCAACAACGGCATCAACGTGTCGATCGTGGCATCCACGGGCTTGCCCGAGGGCACCATCAGGATGATGGCACGCGGGGCGTCCATGGCTTTGACCATCGCCTCGAGGCTCTCTGCGCCATGCAGGTCTGCGGCCAAGCCCTCGCCCCGGGCTTCCTCCACGAAGTCTGGCACGGCCTCGGCGGAGCGGTTGGAGACATGCAGCGCGAAGCCCTTGTCGAGAATATTCAGCGCAAGCGCGCTGCCCATGGTGCCCAAGCCGTAAAGGCCCAGTGTTGCGGTGGTGGTCATTGGGGATTTTCCTTTGGTCAGCGTCCCCTAGAGCTAAAGTCCAAAGTGCCTTCCGGCAAGGTCAGAGGTTGTGATCCGCTATGATAAGGCGCGCGGCGGCATGGGCCCATTCGGTGTAGACGCGCGGGCCGGGGTGAAAGCCGTCTTCGGCCATGACCTCTGCATCAATCACCATGCTGGCGGGAATATGTGTGGCCTGCGGGTGATCTTTCAGCATGGTTTGCAACGCGCGGTCAAAGCGCGCGGCGCGGTGGCCCACGGCCCAGCGCAGCGGTCCGGTCAGGCGCGGGAAATTGTAAACAGGCGGCAGGCCGGACACATAGACATGCCCGATCCCCACCGTGTCGATCAGATGGGACAGCAAGGCGCGCTGTTGATCCAGCCAGACCGACAGCCGCGTCCCACGGATCACATCGTTGACACCCAAGCCCGTCACCGCAACATCCGCGCGGCGCGGCTGGGCGGCTTTCAGGCGGGCCAAAGCCTGTGGGGTACTGTCCCCACAGCGCGCGATTAGCTGCCAATCCACACGGGCCCTTTTGGAAAGAAGCCCCACCAACTGGCCCGAAAGCGCCTGGCTTTGGGTGCTGACCCCCACCCCCGCTGCAGAACTGTCGCCCGCGATCAACAGGCGCAGATCACGCCCGTCACCGGCCACGCCTTCGCGCGGGCCTTTGGGTTCTTGCAGGCGGACGGTGTTGAATTTGACCCAAGGGCCGATGGTCAAAAGGATGGGGTAAAAGGCCAAGCGGTGCAGCACATCCCACCCGCCCGCCAAGGGGGCGGGATGGATCGGGTCCGGTGGCATTGCATCAGACGGGGGGTGTGTGTTCCTTTGGGTCACGCCTTTAATACTTAGAAAGGTTGCTGTTCGGCGCAAGCTTGACCCTACGGCGCAAGGCCAATGTGGGCCTACACGCCCAGATCAATCGCCATTCGGTCCGACAGCGTGCGCGCCCATTCAGCATAGACATCTTCGCGCGGATGATAGCCGTCCTCGGCCATGTTGGAGTGATCGAGGGACACATCCAACGTGATCCATGTGGCATCCCCTCGGGCACCCAGATGGTCGCGCAGCGCGCGGTCGAACCGTTCGGCCTGATGCCCCAGAACCCACCGCAGCGGACCTTGCAATCGGGGAAACTGCGACAAGGGCGGGATGCCCGCCATGTAAACGTGGCGCACGCCGAGGTGATCCTTAAGGTGGTCAATCAAGTCATCGGTCTGGCGCAACCAAGTGCCCAGCGGCGTGCCTGATGTGATATCATTGACCCCGAGCCCTGTGATCGCCACATCCGCCCGGGCGGGATTGGCCGACTTCAACTGACGCAACGCCATGGGGGTGGTGTTGCCGCATTTGGCCACCAGATCCCAATCCAGCCGAGTGCGGGTGGCAAGACGACGGGTCAACTGGCCTGACAGGGCGTGTTTTTGGTGCGCCACGCCGACGCCCGCCGCAGAACTGTCGCCCACGATCACGACCCGCAGGGGTTTGCCATTGCCCACAACACCCGACCGCGCGCCCTCAGGTTCGGGCAAGCGGGGCGTGCGCATTTTGACGTAAGGCCCTTGGGTGAACAGCACGGGGTAGAAACACAGCCTGTGCAGCAGGGCAGAGTGACCGGCCAGCGGCGCGGGGTGGATTTGGGGAAAGCTGTGTGTGTCCGACATGGCAGCACCGGATGTTGGTTGTGATCTGATGATGCAGATGCAACGCAACAAAACGGTGACAGGTTCCCACGACCTTGGGTCAGGACGAAGGGGTATGAGGGCCGGATTACCTCCCCAAGCAGTGGCGCATGATGGCCTTCTGCGCGTGCAGACGGTTTTCTGCCTCGTCCCAGATGACGGAATTGGGGCCGTCCATGACCTCGGACGTGGCCTCGTCGTCGCGGTGGGCAGGCAGGCAGTGCATAAAGAGCGCGTCCGGTTTGGCGCGGTCCATCAGCGCTTTGTTCACCTGATAGCCACGCAGCTGGTTGTGGCGCCGTTCGCGGGCGGATTGCGGATCATGCATGGAGACCCAGGTGTCCGTGACCACCAGATCGGCCCCCTCGACAGCTTTGTCGGGGTCGCGTTCGGTGGTGTAAAGACCGTCGAGGGCGGGTTCGGGCTGAAGGGTTTCGGGACCCGTGAAGGTCAGGTTGAAGTCGAATTGTTTGGCCGCGTGCGCAAAGCTGGCGAAGACGTTGTTGCCGTCACCAGACCAGACCACCTTTTTGCCCTTGATGGGTCCGTTGTGTTCTTCGAACGTGAGGATATCGGCCATGATCTGGCACGGATGCGTGCGGTCGGTCAGCCCGTTGATCACCGGCACGGAGGCGTATTCCGCCATTTCCAGCAGGGTCTGTTCCTCGAACGTGCGGATCATGATCAGGTCGACGTAGCGCGACAAAACACGGGCGGTGTCGGCGATGGTTTCGCCGTGGCCCAGCTGCATGTCCTTGCCGGACAGCACCATGGTTTCGCCGCCCATCTGGCGCACGCCCACATCAAAGCTGATGCGCGTCCGGGTGGAGGGTTTTTCAAAGATCAGCGCGACCATGTGGTTTTTGAGAGGCTGATCCGCGTCAGGCGTGCCTTTGGGCAGGCCCGCACGTGCGGATTTCATGTCAGCCGCGGTGTCGATGATCGCCCGCAGGTCTTGGGGGGAGGTTTTGTGAATGTCGAGGAAATGGGTCATGTCATATCGTTTCTTAAGCGGGGCTAACAAAATTAGATAATTTTGTTAGACGTGCCGAGGGGGGAGTTTTCGGATCAGAAGAAGTTAAGCGTGGCGCATCACCTGCACCAGATCGCCGTCTTCGCAGGGGCGGATGTCGAGCGGTACGAAACCCGCGCGGGTGTAGGCCGCAATGGCGCGCAGATTGGCGGGGTCAGGGTCCGTCAGCACACATGGAAAGTGACGTCGGAGTTCAGCGACGCGGGCGGCGATATAGCCCGCGCCATGGCCTTGGCCCAAAAACGCAGGGTCCCCCAGAAAGGTGTCGATGGCGCGGGCGCTTTTCGGTTGATCCGCGTATTGGGGCGCGCCGAAGGCATGGGCGTTATAGTCCTGAATATAGGCAAAGTCCGTGCCGTTGTGCTGGGCGATGCGCATATCCACAACGTCCTTGTCCATGTCCTCTTCGACCAGACGTGCCTCGGTTCCGCCGTCGCCCCACCAGCCGTCAATATGCGGCTGGGCGAGCCAGTCTTTGAACATCGCCAAATCGGCGCGGGTGATGGGCCGGAAGGCGTAATCAGACATTGAGAGCGACCTTCGTGGCGGCCTTGTCCAGACGTGTGACGGCCTCATCAATCTCGGCCTCGGTCAGGGTCAGGGGGGGCAGCAGACGCACCACATTGTCGGCGGCGGGCACTGTCAGGACCTCCTCGTCATAACCTGCGGTGACCACATTCATATTGGGGGCCACGCACTTCAGGCCCAGCATCAGGCCGGACCCGCGCACGGCTTCAAACACTTGCGGGTTGGAGGCCACCAGTCCTTCGAGTTTCTGGCGAAGCGCCCCTGCCTTGCGGTTCACTTCTTCAAGAAAGCCGGGGGCGGTGACGACCTCCATCACCTTTGCGCCAACAGCACAAGCCAAAGGGTTGCCGCCATAGGTGGACCCGTGGGTGCCCGCAGTCATGCCGGAGGCCGCGTCTTCGGTGGCCAGCACAGCCCCCAGAGGGAAACCGCCGCCGATGCCTTTGGCGACCATCATGATATCGGGCGCAACGCCTGCCCATTCATGGGCAAAGAGTTTGCCTGTCCGGCCCACGCCGCACTGAACCTCATCGAGGATCATCAGCAACCCGTGTTCATCACACAGATCGCGCAGACCTTTCAGACAGGCGTCAGGCAGTGGGCGGATGCCGCCCTCGCCCTGAACAGGTTCCACCATGATGGCGCCTGCGGTTTTGGACGCTGCAGCCTGGGTCAACGCCTCGTGATCGCCAAAGGGCAGATGCACAAATCCGGGCAGAAGTGGCCCCATCCCGTGGGTCATTTTCTCAGAACCGGCGGCGGCGATTCCAGCGGCGGAACGGCCATGGAAGGATCCGTCGAAGGTGATGATATCCGTCCGTTCCGGCTGGCCTTTGTCGAACCAGTATTTGCGCGCCATTTTGACGGCCAGTTCACAGGCCTCGGTCCCCGAGTTGGTGAAAAATGTGGTGTCCGCGAAGGTGTGTTCCGCCAAAAGATCGGCCAGCTTTTGCTGTGGTGCGATGTGATACAGGTTCGAGACATGCCAAAGCTTGCCGGCCTGTTCCGTCAGCGCCTCCACCAGATCGGGGTGGGCGTGGCCCAGTGCGTTGACGGCAATGCCGGCCCCCAGATCAAGAAAACGTCGCCCGTCCGCCTCAATCAACCAAGTGCCTTCGCCTTTGACGAAGGTAAAGGGGGCGCGATTGTAGGTGGGCAGAACGGTCGAGATCATGGGGAATACCCTTTGCAAATGAAGGCCAAGAGGTGAAGAAACCGGGCCGGTAAGTCAACGATGTTTGGATGGGAAATGACGAAAGGTGGACGTGCAGCAACAGCGCGCGCGGATCAGGGGATCAGCGTCGGCGTCGGTTGGCTGTTCGTGTCACGCGATTGGTCATGAGAGGGCCTTAGGCCACTTTAGGTCAGATTGGAAGCAGATTCGCGCTTGCCCGTGCTGCCGCGTCATGGGACGCACGCATATGATTGATCCTGCAACCCGCCCCCAGAACCCTGCCCTCGCCGTGGCCCTTATGGTGTTGGCAACCTTGTTTATTGCGGGCACCATGTTGGCGGCCAAGGCGCTGGGTACGGACGTTTTGGGCGCGCCCCTGCATCCCTTGCAGATCACCCATGGTCGGTTTGCCTTCGCGCTTTTGGGGCTGTTGGGGGTGGCCGCCGTGATGCGCCCCAAAATCCGTGCGGTAAATGTCAAACTGCATTTGGGACGCACAGCCTTTGGCGCGGTGGGTGTGACGCTGATGTTTGCGGCGGTGGCCTTCATTCCGCTGGCCGATGCCACGGCGATTTCCTTTCTGAACCCCGTCTTCGGCATGATCTTAGCCATCCCGTTCTTGGGCGAAAAAGTGGGCCGCGTGCGCTGGGCTGCCGCGACCATCGCCTTTGCAGGTGCTGTGGTTTTGTTGCGGCCCGGACCCGACAGTTTTCAGGTGGCTGCGCTTCTGGCGCTGGGGGCGGCACTGGCCTTGGGGTTTGAGCTGATCTTTATCAAAAAGCTCAGCGGACGGGAGCCTCCCCTGCAAATCCTGTTGATCAACAACATGATCGGCTGGCTGCTGAACTCAACCGTGATGATCCCCTATTGGGCCCCGCCCACGGGCGCGCAATGGGCGGCGTTGGTGGCGCTGGGGCTGATGATGGCCTGTGCGCAGACCTGTTTTGTGAACGCCGTGGCACGGGCGGATGCGTCTTATGTGACGCCGTTCAGCTATCTCACGCTGATCTTTGCGGCGCTTTATGACTGGGCCATCTTCGCGGTGGTGCCCGATTGGGTCAGCGCCATGGGGGCTGCGATCATCATCTCAGGCGCGGCCCTTCTGGCGTGGCGGGAGGCATTGGCGCGCCGCCGATAGCACCTTGGCTTACGCCTTCAGCCGGTACCCGACCCGCAGCCAGTACCACACCAACGTCAGCACCAAAACAGTGGCCAGCCCCACCACCGCAAGCCCCAAGGTGGGCGCGCTGTCGCTGACCCCCAAAAAGCCGAACCGCACCCCGTCGATGATGTAGAAAATCGGGTTCCAGTGGCCGAAGGTCTGTAAGGCCGGTGGCAAAGCCTCGATCGAATAGAAGGTGCCGGACAAAAACGCCAAGGGGGCCACGACAAAGTTGGTCACGGCGGACAACTGATCAAATTTCACCGCATAGACAGCCGCGATCATGCCGAGCCCCCCCATAAACACAGACCCCAGTAGCACGAAAACCAAGGCCCAGCCCGGATGCGCCAAAGGCACTCCGATGGCCACCATCGCGCCAAGTCCGATGACGATCGCGACAATCAAACCCCGCGCCACAGCACCTGACAGATAGCCCACCAGCAATTCCCCCGCGCTGAGCGGCGGCATCAACGTGTCCACAATATTGCCCCCAACCTTGGCCGAGGTGATGGACGAGGATGTGTTGGCAAAGGCGTTCTGGATCACCGTCATGGTCAGGATGCCAGGCACGAGAAATTCCATGTAAGGCACACCCATCACATCGCCGCGCCGTGATCCGATGGCGATCGTAAAGATCAACAGCAACAGGCCTGCGTTCACCAGCGGCCCCATGATCGTTTGCGACCAGACATTCATGAACCGCAAAACCTCGCGCCGCGCCAGGGTCCATGTGCCCAGCCAGTTGACCGCCCCAAAGCGCCGCACGCCCATATCGCCTTTGTTCGTGGTCATGACCGGTCCCCTGTTTCATCTGGCCCAAAAAACTCATCCCCCGGTAGAACCGCACGGGACGCATGATTTCTGGGGGCTGCGCCTTGTAACCGCGCCTCAGGTGCTTAGAATAGGGGATCAAAGAAATTCTCAACCCCTGAAGGCCGGATTGGCCGGACAAATCAGGGGCCCAGCCGAAGATAAGTGGAACAGATATGTCTTGGACCGACGAACGCGTCGAAGTGTTGAAAAAGATGTGGGGGGAGGGTCAGTCCGCGAGCCAGATCGCCAAGGAACTGGGCGGTGTCACCCGCAACGCTGTGATCGGCAAGGTGCACCGGTTGGGCCTGTCGAACCGCGCAGGCTCAGGCGGGACGGCGAAAACCGCGGCACCCAAGGCCGAACCCAAAGCCAAGGCAGCCCCCAAGGCCGCGCCGAAAAAGGGCGCGCCCAAGAAGGCACCCGAACCCGAGGTCGAAGAACCGCGTACCGTCAGCGCCTCGCCCCCGCCACAGCCCAAAGTGTCGGCCGCCCGCCGCGCGATCATCCCCGCCGGACAGCCACTGCCGCCGCAGCCTTCGGCCAACGAAATCTCACCCGAGGCTTTGGCCAAAGTGAACGAGGTCGAAAAGACCGCCAAGAAAATCAGCCTGATGGAGCTGACGGAAAAAACCTGCAAATGGCCCGTGGGAGACCCCGCGACCGAACAGTTCTGGTTCTGCGGCCTGCCCGTGCAACAAGGCAAACCCTATTGCGAGGCCCATGTGGGTGTGGCGTTCCAGCCGATGTCCTCCCGTAGAGACCGGCGTCGCTAAAATTCCGGAATTTTAGCCTACACCTGTGGGGGAGGTCTTGGTTTGATCCTGTGGGTGTTTTTGCTGCTCTATCATGTGCTGTGGGTCCTGCTGTTGCCTTTGGTGATGGTATACCTGTGGCACCGTGGGAGGCGGGATCGCGACTACCTGATGCACCTGTCAGAACGGTTCGGAAGCCTGCCTGCCGTGCCGCAAAATTCCATTTGGATACATGCCGTTAGCCTAGGTGAGTTAAGGTCGGCGGTGCCCTTGGCCCGCGCATTGTTAGCCAAGGGTGAAACTATTCTCTTCACCCATTTCACCCCCGCCGGACGGCGGGAGGCCGAACGGGTCTTTGCGGCAGACATCGCCGCAGGTCACGTTGCTGTCGTGTGGGTCCCGCTGGATATGATCTGGACCTACTGGCGCTTTTTCAGGGCTACTAAGCCGAAAATCGGCCTGACGATGGAAGTGGAAATTTGGCCCGCCATGGTCTTGGCCGCCCGGATGTTTGGCGTGCCCCTCTACATGTGCAACGCGCAATACCCGTCAAAATCTCTCACCCGCGATAGCACAAAACTGCGCGTGCGGCAGCGGATCATGGGACAATTCGCGGGCGCATTTGTCAAATCTCAACTTCAAGCGGAGAGGTTCGAAGGGGTCGGCGTGCCCAACGTGCAGATCACCGGTGAATTGCGGTTTGACCAGCCCATCCAGACACGACTGTTGGACGCGGCCTCCGCCCTGCGACCTAAATTCACCGACCGTCCCGTCGTAACCTTTGCCAGTGTGGTCGAAGGGGAGGATGACATTTATCTGACGGCCATCAAGGCCCTGATGGACAGCGACGCACCGCCCCACATTATCTACGTGCCGCGTGCGCCCGAACGGTTCGACGCAACCGCCGACCTGCTGCGCGAAGCTGGTCTGACCGTCGCCCGCCGGTCAGACGTATTGGACGAACATCTTACCCCAACGACCGACTGGACCGCCGATGTCCTCTTGGGTGACAGCATGGGGGAGATGTATTTCTACCTCTCCCTCGCGGACCGCGTCGTCGTGGGCGGCGGCTTTCACCACCACGGCGCACACAACATCATCGAACCTTTGGCCGTCAGAAAGCCGGTCCTGACCGGCCCCGTGACCTACACCATCGAATACCCTTTTGCGGAGGCCGAAGCCGCAGGCGTCGCCCAATCCGTCCCAGATGCGCAAGCATTGGCCATGGCCCTCAGCGGGCCGGACTGGACCAGCGAGGCAGATATGGCGGATTTCATGGCGGCCCATTCGGGGGCGGCGACCCGCACGGCCGAGGCCATCCTGCGGGAGGCCGCCAAAGTCTCCACGAGACTTTGAGGACAGAGTTTCAACGAAACTCTGCCCCCCTTGGGTCAATGGGCGGGTTTGATGAAGGTGCCGTTGCGCAGGTCGCGCATGGCTTGGTGCAATTCTTCTTGCGTGTTCATCACGATGGGCCCGTGCCAGGCAACAGGTTCTTCGATCGGCGCGCCTGAAATCAGCAAAAACCGAACGCCTTCTGGCCCCGCTTGCACGGTGACTTCATCGCCCGTGCCGAAGCGGATCAAGGTGCGGTCACCGCTCAGGTCACGGATGTTGACCTCTTCGCCCATGACCTCCTTTTCCAAGAGAACACCAGACGGTGCAGAGGCGTCTGCAAAGGCAGCAGCACCTTCGAAAACATAGGCAAAAGCCCGACGATAGGTGTCAATCTTAAACGTCTTTTTGACACCCGCAGGCACCGTCACATCAAGGTATTGTGGATCTGCAGCGATGCCGTCGACCGGACCACGTTTGCCCCAGAACTCCCCTACGATCACGCGTACGACTGTGCCGTCATCATCGATGACTTCGGGAATATCCTTGCCCTGTACGTCTTGGTAACGCGGGTCGGTCATCTTTTGCGCCGAGGGTAGATTGCCCCAAAGCTGGAACCCATGCATCTGGCCTTGGGCGTTACCCTGGGGCATTTCTTGGTGCAAAATGCCGGACCCTGCGGTCATCCATTGCACATCACCGGCGCCCAACGTGCCGGTATTGCCAAGGCTGTCGCCGTGTTCAACCGTGCCGTTCAGCACATAGGTGATTGTTTCGATCCCGCGATGAGGATGCCAAGGAAAGCCCTTTTCGAAATGCGCGGGCACATCGTTGCGGAAATCATCAAACAGCAGAAACGGATCCAATTCGGACGGGTCCTGAAAGCCGAACGCGCGGTGAAGATGCACGCCAGCGCCTTCCATTGTAGGAACGGCCTTGCGGGTTTCGAGTGTCGGTCTGATGGACATGGGATGCCTCCTTTCATCAGTGTTGGTCGGAAAATAGGGCCGCTCAGCTGCGCAGGCAATGGGCGGGGTGACACGGTTTATGTGCGGATGCGCACAACACTTGCGGGGGGCCGCGCGCCAGCCTACACCGACAGAACCATGCGTACGTTTGACACCGCCACACGGTCCGACTGGATCACCGACCGCGTCCTGCGGGGCATCATCGGGACGGCCCTTGCCTTGCCCTACAAGCGGCGCGTGCGCTTGTTCGGCGCCATGGCGGACCGCGTGGTGGCCCCTGCGGCGGGCTATCGCAAACGGGCCCGCGAACAGATCAGCATGATCTGGCCCCACATGGACACAGCCGAAGTGGAGCGCCTTGCGCGGGCGTGCTGCAACAACTTTGGCCGCACCATGATCGAGGGCTATTCGCGAGGCGAGTACACCGCCCAGCTGGCCGACACCCAAGCCTATGGCGCGGGTCTGGCTGAAATCGAACAGGCCAAGGCCGAGGGCCGCCCTGTGTTGTTCGTCACCGGCCATTTCGGCAATCATGACGCGCCCCGCCATGTCCTCAACCGGATGGGGTATACCATTGGCGGCATCTACAAGCCGATTTCAAACCCCTATTTCAATGAACATTATCTGGGCACGATCAAGGATGTGTCCGGTCCCGTTTTTCCCGTGGACCGCGAAGGCATGGGCGGTTTCATGCGCTGGCTGCAGGACGGCGGCATGGCCACGATGCTGTTCGATGTGCGGATGAAGAAATATCCCGCGATCCCCTTTCTGGGCCATCCGGCCCATACGTCGACGGGACTGGGTGCGATTGCACTGAAGACGGGCGCGTTGATCGTGCCCTATTTTGGCACCCGTCTGGAAGACGGGCTCAACTTCGATGTGGAGGTCGAGGCGCCAGTGGCGCCCACCACACCCGAACAGATTATGCGCGACGTCACTGACCGGCTGGAGGCACGGGTGCGTGCCCATCCAGAGCAGTATTTCTGGGTGCACCGCCGCTGGGGTTGAGGCCGGACCTCGCTATTTCCGGGGCGTCTAAGAAAATTAGCTAATTTTGTTAGACGGGCTGTTCTGGAAATTCACACGCGCCCGTGGCACACCCGTCTCAACAACCGGAGATATCCCATGAAAATCGCTAACCGCGACATCGGCCCTGCCCATCCCCCCCTCGTGATCGCCGAAATCGGCATCAACCACGGCGGCAGCCTTGCGGTTGCCCGCGAAATGGTGCGGCTGGCCGCCGGTGCGGGCTGCGAGATGGTCAAACACCAGACCCATATCGTCGAGGACGAGATGACCGAGGAGGCCAAGCAGATTTTCCCGCCCAACGCCGATGTCTCCATCTGGGAGGTGATGGAGCAATGTGCGCTCAGCCGTGAGGACGAGGCCGCTTTGAAGGCTTATGTGGAGGAGTTGGGGATGATTTTCATCTCAACCCCCTTCAGCCGCGCCGCTTGCGATTTTCTGGAGACGTTGGATGTGCCCGCCTATAAAATCGGATCCGGTGAGGCGGATAATCTGCCTCTCATCCGGCACATCGCCAGCAAAGGCAAACCGGTGATTATGTCCACGGGTATGCAAACCATCGAAAGTGTGCGGGCAAGCGTGCAGATCCTTGAAGACAGCGGGGTGGCATATGCCTTGCTGGAATGCACGAACCTCTATCCCTCCCCGCCCGAAATCGTGTCCCTGCAAGGGGTGAGTGACCTACGCGCGGCCTTCCCCAATGCTGTTGTTGGCTTTTCTGACCATTCCATCGGGCCGGAAATGGCGCTGGCCTCGGTCGCGCTTGGGGCCTGCATTCTGGAGCGGCACTACACCGATACGCGGTACCGCAAGGGCCCTGATATCAGTTGTTCCATGGACCCCGCAGAGCTGCGGCATCTGATTGATCGCTCAAAAGAAATTCACACAGCACTGCACAATCCAAAGGAACGCACCGCATCCGAGGAAGACGTCTACCGTTTCGCGCGCGCCTCCGTTGTGGCGGATGCGGATTTGCCCGCGGGTCATGTGATCACCGAGGCCGACATCTGGGCCCGCCGCCCCGGGTCCGGTGCCATCGCGGGGTATGAGTTTGATAAGGTCGTGGGCAAAACGCTTAAGGTCGCCGTCACGCGCAATCAGCAGCTGACGTGGGATGACCTGAGCGCCGATTGATCAAAACGAAGCCGCGCGGCTTTCCTACTCACCCGCCATATTTGTCCATGTAGCTTGCCAGCCATGGCACTTGGCCCAGATGCCAATGAGGCGCTGGTCCCCACACCCGGTTCTGGAAGGTGTCTGAGGGGCGCGGGGTTCCGTGAAACGCGACGACGGACGTCTCAGGTGCCGGTTGAACAGGTTTGCGAACCATTCCGATCCCATAGCGCCAACACAGATGCCGCTTGAAACTAACCACAGCGCCATCTGGCCAAAAGCCATGATCTTGGAGTCTGGCGGACACGAAGTCCTGCTCGTTCCGTGTGGTCGCCATGTGGTGTGCGGGGTCAGCCAGAAAATCCTTCAGGATATGTGCTTCGCGGGCGGGATCGAAGGTGAACAATCCTGTGCCCGCCTCACGGGAACCTGCGCGGGGTTTGGGCCGCCAGGCGGGCCCCGTGTCAAGAAAGGTCACTTGGTCGGGGCGGTCGAAAAAGTGCGCCAAGGGACCGGTCACGACCATGTCCAGATCAATAAACAAGACCGGCCCAAGATCATGCAGGTCACTGTGATACAGGCTCAGTTTTCGCCAGACCCCAGGGCGTTTGATATCGGCCTGGGACAAACCAATATCTGGAATTGGGCGAAATTCGATCGCGGGATCCAACCCGTCCGGCGTGTCACTGACGCACACAAACCTCAGCGGGTCAGACAGGTGGTCTGCACAGGCGCGGTAGAGGATGTTGACCTCTTGCGGGGTGAACAAGCTGCCCCATTTGATGCAAAGGATGGTGCGCGTGTTTGCCATTGGTCAGATCAAGCAGCGTTGAGTGCTGTCTTGGTGCACAATATCATCGGGTAGCTGCGGGCCTCAAGCTGGGAAATCGGGTTGAGGACCTCTGTCTTGGAGGGGCGCTTGCCGCTGATCAGAGACCGGAACGCACGTGCCCATTTCTTGCGTCTGCGCGGCAAGGTGCCCAGTCGCCCCTTTTCGACCCCCTCATAGAAATACGTAAACACAAAGCCCCGCAAAACATTGAGCGCCTCTGCATCGCCTTGCTCAATCTCATGGGGGAGCACTTCGATCATCACAACGGGGCCGTGGGTGGCAATTGTATCTTGCGCCCCGCGCAGGGCCTCGGCCTCATGTCCCTCAATGTCGAGTTTCATGAAGGTGATTGGACCCATGGTTTTCATCAGGTCCAGATCGTCCAGACGGTCGACCTTGAAAGAGATCGCAGCTCCTTTGGGATCAAGGGTCCGTTCAAGCGAAGACGCCCCGATGTTGAGTTTGTCTTCGACAATTTCGAACGTCCCAGCGGTGCTTGACAGGCCCAAATTGATCGGGGTCACATTGTCGACGAGGTCCCCGTTGACCTCAAGCAAGCGGAAGGTTCTTGGATGCGGCTCAAAGGAAATCACACGGTCGAAATGGCCGGAGAACGCAAGGCTGTGGTTGCCAATATTGGCCCCGATATCAAGACAGGTGCCGCCTGAAGGAAGGTTGGGAAAAATCGAGGCGGCCAAGAACCCCAGAATGTCATTTTCGTAGCGCCCTTCCAGATGGATGGAATGGGTGATCTGGTCAAAGGCAAAACACGCAAGCTGCGGATACTGCGATACATGGATTTGTGATTGCCGATGCAGAAATTTACGGGTGATGAAATGGCCGATGACACCCATGTGCAGTCTTCCTTCAAAGCGTTTTGATGTACTTGTCTCCTTTACGTCAAAGCAGTATCGAAAGAAAGATAACTGATGACCTCACGGCGCGTGCGTCCCAACGCAGAAGGATGTTGATGTGACAAAAGCCCGTTCCATCCTCTTCGTCACCGGCACCCGGGCGGATTTCGGCAAGCTCGAACCGCTGGCGATTGCAGCGCGGGATGCGGGCCACGCGGTAGGGTTTTGGGTCACGGGCATGCATATGCTGGACCGGTACGGGCTGACCAAGATGGAGGTCGCACGGACCGAAGGGGTCAGCGTGCACGAATACCTCAACCAGCGGCCCGGTGATCCGCAGGATCAGGTGCTGGCCAAAACAGTGCTGGGGTTTTCCGATTTTGTGGCCGATGCGCGCCCCGATCTGGTGGTCATCCACGGCGACCGGATTGAGGCGCTGGCCTGTGCGCTGGTCGCCGCCACGAATTACATCCGGTCCGCCCATATCGAAGGCGGGGAAGTCAGCGGCACCATTGATGAGATTTTCCGCCACTGTAATTCGAAACTCGCCAGTCATCACTTTGTGTCCTCTGAGGACGCCCGCGCGCGGGTGATGAAAATGGGCGAACCCGAGGACGCGATCCATGTCATCGGATCACCTGAGCTGGATTTCCATTCCGCCGAGAGCGGAGTGACAATGGATGCCGTGCGCGCCCATTATGATCTGCCGGCGGGCGATTTCGGCATCGTGGTCTTCCATCCCGTCACGTCAGAGGCCGCCACCATGGGCCAGCAGGCGCGCGATCTGTTTGGTGCGTTGGAGGCGTCGGGCCGCGATTTCGTCGTTATCGCGCCGAACAACGACCCCGGATCGGACGATATTTTTGCGGTGTTGAACGACCTGCCCAAAGACCGCTTTCGTATTCTGCCCTCCATGCGGTTCGCCCATTTCTCGGAAGCCATGAAAAACGCCGCTGTGATGGTCGGAAATTCCAGCGCAGGCGTGCGCGAGGCCCCGTTTCTGGGAACGCCGTCCTTGGATGTGGGCACGCGCCAGACCAATCGCGCCGCAGCCCCGTCACTGACAACCGTCGCGGCCTCAGATGCGGTTGCCATCGCGGCCTTTCTGGATGCGGAATGGGGCAAACGCTACCCCCGCCATGAGGCTTTTGGCAAAGGCACCGCAGCGGCCCGTTTTGCTGACATCGTAAGCGATCCGGCCTTCTGGGAAGGCGGTTTGCAAAAGCGGTTCCATGACACCGACTAAGCGGATCGGTCCGATGTTGCGGCTGGTTCTGGGCGCAGGCGCTGCGTTGCAGCCCCTGGCCAGCCCGATGTTGCGACGCCGTCTGGCACGCGGCAAGGAGGACCCGGACAGGGTCCGTGAAAAACTGGGGCACGCCAGTGCCCCCCGCCCGGGAGGGCCGCTTGTCTGGCTGCATGGTGTCGGCGTGGGTGAGGTTATGGCCCTGCGCGGCCTGATTGCCGCGCTGTCGGTCGCGCGGCCTGATCTTTGGTTTCTGGTGACATCCTCTGCCCGCTCTTCGGGTGAGGTCTTTGCCGCCAATCTGCCGCCCCGCACGATTCATCAATATCTGGCGTTGGACATGCCCGGCCCCGTGGGGCGGTTTCTGGATCATTGGCGGCCTGATCTGGCCGTCTGGTCCGATCAAGAGGTCTGGCCGCGGCTGGCCGTCACCTGTGCCCGACGCGGGATTCCGCAGGCCTATGTGGCCGCGAGGATGACCGATGCGTCTGCCAAAGCACGGGCGCGGTTCGGGCGTGCTTACGGCGATTTATACGGTCTGATGGATGCCATTCACGCGCAGGATGAGGGCACAGCGGGGCATTTGCGGGACATGATCGGGGACGCGGCACAGGTGGCCGTCAGCGGATCGTTGAAGGCCGCCGCCGCACCGCTGGCCGCCCTGCCCGACGTGCAGGCCCGTCTGCCGGACTGTGCGTTCACATGGGTCGCGGCCTCCGCCCACCGTGCCGATATCGACGTGGCGCTTCAGGCGCAGGCCATGGGGGTGGAAGGGCTGCTGATCATCGCGCCCCGCGTGTTGGGGGATGCGGGATATATCGCACAATCCTGCGAACGCCTGGGCCTAACCCATTGCCTGCGCAGCCAAAACGCATGGCCGGACACCACGACGCAGGTGTTCATCGCCGACAGTTTCGGGGAATTGGGCTGTTGGTACACCGCCGCCGACGCGGCCTTGATCGGCGGCACGTTCGACGGCACCGAAGGTCACAACCCGTGGGAGGCCGCCGCCTTGGACTGCGCGGTGATCCACGGGCCGCATGTGGCAAATTTCAGGTCCGATTTCGCGCAGTTGCACGGGGCTGGCGCCGCGGTTGAGGTCAAAACCGCGCGCCAGATCGTTGACGCTTTGGGCCGGTCCGACCTGGCTGACATCGCCCAGCGCGCACGTGATGTGCGCGACAGGGCTGCACGCGGCTTGTCCGTGATTGCGGATGATCTGTTGGGGCTGCTGCCCCGCTAAAACGTCATCTCGGCGGTGCCGACAAACCGCCGTGCGTCCCATGCGTCCGTGATCAAATCGCATGACGCGCGCATGTCTGACAGCCGTGGGGCCAGCGGGTGCAACGGCGCATCGGCGTCCTCAATCAAGGCCAGCCAATCACGTGTGATGGCGCGGAACATGTCGTTGCGATCATAGGCAAAGCTTTCCGTCTCCGCGTTCGTAGTGAGCTTTGCGGCCAACAAATCCAGCGACCGCGCCGCCTTGGTCCCGTTCAGATCAGACCGGCGGATCGACACCGGCGACAAGTAATCCATCGCCACCGTCCCGCTGATGCCCTGCCCCGACAGCGCGATGCGGCTGGCGAAATCCACGCCCTCGAAATCCCGATGCCCCACACTGGTCACGTCATCGACCTTGAGGTCTGGAAACAGAGCCAGCGCCATGTCCAATTCATGACTCAGGTCCAACAACACGCCCCCGCCCTGCGCCTTGGCTGCATAGGTCTTGGGGAAGGCCCAGTTCTGTCGCCATTGGCGCACGTCATGGCCGATCTCAAAGGTAAAGCCGTAGACGTCGGACACATCACGCGCCGCCAGCACCTGCACCACGGGATGGTAGCGCGCCATGAACCCCAGCATGGAACGATGGGTCAAATCGCCCAAAGTATCGTAAATCTCAGCCACGCCTTCCCGCGTCCAGTGTAGAGGTTTTTCAACATAGACCGGCACGCCCATTTGCGCCGCCATCTGGACCGGATCAAGCCGCACATCCGTAGCCGTTGCGATCACGATGCCCTTAATATCGCTGCGCTTTTCAAAAGACCCACGATCGAAATCACGCCACGCGATCCCCTCAACCGTAGCACCTAGGTCTTGCAAATTTCCAACATGACGCCGCCCGATGGACCCTGCGCCAATGACCGCAATCACCACGCGCTAAAGCCCCCGTCGACGTTGATCATCTGCCCAGTGATATAGCCCGATTGCTGGGAGGCGAGGAACAACATCGCATCGGCAATCTCATCAGGTTCGCACATGCGACCGGCCATAATCAGCTCCCCCACACGTTTCTGGAACTCGTCCGAATGGCCGTTGAATACCGCCCCCGGCGCAATGGTATTGACCGTCGCCTGCCGTTTGGCCCAGTAACCGGCCAGCCAAACCGTCAGCCCGTGGATGCCCGCCTTGGTCACGCCATACGCGCTGAAATTCTTGAACGGCATGCCATCATAGATCGGGTGATGTGCCCCGTTCAGGGCATACATGGACGCCACATTGATCAAGGTCGTGGGGCGTTTGCCAACGATGTCGCGATCCATCTGGCGGGCCACCATAAAGGCCCCCGTCAGATTGGTGCGCATGGTCTTTTCCCAATCGTCCACGGTGGTGTCCGCAAAGTCCGGAAACGTCCCGCCTGCGCCCATCAACATCTCACCTGTGATGGCGGCATTGTTCAACACCACATCCACCACATGGCCGTCGCCTTCGACCTGCTTGAAAATCTCCACCACCTCGTCTTCTTCCGACACGTCGAGCGGATAGATCGCGAAGTCGGGATTGCCGCCATGGGCCTCCACCAGCCCGTCATAGCGGTGGCCAGGCAAATCGGTCGCCACGACCTTGGCCCCTTCGGCCAACATGCGCCGCACATAGGTGCTGCCCAAAACGCCACCCGATCCGGTGATGAACACCGTGCGTCCGTCAAGCTGTCCCATTCAAGCGATCCTTCATCAAAAATTCCACAATCTTCCAATCAAGCGGGTCGTCCACATCCATGCAGCGTTCCGCTGGCATCACAAAGGGGATCACCCGCCCGTCATAGATGGTCTGCGCCGCGCGCAAATAGGCCGGGTCCAGCACATACGTCGACGCCGCATGTTCGTAGACCACCGGCGCATTCTGCCGCGCCCAGACACCGCCGGGCAGCGGTTTGGACACCCGCAATGCGCCCGTGGGGTCCGGTTCGACCATGTTGAAATAGGGATTTTTGTTCGCGTGACAGCAAGACATCACCATGTCAGGTGCCTCGGCCTCAAACAAATCCAGCGCGCCTTCGATGTCCTCTGCCAGCCGCAGGGGCGACGTGCAATCAAGATCCACGAACGCGCGTGACGTCCCCACGATCCCTTCGGCAGCCTCCAGCGCGTGCTGCCAAACACCCCACTTGGGCGCATCATCCGTGGCCAGATGGGCAGGCCGCAATCCGATGTCCAGCGCGCCCTTGGCGACCGCATGGTCATACATTTCGGGGCTGTCGGTGCTGACCACCACGGCCCCGATACGCCCGCTGTCCAGCAACTGATCCAGCGACCAGTCGATCAGGGGCTTGCCACACATGTCGCGGAAATTTTTGCCCACGACCCCCTTGGATCCCTTACGTGCCCCGATGTGCCCGATGATCATACCGCCCACCTTCCCGCGCCTGCGCGCCAATCGTCGAAATCCGCCTGTACCTCAGCCGGATCATAGACCGTTTCCAACCAGTCCCGAAAGCCCTGACCGGCAGGCGCTGCATCGCGCAAGTAGACCCGGAAGATATGGTCCAACACACCCGCCCTAGTGCGGGGCAAATGCACCCAACCCGGACGCAACTGTGTGCACGCGGCCTCGGCCACATCCACGCCGTCCACCAAGATCAGATAGAGCGTTGCAATCAACCCCGTCCGATCCGCGCCCGATTTGCAGTGAAACAGCTTCGCGCCCTCAATCGCCGCCAACCCATCCACAATTGCCAACATATTGGCCGCGGGCACCAACTCGCGCGCCATGACGCCGGTCAGCCGCTCAAAGCCGAGCCCCAGATCAGCGCAGGCCTTTTCTTCCAGGACGTTGTAACTCTGCGGTACGCCGCCCCTCAGGGACACCACCGTCGTGACACCACGCGCGCGCATCCGCCGCAACCGCCACGGGGACGGCTGGTTCGACCGCCAGACCCCCGGTGAAATCTCGGCCAGGTTCCACCACGCCATCCGCAACAGGTGGTGATCCTTCAGATAGAAATGCAGCCAAGTCCGTATTCGCCCGGACAGGCTGCTCAGATCGTGGGGGCGCTTCTTGCTCATCCCCGCCCCATACCGTCTGTGCAGATACAGAACAACGCCCCTGCTTCATCTGGCCCGAAAAACTCCCGCCGGAGGCTCCCGTCCGCGCAGCCCTTCCCGCCGCTTCAATTACCCGCTACACGCAGCCCCATGTCCCAGAACCCGCCCAGCCTTCGCCCTGACTTAGCCAATGCGCGCCTCTCCACGCCCGACGACCGCCGGTCCGGCCAGCCAACCATCGGCATGGTCAGCCTTGGCTGCCCCAAGGCGCTGGTAGACAGTGAACGCATCCTCACGCGCCTGCGCGCCGAAGGCTACGCGATCTCCCCTGATTACACCGGTGCAGAGGCCGTGATCGTCAACACCTGCGGCTTCCTCGATTCAGCCAAGGCCGAAAGCCTTGATGCCATCGGCGAAGCGCTGGTCGAAAACGGCAAGGTCATCGTCACCGGCTGTCTGGGGGCGGAGCCTGACTATATCCGCGAACATCACCCCAACATCCTCGCCGTCACAGGCCCGCATCAATATGAACAGGTGCTCGACGCCGTGCATAAGGCCGTCCCGCCCTCTCCCGATCCGTTCATCGACCTGCTGCCCGCCAGCGGGGTCAGCCTGACACCGCGGCATTTCAGCTATTTGAAAATCTCCGAAGGGTGCAATCACAAGTGTAAGTTCTGCATCATCCCCGACATGCGCGGTCTTCTCACATCGCGGCCCCACAAGGCGGTGCTGCGCGAGGCGGAAAAGCTGGTGGAGAGTGGCGTGAAGGAATTGTTGGTGATCTCTCAGGACACCTCCGCCTTTGGAACCGATTGGGACCGTGAGGTGAGGCGCGGGTTGACCGAACAGCCGATCACCACGTTGGCCCGCGATCTTGGGTCTTTGGGCGCATGGGTGCGCCTGCACTACGTCTACCCCTACCCACATGTCCGTGAAATGATCCCGCTGATGGCGGACCCTGCATCGGGCGTGTTGCCCTATCTGGACATTCCGTTCCAACACGCCCACCCCGATACGCTCAAACGCATGGCGCGCCCTGCTGCGGCCGAACGCACGCTGGACCGGATCGCGGAATGGCGCGACATCTGCCCGGACATCACCCTGCGGTCGACCTTTATCGTCGGCTATCCAGGTGAGACGGAGGCGGAATTCCAACACCTCCTCGATTGGATGGATGAGGCGCAGTTGGACCGCGTCGGCTGTTTTCAATACGAAAATGTCGCCGGTGCGCGGTCAAACGCCCTGCCGGATCATGTGGCAGATGAGGTGAAACAGGACCGCTGGAACCGCTTTATGGAAAAGGCACAGGCCATTTCCGAGGCCAAATTGGCCGCCAAAGTGGGCCAGACCCTGGAGGTGCTGGTCGACGACATCGACGAAGACGGCATCGCCACCTGCCGCACCAAGGCCGACGCGCCTGAAATCGATGGCAATCTGTTCATCGACGACGGCACCGAAGGCTTAAATGTCGGTGATCTGGTCACGGTTGAGGTGGATGAGGCAGGCGAATACGACCTGTGGGCTCAGATTAAACCCTAAACCTACTCCGCCGCGACAGCCGGCACATCGCGGCCCATTTCGCGGTCCAACCGGTCCAGAAATCGGGCCAGTTTAGGGTTGTCCACCTGACGCGCGGGCTGGTCATCCTTTGGGGGAACGTCCGCCGACGCGTCAGGGGCTAACATGGATTTACGCACACTACTCATAGGCCCTTAGCTATGGTGAATCGTGACTGTCCGGCAGGGGAATGACGGATCAATCCTCCCCCAGTGACGCTACGTCACAAGACAGATCACCCATGCGACCCCTGCGGCGATGGCAGTGACCATAACGGCCGCACTGCCTGCGTCCTTGGCTTGGCGGGCAAGCTCACTTCTTTCAAGGCTGACAAGATCGACGGCGCGCTCAAGCGCGGTGTTGGCAAGCTCCATCGCCAGCACCAAAATCCCGAGCGCCAAGATCAAGGCAACCTCAGTCCCCTCAAGCCACCAAAGCGCCAGCGCGGCGGACACCAGATTGGCCCAGACCCACGACCGGAACGAATGTTCGGCGCGCCATGCGTCGGCAATGCCTGCGCTGCTCCAGATGATCCGCAGTTTCAGGCGTTTGAAGAATTCCATGCGTCCCCTCCCCCGCGACCGCGCGCCACAGTGGTCCCCTGCACGCTGCCGCCTATCTAAGCGTTATGACTGATAGCACCGATACTCGCGTCCTGTTCAACGGCGAATGTCCCGTCTGCAATTTTGAGATCCGCCACTATGAGGCGTATTCGAACGAAAGCGGGCTGCCCATCCGGTTTGACGACCTCAATTCCGACGCTTTGGCCCAGTGGGACCTGACCGAAGATCAGGCTGCGCGGCGGCTGTATGTGGCCCATGATGGTGAATTGCTGTCCGGTATGCCCGCGTTTCGGGTGCTTTGGGCGCAGATGCCAAGGTATCACTGGTTGGCGCGGGTCACGGGCTGGCCGATTGTGCGCCCGGTGACGGTCTTTACATACGATAAAATTCTTGCGCCGCTGATCTACCGCTGGCACCGGCGGCGGCAGGCGAAGGCTCAGGCGCGCGCGTCCAGATAGACCCGCACGGCGTCTTGAACGCGGCGAAAACGGTCGCCGCCCAGATGCGTGCCACCAAACCAGCGGGTGACGACGACAATTTCGCCGGTTAGCCCCTCACGTTCCAACATCCGCAGAATGACCATACCGGCCCCGGCCTCCCCATCGTCGTTTTTCAGGGGCGTGCCGTCGGGCAGGATCACGGCGTAGGTGTTGTGGGTGGCCTTGGCGAACTTCTTTTTCCGGCACAGCTGTTTGACGAAGGCTTTGGCGCCCTCCGCACTGCCGCAAGGCCCGCCAGAGACTGCGTATTTTGACCCACGGTCTGTGAATATGCCATCGAGGATCAACATCGCCGCACCCTGCCCCGATGCCGTCACAGAGGCAAGAGACGCAAAAGGGCCCCGCCAAGGCGAGGCCCTTTAGACATGTCGTTTGACTTAGTAGGAGGGGCCGGTGCCTGTGTCGATGGCCATACGCAGGGCCACTTCGGCCCATGTCTGGCGACCGTCACGGGCGCGGATTTCAGACAATTGCGCCTGCGCGCCAACCAGATCGCCCATCGCCACCATGCCCTGGCCCATATAGGACCGTGCCAGATTGTTGTCGGGGTCAATTGTCAGGGCCGTCTGATAGAAGGACATCGCCCCGTCCACATCGCCGGTTTTGCGCGCGGTGAAGCCGTAATAGGTCTGCACCATGCTATCTGCTGGGTCCAACTGGTCCAGCACTGTGCGCGCGTCGGCATAGCGGCCTGCATAGGCCAGTTCACGCACCGCATCCATCATGGCGCTGTCGTCGTTTGTGGATTGTTCAGGCGTCATGCAGGTCTGGGTCGCCAGATCAAAGACAAGGCCTTCGGCGCAGTCTTCCGTCGTCTCGGTGGGCGTCGGCGGGTTCAAACTGCCGGAGCCAACGGCGAAAGCCAACATAGGGGTGGCTGCCAGAAGGGTTGCTGCAACTGTCAGACGCATCGGGGAGGACTCCTGTTGGTGTGTCATGTCAAAGGCACGTAGCGTGGGAGGGGCAGTTTCAAAAACACCTTTGTGAGGTGGTCGAGCGCGGTCGGCCACCCGTGACGCAACGGCATAACCGTTCTGTTACGATTTGCGCTTAGGTTAGGGGCATGACCCATTCGGACCCCTACCCCCTGTTTACCCGCGGCGAACGTATTGCTGATGGGGCGATGCATATTGCGGGTGTGGGGTTTGCCATCGTGGGGACGGTGATGTTGATTGTACTGGCGGTGGCCACGATGGACGCGGGCAAGATTGCGGGGGTGTCGATCTATGGCGCCGCTTTGATCGCGTCCTTTGTGGCCTCGGCCTGTTATCATTTCACCCCGTGGGAACGAATGCGGCCTGCTTTGCGGCGCATCGATCATGCGGCGATTTATCTTAAGATTGCGGGGACCTACACGCCGCTGGTGATCTTGATCGGGTCCGCCTTTGCCTATGGCGTTCTCGCGGTGGTCTGGGGATTGGCCGCCGTGGGTGCTGTGACGAAACTGTTTTTCTGGGGCAAACCGGGCCACTGGGGGACGGCGCTTTATGTGGGGATGGGGTGGCTCAGCGTGGCGTTGCTGACGTCGCTCTTTCCCGTCTTGTCTGCCTCGGCCTTAGGTCTGCTGATCGCAGGCGGGTTGATCTATTCGGTGGGGGCGGTGATTTTCAGCATTGAGGGGCTGAAATTCCAGAACGCCATCTGGCACGGATTTGTCCTGACGGCGTCGGTGTGCTTTTTTGTGGCCATCGCCCTTGGGGTCGCGCCGGCCGCCTAGACGCTTACAAAGACGCCGCCGTATCGAGCACGACCTGAACCCGTTGGGCGTTGGGCGGATGGGTGCCCAGAAACTGATCGCCCGGATCAGGAATGCGGAAGAAGAATTCTGCCCCGCGCACCGGATCAAAGCCCGCTTGGGCGGCGATGATGGTGCCAAGGCGGTCGGCCTCAAGTTCGAAATCACGCGAATAGGTGCGTGCGCCGACAACCGCGCCCAACTCTTGTGCGGAGCGCACAGCATCCCCCGCGACACCAAATTCCCCCGCCAACTGGCCAAAGACCACCGCGCCAATCTGTGCATTGCGACGTTGCTGGGACAAATGATCTTCGATGTGGTGGGCGGCCTCATGGGCCAGAATAAAGGCGATTTCATCGCGGTTGCGCGCCTCTTCGATAAGCGGCAGCGTGAAGGCAATGATCGGGCGGCCGCGTTCATCGACAGTCTGAAACGCATTGGCCGGCACGCCGGGACGGTCATCAACGACGATCAGGAAATCACAATTCAGGCGCGGCGCGCGGCGGCGACATTCCCGTTCGGCCATCGGTTCGACTTGGTTGACGACGGCCACAAAGGCGCGCGCGGCCTCACGCGGGGTGGCGATGCGGTCCGTGGTCGGGGCCGCAGCAGGTGTGGGCTGGGGCGCCGGTGCGGGTTGGGGCGCCGGTGCGGGTTGGGGCGCGGGTACTGGCACGACCTCACAGGCTGCAAGGCCCAGACAGGCGAGTGTCGCGAGATAAAGCTGTTTCATCAGAAATGGGTCCTGCCGTCGTTCTGCCCTTTATGTAGCATCCATCCCCCGCCAGCCAGCCCCTTCACGCGACTGTCAGCGCCTTGGGCGGTTGACGGCGCAGAACCGCCCCCGCAAGCTGGCCACATCAAGCAGGGAGCCCCGCATGTTTACCATTGAGCACGATTTTGACGCGACGGTTGTGACGCTGGTGGATGAAGGGGAAGATCAGGCCCCTTTGCGCGAAGACGTGGTGATCAATGCCTTTGAGGATTGCGTAACCGTCACCCAAGTGGATGCGCGCACGGATATGCCGGTGACGGTGACCCTGTCGATGTCGCAATTGCGCGATCTGTCCATGGCGCTCGATCTGCCCGAAGGCGCCTACCAGCTGCGGCGCGAGGGGGGAGAGGGATGATTTTAGGTATTTTTGAACCAGAGAAGCGGAAGGCGCGCCCATGAGCACAGGGTTTTTCTTTGACGAGAGGTGCTTTTGGCATGGGGGCGGCAATTACGCGGGCATGTTGCCGGTGGGCGGATTGGTGCAGCCCATGAATGGCGGCCTGCCCGAAAGCCCCGAAAGCAAGCGCCGGTTGAAGAACCTGATCGACGTCACTGGCTTGGCGCGGGATCTGGATATGCGGGGCGGGTTTGAGGCCGCGCGCGAGGATCTGTTGCGGGTGCATCCGGCGTCTTATCTGGACGCGTTCAAGGCGATGTCGGACGCAGGCGGGGGCGAAATGGGCCGCCGCACGCCCTTTGGCCCTGGCGGATATGAGTTGGCAGCCGTGTCGGCGGGGCTGTCGGTTGCCGCCCTTGGGGCCGTGTTGCGCGGCGATTTGCGCAACGCCTATGCGCTGAGCCGCCCACCCGGCCATCATTGTCTGCCCGATTACCCCAACGGATTTTGTCTGATGGCCAATCTGGCGATTGCGATTGAGGCTGCGCGGGCCAAGGGGTTGGCAGACCGTGTGGTCGTGCTGGATTGGGATGTGCACCACGGCAACGGGACCGAGGCGATTTTCTACGAAGATCCCGATGTTCTGACAATTTCGATCCATCAGGAGAGGAATTACCCCATGGACACAGGCGCGTTTACCGATCGTGGCGCGGGGGCGGGTGCGGGCGTTAACCTTAATATTCCGTTGCCTGCAGGGGTGGGCCATGCGGGTTATCTGGCGGTCATGGACCAAATCGTGGCGGATCAGATCCGATCTTTTGCCCCCGATGTAATTGTGATCGCCTGCGGGTTCGATGCGGCGGCCATCGACCCGCTGGGCCGGATGTTGGCCACAGCGGAGACGTTTCAGGTGATGACACAGCAGGTCATGGCGCTGGCCGATGATCTGTGTGACGGGCGGCTGATGATGGCCCATGAGGGCGGCTATTCAGAGGTTTACGTGCCCTTTTGCGGACATCATGTTTTGCAGGAAATGTCCGGCAGCACCGTCACCGCCCCCGATCCCTTTGGCGAGGTTTTCCCTCTGCGCCAACCCGGGCCTGCCTTTGATGCCTTCGTGCAGACCCAGATTGACGCAATGCGGGCGGCGTTGTGAAGGCGTTACCACTCGTCTTAGTGTGCGCGACACCCGCCGTTGCGCAAACCGTTCCAGACCCTGCGGAGCTGGCGCAGGCGGCGATACACTTAAGCGCGCGGCCGGACATATCCCTCGACGGGATTGTTAGCGTTATGCGCCCCCATTTCGAGGAAGGAGAGTTCTATTTTCATCTTGGGCCGGACAGCCTGCCCAGCGGGTCAGAAGACCCGTACTATTGGCACAGCGAAGGGGTGATCGACGGGGCAGAGACGATAGCCGTTTACTATTGTAGCCGTGCCGGACGGGCACTGTCACAAAACCGGCAGCTACCGGCTGAAAACAAGCCCTTTGACCTGTACATGTCGCCCTCTGCTGGGCCGATCCCCCTGACCCTTTGGTCTGAGGCCCCCTGGCCAGAGGACGCCGTCGCCCGAATGGATTGCTATTTTAAGGTGGAACGGTGGTCCAGGACGCAGCCCCTTGAAGGCGGCGTCGCCGCGCAGATGATCATGGATTTGGCCCCGTTTTTTGCCAGCCATGCAATCGCCCCCGAGGCCTCGGCAAGCCCCCTGCCTGACGGCTACGACTGGATCGTTTTCACGGACGGTCAGCCCCACACCGGCGCCCATATCGGCTATTTCGAGGTCGCCGAGCATCCCGATATCTTCCGCATTTGGTTGACCAGTTTCCTGCGTGCGGGGCTCAGCTAGACTGGCATCGCCCCGCTTGCGTCCCTATGTGTCATCCAACCACAGGAGACACGATGCCAGACCGCAATCAAGCCGCCCTCGATTTTCTTCTCACCCGCCGGTCGCGGCCGGCCAAAACCTTGCGCGCGCCGGTGCCCGACCGGGCCGAGCTGGAGGTGATCCTGACCGCTGCGGCCCGCACGCCCGATCATGGCAAACTTGAACCGTGGCGGTTTATCGTGCTGGAAAAACAGGCCCTGACACGGTTGGCACAGGCCATTCCCACCCGCGCCGAGGCGCTGAAGATCGACCCGGAAACGCGCCCTAAAGCGGTGTCTCAATACGCCGATGCGGACCTTGCCGTGGTTGTAGTAGACAGCCCCGTGGCCTCTGCGAAAATCCCTGCAATCGAACAGACCTATTCCGCGGGCGCCGTTTGCCTGTCGCTGCTGAATGCGGCTTTGGCGGCGGGCTGGGGGGCAAATTGGCTCAGCGGCTGGGCGTCCCATGACCGGACGTTCGTTGAGGACAATCTGGGCCTTGCTGCGCATGAACGCATCGCGGGTTTGATCCACATTGGGACAGAAACACACGCCCCGCCCGAACGCCCGCGCCCAGATTTGGCGCAGAAAATCACATGGGTTGCGGAATGATCTTTTCGGACATCGCCAAGGCCATCGGCCAGATCGGGGATCCGCGATTTCGCCGTGTGCTGTTTTTGGGGATCGGCCTGACACTGGCGCTGCTGGTGGCGGCCTATGCGGCGTTTCTGGGCCTGCTGGACTGGATCGACCCCGCCTCCTTTGATCTGCCGTTTCTGGGGCCGAACGCCTTTGTCGGCGGATTGCTCAGCTGGGGCAGCATCGTGCTGATGCTGGTATTGTCGATCTTTTTGATGATCCCCGTGGCCTCGGCCATCACATCCATGTTCCTCGAAGACGTGGCCGACGCGGTCGAAGTCCGCCACTATCCCCACCTGCCCCCTGCCCCGCGCGTCAGCTGGGGGGATGCCATCCGCGACACGCTGTCGTTTCTGGGGCTGCTGGTCTTTGTGAACCTTGTGGCGCTGCTTTTGTTGCCACTTTACTGGTTTGCGGCCCCGCTGGTGTTCTACCTTATCAACGGGTTCCTGCTGGGTCGGGAATACTTCACCGTGGCAGCCCTGCGCCGCGAAGGCCGTGCTCAGGCCAAAGCCCTGCGGCGCCGCCATATGGGGGAGATTTGGTTCGCAGGCACCCTGATGGCGATCCCGCTGACCGTGCCTGTACTCAACCTGCTGGTGCCTATTTTGGGTGCGGCGACGTTCACACACCTCTATCACCGCATCGCGGCTAGGACGTAGAGGCCGCCCCCTGCGGTGTCGACATCCGGTCAAACCAGTCGATGTCGCGAACCGATATCCAACCCGACAAGATCACCACCGCCAACACCGCCCAGATGGGCACCGCCCAATAGGTCGTGATCCGCGCTTTCCGCCCGATCTGCGCATCTGCAGGTGCGGATTTGTGGGTGCCGGGCACGACTGTGCCGTCTTCCCCTTGGGTCGTCAGCCGCAACGGCAGGACGATGAAAAAAGTCATGAACCAGACCACTGCAAACAGCACAATTGCTGACGTTATCCCCATCGCTCAAACCTCCTAAATTAACCTTAATGCGCCTCGCCCTCGGCAAAACGCTCCGTCCTGTCTTCATCTGGCCCGAAAAACTCCCCCCGGAGGGTCGGCCCGCACCAGATACCCTTCAGAACTTAGACTTCTTCCAGCTCAATCAAGCAGCCATTGAAATCTTTGGGGTGCAAAAACAACACCGGCTTGCCGTGTGCGCCGATCTTTGGCTCCCCCGTTCCCAGCACCCGCGCGCCTTCGGCCTGAAGTTTGTCACGGGCGGCCAGAATATCCTCCACTTCGTAACAAATATGGTGAATGCCACCTGACGGGTTTTTCTCAAGAAAGCCCTTGATCGGGCTGTCATCGCCCAGCGGATAAAGAAATTCGATCTTGGTGTTGGGAAGCTCAATAAACACCACTGTCACACCGTGATCAGGTTCATCCTGAGGGGCTCCAACATTGGCACCCAAGGCCCCGCGGTATTGGGCGCATGCGGCCTCCAGGTCTGGCACGGCAATGGCCACGTGGTTCAAACGTCCGATCATAATGCGCTCCTCCTTCATCGCTGCGCCTGTCTTATCAACCAGCCGTGGCGCGTGCGCAACGACCAGCCTGTCGCATCCCCCTGCGACGTTGCGGCCGTCCCCGCCAAACCATCGTTAACGGAAGATTCACTACAATGCTGTCTAGTGAGTCGTATGCAGCCAAACGCCGGGTCGTCCCGGCACATCCTTGGGGGATCATCATGGACAGCCTTGACGACTTTATGCAGACCCGCCCGCCAACCGCCAACCGCCCGCTTTTGGGCCTCACGGTTCTGGTCGTCGAAGACAGCCGCTTCGCGTCCGAGGCCATGCGCCTGTTGTGCCTGCGCTCCGGCGCGCGGATCAGACGTGCCGACAGCCTGTTCAGCGCCCAGCGTCATTTGGCCGTCTACCGCCCTTCAGTTGTGATCGTCGATATCGGCCTGCCCGACGGGTCCGGCGTGGATTTGATCCGCGACCTCACCCAGGCCCGTCCACGGGTCGACGTGGTCCTTGGGACCTCAGGCGATCCCGACGGTGAGGTTCAGGCCCTTAAGGCCGGGGCCGATGGCTTTTTGGACAAACCGATCAGCAGCATCGGGTTCTTCCAGTCAAAAGTTCTTGAACATCTTCCGTCAGATCGCCAACCCAAGGGCCTGCGCGTGCTATCAGATGAAACGGTGATCCCAGATGAAGTCGCCCTGCGGGACGATTTGGCTGCGGCCGCTGTGGCGCTCGAGGACCCGACTGATGCCCGTACACTGCGCTATCTGACCCAGTTTCTGGGGGGGATCGCCCGCAGCGCGGGCGACACCAACCTTGAGGCCGAGGCGAAAACACTCGCCACCCTTCAGACCAATGGAAATGCTGTGCACGGACAAGTCGCGCGAATTGCGCAGATGGTCCATGACCGCATCGCGCGGACGGCGGCACTGTAACGGGTCAGGCGGAGGATGACTGGGCAGGATCACTGGCGACCCGAACCGGCCCCGTCAGGGCCGCCAAAGACTGCCGCTGCGTACTCTGCCCGTCAAAGTTCCCGGGCGCGAGCCATGTTTGAAATGCGCCATCCAAGGCGGGCCAGTCGCCATCGGTCATGGCAAACCATGCCGTATCGCGATTGCGGCCTTTGACAATCAGGTGTTGGCGAAAAATGCCTTCCCATGAGAACCCCAGCCGCTGGGCCGCGCGGCGCGACGGCATGTTCAGCGCGTTGCACTTCCATTCATAGCGCCGGTAGCCCCGCGCGAAGGCCGCGCGCATCATCAGATACATGGCCTCTGTCGCGGCCGGTGTGCGCTGTAAACGGGGTGAGAAATTGATGTTGCCGACCTCAATCGTGCCCATGGCGGGCACCGTGTTGAGGTAGAACGCATAGCCCACCGGCCCCAGATCCGGCAGGCAGATCGCATAGCCGTGCCAGCCCTCTTTGGCGCAGGACACGACCAAGGTTTCAACAAACGCCGCCGCGTCCTCGGGCGGAGCTTCATACAGGTAATCCCAAACCTGCGGATGATCCTTGATCTGTGCCCAAAGCGCCGGCCCATGGTCGGGGGGCGAAAGAGGTTCGAGCCGCACAAACGCCCCGTCCATGGGGGTGTCGTCAGGGACAATCGCCCCCTCAAATTCAACTTTTACCCCAAGGGGTCGCATATCAGAATTCTCCATCATTCCCTCAAATGCCCCGACCTTCGCCGCCGATCCGGCAAAAAGCTGCCCCAATTGCCCCGCATACCGATCCCAGTCTCGTCACTTGGTACAAGGATTTTAAGTATGGAAAATATCGTCAAACGATTTTGGACCGAAGACGATGGCAACACCACCATTGATTGGATGGTTCTGACGGCAGGTTTGGTCCTGCTGGGTGCGGCAGTGATGGCCACAGTGGGCACGCCCGCGCAGGATTTGGCCGAAGACACCGATGCTGTGATCGAACAGATCGCCCCCTCAACCGGCGTCTAAAGCACCAAACGCGGCTCGGCCCCCATGTCGAGACCGGGGAAGATGTCGCGTTCCAACAGGCCGCGATCCAGCCCGATCAGGCCACGCATGGCCCACGCCGCATAGGCCCGCACATCGCGCGTGGGCAACAGATCACGCCCGTCATAAAGATCGCCCGACGCAAGGCCGGGCCATTGCCCCATGACCTGCCCGCCGCGCAGCGCGCCACCTGCATAAAACAGCGCCCCGCCCGTGCCGTGATCGGTTCCGCCGCTGCCGTTTTCACCTGCCGTGCGGCCAAATTCCGTCATACACAGCACCGCCGTCTTGTCCCAGACCGGGCCAAGATCGGCCTTGAGCGTTAAAATCACGTCGGCCAGCGCCTGACCACGCCGCCCCAGAATGCGCCCCTGCCGCGAATGGGTGTCCCACCCGTTGACCGAAAACGACGCAATTCGCGTGTCCCGCCGCAACCGTGACGCCGCAAACCGCGCAAGCGCCGTGGTATTGCTGGACCGGCTGGTGGACCCGGCCATCATCATCTCGGCCGCGTCCGCATCATCAGCGGCGGCGGCCTCCGCTGCGGCGGCCTCGGCGGCGATTTGCTCAACAATCTCAATGGCGTCTTCGGACGCATCGCGGAACAACGGATCATCGTGGTGCACCACATTCAGCAACGCACGCGCATTGGCCGAAATCCGCAATTCAGCCTCAGGTGACCAGCGCGCGGCGCGGGCCTCACCGGACAGAACCAACATCTGTTCGGGCCCGATGGCATAGGCAATTTCAGGCTCCAACCCCGGCGTGGTCTGTAACAGCCGGTTCAGCCAGCCATCACGCAGGCCCCCACCCTGAAGCCCCGGCAATCCGGCCTCGAGGATGTCTTGGCCGTCAAAATGGCTGCGCTTGTCGCGATAGGGCGTGGACACCGCGTGCACCGCACCAAACTCGCCCGCGTCATAGAGGGGTTTGAGGGCACCAAAGGCCGGATTGAGCCCGTAGAACCCATCCAGATCCAGCGCGCCAACGGCCTCCCCCACAGGCAAATTGGGCCGCAAGCCCGCCAAATGCGGGTCGCCATAGGGTTGGATCACATCCAACCCGTCGACGCCGCCGCGCAGGATAATCACCACCAGCCGCGTGTCCCAAGGCGCAGCCGCCAAAGCCACCGGCGTGATCCAGGGCGAGGCCGCAGCAGAGCAGCCCAAAACCGTCGCGCCGGTCAAAAAACGTCTGCGGTCCATGGTCATCTCCTTTGAAAGGCCGAGGATGCCAGTACCAACCCAATGCCGTCGGACACGGTTTCGGCGGCATGGGCGGCAAAGATCACGGCCTCGGGCGGGTTCGGGCCAAGGGCGTGAAAGACAAAATCGCGCGGGTCCGGCAAGCGGTCCAGCATCCGTTCGGGCATCTGCATGGCCCAGGTGATGCGCCCGGCCATGCCTTGTGGCGTGATCCAGGCCTCATCCTCTTCGGCCCAGCCATCGGGGCCAAGCGGTTGGTGAATGGTTTGGCCCATGGCCGTAAGGGGGCGGAAAAATTCGCGCGCAACAACGCGGTAGTCTTTGCCGGTCAGCTCCTCCGCAGGCACCGCCAGCGCCCGCAGGGAGGCGGCCACAAAACCAAAGGGCTGTTTCACGCGGCGCAATTCAGGCGCCCACGCAGCCGCGTGGGTCAACATCGCCTCATAGAGCGCGATCAACTGCCCGCCGCTGTCCAGATAGCGCGCAGCCATTGTCGCCACGAGGTCCGGATCAGGCGCAGGGCCGATAAAATGCACTACCAATTTTTGCGCCAGATGACGCGCGGTGTCGGGATGCACGGCCAGATCGTCCAGCGCCACCAACACTTGATCCAGCGTGGCCTCGCCCCCGCCGTAGGATTGGCCCAGCACGACCTCAGCCCCCGGTTCGGTCTTGTTGACCTCATAGCTGAAGCCGCGCCGCGCGGTGTAGGTCAGCCCGGTCAGAAGTTCCGCAAATTCGCGGACGTCCGTCTGGGTGTAGCTGCCGCCCGCGCCCAAGGTGTGCAGTTCCAAGACCTCACGCGCCATGTTTTCATTCAGGCCGCGCCCCGTGCGTTGGCCGACCTCACTGCCTGGACCGATGGAATGGGTCTGGCTGAGGTATTGGATCATCAGCGGGTTCATCACCGCCGCCCGCAGCATGTCTGAAAACCGGCCCGAGATATGGGGTCGCACCCGTTGTTCGATCATGGGAAAGACGTGATAGCGCCACGCGCCGTTGGTCGGGGGCGCGGTGAAATGATCCGCCCAGAACCGCACCAGGCGTTCGCGCATGCCGTCTTGCGTGGTCACATCGCGTGACAGTTGCTGCATGGTGCTTTGGGCCCAAACCTCACTCGCCTCGGCGCGCATGTCTTTGAGGGCCTGTTCCGCTGCGGCCTTCGCCTCCTCGCCTTCGGCGTTTTGGATATCGGCGGAGGCGAGCCGCATATCCCATTGGGATGGATAGAGGTCGTCAAAGATCGGGATCGGATGAGCTGCGGCGGCCACGTCCGGCCCTGACAACAGACCCAACATATCCGAAACAGAGGCCGGGGCCGCCACATCTGGCGACAAACCGTTGCCAAAGCGGACGGCAGCAAGGATCGGATCGAAGGTCATCGCGGGTCTCCTGTCTGGGGTCTAATGTGTGGACCGCCGGTGGCGCAGACAAGAGATATCCGCAATTGGCAGCAAAATGGGCGGGGAATTGTCTGCCCCGCCCACCACAACATGCGCTAAAATTCCGGAATTTTAGCCCGCCCTATGTCCACTAGGCCTAGTCCTCGGGCGGCAAAACGCGCAAGCGCAGTTCGCGCAGTTGTTCGTTCTGCGGTGCGCTTGGGGCGTTCATCATCAGATCTTCGGCGCGTTGGTTCATGGGGAACATCATCACGTCGCGCAGATTGTCCGCATCCGCCAGAAGCATCACAATCCGGTCAATACCCGCCGCACAGCCTCCGTGTGGGGGCGCGCCATATTGGAAGGCGTTCACCATGCCACCGAACCGCTTTTCGACTTCGTCCTTGCCGTAGCCTGCGATTTCAAACGCTTTGAACATGATCTCGGGGCGGTGGTTCCGGATTGCGCCGGACACCAGTTCGTAGCCGTTACAGGCCAGATCATATTGATAGCCCAGCACATCTTCGGGATTGCCCATGAGCGCGTCCATCCCGCCTTGCGGCATGGAGAACGGGTTGTGTTCAAAATCAATGGCACCGGTCTCGGCGTCGCGTTCGTAGATCGGGAAATCGACGATCCATGCAAAGGCAAAGCGGTTCGTGTCGGTCAGGCCCAACTCATCGCCGATGACCTGACGGGCTTTGCCCGCCACGGGTTCAAACGCCTTGGGTTTGCCGCCCAAGAAGAAGGCCGCGTCGCCCACGCCAAGGCCCAGCTGCTGCCGGATGGCTTCCGTGCGTTCTGGTCCGATGTTCTTGGCCAAGGGGCCTGCGGCCTCTTCGCCCAGCGTGATCTCTCCGGACTTAATAAGGGCGTTGACCTCTTTCACGGTGATCCCACGCTCTTGCGCGATGCTGTCGGGGCTTTCTTTCCGCCAGAAAATATAGCCCATCCCGGGCAGCCCTTCTTTCTGCGCGAATGCGTTCATACGGTCGCAGAACTTGCGGCTGCCGCCAGTGGGGGCGGGAATGGCGCGGACCTCGGTGCCCTCTTGTTCCAGCAGCTTGGCGAAGATCGCAAAGCCGGAACCACGGAAGTGTTCGGAACAATCCTGCATCTTGATCGGGTTGCGCAAATCGGGCTTGTCGGTGCCGTACCACTTGGCCGCATCGCGGTAGCTGATCTGTTCCCAAGTTTGGTCGACTTTACGGCCCTTGCCGAATTCTTCGAACACGCCTGCAAGAACCGGCTGGATCGTGTCGAAGACGTCCTGTTGTTCAACAAAGGACATCTCAAGGTCCAGCTGGTAAAAATCGGTGGGGGAGCGGTCGGCGCGGGGGTCTTCGTCGCGAAAACAGGGTGCGATCTGGAAATATTTGTCGTAGCCCGACACCATGATCAGCTGTTTGAACTGCTGAGGCGCCTGCGGCAGCGCATAGAACTTGCCCGGATGCAGACGGCTGGGCACCAGAAAGTCGCGCGCGCCTTCAGGGGAAGATGCCGTGATGATCGGCGTCTGGTATTCGCGGAACCCCTTGTCCCACATGCGTTTGCGCATGGAGGCCACAACGTCCGACCGCAGTTTCATGTTGTCCTGCATCACTTCGCGACGCAGGTCCAGATAGCGGTATTTCAGACGGGTTTCTTCGGGGTATTCCTGATCGCCAAAGACCATCAGGGGCAGTTCTTTGGCCGCGCCGAGGACTTCGATATCGCGGATGAACACCTCAATCTCACCGGTGGGGAGTTTGGGGTTCACAAGGCTTTCGTCGCGCGCCATGACGTTGCCGTCGATGCGGATGCACCATTCAGAGCGGACCTTTTCGATCTGCGAAAAGACAGGGCTGTCAGGGTCGGCCATGACTTGCGTGATGCCGTAGTGGTCGCGCAGGTCGATGAACAGCAAACCGCCGTGGTCGCGCACGCGGTGGACCCAGCCCGACAGGCGGACGGTTTCGCCCACATTGTCCTTGTTCAGGTCGGCGCAGGTATGGCTTCGGTAGGCGTGCATGGCGTTTCCTTCGGGCATCGGCAATCTCGTCGCGCCGATACATACCCTGACGCTTAAGAAGTCAACACATAGCGCCCGTTTTGAAAGGCTTTCGTCGCCCCGTCAGGCGGCGGCCATGGTGAATTCGAAAACGCAGGCCTCATCGCCGACGGCGTTGCAAGACACTTCGTTGCACACAAGGCGCGGATGGATCAGCGTGCTGAACAGCTTTTCAAAGAGGCTGGCGTGAAAATGGCAGACGGTCGTTTCCGCCTCTTCCCCCAAAACGATGGGGTTTTCGCGCAGAATGAAGCGGGTTTCACTTTCGACCACAAATTCGCCGGACCCCGAAAAGGTCCATGCGTTTTGCCGTGCGGTTTTGGCCAGCAACCATGCGCCCGTGGCGCGTGGCATCTTGGCCAACATCCCTTGGGCCTTGACGGTGATCTGGGTGTCCATGATCCGCTGGGCTGCCCCCGCACCCGCCTGCATTCCGATGTCTTCGGACTGATCAGGCCACAAACGGCGCACGGCCTGATGCACACGGGCGACTTTGTCTTCGCGCACCGGTTCATCGTTGTCGGGCAGGCGAAACACCTGCGCCTCTTTCAAGACCATGTCCAGATCGTCCTCCCCGCGCACATCCCTTACGGCAGCTGCCATTTCCAACAAAAGAAACGGAGCCATAAATCCGGGCCGATTGGGTCGGCGTAGTGGGGCGACTAACGGTTCTGCCATGTATCCACCTTGCAATGCGGGACCGACCACACCCGAAGGGCGACCGGATTGTAATGCTATGAAAAATAAGGGTGTCTATGGGCAGACTGCAAACTTAAAGTGACACTCAAACTGTCAACTAAAGTTTACACATTGCATGTCAGGGAACGCTGCACCGCAGCACACACGCCACATCCGATCACAGATATGGCGTATGGTTCGCTTGGTTTACAAGGTCAAAAACAGGCTAGGCGGCGGCTTTCTGCACCAGCACATCTTTAACGCGAAGCGCGTCGATGACTTTCACCCCATCTGGGAATGCGCGACCTTGGGCCAATGCGTTGGCATAGCCCAAAGTGAACAGACCAGCGGCACGGGCGGCCTCTGCGGCCTCGGGCGTGTCTTCGATCGCGATGGCGTTTTCGGGCGCCACGTTCAGATCGGTGAGAGCACGCAGATAAATGTCTGGCGCGGGTTTGCTGTGTTCAACCATCGTGGCATCCCCGATGAAATCAAAGACCGACCGCGGCAATGCGGGAAACAGCCCGCTCAGCATCAGCTCCACCGTGCGGGGCGTTGTGGACGTGGCCCAGCCCAACACCATCCCCGCATCGCGGGCGGCTTTGATCGCCTCAATCACGCCGGGACGTGGGACAATGCCTTCGTCCTCCACCATCTGTTCAAAAAATTCGACTTTGGCCTCGTGGATGGCGTCAGCGTCAACGTCCTCACCCCGGGACGCCGCGAAATCCGCAATCCGGTTCCGGCCACCGGGCTTTTGCAACATGTCCTTATAGTCGTCCTCTGACCACTCCCAATCCAGACCCGCCGCCGCAAAGGCTGCGTTGAACGCGCGGCGCTGGATATCTGACGTTTCGGCGATGGCCCCGATGGACCCGAAAATCAAAGCGGATGGTGTCATGGTGGTCTCCTGAAGGTGGGAAGGTATAGAGCATTACGCGCCAGTGGCCCGATCGGTTCCCGCCCTAGGGCATCGACGGCAAAGATTCCTACCCCGACAGCGCCCATTCCCCCTTGCGCCCTGCCCACCCATCCCTATAACGCGGACAATTTGAAAATTTCAGGGGGCGCTGCCATGCCAAAGAGAACCGACATCAAGTCGATCATGATCATCGGCGCGGGACCCATTGTTATCGGACAGGCCTGCGAATTCGACTATTCGGGCGCACAAGCGTGTAAGGCACTGCGCGAAGAAGGCTACCGCGTCATTCTGGTCAACTCCAACCCCGCCACGATCATGACTGACCCTGGTCTGGCCGATGCGACGTATATCGAACCGATCACGCCCGAGACTGTTGCCAAAATCATTGAAAAAGAACGCCCCGATGCGCTGCTGCCCACCATGGGCGGGCAGACCGGTCTGAACACCTCACTGGCGTTGGCCGACATGGGCGTGCTTGAGGAATTCGGCGTTGAGATGATCGGCGCCAAGCGCGAAGCCATTGAGATGGCCGAGGATCGCCACCTGTTCCGCGAAGCCATGGACCGTTTGGGGATCGAAAACCCCAAAGCCACCATCGTCACCGCCCCCACCATCGACAAGGATGCGGCCCGCGTCACCGACAAATTCGACATCAATGCCGGTTTGAAAATCGCCCTTGAAGCCCTCGAAGAGATCGGCCTTCCCGCCATCATCCGCCCCGCCTTCACCCTTGGCGGCACCGGCGGCGGCGTGGCCTATAACCGCGAAGAATATGAACATTTCTGCCGCACGGGCATGGAAGCCTCCCCCATGGCGCAGATCCTCGTGGACCAGTCCCTGTTGGGCTGGAAGGAATACGAGATGGAGGTGGTCCGCGACACCGCCGATAATGCCATCATCGTTTGTTCCATCGAAAACGTGGACCCGATGGGCGTGCACACCGGGGATTCCATCACCGTTGCTCCGGCGCTGACGCTCACAGACAAAGAATACCAGCTGATGCGCACCCATTCGATTAACGTGCTGCGCGAAATCGGTGTGGAAACCGGCGGATCGAACGTGCAATGGGCCGTGAACCCCGCCGACGGGCGCATGGTTGTGATTGAGATGAACCCGCGCGTGTCGCGGTCATCGGCGCTGGCGTCCAAAGCCACCGGTTTCCCGATTGCGAAAATTGCCGCCAAGCTGGCCGTTGGCTTCACGCTGGATGAATTGGACAACGACATCACCGGCGTGACGCCCGCATCGTTCGAGCCGTCGATCGACTATGTCGTCACCAAAATTCCACGTTTTGCCTTTGAGAAATTCCCAGGGTCCGAACCTTACCTGACCACCGCGATGAAATCCGTGGGCGAGGTCATGGCCATCGGCCGCACGTTCCACGAATCCATGCAAAAGGCGCTCGCGTCGATGGAAAACGGCCTGACCGGCTTCGATGATATCGTCATTGAGGGTGCCCCAGACCGCGCCGCCGTCACCAAAGCACTGGCCCAACAAACCCCCGACCGCATTCGCGTCATCGCGCAGGCCATGCGCCATGGGCTGACCAACGAGGACATTCAGGCGGTTACATCCTTTGATCCATGGTTCCTTGACCGGTTCCGCGAAATCATCGACGCCGAGGAAGGCGTCCGCGGATCCGGTCTGCCGACTGACCCCGCAGACCTGCGCGCGTTGAAAATGCTGGGCTTCACCGACGCCCGTCTGGCGACCCTTGCGGGTCTCAGCGAAGCTGAGGTTCGCAAGGTCCGCCACGGCAGCGGCGTCACCGCCGTGTTCAAACGCATCGACACCTGTGCGGCGGAATTTGAGGCCCAGACGCCCTACATGTATTCCACCTACGAAGCCCCGATGATGGGCGACGTGGAATGTGAGGCGCGCCCGTCAGATCGCAAAAAGGTCGTGATCTTGGGCGGCGGCCCGAACCGGATCGGTCAGGGCATCGAGTTTGATTACTGCTGCTGCCACGCCTGTTTCGCGCTGACCGATCAGGGCTATGAGACGATCATGGTCAACTGTAACCCTGAAACCGTGTCGACCGATTATGACACCTCGGACCGGCTGTATTTCGAGCCTCTGACGTTTGAACACGTCATGGAAATTCTGCGTGTGGAACAGCACAATGGCACGCTGCACGGCGTCATCGTCCAGTTCGGCGGGCAGACCCCGCTGAAGATCGCACAAGCGCTGGCCGACGAAGGCATCCCGATCCTTGGAACCTCGCCCGACAGCATCGACTGGGCCGAGGACCGTGAACGGTTCCAAGCGCTGGTGAATGATCTGAACCTGTTGCAACCCAAGAACGGCATCGCCTCTACCGATGCCGAAGCCCTTGAAATTGCGAAAGATATCGGCTTTCCGCTGGTAATCCGCCCGTCTTATGTGCTGGGTGGCCGCGCCATGGAAATCGTGCGCGATATGGCACAGCTTGAACGCTACATCGCCGAGGCAGTCGTGGTCTCCGGCGACAGCCCCGTGTTGCTCGACAGCTACCTGAGTGGCGCGGTCGAGGTTGACGTGGACTGCCTTTCCGACGGCAAAGACACCCATGTCGCGGGCATCATGCAGCATATCGAAGAGGCGGGCGTCCACTCCGGCGACAGCGCCTGCTGCCTGCCGCCCCACACCCTACCCGAAGACATCGTGGACGAAATCAAACGCCAGACCCGTGAACTGGCGCTGGCCCTCAAAGTCGTCGGCCTGATGAACGTGCAATTTGCGGTCAAGAACGGCGATGTCTACCTGATTGAGGTCAACCCCCGCGCCTCTCGCACCGTCCCCTTCGTCGCCAAGGCCACGGACTCAGCCGTCGCCTCTATCGCCGCGCGCCTCATGGCCGGTGAGCCGCTGTCGAACTTCCCGCTGCGAGAACCCTATGCGCCCGCCGATGATCCGATGGACGTCATGCCGCTGGGCGATGCGTTCACATTGGCCGACCCCAAAACCCCGTGGTTCAGCGTCAAAGAGGCTGTCCTGCCGTTCAACCGCTTTCCTGGCGTTGATACGATCCTCGGCCCTGAAATGCGCTCCACCGGTGAAGTGATGGGCTGGGCACGGTCATTTGACCGCGCGTTCCTAAAGGCACAGATGGGCGCAGGCGTGGATTTGCCCACCGAAGGCTGCGCGTTCCTGTCCATCAAGGACGCGGACAAAACTGGCCAACTGGTGGAAACAGCGACCATCCTGCGTGATCTTGGCATGACGCTTTACGCTACCCGTGGCACGGCAAAATGGCTGCAAGATCAAGGGATTGAGGCCACGGTCGTGAACAAAGTCTATGAGGGCGGCCGCACGGTTGCGGACCTTTTGAAAGACGGCGAAATCGCACTGGTCATGAATTCCACCGAAGGCACAGCCGCCGTCGAAGACAGCCGCTCCATCCGCGCCATCGCACTGGCCGACCGCATCCCCTATTACACAACGCTGTCGGGATCACATGCGGCGGCATTGGCGATCCGCGCCAAGGTGTCCGGTGATGTGAAGGTACGCGCGCTTCAGGGCTGATCAAAGACAATCAAGGCCCCCAACGCGGGGGCCTTGGCACATCCTGTGTCGCGAAGGTATGGGCGTTAACCGCCCAGAAGTGGCCCATTCATCAAATCATATTCCAGTTGGGCTGATTCAACGTCGTCAACCAGCGCATCAGCTGTCTGAATATGCCAATCCAGTCCGGTTTGACCGCGCTGCGTCGCCGCGCGCAGGTTTGCCGCTGCCGTGCGAGCATCGCGCGCACTGAGTTCGAGAGCACCGCCCAGATCCAGCCGCTGCTGCTGGATCTCAAGCACGGCAATATCATGTTCCTGCTGGGTGATCTGACCCTTGATCTGCTGCATGGTCAGACGGTTCAACTCCGCCTCTTGGTCAGCCAGATAGGCCGGCAAGGACTGGCGCAGCGCCGCCATTTGACCGGTTGCAGCGTTCAGCTGCCGTGCCACGTCGCCCTCAGCCACCAGCGCCACGCGCCGTGCGACCTCACGCTCACCACGCTGCGTGCCTAAAACCGCGCCTGCGGCCCCGCCAAGTGCTGCGGCGGCCACGCAATCGCGCGTACTGCTGCTGCCGGTCGCCAGTGTCACACCACAGCCCAAGGCCGCACCGACCAATGCCCCATTGATCTGCGACCGCCGCACAAGCCGATCTGCCGCTTCATTCAACGCGGCGACCTGATCTGGCACCGACGCGCCCTGAACCGTATCATCATAAAACAACAAGGCGCTGTTGTTCATCCGAGTGCTTTGCGCCACGTCGGGGGCTTGCCCGCAGGCCGCAAGCGTTAATCCCGCAGCCGCGATCAAAGAAAGCTTTAAATTCAACGCCATGCAGGTGCCTCATTGGTTCTTATTGCTCAACAGTCACCGCCCTAGGGGTGCACTGTGTCCAATGTTGGGCGTTGATTGGACATATTTCAGCACCGCATTCGCCGCCAAAACCATACGCCCCGTCATGCTTGCAATTCCCGCCTGAAACAGGCCCAATGTGCGCCAAACCTAGGGGGCAAACATGTATTCAGCAGCCATCACCGGATCGGGCGTTTTTACCCCCGAACACGTTATAACAAACGACGAATTGGTCGCGGCCTTCAATGCCCATGCGGACCTGTTCAACGCTGAAAACGCCGACGCAATCGCGGCGGGTGACATCGCAGAAAAACCCCATTCGTCATCTGACTTTATCCTTGCGGCATCGGGCATTGAGCGGCGCTATGTCCTTGATAAAACGGGCGTCCTTGACCCTACGCGCATGTTTCCGTCCCTTCCGGACCGCCGCGATGATGAACCGTCCCTAATGGCGGAAATGGCCGCTGACGCAGCCCTTCAGGCACTGGCACAGGCAGGTCGCGCCGCAGACGATGTAGACGCTGTCATTTGTGCCGCCTCCAACCACGAACGCGCCTACCCCGCGATTGCCGTGGAAATCCAACAGATGCTGGACATTCAGGGCTTTGCCTTTGACATGAACGTGGCCTGTTCTTCCGCGACGTTCGGCATTCAAACCGCAGCTGACATGATCCGGTCAGGCTCGATCCGCAGCGCACTGGTGATCTGCCCCGAGATTTGCTCCGCCCATCTGGAATGGCGCGACCGCGACTGTCATTTCATCTTTGGTGATGTGGCCACGGCGCTTTTGATTGAACGGGACGAAGACTTGCAAACCCCGCATTTCAAAATCAAATCTACCCGTCTGGCGACGCAATTCTCCAACAACATCCGCAACAACAACGGCTTTTTGCGCCGGACCCGCGACAAGATGGAAGACCGGCGCGACATGCAGTTCATGCAAAACGGCCGTAAGGTGTTCAAAGAGGTCTTGCCGCTGGTCAGCAAACACATCGCAGGCCACATGGACGACGAAGGCGTGAATGCCGATGATCTGAAACGGTTGTGGCTGCATCAGGCCAACAAATCCATGAACGACTACATCGGAAAAAAGGTCTTGGGCCGCACACCGGAAGAGGGCGAACAGCCCAATATTCTGCAGGATTACGCAAATACCTCCTCCGCCGGTTCGATCATCGCGTTTTCCAAGTATTCTGACGACCTACAGCCCGGCGACCATGGCTTGATTTGTTCGTTCGGGGCGGGCTATTCCGTAGGCTCAGTGATCTTGGAGAAAGCCGAATGAGGACTGCCCTTACACTTGCCGCTCTGACCCTGCTGGCCGCCTGCGGCGTGCCTTTCGTGCCGTTCATCTAGAATTAAGGTTAACGCGCCGCCGCCCCATCTCGCGCGCCCCGTTGGAGGCTTTCAGGGACGGCTGAAACTCTCTGGTTTTCAAATACCTCGGGGGGAGGCCGAAGGCCGGGGGGCAGCGCCCCCTTACGAACTCACCCGCTTGTGGACGTCCTCAAGGCTTTCAACCCGTTCCGAATACCGATCCACCAACATGTCCTTGCGGCCTCGGGTCATGACAGTGAACCGCGCAAGTTCTTCCATGACGTCAACGATCCGGTTATAGAGCGATGAGGGTTTCATCCGGTCGCCGTCAAATTCCTTCCATGCCATCGGCACCGAGGATTGATTGGGGATTGTCACCATCCGCATCCAACGCCCCAGAATACGCATCTGATTGACCGTGTTGAACGACTGCGAGCCGCCCGACACCTGCATCACCGCGAGCGTTTTGCCTTGAGTGGGCCGGATGCCCCCGATGGGCGCCAGCGGCAGCCAATCGATTTGGGTTTTCATTATGCCGGTCATGGCACCGTGACGTTCCGGCGATGACCAGACCATACCTTCGGACCAAAGCGCCAATTGCCGCAATTCTTCAACTTTGGGGTGATCCGCACCTGCGTCATCAGGCAAGGGCAAGCCGCTGGGATCAAAAAACTTTGTTTCACATCCCAAAGCGCGTAAGACCCGTGCGCCTTCTTCGGCGGCAGCGCGGGAATAGCTGGTGTCGCGCAAGGACCCGTACAAAAGCAGGATTCGCGGCGGGTGGTCCGGCTCATCCGGTCCGACAAGGGCCGCCATGTCCAACGGCTTAAGCTGCCCAGCCACAAGGTTGGGCATATCGGACGAGTCGATCTCAGCCACTTTCATCTTCAAGATGCAGCTTCATGTCGATCAGGACCTTTTGCAACTCAACCGTTTCGCGCAGCAGTCGTTTTGCCTCGTTCACGGTGATGATCCCGTCTTCGATGGATTGCTGGTATTCGGCCATCAACATGGCGAACCGTTGGCTAAGCGCGATGACGTCCGCGTTGATCCCGCCTTCGGAATTCTTGGGCGCGCTGTCTTTGTTTAGCGTGCTGCCATGCAATTCAGCCAAGGCGGATGTCACATGGGGATAGCTTGCGGCGGCCTCAAGCTGGGCAACAGCATCCACAGGCATGAACCGGTCCGAATGTTCGTCGGAATCGGAATAATAGCGCCCAAGCGTTGCTTTCGATTTGCCCGTCAATTCGCAGGCAGGTTCAATACCCACATCTTTCACCAAGGCTTCGGTGTGTTTTTTCAAGTAGCTGCCAATGCCAGCCATATGTCTCGTCCCTCATTTTGGTGGTGAGGGGAATGACCCCAATCTTTTCCCATAAACCACCCCATCCATTTTTGACAGATATAGAGCAATGGGTCGGTTTGAAAGACCGAACTCGACCAGATCGGCGTCCCCAACGCCGTAGGACCAAGGGAAGCGGACCCCATCCAGGGTTGAATGACAAACATTTGACTTCCGCGACCCTTGGGCCGCTGTTTCGTAAAGGCGTGTATTTGCCTGCCACTCACGGACGAAACGTCGTCGCTGGCCCTTGCAACGGGGTCAGCGGCGGGTCATTTAACGGGCCCATGGCGAAGCTCTATTTCAACTACTCCACAATGAATGCCGGCAAATCGACGGTGTTGCTGCAGGCCGCGCACAATTACGCGGAACGCGGCATGCAAACCTATTTGTTGACCGCGCAATTTGACAACCGGGCGGGCGAAGGCCGGATCGCAAGCCGGATCGGCATCGGGGCTGAGGCGGACACCTATGCCCATTCCGACGATCTGTTCCGCAAGATCGAGGCGCGTCTGGCCGCAGGCCCTTGCGCCTGCGTTTTCGTGGACGAGGCGCAGTTTCTGTCTGCCGATCAGGTCTGGCAACTGGCGCGAGCTGTGGATGATCTGGGCGTTCCGGTGATGGCGTACGGGCTGCGTGTCGATTTCATGGGGGAGCTTTTCCCCGGGTCTGCCGCCTTGCTGGCGCTGGCCGATGAAATGCGCGAGGTCCGCACGATCTGTCATTGCGGCAAGAAGGCCACCATGGTGATCCGCACGGACGCGGACGGCACTGTCGTCACCGGTGGCAATCAGGTGCAGGTGGGCGGCAATGAAACCTACGTCAGCCTATGCCGCCGTCATTGGCGGGAGGCGATGGAGGGCGACGGAGACACTTTGGTCTGAGCGCAATGCGCCTGCGGCGGGCGGGGGGCCAAAATTCTACGAATTTTGGCGGGCCTCCGGCGGGAGTATTTTGGGCAAAACGAAACAGGGGGAGCGTTAGTTCACCCGTTGCGGTGGGTCGCGCCCTTCGGACCAGGCGATGATATTGTCCAGCGCCATTTGCGCCATGGCCTGCCGGGTTTCCGCTGTGGCAGAGCCCAGATGCGGCAGCAGCACGCAGTTTTCGAGCGCGCGCAACCGTTCGGGCACGTGCGGTTCGTTTTCATAGACATCCAGACCCGCACCGGTGATCTGGCCGTCTTCAAGGGCTGCGATCAAAGCGGCCTCATCCACGACCTCACCGCGGGAAATGTTCACGAAGATGCCGCTCGGTTTCATCTGTGCCAAAGCATCAGCGTCGATGAGTTTCGTGGTGCCAGCGCCTCCCGGTGTGGCGACCACGACAAAGTCTGCGGCGGCCATGACCTCATGCAGGGACCCAAGTTGGGTTGCGGGCACCGCCGTCACTTTGGGGGAGCGGTTGTGGAACACCACGTCCATGCCGAACCCGTAGTGACACCGCGCCGCAATCGCCTGCCCGATCCGGCCCATGCCGATCACCCCAAGGGTTTTGCCTGTCACATGGGTGCCCAGCAGGCCCTTCACATCGAACCCGCCCCACGCGGCGGAGCGCACCATGCGTTCGCCCTCGCCCGCGCGTCGTGCGGTGGCTAAGAGCAACGTCAAGGCGATGTCGGCGGTGGCATCGGTGAGAACATCGGGGGTGTTGGACACGGTGACGCCAGCCGCCGCGGCCGCCTTCGTGTCGATGTGGTTGTAGCCCACACCGAAATTGCCCAGCATTTTGCAGCGGACGTCACCGGCAAAGGCGTCAGCGGTGAAGGCATCGCCCAAGGTCGGCAGGATGGCGTCGTAGGTGGCCAGCGCTTGCGCGCAATCCCGCGTGGACAGTGCGCCGCCTGCGTGGACGGTCACATCAAACAGGCTGCGGGCCTGATCCAGAACGGGGTCTGCGATGGGGCGGGTGATCAGCAGCTTCAGCACATGCGTTCTCCGATAGGGATTTCTTTGTCGGGCGCGATCAGCACAACGCCGCCGTCTGGGTCATGGGCGCCCAGCACCAGAACCTCGGACATGAAGGGGCCGATCTGGCGGGGCGGGAAATTGACGACACCCATGACCTGCCGCCCCACCAGCGTGTCGGGTGTGTAATGGGCAGTGATCTGGGCGGAGGTTTTACGCTCCCCAATCTCAGGGCCGAAATCGATCCACATTTTGATGGCGGGTTTGCGCGCCTCGGGAAACGGTTCGGCGCGGATCACACGACCCACGCGGATGTCGACCTTGAGGAAATCGTCAAAACTGATGTCAGCCATTTGCAAGCTCGCGTGATCTGTCGGCGGCGGCTTTGACCGCGCGGCGTATCAGGGCGGGGAAGCCTTCGGTGTCGTTCGTCAAGACCTCCAACGCGGCTTGGGTGGTGCCACCGGGGGAGGTTACATTGATGCGCAACTGGCTGGGGTCCTCATCCGCGTCCTCGGCCAACTGCCCTGCCCCGCCGACGGTTGCTTTGGCCAGCGCTAGGGCGAGGTCTGCGGGCAGACCCTCGGCCTCACCCGCCTGTGCCAATGTTTCAATCAGGTGGAAGACATAGGCGGGACCCGAGCCGCTGAGGGCCGTCACAGCGTCCATCTGGCCCTCGCCCTCCAGCCGGACGACCTGCCCCACAGCGGACAGCAAGGCATCGGCCATGTTCATGTCGGCGTCTGTGGCGTGGGCATTGCCGACGATCGCCGTGATCCCGCGCCCGATGGCAGCAGGCGTGTTGGGCATGGCGCGAATGATAGGGCTTTGTGCGCCCAGCGCCCCTTCAAACGTGGTGATCGCGGTGCCTGCGGCGACGGAGAGGAAGACGGTCTTACTATTGCCAAGGGCGGCCATCGTGGGCAGCGCATCACCCATCATCTGGGGTTTTACCGCGATCAGCGCCACGGCGGGCGCATCTGGCACGCCAGCGTTGATGTGCACGCCCGTGCCACGCAGCCAGTCCGACGGGTTCGGGTCCAGCACCCAGACGGAGGAGGCAGGCAGACCGCCCTTGAGCCAACCCGCAAGCATCGCGGACCCCATTTTGCCACAGCCGAGCAGGACCAGACCGTCCTGCGCCACACGTTCCATCGACATGAAAACCCCCGCTTGTTCGGCCCGACGTTAGGCCGCACAGAACGGGGGGTCAAACGGTTGTGACTGTAGGTTTAGGCCGTGCCGTAGGCTTCGGTGATGGCGACCTCAAGGGCTTCTTTGGGGGTGCGCTCGGCCCATGTGACCAGCTGGAACGCGGGATAGAACCGTTCCGCGCTAAGAACGGCGGCGTTGATCATCGTGTCGATCTGTTCGGGTCCTGCGACCTGTTCGCCGGCCAGCACCAGCCCGTAGCGGTAGACCATCAGTTTTTGTTCGGCCCAATAGGTAAACGCCCCCGCCCAGCATATGTCGTTCGTGCGGTTGAGGCATTCATAGAGCGCAGGCAAACGGTCCGCGGGCGGTTCCATTTCAAAGGTGCAGATCAGGCGCAGGGTCTGGTCATAGGCCGACCAAGCCAGCGTGATCGAATAGGTCCGCCACTGGCCTTCGACCGCGAAAGCGATCTGGTCATCGTGGATGCGGTCGAATTCCCAGTCGTGATGTTCGGCAATGTGTTCCACCAGATCAATCGGGTGAATGTCATCAACGCTGTCGTAATGTTCGGTGAGTGCCATGGGCCTGAACCCTCCTGTCCATCCAGAGCGCCCTGGCAGGGGCGGATATCTGGTGTTCTGCTCAAGGGAGTGGGTACATAGCCGCACTCCTTACCACATATCGTGGGGGCTGAGGCGGGGTTCTGTAAAGTCTTTTCTTGGGGATAAGCGTCGCGATGCCCGAATTTTCAGGGGATAAGCCTGTTTTTTCATGGGTTTGTTAACCTTTGCGGGGTCTTGTGGTCGCTTGGTACCTTGGGCAGGGTGCTTGAGACGGATTTGCGAAAGGACGCCCCATGAACATCGATCTGCTGCGCACATTGTGTCAAACGCCTGGCGTGCCCGGCCATGAGGACCGGGTGCGCGACCTGATCAAGGCGGAAACCGAGGGCCTATTTGATGACGTGACCGAAGACCCGATGGGGTCGCTGCACTGCGTGCGCCGCGCCAAAGGGGACGGTGCACCCAAGATCATGTTGCTGTGCCACATGGATGAAATCGGCTTTCTGGTCAGCCATATCAGCGACAAGGGCTTCTTGTACCTGCAGCCGGTAGGCGGGTTCGATCCGCGCAACCTGTTTTCGCGCCGCGTGCTGGTTTGCACCGAAGATGGCGATCTGAAGGGGGTGATGAACCCCGGCGGCAAGCCCATCCATATTTCGTCACCCGAAGATCGCAAGAAGGTGCCTGAGGTCGGGGAATTTTTTGTCGACACGGGGCTTGGGGAAGCCGCGAAAGAGCGTGTGAAGATCGGGGATTTCGTCGTCATGGATGAGCCGCTGATTGAGATCGGTGATAAGATCGTCAGCAAGGCCTTGGACAACCGGATCGCATGTTGGCTGGGGATTGAGGCCATTCGCGCCCTCAAGGACAGCGGTCGCGGGGCGGAGGTTCATGTGGTCTTCACCAGCCAAGAAGAAGTGGGCCTGCGCGGGGCGCGGACAGCCTCACACAGGGTGCAACCCGACATCGGGATCGGGATTGACGTGACCCTTTCCTGCGACACACCGGGCGTGCCGGACCATCTGACGACGACCGTTCAGGGCAAGGGCGTGGGCCTGCACATGCGCGACAGCAGTTTTATCGCGGACAAAGCGCTGGTGCGTGAGATGGAACAGATCGCCCAAGACAACGACATCCCCTATCAGCGCACCATGCTGGCCGCAGGCGGGTCGGATTCAGCCGCAGCGCAACAGGCAGCTTCCGGCGCGCGGGTTGTGGGGATCGCGGTGGGCACACGGTATATCCACACGGTGACCGAAATGGTCCATGCCTCCGATCTGGAGGCCGCGCGGGATTTGCTGACGGCCTATCTGGCCGCACAGGACTAGGCGTGGACGTGGCCCCAGACCTTTGAAATCACGACGGAGCCTTCGCCCACGGCGGAGGCCACCCGTTTCACCGACCCCGACCGCACATCGCCCACAGCGAAGATGCCAGGGTGCGAGGTTTCATGCCCGCCCCCAGTGGTGATGACAAACCCCCTATCGTCCAAATCCACCAGTCCCGTTAACCAACCGGTGTTGGGGGCCGCACCCACCATGACAAAAACCGCGCGGCTGTTGACCGTCCAGTCCTGTCCGGCCGCCTTGTCGCGGATCGTGACCTTTTCCAATGCGTCCCCGCCGTGCAGGCCCGTCAGTTCCGTGCGGTAGTGGATCGTGATGGCGGGGTCGGCCTCAAGCCGGGACAACAAATAGTCTGACATCGAAGACGCAAGAGACGTCCCGCGCACCAGAATATGGACGTTTTTGGCGGTTCGCGACAAATACATCGCCGCTTGTCCTGCGGAATTTCCCCCGCCGATCACGACCGCTTCGGTCTCTCCGCAAAAACGGGCTTCGGCTTCGGTGGCCGCATAATAGACGCCGATGCCTTCGAAATCTTCGAGCCGGTCAATGGGCAGGCGGCGGTACTGGACACCGGTGGCCACGACGATGGCTTTGGCGCAGACGATATCGCCATCGTCCATGGTGACACAGAACACACCGTCATCGCGTTTTTCGACGCCCACGGCGCGGCGCGGGACGGCAAATTTGGTGCCGAACTTCATCGCCTGAACTTCCCCCCGCCAGCACAAGTCGCCGCCGGAAATACCGGTGGGGAAGCCCATGTAGTTTTCGATCCGGCTTGAGGTGCCTGCCTGTCCGCCAATGGTGTGATTTTCGATCACCAAGGCGCGCATCCCTTCGGCGCCAGCATAAACGCCAGCCGCCACCCCCGCAGGGCCACCGCCCACGATCAACACGTCGAAATCGTCTTCCTTGGACACATCCACATCAAGACCCAGTAGGCGCGCCAAACCACGCGGGGTGGGGTCTGTCACAACCTCTGACGTGCCAAAGATCACCGCCGGTTCCGCGTGACTAAGGTTGCATTCATGGGCCAGCGCCTCGGCCTCATGTTCGCCCAAAGTGAGAGACCGAAAAGGAATGCGGTTGCGGCTGGCAAAGGCCGCCATATTGCGGATATCGCGGCTTTGTTCGGCGCCAATAATGGTCAGCGACGCTTCGCCGCTTTCCAGCAGACGTCGCCTGCGGGCGGCGAAAACAGTGATGATGATATCGCTCATCTCAGGCACTTGGGACATCAGGCGCAGCATGTCGTCGCGCGGCACGCAGATCAGTTCGGTGTCTTTGACGGCCCGTGCGCCCAGCAAAGCCTTCGCCCCGCTGAGAAAACTGATATCGCCAAAGAACTGGCCTGGCCCAAGGGTCGCGCCATCGCCGTAGCGGTTTTGGGTGCGCGGATCGATCGCCTCGACCTCCCCCGATATCAGGTAGTGAAACTCGTCGACGTGTTTGCCCATCTCTTGCAACACGTCCCCCGCCTTAAGGTGCCGCCGTGTGCCTGCCTTGTCCAAAGCGCGCACGTGGCTGTCGTGCAGGGGCGTGCGGATCATGGTGGCCAGATCGGCGGCAAGGGTTTCCATAGGCTATCCTTTCGTGGCGCTGAACAATCCCGTCAGGCTGCGTTGCACCAATGAGGTAATACGCGGTTTGCGTTCGGCCACAAAGGGAAGCGGGCGGCAGACCTCCATGGCAGCGACGCCCACGCGGGCGGTCAACGCCCCGTTGATAATGCCCTCACCGAACCGGCGGGACACCTTTGACAGGACCCCGCCACCGGCCACCGAACTGATCAGGTCATCGCCCACGGCCACAGCGCCCGTGGCCACCAGATGCGACAGCACCTGACGGGTCAGCCGCCATGACCCCAGCGTGCCGGACCGCCCGCCATAGATTTCCGCCACCCGGCGGATCATGCGCATATTGGCCGTCAGCGCCGTGATCACATCCGCCAAGGCCAGTGGGACAATGGCCGTGACGGTGGCGACTTGGCGGGTCGCGGCCTCGACCTCTGCGCGGGCGCGGGCATCAAGGGGCGCGAGGATCGTGGTTTCGGCCAGTCCCAACAGCCCATCCGCGTCGAAGATATCCGTCTGGCGTTCGGCAAAGGCCTCTCGCCCCCAGCGGGTGTCATCGCGACTGCGATAGAGCGCGTCGATCTGGGCGGCGGTGATGCGGGCGGCCGCAAGGCTACCGTCGGCCAAAGCCTCCGCCGCGCCTGACTGGATGCGATCCACACGGCGCAGGCGCCCGAAGGCCGCCAGTTCGCGCACCGTGATCAAAAGCAAAACGAGGCAGAACAGCGCCACCAGACCAGTGGCGATCCAGCCCAAAACGGGCGCGCGGGCGATCAGGCCGGTGACAAAATCCCATGCGGCGATCCCTGCAAAGAACACGATGATCGACGTCAAAAGCCCCCAGAACCAACGCGCCAGCCGGTTCGGACGGCCTGCCGCCATGGCCGCTGCCTGTTGCATGGCGGCGGGGGCTGCGGGTGTTTCAAGATCGGGCACGGGCGGCGCTGTGCTGGGGCTTTGCGCGTCCGTGTCGTCCAGAGCGAACATCACAGGGCCTTTGGGTGCATCGGTCATAACCTGTCCCCCAGCAAAAACTGCGCCGCCTTATCAAGGCGGATGTGTGGTGGCCCCTCGCCGGGTTTCAGCGTCAGGGGGGCCGGTGCGAAAGACATGATTTCATAATCCGCGCCAAGCCAGCCTTCGGCCCCCGCGCGCGCAGGGCCCAGCAGGTGCGCGGGGTCCACGGGCAGCGCGCCGGGATAAAAGGCCGCCTGTTTGTCGGCCCCCAACAGCTGGCCGCGCACCACGCCAAGATCGACGCCAGCGTGGTGGCGACGCTCTTCGACCGTGGTGCGCAGTGCCGCGATGGACATGGCCTGCGTTTGTGCGCCTGAGAAATCGGCGCGGTCCTTGGCGTCGCGCAGCAGGGCCTGCGTGATCGCGGTCAACTGGGGGTGTTGTTCATGGTGCAAATGGTCGGCCTTGGTCGCCGCAAACAGGATTTTGTCGATCCGGCGACCCTGAAACAGCCGCGTGAGGAAATCGTTTCGGCCGGGGCGAAAGGCGGACAGAATGTCGGCCATGGCGCGGCGCATGTCTTCAACCGCTTGAGGACCGCCATGGATCGCACCCAGCACGTCGACCAACACGATTTGACGGTCGAGCTTGGCAAAATGATCGCGAAAGAACGGGCGCACCACGTTGCGTTTGTAGCTTTCATACCGGCGTTCGAATTCCCGCCAGAGGGATTTGCGGCCCGGGTTGTCAATTGCCGGGAGCGGCGCGAAGGTCAGCACGGGCGATCCTTCCAGATCACCAGGCAAAAGGAACCGGCCCGGTGTGCAATCGGAAAAGCCCGCCTCACGCGCGGCCTTCAGATGATCGGTGAACGTCGCGGCGAGGGCTTGCGCACGCGGCTCATCCAATGCTGCCGCAGGATCTGTGTCCTCAAGGGCTTTCTCATAGACCGCCCCGCCGGGACGGCCCGCGATACGCGACAGAACTTCCGCTGACCACGTGGCGAAATCCTTGTCCATCAGGGACAGGTCCAAAAGCCACTCACCCGGGTAGTCGACGATATCAAGATGCACCGTGCGCGGGCCCTGAAACGTGCCCAACAGCCCCTGCGGCTGCACCTTCAGCGACAGGCGCAATTCCGACACCCGCCGTGTCCCGTGGGGCCAATGGGGCTGGGTCGCCGTCAGCGCCGACAGATGCGTTTCATAGTCAAACCGCGCAATCGTGTCATCGGGCTGGGGCTGCAAATATGCTGTCTGGATGTGCCCCGAGGCCGCCGCACGAAACTGCGGCATCCGCCCTCGGTTCAGCAGATTGGCCACGAGTGAGGTGATGAACACCGTCTTGCCTGCCCGACTAAGCCCCGTGACGCCAAGTCGGATGACCTGATCGGTAAAGGGGGCCGTGATCGTATCCGTGACCGCGCCCACACGCCAGATGATCCCGTCTGCAAGTGTTGTGATGACCACCGCGCGGCCCTTTCCCAAGTCGTTCATGCAAAGATAGGGGTGGATAGGGCCAAAGTGTAGGGATTGATTTTGCGCCCCCTTCCCCCTAAGCCGCGCCCATGCCCCGTTTTGCCCTGAAAATCGAATACGATGGTGCGCCATTTGTGGGCTGGCAACGCCAGCAGGCATTGACGTCGGTGCAAGGCGCGATTGAGGCGGCCTTGGCCAAACTTGAACCCCGCGACCATACGATTGCTGCCGCCGGGCGCACAGATGCAGGCGTGCATGCCTTGGGTCAGGTGGCCCATTGCGATCTGGTCAAGGACTGGAACCCGTTCCGACTGTCCGAGGCGTTGAATTACCACCTCAAACCGCAGCCTGTGTCGATCGTGGCCTGCGCGCAGGTCGCAGACGACTGGCACGCCCGCTTTTCAGCGCTTGAACGGCGCTATCTGTTCCGTTTGGTCAGCCGCCGCGCTCCGCTGGTGTTGGAGGCGGGAAAGGTTTGGCAGATCAGCCATGGGCTGGACGCAGAGGCCATGCAGGCCGGGGCCAACCGGCTGCTGGGGTATCACGATTTCACGACCTTCCGGTCCTCCATCTGTCAGGCGGACAGCCCCCTGCGGACACTGGATGAGTTGCGCGTTGAAACGGTGGCCCGCCGCGATGGCGCGCAAGAGGTTAACTTTCACGTCCGAGCGCGGTCGTTTTTGCACAACCAAGTCCGCAGCTTTGTGGGCACCTTGGAACGGGTCGGCGCGGGCGCATGGTCGCCCGACGACGTTGCTGCCGCGCTTGAAGCCCGTGACCGTGCAGCCTGCGGCCCGGTCTGCCCGCCCCATGGCCTCTATCTGGCCGGCGTCACATACTCTGAGGACCCTTTCGTCTAGTCGTTGTCCGTCAGCCCCGCCCCGGCCCCTGCAGCGCGCGAGCTTTCGGTTTCCGGCACAAGGGTCCGTGCCGCCATATCCTGCAGATGCGCCAACAGGTCCGCGCGCAAGATACGGCGCCCCAAGGCAGACGGGGCATCGCCCGTGCCTGACATCGGCTGAACCGTCACTTGGCCCGTCTCCGCCCCCTCTACGGTAAGGCCCACCTGACCGGCCAAAGCCGCGACATAACCCTGAACCAAAGCCAGTTCAGCCACCACGGTTTGCGCCTGCCCGTCTGCAACGACAGCATCCAGCGCCGCTGGAATAGCCCGCACCGCACCGCTGTCACACGGACACACCTGCAAGGCGTTCAGATCGACATAGGCCACCGCCGCTGCCAAATCCTCGGCCAGCCCCACGGGGCACCCCCCACCGCGCGCGGCCTTCAGGACCAACATCTCGACCTCGTTTGCCGACATCTCCATCACGCTCATCCCGCGAAGGTGGGCAGCCACCAATCATCTGCCGCGTCCAATTCATCGGCCAATGGCGCGCCCTGACATAGGGTGATCCGCGTCCAGCGATCCGATTTGGGGTCAAATTTGGCCGCCCCGAAAAACCCCAGCTTGCAGCGCAACATGTCAATCGGCAGACAGTCCCGTCCGATCAAATTGTCCCGAATTTCCGCATAGGGGGCAGCGTCCAGCGATTGCACCCGCCGCACCGCAGCCCGGTGTTCGGGACAGCGCGCCAATAGTGCGGCGACCGTTTCCTTGGGGTCAATATCCGCCGCCATCCGGCACACCTGCCGCGCAATATCGAGGGGACTTTCAAGCTCCGCCCCGGGGTCTTGATGACGCACCCCAAGCCGTGGTTCTGCTTTGGCTTCAGACACATACCAGAATTGGTGGCAGGCCTCGGTCGCATCATAATCACACACGGCCCAGCCCCAATCGCGATCCACCAGCGCGCGCAACGCGGCACCGGTCATGGCCGGATCAAGACGTGGACGGCGTTCGGTCGCCATGGCGTCGGTCAGATCATCCACCAGCGCGCCAAACGGTTCGATCAAAAGGGCCGCCAGCAGTTCCTGCGTGTCGATCGAATAGTCCCCCGCGATCTGAAACAACCGATCCAAGGGGCGAAGGCCCGTCATCAAATCCGGCGTCATCAGGGCCGCGATCTGGGGCCATTCCTGCCGCATCCGGTCGATCCGCGCCTGCCCGATATCATCGGGCACATCCCATTCGGCCAAATGCTGGGCCGCACGCATGGTCAGCCGGTAGATCGTCTCAATCTGCTCTGCACTCAGCGCGTCAACCGCACGCACCCGCGCCAAGGCCGTTTCGCGCGCGGTGATCCAAGCGTTCAACAACATCGGGTGGGACACCAAGAACGGCGCCATGCCAAGTCCGGTGGAATTGCCGATGCCCAGATGCCGCTTAAAACGGGCGTCCAGCGATGCACCACCCACGTGTTCCACCAGATCATGGGTGAACCCACGGATCAGCCAAACCGTTAGCATCTCCGCCATAAAGGGCCCACCAACGCCGGGACGGTGCGCAAATTCAGCGCGGTCCGCGATGCCAAACTTGCCATTGCCATAGACCGCCGTTGTGCGCATCAGATACCCTGTCTGGCGCACCAGATCGGCATTCGGTTGACGGCCTGCGCGCAGGGCCTCGACCACATGGGCAAAGAGGCGCACGGATTTGTTGGCGCGGCTCAGCACCAGATCACGCTTGGTATAGCGCGACGCCTCCTGCTTGGGCGCGGCCTCAACGATCCGTGCGATCTCTACGTCCGTTGGCACCCCATCATACAGCACATAGGCCGTGTCCCAGGCTGTGGCGATCACACGGTCCGTGCGCATTTCGGGCGGCAAATCAGAGGACACAGCGACCAGCGAATAGGTATACCCGCCCAAATCCACGGAATAGACCGCATGCCCAAAACCCTCCGCATCCATGTCCCAAACAGGCCGCGTAACCCGGGCCTCCTCAGCCGACAAACGACGCAACAAGGTCCGCAAAAATGACAACCGCGTAGGAAACGACGCCCCCATGCGCCGCAAGCGCATCACGACCTCAGGCGCACGCAACGCCACTTTCGGCACGTCTTTGCGTTCATCCAGCATGTCCGGCCTCCTGTCTTGATCCGACCTTGCGTTTCTCTGGTTCAAAAATACCTAAAATCCGAACCACCAATCCACGGACATCCCCCTCCGGCTGGACGCCCCTCAAAAAATCATGTGCGCCGCAGGCGCCCATTTTGGTCACGCGTCACCCGGGCCGAAGTTTTCGGCGTAAAAGCGATACCAATTGTCCCCCATGATCCCATCAACCTCGGCCGCCGAAAGCCCTGTTGCCAGCAACCCGTTGCGCAGATTGCCGAAATCACGGTTGTCCTCAAACCAGTCCGGCATGGGCGGGAACCCCGGCGCATCGGCAGACCCTTCGCCGTAATCCACGGCCTTCGACCACCGCCCCACACGCATCCATTCAACAATGCTGTCGGGCTGGTCCTGACACAGGTCCGTGCCGATCCCCAGATGCTTTGCCCCGTAACGATCAGCGGCCTCGGCCACCATGGTACAGAACCCCTCAAGGCTGCAGGCGGACCCGTCTTTCAAGTGATGGGGATAGACCGAAAAGCCCAACATCCCGCCCCGCGCCATCAAGGCACGCAACACGTCATCCCCGAAATTGCGTCGCGCGGGGTGCCACCACGACGGGTTGGCGTGGGTGATGGCGATGGGCCGGGCGGAGGCGTCGATGGCCTCCAACGTCGATCTGTCGCCCGAATGGCTCATGTCGATGACCAGACCCACGCGGTTCATCTCTGCCACGGCCTGTTTGCCGAACCGGGTCAGACCGGTGTCATCGTCCTCATAGCAGCCGGTCGCGAGCAAGGATTGGTTGTTGTAGGTCAACTGCATGAACCGCACACCCAACTGGTGCACGATTTCGATCAACCCAATGTCGTCCTCGATAGGACTAGGGTTCTGAAAACCAAAGAAAATCGCCGTGCGTCCACTGGCTTTGGCCACGTCGATATCGCCCGCCGTTGTGGCGCGCATGATCAGATCGGGGAAGGCCTCAAATCGGCGGTTCCAGGCTTCAAGCTGCAACACCATTTCGCGGAAACTCTCATGATACGCGATGGTGACATGAACGGCATCCACGCCGCCGTCCCGCATCTGGCGAAAGATTTTTTCGGACCAATTGGCATATTGCAGATTGTCGATCAGATAGGTCATGACGGCACCCTGCCTTTGAATGGTCTCTAACGCCAGAAAAAGTGATCGGCGGGGGAACGCCTAAGCCACTTCAGGCGTTTCGCCTGCGGCGGTTGTTCGTTATCACAATGAACACGGGGATAGAGGTGTCATCGGTTATGCGTAAATTATTGTCTCTGCTAGCAGTGTCCGTTTTGCCCCTTCCGGCCTTGTCTCAAAACGTCACTTTAGATGTGACAGGCGGCGACGCCGCACTTGCGACGCGGCTTCAAACGGCGTCCCTGACCCTTGCCCTCGAAGAAGACGGCGCAGAGGCGGCGCAGGATTATGTGGCCGCCGCGCGCGCCGACTATCGCCGGTTGCTGACGGGGCTGTATTCTGCGGGCTACTACGGCGGGACAATTTCGATCCTTGTGGACGGCATAGAAGCGTCGCGTCTTGATCCGCTGGTGCGTCGCGGGTCAGTCAGCCGCGTGGATTTGCGCGTGACAGCGGGGCCGAAATTCACCTTTGGTCGCGCCGATATTGGCCCCTTGGCCCCCGGCACAGAACTTCCCGAAGCTTTCGGTCGCGGGGAAACCGCCGAAGCCGACGTGATCTCGGACGCGGCGCGTGCAGCGGTGGGCGGTTGGCGCGATGAAGGGCGCCCCTTGGCCGATGTCACAGGACAGTCGATCACAGCCCGCCATCCGGACACGGAATTGGATGTCACCGTCACAGTGGACCCCGGCCCAAGGCTCACCTTTGGTGAGGTGTCGGTGCAGGGCAATGACGCGGTAGACACCGACCGCATATTGGCCATCGCGGGCTTTAGGTCCCGCCAGTTCAGCCCCGCCGACATCGCCGAGGCTGAGGCCAATTTACGCCGCACCGGTGCCTTTGCCTCAGCCACGGTGATCGAAGGCGACGCTGCCGTGAACGGGACCCTGCCGATCACCATTTCCGTGGTCGAACAACAGCCCCGCCGCGTGGGCGCGGGCGTGGAGTTTTCAACCGTCTCCGGTCTGACCCTGTCGGGTTTCTGGCTGCATCGCAACTTGCTGGGTGGGGCAGAACGGTTTCGCGTTGACGGCGAAATCACGGGCCTATCGGGGGGCACGGGCGGCATCGATTACAGCCTTGGTGCCACCTATCTGCGCCCCGCAACTTTCCGGTCCGACACCGACCTTTACGCCAACGCCAACATCGCCCAACTGGATGAACCGTCGTTCTTTCAGCGCGACATCTCAGCCGAGGCAGGCATCATCCGGCGCATCGGCACAGACGTCGAATTGCAGTTCGGTCTCGGCCTTGCGGCAGGTGAAGTGTCGGACGATCTGGGGGATCGGTCCTATTCGTTGATCTCCCTGCCTCTGGAAGGCACGATTGACCGGCGCAACAACGAATTCAATCCAACGTCGGGCTACTACGCCAACCTGTCCATCGCGCCCTTTGTGGGCTTTGACGGCACGGACAGCGGCGCGCGGGTGGTGGGCGACGGGCGCATTTACCGCAGCTTTGGCGAAGACGACCGTGTGACGTTGGCCTTTCGCGGGCAGATCGGGTCGATCATCGGCGCGGACGCCGACGGTGTGCCAGCCAGCTATCTGTTCTTTTCAGGCGGCGGCGGTACTGTGCGCGGACAACCCTATCAGTCACTGGCCGTCGATCTAGGGGGCGGCAACGAAATTGGCGGCACGTCCTTTTTCGGCGCCCAGATGGAGGCCCGCGTGAATGTCACCGACACCATTGGCGTCGTCGGGTTTTACGATACGGGCTTTATCGGCACCGATGAATTACCGTTTGAAAACGGCGAATGGCATGCCGGTGCGGGCCTTGGCCTGCGCTACAACACAGGCATCGGGCCGATCCGGCTGGATGTGGCGACCCCGACCACGGGCGACAGTGCCGGTGAACGGGTCGAAGTCTACATCGGGATTGGGCAGGCGTTTTGATGCGGTTTATTTTTCTTTGGGCTGCCGTTTTCTGGGCCGCCTTCACCCCGATCGAGTCCACGGCGCAATCGACCGAAGATGATCGATCGTTCATCACCGGCCTAATTGAGGACGCAATCAACAACGATGAATTAACCGTCAGGTTGATCGGCTTTCAGGGCGCGCTGAGTTCCGAGGCCACGGCGGACGCCATCACCATTGCCGATCCGGATGGTGTTTGGCTGCGCATGGAAGATCTGGTCTTCGACTGGAACCGCTCCGCCCTTCTGGCGGGACGGGTTGAAATTGAAACCCTCAGCGCGGGCGTCATCGACCTGATCCGTCTGCCCACTGCCCAACCAGGTGAGGACACACCCACCGCCGAGGCCACGCCGTTTACCCTGCCCGACCTGCCCGTATCCGTTGATATCAACGAGGTCCGCGCGGATGAAATCATTCTGACCGAGGCCCTATTGGGCGAACCGGTCCGCGCGCGTTTTGAAGGGTCCCTGACCCTCAAAGACGGTGTGGGAGAGACTGATATTCTGCTGGAACGGATCGATGCGAAGGACGGGTTTTTCGACATCGAAGCGCGCTTTGCGTCAGACACCCGCGAATTGGCGCTGATGTTGCGCGCCGAAGAAGGCCAAAACGGCATCGCAGCACGGCTTTTGAACCTGCCGGACCGCCCCTCCGTCGCGCTGACGATCACGGGCGACGCGCCCTTGGATGACTTTATGGGGGACATCGCATTGGCCACCGACGGGGTCGACCGTGTGACCGGAACCGCGCAACTGTCGCGCCCGACTGGCACGGTGGATCAGGCGTTCAAACTGGACCTGAGCGGTGACCTGCAGCCCCTGCTGGCAGATCAATACGACCGTTTCTTTGGCGTCGAAACCCGCCTGCATGTGGAAGGCACATCCTTCGGCACCGGCGGCCTGCGCCTGTCCGATCTGACCATCGCGTCCGAACAGTTGAACCTGCAAGGATCCGCCCAGCTTGACGCCCAAAACTGGCCGGAACGGATTGATCTGCGCGGCCGCCTTGGCACCGCCGACGGCACGCGCGTCCTGCTGCCCATTTCCGGCCCCTCGACCGAGGTCAGCGGCATGTCCCTGAACGTCCAGTATGACGTGAATGAGGGCAATGCATGGACCGGATCGTTCGATATCACATCGCTCCGTCGTGAGGGGCTTTCGATTGACGCACTGGCCCTGTCGGGTGGTGGCATCATCGAACCCGGTGCTGGTGCCGCACGGGGGCGGTTCAGCGCCGATCTGTCCTATGCCGCGCGCGGCTTGATGCTGGATGACCCTGCCCTGCTTGAGGCCGTGGGCCGCGACATCGAAGGCACCATCGACCTTGGCCGCGTGGAAAATGAGCCCTTTGTTCTGCGCAGTCTGACCCTGTCGGGCGCAGGCATTGAGGCGTCGGGCACGGCAATCATTCAAGGCCCCGACGACCGTTTTGCCACCCGCGCGGACCTGACGGTTGAGGCGCAGGATTTCAGCCGCTTCGCAGCCCTTTCGGGGCTGGATTTGACCGGTGAAGGCAAGATCGATCTGGACGGCACTGCACAGCCCTTTGATGGTATTTTCGACCTTGATCTGCGGGCGCAGACCCGTGATCTGGCGCTGGGGATTGATCAAGCGGATCCGCTGTTGACGGGCCTGACCGATCTGTCGCTGAGCCTTGAACGCGACACCACGGGCATCACTCTGCGCCAGATCAATCTGTCCGGCGATGCAGTGGAGGCCACGGGACAGGCCACGCTGTCCTCAACCGGTGCGGCGGCCACGTTTGTGGCACAGCTGTCCGATCTGGCGCTGATCGCCCCCGATCTGTCCGGCCCCGCCACGATTGAGGCCGATGTGTCCACGGATGAGGACGGCACAATCACCCTGACCACCACAGCCGACGCCCCCCAAGCGGATGCCACCGTGGATGCCATCGCCCGCCAGATCGAAGGGGGCTACGACGTGACCTCAACCGCCGCCGTATCGGTGAACGATTTGCGGGCCTACGGGGCGCTGGTCGGGCAGCGCCTGACGGGCGGCGTGTCGGTCAATCTGGACGGCACTTACAACACGGCGACGGGCGCTTTGCAGGCCGATGTGGCAACCCAAACCCGCGACATCGGGATCGGCACATCGACCGTAGACCGCATCCTTGCGGGTCTGGGGCGGATCAACGCCAACGTCAGCCTTAGCGAAGCGGGCCGCTTGCGGCTTGATGCTTTGGATGCGAATTTTCCGAACCTCACCCTGACGGGGGATGTGACATCTTCGGGCGCGGACACCGTGGCTGATCTATCCGTGCGGCTGCGGGATGTCGCCCTGTTGGCGTCGGATTTTTCGGGCCCGTTGACGGCGGATGTGACCGCCCGACAGGACGCCAGCGGGTGGAACGTGACAGCAGCGGCAGACGGCCCTGCGGGCACGGCCGCACAGGCGTCCGGCAAGGTCTTCAATTCCGGCCAGCTTGATTTGGACGTGACCGGATCGGCGCCCTTGGCACTGGCAAACCTTTACATCGCACCGCGTCAGATCAACGGGCGCGCGGACTTCAATCTGTCGGTCAATGGCCCCCCCGCCCTGTCATCGGTCCGTGGCCCCGTGCGGATCAGCAACGCCCGCCTTGCGGCCCCCACCCTTGGGCAAGCGGTGGAGAATTTGAACGGCGCGCTGACCCTTGCGGGCGGCACGCTGCGGATCGATTTGGCCGGACAAAGCAGTGCTGGAGGTGATCTCAGCGTGAGTGGTCCTGTTGACCTTGCGTCGCCGTTTCAGGCGGCATTGCGGGTGGGTCTGGCGGATATCGTGCTGCGTGATCCGAACCTTTACCGGACCACGGCAGACGGCGCGATCACCGTCGACGGCCCCTTGGCGGGGGGCGCGCGCATTGCCGGACGGATTGATTTGGGTGCGGCTGAAATTCAGGTCCCCACAACAGGATCAAGTGCTTTGGGCAGCCTGCCTGAGGTCACGCATCTGGGCCCGCGCACAGATGTGCGCGCCACGCTGGAACGGGCCGGTGTCGGCGTGCAGGCCGAGAGCAGCGGAACCGCTGCGGCCATGGGGCCGGGCTATCCGATTGATCTGACGATCCGCGCACCCAGCCAGATTTTCGTGCGCGGGCGGGGGCTGGACGCGGAACTTGGCGGGCAATTGCGCCTGTCTGGGACCACCAACAACATCATCCCCATCGGACGGTTTGATCTGGTCCGTGGCCGGTTGAGCATTCTGGGCCAGCGGTTTGAATTGGACGAAGGGTTTGCCCAGCTGCAGGGGGATTTCTCACCCTTTTTGCGGCTGGTGGCACGGACGGAAACCCAGACCGGCACGATTGTTAGTATCGTCGTCGAAGGCGAACCGGACACCATAGACGTGCGATTCGAAAGCACGCCGGAAATGCCGCAGGATGAGGTTCTGGCGCAGCTTTTGTTCGGGCGTGATTTGTCATCCATTTCGCCGCTACAGGCGGTGCAACTGGCCTCCGCCGTGGCGACCTTGGCGGGATCAGGCAACGGGGGCGTGATCAATTCGTTCCGTCAGGATCTCGATCTGGATGATCTGGACATCATCACCGATGAGGACGGCAATGCCGCCGTGCGGGCCGGGAAATATCTGTCCGAGAACGTCTACACGGATGTGACCGTGGGCGCAGGAGGCACGTCCGAGATCAACCTCAACATCGATATTGATCGCAATTTCACCGCACGTGGGACGGTGACGTCCGATGGTGAAACCTCGGTCGGGTTGTTTTTCGAACGCGACTATTGATGAAATTCGAATGGGCTTCGCCCATCCGATCCGGGCGCGCACTGCGCGCGCGCCCGTTTTAGGTATTTGAGAACCAGAGAATTTAGGCCGTGTTAAGCCATCAAACCCGGTGATCCGAGGGCGGGATCGTGTTCGGCCACGAAATGACCGGGAGCGATTTCGACCATGCGCGGGCGGTATTGATCCGCGTCCGGATCGTTCACCAGTTTCGACGGCATGAACCGCAGCTGCGCGCGGGTATCCAGAGGGCTGGGCAGATCACCTTCGAGGATCAGCCGTTCCTTGGCGCGTTCGACCTTTGGGTCCGGCGTGGGGACGGCGGAAATCAACGCTTTGGTATAGGGATGCGTCGCGTGATCGTAGATTTGGTCGCGGCCCGCATATTCGACCACCCGCCCCAGATAGAGGACCATGATGCGGTGGCTGACCTCACGCACAACACTGAGGTCGTGGGAGATGAACATCATCGTCAGGTCCATCTTCTTTTGCAGCTCAATCAACAGGTCAATCACCTGCGCTTGAACGGACACATCGAGGGCCGACACCGCCTCATCGCAAATCACAAGTTTGGGTTCGGTGATGATGGCGCGGGCGATGCCCACACGTTGGTTTTGGCCACCCGAGAGTTCATGCGGGTAGCGGTTGATCATGTCAGGGTCGAGGTCGACCTGCGCCAGCATTTTACGCACGCGCGCGGTGCGCTCAGTGCGGGTCATGTCGGGCCGATGCAGCTGCAGCGGCTCGGCGATGGAGGCGCCGATGGTCATGCGCGGGTTGAGCGATGCCAGCGGGTCTTGGAACACGATTTGCAGGTCTTTGCGCAAGCCCCGCATCTGGCCACGTTCCCAGCCGGAGATGTCTTGGCCCAGCCATGCGACCGTCCCGTTGGTGGGCGGGATCAGGTTGAGCACCCCGCGCGCGAGAGTGGATTTGCCGCAACCGCTTTCGCCCACCACACCCAGTGTTTCACCGGGGCGCAGGTCAAACGACACGCCATCCACCGCGCGCAACAGCTTGGTGCGACCGAACAAGCCGCCTTTCATGCGGATGGGAAAATGGACCTTCATGTCATCGACTTTGAGGATCGGGTCTTGGGGGGCAATGGGTTCAATCGACGGACGACCCCCCCGATCCAACTGGTCGATACGCGGAACGGAGGAGAGCAGCATTTTGGTATACTCATGCTGCGGGTCATAGAAAATTTGATCGACCGGTCCGGCCTCAACGATCTCACCTTTGCGCATGACGATGATGCGTTGGCACATGCGGGCGACGACGCCCATGTCGTGGGTGATCAGCGCGATGCCGGTGTTGGTCTCACGCCGCAGATCGTCCATCAGTTCGAGGACTTGGGCCTGCACTGTCACATCAAGCGCGGTGGTTGGTTCATCGGCCAACAGCAATTCAGGTTCGCAGAGCATCGCCATGGCGATCATGACGCGCTGGCGCATCCCGCCAGAGAGTTCATGCGGGTACTGGCGCATCCGGCGCGCGGCTTCGGGGATGCGGACCTTTTCGAGCCATGCGATGCACTTTTCGTCTGCCGCACGACCCGTCAGGCCTTTGTGAATTTGCAGAATTTCGCGCATCTGCTGGCCGATTTTCATCTGCGGTGTCAGGGCCGTCAGCGGGTCCTGAAAGATCATCGACATCTTGGCGCCACGGATTTTTTCCAGCTGGCGCGTTGGCATGGACAGCATGTCTTGGCCGTCAAATTCGATCATCCCCTCCGCACGGCCATTGCGCGCCAAAAGCTGCATAGCGGACAGGGCCGATTGGCTTTTGCCGGACCCGGATTCGCCGACAATGCCCAGACATTCGCCGGGGGCCACGGCAAAGGTTACGCCTTTGACAGCGTCGACCGTGCCGTCGGGGGTTTCGAATTTAACGGTCAGGTCTTTGACGGATAGAATGGGTTTGGTCATATCAACGATCCTTCGGATCGAGTGCGTCGCGCAGGCCGTCGCCCACAAAGAAGAACGCAAAAAGGGTGATAAGGAAGAACGCCAGCGGGAACAGCAACATCCATAACGTGCCGTTGTTCATCTGCCGCGCGCCCAAGTTGATCAGCGCGCCAAGGGACGTGTTGGGTTCCTGCACGCCAAGGCCAAGGTAGCTGACGAAACTTTCGAACAGGATAATCTCGGGGATTAGCAGGGTCGCATAGACGATGACGATGCCGGCCAGATTGGGCACGATGTGGCGCAGGATGATGGTGAAGGTCGGCACGCCGGAGGCCACGGCGGCCTCGACGAATTCCTTGTTCTTGATGGTCAGGGTCTGACCCCGCGCGATCCGCGCCATGTTGAGCCATGAAATCAGGCCGATGCCGATGAACAGCATCAGCAGAGATTGGCCGAAGATCACCAGCATCAGGATCAGGACAAACATAAACGGGATGGACAGCAGGATATCGACCGTCCGCATCATGATGTTGTCCACGCGCCCCCCAATGTAGCCCGACATCGCGCCGTAAAGCGTGCCGATAGACACCGCCACAAAGGACCCGACGACGCCGACCAGCAGGGAAATGCCGGTGCCTTGAACGACGCGGGCATAAAGGTCGCGACCGTCTTGATCGACGCCAAAGTAGTGGCCTGTTTCAATGGACGGGACACCGCGAAAGGCATTGGCCCCCATCAGCGAAAAGTCTACGAAATCAGGTTCATATTGCGCGATGAGGCCGCCGAAGACGGCGAAGATCGTCATCAAGATCAAGGTGATCAATCCCAGCACGGCGGCCTTGTTGCGCAAGAACCGTGCGCGGGCGTCCTGCCACAGCGACCGGCCTTTGACCGGGGCTGCAGGCAATTCTGCAAGGACATCGACTTGTCTGGCTCCAAACATCGTAAGCCCCCTTAGTACCGGATTTTCGGGTCGAGCCACGCATAGAGGATATCGACCAGAAGGTTGAACAGGATGGTCAGCGCGCCGACCAAAACAGTGATGCCCATGATGACGGCATAGTCACGGTTAAAGGCGGAATTCACGAAGAACTGCCCGATGCCGCCGGTTGAGAACGCCACGTCCACCACGACGGATCCGGTGATCATCCCCACGACGGCCACGCCCACGTAAGAAATCACAGGCAACATCGCCGGTTTCATCGCGTGCCGCCAAACGACGCGCCGCATGGGCAGGCCTTTGGCGCGGGCTGTGCGGATAAAGTTGGAATTCAACGTCTCTAACATTGAAGACCGCGTGATCCGAGCAATGGACGCCATATAGGACGTGCTGAGCGCGATGACGGGCATAATCACATGATCCCATTGGCCGCCGTTCCAACCGCCGCCCGGCAACCAAGGTTCGCCAAAGTAAAGCGCAGGCATCAGGGTGAAGAACAGCACCAGCAGTGGTGCCATGACGAAATTGGGCAACGCCTGCGCGCCGATGGTGATACCGACGGCCAGATAATCCAGCCACGTGTTCTGGCGCAACGCCGCCGCGACGCCAAGGCTGACCCCTACAACCACAGCCACCAGCGCGGACCATGCGCCATAGGTCAACGTCACAGGAAAGCCTTGGGCGATGACGTCATTCACCGTGCGGTCGCGGTACTGGAATGAGGGGCCGAAATCGAAATAGAGGACCACGTTTTTGACGTAGTCGAACATCTGTTTCCAATAGGGCTGATCCAACCCGTAGCGTTCCAGCACGTTGGCCATGACTTCGGGCGGCAGCGGGCGTTCGCTGTCGAAGGGGCCGCCGGGGGCCGCAAACATCAACACGAACGAAAAAATCACAAGGATCAACAACGTCGGCACGGCAATGGCCAGACGTCGGACGATATAGGCAAACATGGTGTGTCCCCCAATGAAACGACACGCGCCGCGCCCGATTAGGGGCGCGACGCGGTTTGTGCGGTCTAAACCTTATTCACCAGCGGTGATGTAGAGGTCTTTGGAGTACCAGTTCTGAAGGAAGTTTTCCGTGGGCCAGTTGGCCAGGTTCTCATCCTTCATGCGCACAGAAGCGTAGTGATAGATCGGCAGGATCGCTGTCTCATCCGAGGCGATTTGTTCGATCTGCTGATAGAGAGGCATCGCGTCTTCGGCGGTCTTCGCTTCGGCCAGAAGGGCGTCGATCTCTTCGTTGACGAACTTGCCGTCATTGTAAGATGAGCCGGAGTTGAACAGGTCCAGATAGGTGCTTGGCTCATTATAATCCGCACACCAGCCCGCGCGGGCGACCTGATAGTTCTGTTCACCACGGGTATCGAGGTAGGTTGCCCATTCTTGGTTTGCCAGTTCGGTTTCGACACCCAAGGTCTGCTTCCACATCTGGCCGATGGCCACCGCGATGGACCGGTGGCTGTCGGACGTGTTGTAGAGGATTTCGACCGTCAGCGGTTCACCATCGGTGCCGTATCCTGCACCGGCGATCAGCTCCTGTGCTTTGGCGTTCCGCTCTTCTTGGGTCATGTTGGCGATGTCGATGTCGGGGGTTTCCCAACCGGCCACGGCCCAGTGCGTAAAGGTGTAGGCCTCTTTCTGACCACCGGCCAGAATGTTGTCCACGATCACACCACGGTCAATTGCCAGCGACAGCGCTTCGCGCACGTCGGCGTTTTGCAGGGCAGGGTTGCCGCTATCTGTGTGGTTGATCAGGTAGTAGTAGGAACACGAGGACGGGAAGCTCAGCGCTTCACCGGGATATTCCGCACTCAACCGTGGGAACTGGCCTGCGGGCACGTCCATGACCAGATCGATTTCGCCAGCCAGATAGCGGGTCAGCGCCTGATTGCTGTCGTTGATGATCAGCGCTGTCACCTCATCGATGATGGTGTTTTCGTTGTCCCAATACATCTCATTGCGCACGCGGGTCAGCTTTTCGCCGGGCACATATTCGGACAGCACATAGGCGCCGTTGGACACGAAGTTTTCGGGCGATGTGTAGTCATCGCCACCGGCTTCAACCGCAGCGCGGTTTGCAGGGAACGTGGTCGGGAAGGTCGTCATCTGCGGGAAATAGGGGCGCGGTGCGTCGATCTGGTAAACCACAGTGCGGTCATCGGGGGCGGAGATGCCCAGCTCTTCCACAGGCATTTCACCGGCGATGACGGCAGAGGCGTTCAGCACGCCCATGACTTCGACATACCAAGAATAGGGGGAGGCCGTTTCAGGATCGGCTGCGCGCTGCAGGCCGTATACGAAATCGCCAGCAACAACAGGGTCCCCATTGGACCAGACCGCATCTTCACGCAGGGTGAAGGTGTAGGTCATACCATCGTCGGAGACCTCAAAGGATTCAGCGACACCGGGCACGGCTTCGCCAGCTGCGTTTTCGACCATCAGACCTTCAAAGAGGTCCCGCGCAACGGAGGAGCCTTCGACATCTTCCACCATCTGTGGATCGATGGAGGGGAAATCGTCGAGGATGGAATAAGAAAACGACTGTTCAGACGCCAACGCCTCACCTGTTTCGGGATGGGTCGCATGGGCATCCGCAAAGGCCGTCCCGGCGGCCAGCACCAGTGCGGCCGTGGTGGTCAGAAGTTTTGTTTTATATGTCATGAAAAGCTCCCAGTTTTTGGATGGTCCCGAATTGACGATACGGGACATCGATTTTGGTTCCCGCAACAACGCAAGATTGCACAAAGGGTCAGGGGAGTCGCGTCCAAACGCAAGAGGCTTGGGGAATTTACCAAACGGTAAATAGTCATTTTGTATGCATAGGCACAAAAATTGACCAGATTGATCAGCCCAGACCGCCCAATTTCTGGGCAAGTGACGCAATTTCATCAACGCCTTTGCCATGTCGTAGGACACTGAACACAAACGGAAATTTCCCGCGCATCCGTGTGGCATCCCGTTCCATCACACCCAGATCAGCCCCCACATAGGGCGCAAGGTCGGTTTTGTTGATGATCAAAATGTCCGATTTGGTGATGGCAGGCCCGCCTTTGCGGGGGATTTCCTCGCCCGCTGCCACGTCAATCACGTAAAGAGTAATATCCGCCAGTTCCGGCGAAAAGGTTGCCGACAGGTTGTCACCGCCACTTTCGATCAGCACCACATCAAGGTCCGGATGGCGCGCGCGCATTTCCGCGACCGCGGCCAAATTGATTGACGCATCCTCACGAATAGCCGTGTGCGGACAACCCCCCGTTTCCACCCCGATGATCCGATCTGAGGGCAACACCTGCTGGCGGACCAATTCTTCGGCGTCTTCTTGGGTGTAGATATCGTTGGTAATGACGCCGACAGAATACTGCTCCGACCAATGCCGCGCCAGTTGCGCCGTCAGCGTGGTTTTGCCCGCGCCAACGGGGCCGCCAATGCCGATCCGAAGGGGGCCGTTTGTTTTGGTCATGTGCGAAATACTCTCGAAGTCAGGGTTTCGTGGCGCATGGCGGCGATATCGCTCAGAAAGGCGGTGGATGACAGGTCCGACAGATCACCGCCTTCGGTGTCACGGGCGATCTGCTGGCAGTCGGCGGCCAGTGCCGCGATGATGGTCTGCCCGTCGGTCTGACCAATGGGGATCAACCGCTGGCCGACGGACACAAGGGAGCTGACAAAGGCTTGCAAAAACATCGCCGTCGTCAATTCAATCGGCAGGTCAACGAGTGCCGCCGCCCGTCCCACCGCCACCGGATAGGTCAAATGGCTCAGGTCATGTCCGGTCAAAGATGCGGTGATCTGAGCAAAGGCGCGGCCCAGCAAATCAGCCTCCATCAGGCGTTCCTTGGACGACGCAAAGGCGCGCAAATGGGCGTCAATCACCGCGGGGTCCGGCCCATGATAGCTTGCCGCCAGAAACAGCGCATCATTGCGCCCTGCCCCGTGGTGCAAAACGGCCTTGATCCATGCCTGCAACGACGCCGTATCGGTCACATCGCCGTCCGCAATCGCCTGTTCCAGCCCGTGCGAATAGGCAAAAGCGCCCACCGGATAGGCCGGCGAAAACCACTGGGCGAGGGTCAGAACCGGATCAATGGCCATGATCGCCACCATGACTGGCCCCGTGATCATGCCCATGGGTGCGCCCATGGCCGTAGGCCCCGCCCTCAGGCGTGAACGGCAGGGTCACATCCTCAACCTGCGCGCCCAACTTGCCCAACATATCGCGCATGACTGTGTTGGTTTGGATCAACAGATGGTCGGCGGCGATCTGGCATGGCGTATGCCGGTTGCCGATGTGCCACGCCAGCCGCACCAGATCACCGGTGACCTTCATCAACGCCTCATCTGCAGCTTGGATTTCGACGAACGTCCCCTCCGTGGTCCGCAAGGCGTCCCCGTGATCCAACGACGTGGTATGTGCAAAATCCACCAGCACCGACAATCCGCCCACGGTTTGCACCACCCGGCGACGCAAGAACCGCTCATCATAGCTCATCACGCAGACATCGACCGCGGTCGCCCATCCGCCCTTATGCGCGTGATCCTGTGCCGTCAAATCCGCCATCAGAACAAGAAATACCGCTGCGCCATGGGCAGAACGTCGGCGGGTTGACAGGTCAAAAGCTCCCCGTCCGCGCGCACCTCATAGGTTTCAGGGTTCACCTCAACCACCGGCAATGCATCGTTGAGGATCAGGTCCTTTTTGCCGATGTTGCGCGTGTTTTCCACCGCGATGGTCTGCTTGGACAGCCCCAGCCTATCGCCCAGACCGGCATCTTGCGCCGCCCCAGAAATGAAACTGACAGAAGTCTGCGGCAATGCCCCGCCCATCGCGCCAAACATGGAACGTGTATAAACGGGCTGCGGTGTGGGGATCGACGCATTCGGATCACCCATTTGCGCCACAACGATGGTGCCTGCCATCAAAACCAGTTCAGGCTTCACCCCAAACATGGCCGTATCCCAAAGGACCAAATCGGCGCGCTTGCCTTCCCCGATCGACCCGATGTGCGTGGAAATACCATGGGCAATCGCCGGATTGATCGTGTATTTCGCGATGTAGCGGCGCACGCGCATGTTGTCGTTGTCACCGGTTTCCTCGGCCAGCCGTCCGCGCTGTTTCTTCATCTTGTCGGCGGTCTGCCACGTGCGGATCAACACCTCACCCACGCGGCCCATGGCCTGACTGTCGGACGCGATGATCGAAAACGCGCCCATATCGTGCAGGATGTCTTCGGCCGCAATCGTCTCACGTCGGATACGGCTTTCGGCGAAGGCCACATCCTCGGGGATCGATTTATCGAGGTGGTGACACACCATAAGCATGTCCAGATGTTCCTCCAACGTGTTGACCGTAAAGGGTCTTGTGGGGTTGGTCGAACTGGGCAGCACATTCGCATCGCCACAAATCTTGATGATATCCGGCGCATGGCCCCCGCCCGCCCCTTCGGTGTGGAAGGCATGGATCGTGCGGCCCTTGATGGCCGCCACCGTGTTTTCCACAAAGCCACTTTCGTTCAGCGTGTCGGTGTGGATCATGACCTGCACATCCATGTCGTCCGCCACCGACAAACAGCAATCAATGGCACCGGGCGTGGTGCCCCAATCCTCATGCAGTTTCAGGCTGCACGCACCGGCATTGACCATCTCCACCAATGCCGCCGGCTGGGAGGCATTGCCCTTGCCCGACAGGCCAATGTTCATGGGGATGCCGTCGAAACTCTGCAACATGCGGCCAATATGCCAAGGCCCTGGCGTGCAGGTGGTGGCGAGCGTGCCGTGCGCAGGCCCCGTGCCGCCGCCAAAACAGGTGGTCACGCCGGAATGGAGGGAATCCTCCATCTGCTGAGGGCAAATAAAGTGGATATGGCTGTCCATGCCGCCCGCAGTCAGGATGCGCCCCTCACCGGCAATGGCCTCCGTGCCGGGGCCGACGATGATGTCGACACCGTCTTGCGTGTCGGGATTGCCCGCCTTGCCGATCTTGTGGATCAGCCCGTCACGCAAGCCCACGTCGGCTTTATAGATGCCAGTGTGGTCCACGATCAGCGCATTGGTAATGACCGTATCAACCGCACCCTCGGCGCGGGTGGTCTGTGCCTGCCCCATACCGTCGCGGATAACCTTGCCCCCGCCGAATTTGACCTCTTCCCCGTAGGTCGTGAGGTCGCGTTCTACCTCAATGATCAAATCCGTATCCGCCAGACGCACCTTGTCGCCCGTGGTCGGGCCGAACATCGCTGCGTAATCGTGCCGTGAAATTTTCGTCGCCATCCTACAAATCCCCCATCACAGCCTGGTTAAACCCGAAAATCCGCCGCGCGCCGCCAATGGCGATCAGCTGCACCTCGCGTCGCTGACCCGGTTCAAACCGCACCGCGGTTCCGGCGGCAATATCCAGACGCATCCCGCGCGCGGCATCGCGGTCAAAGTCAAGTGCGCCATTGGCCTCGGCAAAGTGGTAATGCGATCCGATCTGAACCGGTCTGTCGCCCGTATTGGCCACCATTAAGGTTAACGCCTCGCGCCCGTCGTTGAGCACCAAATCGCCCGCCGCGGGCATCACTTCTCCGGGGATCATTGCGCACCCTCCTGTTTCGTTTTGCCAAAAATACTCAAATCCATCACCGGATCGGATTGTGGACGGTCACCAGCTTGGTGCCATCTGGAAAGGTTGCTTCGACTTGCACGTCATGGATCATCTCAGGCACGCCCTCCATGCATTGATCGCGGGTGATGACCTGCGCGCCCGCCTCCATCATATCGGCGACAGACCGGCCATCGCGGGCGCCCTCAACGACCGCATCGGTGATCAGGGCAATCGCTTCGGGGTGGTTCAACGTCACGCCACGCGCCAGCCGTCTGCGGGCCACTTCGGCGGCCATCGACACCAACAGCTTGTCTTTCTCACGGGGGGTCAACTGCATCTTAAATCCTCCAGACGCGGGGCAGTGGGTCCGTGCTGAGCCGTTCCAGCACAGGGATCAGGGTTTTTCGCAACTCGAAACTGTCTTGGGCCAAAAGCCGGACGTGCAGCACGTCGTCTGCCATAAGGCTCGCCCCTGCGGTGGGCGGCAGCAGGGCGCGCACATCGGCCAGCGTGGCCTCGGCATAAGGTGCCACATAAACGACCGACGCAAGGGCCACGGCCCCACCGGCCCGGCGGTGCATCTGGGCGCTGACATCGCCCGCCAACCCAACGGCATCGCAAAACAAAGGGGTGTCGCCACGGCGGATCGTGACGGTGTCGTGAAATCTGACCTGTTCGAGAACCTCCCCACCCGCCGTGCGGCCGAACACCAAGGGTTCCACGAACAACAGCTGGGCATCGGGGGCAAGGTCGACAGTCATGCGCCGCGAAAAGGCAGCACCGTCGAATAGGATCGTCTCCTGCGGCAGCCACGACAAACGTGCGCCCGCGTCAACCGCAAGTCGGGTCGTCACGGTGCCCGGCGTATCGGAATTGGCGCGGTAGGCGCGTTCGGCGGCTTGGGTGGTGACCGTCAGATCGGTGCCCAGCCCCGCCGCAAATTGCGCGTCAAATCGGTCCCCACCGGTCACACCACCAGCCGTGTTCACCGTCACAGCCTGCAAGGCCCGTCCAGCGTGGCGTGGAAAAACCACCTTGAAAGATCCCGCTTGATGCAGACCGTCAATCACCGACCTCTTGTCGCGCGCTTTGGCCGACACACGCAAAACGCCGCGCGCACGCGGTTGGCGTTGGGCGGGCCCAAGAGGGCCCAGGTCAGGGGTGTGCAACATGGGGCGAACGTCTCATCAGTGGCCTTGGTCCTATCGCGGGGGCCCATGGGCCGCCAACGGCAAGACTGCCCCAGCGCAACAAAGCGGTAAAGCCATAATGGCTGGCCGCGCCAGACGCGTAAAATCAGATCATATTGCGTAGAAATTGTGCGCCTTGGAAACAGCAGGCCACGGCCAGCGCGCGGCTATGACCCCGTGCGACGTTCTTTCTGGAACGACAGCATCTCGGCCAGATGGTCTGTCAGGGCCGCCAGAGCAAAAGGTTTGTCGAGAAATGAATAACCTTCGGCCCGCAAATCACGGCCCGCACCACTGTTGCCTGATGCAAAGATCACAGCCGTCCCTCTCTCGGCCAATGTCCGGCCAAGGTCGAGGCTGTTTTGTCCGCCGTCCACGTTGATATCCAACAGCGCGAAATCAAAATCTAGTTCCGCAACCAGTTTCTCAGCAGCGGCCAGACGATAGGCGATGTTCACACGCGCAAATCCGAGGTCTTCGAGATGATCGCCGGTGTCCATCGCGATCAAAGGTTCATCTTCGAGGTAAAGTATCGTGCTGTCTTGAAACAAAATTTAATCCTGAGCCGCTACAGAGATTGCATCGTAGTCCATTTCCATAACAAGTTTCAGGCCAGAAGGTTCCCAAAATTGTGAGACTTTTCCTTCAAGGTTGCCTTCAATTGTCGACGCAATCAGGCGCGTGCCGAACCCTGACCGTGTGGGTTCCGTGACCTCGGGCCCGCCGGTTTCGTGCCATTCAATAACCAACCGATCGCTGTGCGCATCTGCAATTCGGGTCCACGTCACGCGCACATGACCATCGGCAGCCGACAGGGCACCATATTTTGCCGCGTTCGTAGCCAGTTCGTGAATGGCCATACCAATAGACAAGGTCGCCTCAGAACTGACACGAACTGTCGGCCCAGAAAGCGTTACCCGATCCTCGCCGTAAACGTCGATCGTCTCCAACCGGAACAACTGGTCCAGCAATGCCGACGACCACGCTTCGGCCGTGAGCAGAGAATGGGTCTGGGACAGCCCCTGAATACGTTTGTTCAACGTCTCAAACACCATGCTATCCGTGGTGGCATCGCGCGATGCGCGGTTCACCAGCGCCTTGACGTTTGACAGCATGTTTTTCACACGATGTTCAAGTTCATGCATGATGTCGCGCAGATTATCTGCGGTTGTCACCTGTTCGGTGATGTCGCGTACCGTGACCGAGACGGCGACAATTTCATCGTCGATCACAAAAGGGACCCAATCACTTTCCCACACATGCTGGGTCAGTGGATCGTTGATCGTGCTACCGGTCACGCGTATGCCCGTAATCGCTATCCCTGTTTCAAGAACCTGCCTGATCAAACCTTCGGTTTGGTCGGCCACAGCTGGAATGACCTCTCTTACGGTTTTTCCAAGATGCGCGACAATGGGCACGCCATTGATGTCCGCCAATTTCTGGTTCAGGCGGATGTAGCGCATGTCCAGCCCGATCAGCCCCATCGCCAAAGGACTTTTGGCGTAAATCTGGTTGACCTCATGGCTTTGTGCCTCGGCCTCCGCTTTGGCGGTCTGGGCGGTGACGATCGCCTCGCGTAGAAGGGTGATATCCTGAAAGGTAAAGACCACGCCGCGCTGTTTTTTTCCGTCGGGCGAAAAGGGCATGATCCGGACACGGAAAATGACCGTTTCGTCGTCCGTTTTGAATTCTTCCTGACGTTCGGTCTGGTCCCTGACCGATTGTTCGCACAATTCCAACAGGCGTTTCTGATCAATCCGCGCGTTCAAATCCTTAAGCGGGCGGCCCAAATCGGCGTCCGAAAAACTAAAGACGGTTTCGGTTTCCGGCGTGAAACGCAACAAGGTAAGATCCGCGCTGAGAAACACTGTGGGCACCTGCGTGCTGACCACAAAGTTATCAAGGTCAATGTTGACCTGGTTCAGCTCACGCAGTTTTTCCTGCAACTCATCGTTGATGGTGGTCAGTTCCTCGTTGGCGGACTGCAGTTCCTCATTCATGGACATCATTTCTTCGTTGGAACTTTTCAGTTCCTCATTCGATGTCTCAAGTTCTTCAACTGTGGTGCGAACGGCCTGTTTTGCCTCATCAAGTTCCAGTTCAAGCTGGCGCAGATAGGTGTCCTGTTTGGACCCCAGTTCTGTCGTGCCACCAGGACGGCTTTCGAGAAGTTTCAGATCGTCATCCAAAACATACAGGATCGTCCCGTCGCCCAAGCGGCGGCTGGACACGATGACCCTTTGTTCGACGCCGTTGATATCGCCCTGAAATTCAAATTCTGAGGTCGCGTTAATTTCGCCGCTGGACCGCGCAACCCGGCGGAAGGTGGGTTCAAGTTCGGGGGCGATCACTTCGAACATATTGGTGCTGATTTTGCCAGGCCGCAGCGACAAGTATCGCGTGGCGTTGGGCGACGAATAGATCAGACTGTTGCTGGCGTCCGCATGCAAATAGGCCGGTGTGAAGTGGTCGAGGACGACCCGTTCCACATCGGTGAAAGCCTCTTGCTGGCCCATCATTTCTTGTTCAGAGGCTTTGCGTTTCATCACGCCGCCAGACAACGTCCCAAGGCTAAGGGGTTTGGCCTGACCGGGTCGTCTGCGGAACAATCGCGCGCGGGCGTTGGCTTCGATGAAGTAGGTGTCGATCGCGTTGGGGTTTTCACTGGGGCCCAAAAACAGATAGCCGCCTTCGCGCAAGGCATAGTGGAACACCCGCGATGTCAGTTCCTGCAAAGGTTCCTGCAGATAAATCAACACATTGCGGCACGACACCAGATCAAGCCGCGAAAACGGCGGGTCCTTGATGAAGCTGTGGCGCGAAAAGCGAACCATTTCGCGCAGCTGTGGGCCGACTTCGTAACCGTCTTGGGCGTGTCTGAAATACCGTTCGAGCACACCGTCCGGCAAGGACATGGCGATGCTGTCCGAATAGCGCCCAAGCCGTGCGGCTGTCAGCGCCTTGTCATCAATGTCGGTGCCAAAGATTGTCACGTTCATCTGCTTGTTCACGCGACTGATTTCTTCGGCAATCAGAATGGCAAGGGAATAGGCCTCTTCACCGGTCGAACAACCCGCAACCCACACCCGCAGATCGCCGTGCTCGCTTGTCTTGGCGATCAGTTCAGGGATGACCAGTGACCTGAGGGTTTCAAAATGATCGGTGTCGCGGAAAAAACTGGTGACGTTGATCAGCAAATCCTGAAACAGGATATCCGCCTCATTCTTGGTTTCGACCAAGTATGACAGGTAGTCGCGCGGCGTCTGGATGTTGAGGACAGACATCCGCACCGCCACCCGGCGGCGCATCGTGGCCTCTTTATATTCGCTGAAATCATGGCCGGTCCGAAATCGCACATGGCGCATGATACGGTCCAGAAAACCGCCGTGTTCGTCTGAACTGTCAATCGTTTGCGACCGCAGGCTGAAATAATCGCGGACGACGTCGATAATTTCAGCGGCCCCCACGACCACATCCGCCGTGTTTTGCTGGATCACGCTTTGCGGCATGCCATCGTATTGCGCTTCTTCGGGGTTTTGCACGAAGACAAGACCACCCTGCCCCTTCACCTCACGGGCGCCATTGGCCCCGTCGCTGCCGGTGCCGGACAAAATGACGGCCACCGCGTTCTCTCCGTGGGCGATGGACAGGGACGTGAAAAAACGGTCAATCGGCCTGCGCAGCCCCCGCGGCGATGAGAATTCAACCAGCTTAAGGACGTCGCCATCCATTTCAAGTTCATGGCCCGGAGGCATCAGGTAGATATGCCCCCGTTCAATTTTCATCCCGTCTTCGATGCTGTGAACAGGTGTCAGTGTTTTTGCGGACACAAGCTCCGGCATCAGGCTTTCATGATCCGGATCGAGGTGCTGCACAAGAACCAGAACCATGTCATGTTCATCAGGCAGACCCTTCAACAAGGACTTGAACGCCTCAAGCCCGCCCGCGGATGCGCCAACGCCCACCACGATAGGTCTGTCTTGATCTTCCGTTTCCTCAAACATATGCGCGGGTTACTTTTCTGTTTGAAATACCGGTGATATGATTACACGGTTCAGCATGACTGACGAGGTTAAAATACAGCTGACCGCATTGGATGCCATTCTGGGCGACCTTCCATACGCGGTGACCTTGTCGGACCTGACCGTGCCGGATTGTCCGCTGATCTATATGAACCGCAAATTCAAGGACATGACCGGCAGCACCCATCGCCAACTGGGCCAGAACTGCCGCTACCTTCAGGGCGACTTTGACAATTACAACACCCGCCTTGAAATTCGCCGCGCCCTGTTCGGTGAGGACCGCACGCAGGTCATCTTGCGGAACCGACGTCTGAACCGGGAGCCGTTTTTCAACATGCTGATGCTGGAAACCATGGGCAGGATCGGTGTCTTTTCCAAACTGGTCCTCGGCGTGCAATTCGAACTCCCCGAGAGCGAGGCCCTACATTTGCTTCGGGACGTCGAGGCCACCCAGACATGGGGCATCCGCAACAAAGACATCCTTGATCACGCCTTGCGTCTGCGTCTTGACCAGCGCCGCACGGTCATGGATTGAACGATCCTTCTGCTGAAGTCTTGGGACATGATGCGCAAGATTAGATATGGCGACAGGTCAGATGCTTAGGCCCAAATTTGACCCGTGCCCTTATCTGAATAGCGCGGGGTGTGATTTTGCGATCTGTCCCGCCAGCCCATCAAAGGTGTCTTGCGCATAAAGCGTAATGTCCGTGCCGTCGAATGCGGCGAGGTCATGTTTGTCCGCCGCATCCAAGCCAGGCCCCGGTGTGCGCAATCCGACGGCCACGATCCGGCCGGGATGGCGGCCAATCACAGCGCGGTAAATTCGGGCGTCGTGTTGGCCGGTGTCGCCCAGCAAAATGGCTGGCAGGTCGGGCTTGGCGGCAAGGATCGTATCGATGCTCTCCCCTTTGTGGTTGCCATGTCCTTCGGTGATGAATTTCGTTTCACTCAGCCCCAGATCCCGCAAAAACATCGGCCCTTTGACCAGCCCTGTATTGTCAAACACATCGCTTAGGAAATCATGTAAATTCCAGGGGGAAGAACTGACATAAAACACCGGATTGCGGCCGTCTTCATGCAGCTGTTGCATCAGCGCGATGCTGTCGGCAAAGACTTCACGCGTGGCAGAATTGCCCGTGAAGGACGTGTAAAGATTCTTGATGAGGGAATAGGCACCGGTGCGTAGCATGGTGTCGTCAATGTCCGAAATTACCATAAACCGCGCGTCGGGATGGGGCACCATGACGGGGCACGCGACAGGGGAACCACCGTCCACGGACACGAGGCGGGTCGACCAGCCCGGCTGGGCGCTGCGGGGCAGTTGCAGAGTGAAATATCCCTCCTCATCCGTGCGGGTTGCGACGTCGCCTGATCGGACATCTGCATTGGCGACCTCATCGGTCAAAAACAACGCCAGCATGTCGCGCAGATTGGCGAGCTTTGATTGCGTTTTCAAAGGCGCGTCGCGGTGCAGATGGGACAAGACCCGCCCGCGCAAAACGATCCCGTCTGGGGTGGCGTATCCGATGTAGGGATCAACCTTTCGCCCTGCCCCCGTGCGGTGAAAGAACCGGTCGAAACTGCGTTCGGCGCGCAGGGACAAGCGGTGGAGCATGTGTTTGATCATGATGCATCCTTTGTGGCGTTCGTGCGTCCAACGCGCGAGCACCGCAAAAGTGCCATCACCCTTCGATTTCGGCGGAGACTTCCGTCACGAGGGCGTAATCAATCAATTGCTGGGGCAGCAGCACGTAAATTTCATCAGGCGGTGTCACAAGGGCGTGCTGCATGACTTCGGGGTCCACGCCCATATCGATCAGATAGGTCATCACCTGCCCCTGCCCGCGCTGGATGTCTTCAACGGCCAGAAAGGCGGGCAGGATCGTGTTGGTGTCAAAGAAATGCTGGTGCACGCCCACTTGCGCGTCGTCATCCACGGTGCGGGTGACTCCGGCGGACAGCACGTAGGGACAGGCGGACAGGCAGATGTCGCCGGCCTCCATCACGGTGGCCATGCCTTCATCACGCAGGCGCTGCCCGATGGTCAGGGCATCTGACACCGACCCGCCGGGGGAATTGAGGCGCAGGGTTTCCGGGGGCGCGCGTCCTGCGGTGTCTTCGGCCAACAAATAATCCTCGAACCGGTCCGCATCACCGGGCGCGATCCGCCCCGTCAGCGTCAAAAACACACCATTGCGGTCAAAGGCCAAACGGTCCGGCATATCCCCGGTTGAGGTAAAGGGCCGCGCGGGATTGCCGTCACGCGCAGGCGAAAGCGGCATGTCAGCAGGCCTGTAGCGGCGCGTCTGGTCACCGGGATTCACCGGCGTATCAAACCGCGGTTGGGTCGACGGCAGGCCAATCTGAGGAATGACACGCCACAGATCACCCCCCATCAGCAACACCGCAAGGATCAGCTGCACACCCAAGACGCCATAAATCATCCGCCGCACGGGGTGGTGGCTTTCATCGGTGTCGTCTTCGGGCTGATCGGTCATGTGTTGTCGGGGCCTGATTTGGCAGCAGGGTCCGCTGTCTCAACAGGACCGGGCAGCGGTTTGGGCAGGTCAGCGGCGTTGTTTTTGGCGCGGCTCATCGCGGCCTCCATATCGCCCACGGCGTTTAGCGCCGCGCGCAACTCCGCGATGGTCATTGTGTCTTCGACACCGACCCGCGACTTGCCGGACCGGATCGCAGCATGGGTGATCGCAAGGATGAACACCAAAACGGCTGGCAACAGATCAATCGCGATGGCCCCAGCCCAACTGGGCACAAAGTTTTCGGCATAGCGGATGACCGCGTCCGCGGTGCTGATCGGGGTATAGATCGTCTCGGACGGGGGCGGCATGGCGATGACGCCTTCGGCGGCACGGCGCAGGGTTTCGGCGCGTTGGCCCAACAACTGCAGGACCGACTGGATCGTGGATTGCTGGCCTGCGCGGCTGGCGGCTGTGCTGCCGTCAAGTTCGGGCAACACGACGGAGGCGGACAAATCCTGTGCGGCCCGGCTCACCAACGGGGCTACGGACAGCTGGCGCAACTGGGTGATGACGCCCGACAGGCGCACGGCTTCTTCGGAAAACTGGACGGAGCGGACTTCGATCGGGCCCGGTTCCACCGTCAACTGCCGCATCCGGCTGAGGATCGCGTTGCCTTCGGCAAAGGCTGCGTTGACCAGCGGCTGTTGGCTGCCGATTTGCGCCTCCAGCCCCGCCAATTCGTCCGATTTCTGCCGCAGCAGGCGGAACACCGCCCCGCGTCCAGCGAGGCCTGACAGATCGCCGGTGGCTTCCTGTTCGCTGAGGTCCTCAAACGACTGGCGCACGCGGGCCACGTCCCGTTCAAGGCCTTGGGCGGACACCGCGATCTCATTGGCGCGTTCAAGAGCGGTTTGATAATCCTGCACCGTGCGCGCCAAGTGTTGCTCCACCGCAGCCGCCCCCGCCAAGGCCGCCGCATTCAGCCACGACGACATGGCGATAATCGCCAGCGACCCGAACAGCATCGACACAAACAGACCCATCCGCGCGCCCACAGTCCGCACCGCAGGCAAAAGCCGCATGAGGTAGGACCAGAACACGAAAATGCCGACAGACACGGCGATGGAATAACTGATCGCGGCAAAAAAGCTCAGCGCGCCGTTGTCATCCAAAAGCGACGTCACCCCAAGGTAGGTGTAGATGCCGGACGCCACCGCCAACACGCCCAAAGCGGCGGCAGAAAAGCTATCGAGCCACCGGATATGCCCCTCAAGCTCCGTCGCGTAGCGCACGCCCTGCGCCTCCGCATGGGTCAATCGTTCGTCTGTCATGATGCCGCCCCCAAGTTCAGTGCCCTGATATATGGGGCAAAATCCGCCCAGCGCAATCGGTGGCGAATGTCTCGCGCCCGTTCGGCGGAGGATCGCACAAGCAGGATCGGCCTGGCCGCTTGCTCTTATAGCCTACCTAGTGGTAGGCAGGCGACACCAAAGCCGCAGGAAAGGCCGCACAAATGGAACTGAACGCAGATTTCGACAGCCGCGTCGTTGTTCATTCGGATCAAACGGAATGGGTCCCCTCCCCCATGCCGGGCGTCGACCGCCGTATGCTGGACCGCATCGGCGGTGAAGTCGCCCGCGCCACGACCATCGTCCGCTATGCGCCGGGCAGTGCCTTTTCCGAACACACCCATACGGGCGGCGAGGAGTTCATCGTCCTAAGCGGAGTCTTTCAGGATGAACACGGGGATTTCCCCGAAGGCACCTATGTGCGCAATCCCCCCACGTCCGCCCATACGCCGGGGTCCGCGCCGGGCTGTGTGATCTTCGTGAAACTGTGGCAGTTTGACATGGATGACCGCACACAGTTCCGCAAAACCATGGCCGATGAATTGGGTGAGGCAACGCAGGGCGTCGCCACCGCCGAACTCCACCGTGATGCGCGGGAGGTCGTGACGTACCATCACCTTGCCCCCGGTGCGGTCCTCAGCAAATCCGCCGAAGGCGGGCTTGAGATGTTGGTCATCGACGGCGCAATTTCCGAAGGCGGGGACGATCTGGTTATAAACAGCTGGCTGCGCCTGCCTACGGGCAGCAACTTGGTCGCCACGGCCGGTGCGGACGGGGCCAAGGTCTGGATCAAAACCGGTCATCTCCCCTTCGCCCAAGCCCCCAACACGTAAAGCCAAAGTCCTGAAAGGGCAGCCATGAAGACGATCATCATCGGTGGCGGTTTAAGCGGTCTGGCGCTGGCCGCCACCTTGGACAAAGCCGGGGCCGATTTTACCGTGTTCGAAGCCCGCGACCGCTTTGGCGGGCGCATCCTGACGGAACATCACGGCGGCGCGGCCTTTGATCTTGGCCCCGCATGGTTCTGGCCGGGCCAGCCGCGCATTGCGGCGTTGATCGATCAGCTGGGGCTGGAAAAATTCGACCAATATGCGACCGGTGATCTGACGTTCGAAGATGAAACAGGCCAGATCCATCGCGGTCAGGGTTTTGCATCTATGCAAGGATCCTGGCGGCTGAAAAACGGGTTCGGCGCTTTGATCGATGCCCTGGTCGCGGACATCAGCGCAGAGAGTGCGCACCTCAACGCGTCGGTGCGGTCGTTGGAAAACACCCCCAACGGGGTGCGTGTGACGCAGGTCAACGGAACCAGCCATCTAGCGGACCGCGTGGTTCTGGCGCTGCCGCCGCGTCTGGCCAGCACGCTGACCTTCACACCGGCCTTGCCCGACGATGTCCAGCAATCCATGATCGACATTCCCACGTGGATGGCCGGTCAGGCCAAAACGGTGGCCATATATGCCACCCCCTTTTGGCGCGACACCGGCCTGTCCGGCGACGCCATGAGCCGCCGTGGCCCCATGATCGAAGTGCATGACGCATCCCCCGCTGTTGGCGGCCCTTATGCCCTGTTCGGTTTCATCGGTGTCCCCCCGCAAGCGCGCATTGACGATCAGGCGTTGAAGAAATCGGCGCTGTCGCAACTCATCCGCTTGTTTGGCCCCGCCGCCGCCGAACCTGAGGCCATGTTTGTCACAGACTGGGCCCGCGCCCCGCGCACGTCGACGCCCTACGACCAAGCGCCCCTTTATGCCCATCCGACCTATGGGCTGCCGCCGCAGATGAATGGTCTTTGGGATGGCAAATTGATCCTGTCGGGCACTGAGACCGCGCCGCAGTTTGGCGGCTACCTTGAAGGGGCGTTGGAAGCGGCAGACATCACCGCCCGTTCGCTATTGACCCCAGAGAGCGGCCCATGACCGACACGAAAACCGCCCTTCTGCGCAGTGCCGAACACGCGGTTCGCACCAAAGGCTTTGACGGGTTCAGCTACGCCGATCTCGCCGCCGATGTGGGCATCCGCAAGGCCAGCATCCATCACCATTTTCCGGCCAAGGCCGATCTGTCTTTGGCCGTCATGCAGCAGTATCACGACCGCTTCGAAGCCCTTTGCGCGCAGATCGACGCGACACCGGCCAGCGGTGCGGCCCGACTGCGTGCGATGGCTGATCAATACCGCGCGGCCCTAGGTGGGGGCGACACCTTATGTCTGTGTGTGGCCTTCAGCATCAGCGCGGACAGGGTGCGCGTCGATGTTCGTGCGGCCATGGCGGCCTTCCGTGCGATGATGGTCGATTGGCTGACGGCGGCCTTTGCCCGTGGCCGAGACGACGGCACGATCGCGCAGGTTTCTCACCCTCGCGAGGACGCCACAGCCATGCTGGCCCTTCTCGAAGGCGCGCAACTTGCAGCGCGTGCGCAACGTGATCCCACGCGGTTCGATGCCGCCCTTCGTCCGCTTTTGGCCCGTTTGGGCTGAACTGTTACAACGGCACACGCAGACCTGACTTGTCGGTCCGGTCCATTCCATGCAGAACCCTTGCAACCGAATGAAGGAGCCCCCCATGCGCGCAGCCGACGTCATCGCCCAACGCCTTTACGCAGCAGGGTGCCGATACGCCTTCGGCATGCCGGGGGGGGAGGTTCTGACCCTTCTGGATGCGTTGGACAAAGCTGGCATCACCTTCATCCTGTGCCGCCACGAAAACGCAGCAGGCTTTATGGCCGAAGGCGTCTATCACCGCACCGGCGCGCCGGGGATTTTGCTGGCCACCGTTGGACCCGGTGCCCTGAACGGGATCAATGTGGTGGAAAATGCGCGTCAGGACAGGGTGCCGATGATTGTGCTGACGGGCTGCGTGGATGCGGATCAGGCGCAAACCTACACCCATCAGGTCCTCGATCAGCCGCAGGTGTTTCGCGCGATCACCAAGGCGACCGTTACCCTGACCGCCGGCGCAGCCCATGTCACCATCGACAAGGCCGTGGGCATCGCCACCGAAGGCCGCCCCGGCCCCGTGCATATTGATGTGCCGATCTCGGTGGCGGATGCCCCTGCGACGGGCAGCGGCATCTTGCGGCCAGACGCCCTGCCGATGGTGCCCGCAGACGCTGCCTTGCAAGAGGCCCGCACGGCATTGGCCCACGCCAAACGCCCGCTGATCGTCGCGGGCCTTGATGTGGCATCGGACGCGGGGGCCGCGATTGTCACACGTGCCGCCGAAACCCTGCAAGCCCCCGTCATCACCACCTACAAGGCAAAAGGCACCTTGGCGGAGGACCACCCCCTGTCGCTGGGCGGCGCGGGTCTGTCCCCGAAGGCCGACACGATCCTGATGCCGCTGATTGCACAGGCCGATGTGGTGGTGTTGATCGGCTATGACCCCATAGAAATGCGCCCCGGCTGGCAAAATCCGTGGGACCCCGCGACCCAGACGGTGATCGACATCACCGCCGCGCCCAACCACCATTACATGCACCACGCGACCCATAATTTCGTTGGTGATCCGGTGGCCACCACGGCGGCGATGCTGCCAGACACAGCCCTGTCCGGCTGGCCCGATGATGCCGTGACACAGGCCAAATCTGCCCTGACGCAAGCCTTTTCGCCCCGCGACGATTGGGGCCCTGCCCGTGCGATCGCCATTTGCCAAGACGCCCTGCCGGACGATGTGCTCCTCACCGCTGACAGCGGCGCGCACCGCATTCTTCTGAGCCAGATGTGGCAGGCGAAATACCCCAAGACCCTGACCCAATCGTCGGGCTTTTGCACCATGGGCTGCGCCGTACCGCTGGCCATGGGCGCCCAAATCGCCGCCCCCGACCGCACTGTGGTGTCGTTCAGCGGTGACGCCGGTTTCCTGATGTGCGTGGGCGATCTCGCCACGGCGGCAGAGAACAAACTAGCCACCATCTTTGTGGTCTTCGTTGATGCTTCGCTTGCGTTGATCGAATTGAAACAACGGGGCCGTCAGTTGAAAAACACCGGCGTGGACTTTGCCCGTTCTGATGTGGCCGCAATAGGACGCGCCTTTGGCGGGGACGGCTATACCGTTGATAACGCAAATGATCTGCGCGCGGCTCTGGCGCAGGCGCAAGCCTCTGACCGGTTTTCGGTGATCGCGGTGGAGATCGACAAGGGGGCCTATGATGGCGCATTCTAACGGTACTGCCGGCGCCCTTGACGGGGTGCTTGTCCTTGATCTGACCCGCATCCTTGCAGGACCGACCGCCACACAAATGCTGGGCGATCTGGGCGCGACGGTCATCAAGATCGAAAACCCCGCAACAGGCGGCGACGACACCCGCACGTGGGGCCCGCCCTATGTGGACACCCCCACCGGCGACAGCGATCTAAGCGCCTATTTCCTCGCCGCCAATCGCAACAAATACTCCGTCGCGGCGGACCTCAGCACCCAAGACGGGCAAGCCACGGTGCGCAAAATTGCGGCCCAAGCACAGATCGTGATCGAGAATTACAAACCCGGTGGATTGGCCAAATACGGGCTGGATTATGCGGCCCTGTCGGCCTTGAACCCCGCACTCGTCTATTGCTCAATCTCGGGGTTTGGGCAGACCGGCCCGAACAGCCACCGCCCCGGGTATGACCTGATGGCGCAGGGTTTTGGCGGGATCATGTCGCTCACCGGCGATCCGACCGGCAGTCCTATGAAGGTCGGTGTGGGCATAGCGGATGTGATGTGCGGGATGAATGCCACGATCGGGATGCTCGCCGCGCTGCGCCATGCAGAGGCCACGGGCGAAGGCCAGCACATTGATCTGGCACTTGTGGACAGCCAGATGGCGTGGCTGATCAACGAAGGCACCAATTATCTGGCGTCCGGCCAAAATCCGCAGCGGCGCGGCAATGGCCATCCGAACATCGTCCCCTATGACGTCTTTGCGACCTGCGACGGGCATATCATTCTTGCCGTTGGCAATGACCGCCAGTTTCAGGCCCTGTGCGCGGCCTTTGGACGGGATGATCTGGCGCAAGACGCCCGATTCCAGACCAACCCCCTGCGGATCGAACACCGCATGCCGTTGACCGCCGCGATCACTGAAACATTCAGTGCCCGCACGGCGGCTGAGGTCCTCGAAGTGTTGCAGACCGCCGGTGTGCCGTGCGGGCCGATCCATACGGTGGAACAGGCGCTGACATCGGATCAGGCCAAGGCCCGCGACACAGTGGTGTCCGTTGCGTCCCCCGATGCCACCCATGGACAGGTTGAATTGCTCGGGAATCCCATAAAATTCTCGAAAACACCTGTGACATACGCCAAAGCGCCGCCGCGGTTCGGCGCGGACACAGACGATCTGGATGACATCCTTGCGGCCCATGCCGCAGGCCAGTCATCACAAAAAGTTCAGGACTGATAACATTTCCGCGCCATAACAGACTGGTGAGGGGCGTCACCGGTCCTGCCCCTGTATCAAGCTGACAACCGCGCCTCCCCGCGCCTATCATAGGTTGTCCGATGCTTACCGATATTTGTTTGTGCCCCACCAGTCTGTCCAAGCCAGAAGCGAGGGACGCGTGGAACGGCGTGATCCACGGCATTTTGTCCCACGGGCGGTCCACGGGCGATCATCTGACAAATCTGTTAGCCGCAGAGCCGGACTTCGCCATGGCCCACGCCATGAAGGGTTTGGCCTGTCTGATGTTGGGCCGCCGCGAACTGGTCCAGACCGCCCGCGACGCCCATGGGGAGGCCGTGCGTCTTGTGGCACAGGGCGGTGCGTTGGAACGCGAACGCCTTTGGGTGCAGGCCTTGGGCGATTGGTTGGGTGGACGTCCAAGCGTTGCGATCAAACGGATGGAGGGTTGCCTGACACTTGCGCCCACGGATACGATTTCGATGAAACTGTCCCACGGCATCCGGTTCATGCTGGGCGACAGCCACGGAATGCTGCGGTCGGTGGAAAACACCCTGCCCGCCCACGGCCCCGATCATCCGCTGTATGGCTATGTGCTGGGCTGTCATGCCTTTGCGCTGGAAGAAACCGGCCAGTATGACCGCGCCGAACGTCAAGGCCTGCGCGGGCTGCATTTCGCCCGCGATGACGCATGGGGGCTGCATGCGGTGGCCCATGTCTATGACATGACCCACCTAACCGACCAAGGCATCGCGCTGATCGACAGCAATGCCGCCGCTTGGGATCATTGCAACAACTTCCGCTTCCATGTGTGGTGGCACAAGGCGCTGTTGCATCTGGATCAGGGCGACATTGCCACAGTGCTAGACCTGTACGACACCAAAGTGCGGGACGAAAAAACCGACGACTACCGCGACTTTTCCAACGCCTCATCCTTGCTGATGCGGCTTGAGATTGAGGGCATCGATGTGGGCGACCGCTGGGCCGAACTGGCCGATCTAGCCGAAAAACGCACCGATGATGGCTGCCTGACCTTTGCCGATATGCACTACATGCTGGCGCTGATTGGTGAGAGGCCAGAGGCCGCGAACCGCCTGTTGGCCCGTGTGGCCGCCGACGCGGGCCCTCAGGACGACACATCTGCCGTGATGATGACACCGGGCATGGCCACGTCCAAGGGCCTCGCCGCTTTTGGGGATGCCAACTACGATCAGGCCTTTGCCCACCTGCAACGCGCCCAGCCGGATTTCCAGACGATGGGTGGCAGCCACGCCCAGCGCGATATCTTTGAACGCCTCACGATTGAGGCAGGCCTGCGTGCAGGCCGTGTGAATGAGGCCAAGACGCTATTGCAGGCCCGCACGGCCTTGCGTAACGGTCACGAAGACACCTTTGCTGCGACCCGCATGGCCCAGATTGGAAAAATGCAAACGCTCTGCTCCGCGCATACTGCGGCTGAGTAAGTATTGACGAGTATGTTCACGTGACTTTGCCCGCCACCCCGCCGGTCTCTGCGCCGGTTCCCAAGACCGTCAGGGATGTCCGCCTCGATTTCTTTCGGGGCGTTGCGATGTTCATCATCCTGTTCGCCCATACGCCGGGCAATTGGGTCACCCTGTGGATCCCAGCGCGCTGGGGCTTTTCGGACGCGACCGAGATGTTCGTTTTCAGCTCAGGCATGGCGAGTGCAATCGCCTTTGGCGCGACGTTCGACCGGGCGGGCCTTTTGCTGGGATCTGCCCGTGTGGTGTTCCGCATCTGGCAGGTCTATTGGGCGCATATCGGGACGTTTTTTGCGACCGCCGCCCTGATGGTCTATTTCACCGATCTAAACATCACGGGCCGCAATTACTGGGGCAATCTGAACCTGTGGATGTTGTTTGTCGAAAGCGACATGTGGGAAAATCCTAACATTTTGCTCAGCGTCATGACCCTGCAATGGGTGCCGAACCTGTTTGATATTCTGCCCATGTATATGGTGATTTTGGCGATGATGCCGGTGGTGGTGCTGCTGGGTCGCATCCACTTTGGTCTTGTGGTGGCTGCATCCTTGATCACGTGGGTCTTCGCCCAACGCGCCCTGTCGGACGCTTACGGCCTGCCCTATTTCAACTTCACGGCTGAACCTTGGGTGGGCGATGACGACTGGCAACGCCGCTGGTTTTTGAACCCCTTTGGCTGGCAGTTGGCGTTCTTCACCGGCTTTGCCTTTATGCGCGGCTGGCTGCCCAAACCGCCTGTCACATGGTGGCTTATTGCGGTCTGTGTGGTGATCGTTGCCGCAAACATCCCCTATTCCAACATCGGCGTGCGGGAACTTGATTTCGATTTTGCGCGCGACTGGCGGAGGGACAATGCCGCGTGGTTCTCAAAATCCGATTTCGGCATTTTGCGGTTCATGCAGTTCCTTGCCCTTGCGTATCTGGGCTGGGTCATCGCGGGCGACAAAGGCAACCGCATCCGCGCTGGCGCGTCGTGGCTGGGCCGCTTGTGGGCGCCTGTGTTGGCTGCCATCCTGAAGGTCGGGCAGCAGTCGTTGGCCGTGTTCGTCGTGTCCATTTTGGTCGGTCGCAGCTTGGGCTTTGTTCTGGACGTTGTGGGCAAATCCTATTGGACGATGACATGGGTCAACGCCCTTGGGATTGCTCTGTTGATCGCCACAGCCTACGGCGCGGCGTGGATGAAAAAGCAACCTTGGCGCGTGGCGAGGCCCCATGCTGCGGCGTGACTTCATAGCCTCCCTTGTGGCGCTCGCCGCGACGCCTGCATGGTCGCAGGATGCACCCTTGCGTGCCATCGAACTTGGCGATGCCACGCCCTTTGATGCCGCAGACGTGACGGCCTTGGCCCGTGATCTTGCGACCCGCGCCTATCAGGCCCCGCCCAGTATTCCGCCCGAATGGACGGATATCACCTACGAAGACTATATCTCCATCTGGTTTGCCGACCGCTATGCGCTGTGGAACGGCGAACAGACGACGCCGCTGCGTCTTGATGTCTTTGCCCCCGGCCTTTATTTTCCGACCCCCGTCCGTATCGCCGTCGTCGAAGACGGCATGGCGCGGCCCACGCTGTTCAACCTTGATCTGTTCGACAAAACGGACAAGTTCCCCGATCTGCCTGTCGATGACACCTTGGGCTTTTCCGGCCTGCGGTTGCGGGCCGAACTGGAACACACCGGCATCTATCAGGAATTCGCCGTCTTTCAGGGGGCCAGCTATTTCCGCGCCATCGGCACGGGCAACACCTACGGGTTGTCAGCACGCGGTTTGGCCATTGATACCGCCGAACCCACGGGTGAGGAATTCCCCGATTTTCGGGCCTTCTGGCTGGAAAAACCGCGCGAGGGGGAGGCCACCTTTACCCTTCATGCCCTTCTCGACAGTCCCAGTTGCACCGGTGCCTACCGCTTCGATATCACACCGGGTGCGCGTCAGGTCATGGACATCACCGCACGCATTTTTGCCCGTGAAGACATGGACCACGTGGGCATCGCGCCGCTGACGTCGATGTTTCAATACGACCAGACCAACCGTCACCGGTTCAGCGATTTCCGCCCTGCCGTGCATGACAATGACGGCCTGCAGATCGTCAACGGTGCGGGTGAAACGATCTGGCGGCCCTTGGCCAACCCCAAGGCGCTCCAGATCAGTGCCTTTGTCGACACCAATCCGCAAGGCTTTGGTCTGTTGCAGCGCGCGCAGGACTACAGCGATTTTGCCGATCTGCAGGCGCTGTATCACAACCGCCCTGGTGCGTGGATCGAACCCAAGGGCGATTGGGGTCGCGGGTCTGTCACTTTGGTGGAAATCCCCACAGAATCAGAGATTTACGACAACATCGTCTGCTATTGGCGCCCCGACGGCGGTCTGGCGGCCGGATCCGAGACCGAACTGTCGTACCGTCTGACATGGGGCCGCGACATGACCCATGGCAGCGGACTGCCCGTGCTAAACACCATGATCGGATCGGGGTTCGACAACCGTGGCACCGTCGTCGTCATCGACTTTGCGGATAGCGCCGATGTGCCCGATGATCTGTCCGACATCGACATCCGCCTGTCGTCCTCCGCGGGGGAGCTGACACCGGGCGTGTTGCAGCGCAACCCACTGACCAATGGCCCCCGCCTCGCGTTCAATTTTGACGCAGGCGACGCGACCCTGATCGAATTTCGCGCGCAATTGCGGCTGGCGGGTGCCCCGCTGAGCGAAGTGTGGCTCTACCGGTGGACCGCATGACGCCCTACGCCGCAGCCCACATGCCCCCGCGCGCTCCGCTGCAGATGCCCGCGCAGACCTTTGCGCAACCGGGTGCGATCCGGCAGATGACAGGGCCGCGGCGGATGGTCGACAAAATCTGGCGGCTCGCGGCCTTTTTACCGACCCTGCTACTGACGACAGTGCTGTGCCTGTCCGTGGCCGATTACTTCGGCCAAGGCGGCGTCGCCTTGGCCGAAGGGGTGGTGCTGGGCCTTGTGGCCCTGACGTTCATTTGGCTGGCCTTTTCGGTCAACACCGCCGTTCTGGGTGCGCTGCGCATGGCCTTGGTGCGCACATCCACGCAGCCCGCGCGCCCCCACGCGCCTCAAGACATCGCGCTGCTTGTGCCTGTCTACAATGAAACGGCGTGGGACGTGTTCGGCAATGCCTCTGCCATGCTCAAAGAACTGCGATCCGGCCCGCAGGGCGACCGCTACACCTTGTTCATCCTGTCGGACACAGGCGATGCGGCCCTTGCCGCCCAAGAAGAACGCGCCTTCGCCGCCCTTCAGGGCGAAGTCTTTCCCGCCAAAATCGCCTATTACCGCCGCCGCGCCGACAACATCGACAAGAAGGTCGGCAACATCACTGACTGGATCGAAAACTGGGGTGCGGCCTATGAGGCGATGGTCATCCTCGACGCCGACAGTTTGATGAGCGGGGCCGCCATCCGCCAACTGGCGCATGCGCTGGCAGATGACCCGGACGCAGGTCTGATCCAAAGCCGCCCCACCCTGATTGGGGCCAGCACATTGTTCGGCCGCGTGCAGCAGTTTTCCAATTCCGTCTACGGCTGGCTGTCCGCCGAAGGGCTGACCAGTTGGGCGCAGCACGAAGGCAACTATTGGGGCCACAACGCCATCATCCGCACCCGCGCCTTCGCCCAAAGCGCGCGCCTGCCCTATCTGCGGGGGCGCAAGGGTGCCAAACATCTGATCTTGAGCCACGATTTCGTCGAGGCCGGAATGCTGCGCCGCGCAGGCTGGGCCGTTCGGCTATTGCCCCGCATGGGCGGCAGTTTTGAGGAAACGCCCCAGACGTTGATCGACTACGCCCTGCGCGACCGCCGCTGGTGTCACGGCAACATGCAGCACCTGCGTCTGCTGGCTGCACGGGGATTTCACGTGATCTCTCGGCTGCATCTGTTGCAAGGGGCGCTTGCGTTTTTGATGTCGCCTGCGTGGCTTGCCGTGGTGATCTTGTGGTCCTTTGTGGGCACAACGCCGGCCCCGCCCAGCGCGTATTTTTCAAGCTCCAACCCGTTGATGCCGATCTGGCCCGTGCAACAGATCGACGTGGCGTGGATTTATCTGGCCTTTGTCTATGGCATGTTGCTGTGCCCCAAGGTGATCGGCGCGATCATTTTTGGCCTGCGCCGTCGGACCCGCGCGGCCTATGGATCGCCGCGCATGTACGTGGGATCGATCCTGTTTGAGCTGGTCTTGTCCGTTCTTTATGCCCCGATCATGATGGTCCAAGGCACCATCGCGACGATCTTTGCGGCCCTTGGTCGCCAGCCTGCGTGGACGCCGCAGAACCGTGGCATCGCAGGCTACAGCTGGCGCGAAACGGCGCGGTTTCACTGGGTGGAAACGGTGCTGGGCGCGGCCCTGATCACAGGCGTGATTTTTGCCAATGTGTCGTGGCTGATCCTGCCTATTGCGATCAGTCTGGCCGCAGCTGTCCCGCTGTCCCGCCTCAGCGCTCTGCCGATCACGCGGCTGTCCAAAGGTGCGTTGCAACTGGACACGCCGCACACCTTGATCGAACCCCATATCGTCCGGTTGGCGCGGCGCGAACGCGAGGCGATGAAGAAAACCCTATCGGACCCTGCCGCCTCAATCGCGGCAGAATGACCTAGAACGTTTCAAACCAATCCACGACCAGATCAGGCCAGCTTTGCGGGATCACATGTCCACGCGCAAAGACGGCCAACCTCAGGTCCGACGTTCGCGCACATTGGTCCCAAACCCGCAGCCAATAGTCCCCCTGCACCGCTGTTCGGTCCGGATCGGAATAATCACAGCCGTTGGCCTGCCGGAACACATCCATCGCAACGAAAATATCGCCTTGGGCGAAGGCATCGGGGTCGCTCAGCGGCAGTTGGTTCACCACGCGACCTTCAAGCGGGACGGTGCCATCGGTCCAGCCGTGGGTGTGCAACATTTTCACGGGCCCCGCGCAGGCCGAAGGATGGGGCCGCCAGAACGACCCGCCAAGAGGGGCATAGGCGTTGAAGGCGTCGGGCCTGTCGCAAGCCGTGTAGGCGACCATCGACCCGCCGATGGAAAACCCTGCAAGGATGATACGATCCGGGTCGAGACCCAGCCGCGACGTCGCGTCATCGCGCACGGCTTCAAGATGGTCCATCTCTGCGGTTTGTGCGTCCATGGTGCGGGGGTGAAAATTCCACCGACGGCCAGAGGCCCCGTCGCGGGGCTGTCCGTCAGGCGCAATGACCGCATAGCCGCGCGCCAGATAGGCATTGACCATGCCCGTATTGCGCAAAGCGCCCGCGCCACTTCCGCCGAACCCATGGATGAAGATCACCGCAGGTGCAGGGCCATCCCCATCCGGTACGGCCACATAATAGTCCCGACCATCAACCGTGCAGGCCGTGTCCATAGAACAGGCCGCAGCCCCACCAGACAGGCCAAGGCCGGCCAAGGCTGCCAAAATCACCCGCTTCATGGCTGCACCACGGGCAGACCGCGCCCCAGCCAACCGGGGCCCGCACGGGACCCCAACATGCCTTCGGGCACGTCAATGATCGTGCCGATACCGGCCTGCGTCAGGCGCTTGGTCGTCCGTGCGGATCGCACGCCACGGGCACAGATCACCGCAATTGGCTGATCGCCCCTGCGCGCTGCCTGCACTTGGGCCACGAAATCCTCCGCGCGCATATCGATCCCGACGCCATGTTCCCCGATCCCCGTCGCGGCCCATTCATCGGGGCGACGGATGTCCACCAGCAGAATGTCACCTGCGGCAGCGGCCGCATGGGCCTCGGCCGGGGTCATGACCGGTCCGTCGGCCTGCGCGGCCCCCACGTTGAGCATCATCGCTGCCGCGCCCGCGCCAACGCCCCCCAAAATCAAGACCCGCCGTCGTGTCAGCACATTTTGCATCCCGCACCCTCACAGATGTGTGTTTCGCTTTTGTTGACCATGCATGGTTAAAGCGGCGTTGATAAGACACCTGACCCGTCACATTGACGTGTCCAAATGCGCGAACCGATCATGCCACAGCACAAAATCTCCGCCGCCCTTTTGACGATCCGCCTGACGATAGCAGCGTTCCTTGGGGTCTGGGCCTCTTTGAAATTCTACCGTCCCGAATGGTTCGAAAACGTCTTTACGAATATGTACGGGCTGGACTTCGTCACCCGTGATCTGTCGACCTATGTGGGCGGCCTGCAACTGGTGATCGTGGCGCTTTTTGCGTTGGGGTTGTTTCGCACTTTCAGCTACGGCGCGCTGGTCTTGATGCAGGGCGCCGGTGTGCTGGGATCACTGCCGAACCTGATGAATTTCACCAGCTACCCCAACAACCTTATGTGGGCCGCTGTCCCTGCTTTGGGTGCCGCTGTGGCGCTGTTCATTCTACGCCATGAAGACGGGTTCAGCCTCGACGCCCTGCGCGCCGCGCGCGCGGGTTAGGCCTTTCGATCAAGGGCTTTTGTTAACTCAGCGCTAAGGGTTTCGTACGTGAACGGCTTTTTGATCACGGCTGAAGGCGGGTATTCTGCCAAAATGCTTTCCACATCGCCGTAACCCGTGGCCAAAACATAGGGAATGCCCAGTTCATAAAGCTTTTGTGCCACCGGCAAGGACGTTTGGTTGCCAAGGTTCACGTCAAGAACCGCCGCCGTAATATCGCCGATCTTGATCGCCTCAAGCGCGTCTTCCACGCGGCTGGTCAGCGCCACATCAGTCGCCCCATTGTCGGTCAAAATGTCAGAGGCATCCAGCGCGATGACCATGTTGTCTTCAAGAACCAGAACAGGCCCGGACAGGATCGACCCGGTCCGCACATCGTCGTCATCAAGTGGTGCGTCATCTGAGGGGGCGGACAACGTCCCTGCCGTCACAAACCGTGACGGGATCATCACGTCAGCCTCAAACCCGGCGAGTCTATAGCTAGTGTCGACTTTGCCGCCCAGTTCGAAAGGCACTGTGCGTTCAATGATCGTCGACCCGAACCCGCGCCGCTTGGGGGCCTGAACGGGGGGGCCGCCCTTTTCGCGCCATTTCAAAATCAGCGCACCGTCCTCGGCGATCTGCAGGTCGATCCAAAGCTTGCCCGACTGATCCGTCAACGCGCCGTATTTGGCGGAATTCGTGACCAGTTCATGAACCACAAGCGCCATGGTCGAAAACGCCTCAGGGGCCAGCAAGGGCGCATCGCCGGTGATGTTCACACGGCCCTTTTGACCGGACAGAAAGGCATCCACCTCAACCTCAATCAGGTCGCGCAATGCACTGGGTGACCATTCCTGCCGCGTCAGTTGATCATGGGCGCGCGCCATGGATTGAATACGACCGTCCAACACCTTGGTGTAACTTTCCAAAGAGGCCGTGCTGGATTTACTTTGCGACACCAACCCCTGAATCAGGTTCAGGATATTGCGCACACGGTGATTGAGTTCGGCCACCAGCAATTCCTGCTTTTCAGAGGCCTCCTTGCGGTCGGCGTTGGCCTCATCCGTGAGCTTCAGTACGATCTCAATCAGGGAAATGCGCAACGCCTCGGCGGCGCGCAGTTCACTTTCGCTCCAGACGGAGGAGGTTTCACGCACCATCTCAGACCAGGTATCAAAACTTTTGCGCGGTGTCAGGCGCACCCCGTTTGGCCCGACTTCGACCGGTTTTTCGGGGTTACCGGCCCATTTGACCGATTTCACGATCTCACGGCGGAAGAACACGATGTAATCACGAGGTGTGCGCGAAATCGGCACCGCCATCAGGCCTGCCACACGGTCTGCCATGGTTTCCGCGGCGGGATAGGTGGACGACAAATGATGAGTGTGGAACACCTTGCCCAAGGGCGCTGTGTTCAAAAACCGCGCCAGCCGCTTGAATTCATCATCCGTCGGGGCCGATCCGCGCGCGGTGTAGCGCCCTTCCGAAAAGATACCGACACCGTCGCAACTGACGATCTGGGTCAGTTCATCTGCGATCACATCAAAACTGTTGATCAGATCGCCCCCCGCCGACAGGCGCACCATCAAACGATCATGCAAGGTCCGCGCGTCGCGTTCTTCGTCGCGGATTTCGTCTTCGACTTTGCGGCTGAGTTCGTAGGAAAAATATTGGGCGAACAGTTCAATCGCAGTGCGGCGTTCGTAATCGATGTAATTTGGCGTCTTGTGGTGGCACGCGAACAGCCCCCACAATTCCCCATCCTTCAGGATCGACACCGACATGGAGGCCGTGACCCCCATATTGCGCAGATATTCCAGATGGATTGGCGATACCGCCCGCGTCACCGCAAGCGACAGGTCAAGCCTGTCACCGCTTGGATTTTTCGCAGGCACAATCTGCGAAACCTCTCCATCCACATCCGAGATCAGACGCAAAATACTGCGTTTATAGAGAGCACGCGCCTGTTTGGGGATGTCGCTGGCCGGATAGCGCAGGCCCAAAAACGGCTCCATGTCTGGGGCGGCCCGTTCTGCGATCACTTCGCCGGATCCGTCTTCGGCAAAGCGGTAGACCATCACACGGTCAAAGCCTGACAAAACCTGCATCGCGGTCGCAGCTTCTTTGGCGGCCGCCATCACGGTGTCTTTGCGCGAAACCCGCGCGATCAGCGGTTGCACAAGTGCCAGATCATCGCGATTTTTTTGGTCTGCTTTGGGTTCAAATTCGAAAATGAACGTCTCACCCGTGGTATGGATCGACACATCAAACTGCGTGCCGTTTTTTCAGCACATCATAGCCAAACAAGCGGCTGACGCACCCCGCGGCGGTGCTGATCTGCAATTTGGACCGCACGTCGTGAATTGTCTGATCATCCATCAGAACGCTCAGCCGTTGACCCACGGCTTCGTTCGGATCAAGGCCCAACATCTGGATGCAGTTTTCGGACATGTGATTGATCATCATGTCCGAGGACGTGGAGATCAGACATCCATAGGATTGCACCTGTCCCAACAGATGGATCGGTTCTTTGTCACAATTCGTCAGATCCACGTGCATGTCGTCGTCTATATCGAAATCTGTCTGGCTCATGATGCGAGTACCTTCGGTGTGGCGTGGTCAGATGCAGCCCCCTGCGCGGTCTGCAAAAAGAGACGGAACAGCGTGGCTGTGTCCCGCGAAATGGTCGCGGCCCGTGTGCTGTCAGGGGGCACGGCCGCAAGCAGGTCGCAGACCTCACGCCAGCGTCCCTTGACGGGTTCAAGGCTGAAATAGGCATCGGCGGCCAAGACATTCGGATCATCGGAGGACGCCCAGCGCCGCCCCAAAACTTTGCTGCCCAGCCGAGATCCTTCGACAAGGTACGCCATCGCCAATGGATCAACTGCGGCGTCTAACCCGATTGTCGCACAGGAGGGACGCGCGCCCAGACGCCGCAAATCTGCGTCGATCCGGTCGATCATATCGGTCAGGCCTGCCTGCAATTCCGCGTCATTGTCACTGGCTATCCGCATCTGGGAAAAACAGGCGTGGTGAATATCAAGAAAGCCCGTCAATCCCGCCTGTGTTGCCACATCAAATCCCGACAACGCGGTGTCAACACGGGTGTGATCCAGCTGCGTTTTGTCCTTCAGGATATGTCGAAAATCCAATGCCATCGTTGGAAAATGTGCCCCATCCCATCTGCCAGAGCCTTCAACATAGGAGAGAACGACGATAAACGTCCAGCCTTCCTTACAGTCAGCGTACTTTTTAGTTTACACACTGTTGGCGGCCAAAGCCTAAAGCGCGAGGGCCTCAAGCAGGGCAGTGCGGTCGGTTTGGGCTTTGGGGAACGCGCTTTTGATTTCGCCGCGCTGCATCACATGAAAAAAGTCGGCATTGGCGAAGGCGAATTCGAAATTCTGCTCCACCAGCACGATCGCCATATCCCCCCGGGACCGCAACACATCGATCGTGCGGCCAATCATTTGAATGATATTGGGCTGAATGCCCTCGGTCGGTTCATCCAGCAAAAGCACCTTTGGCCGCGCAATCAAGGCCCGCGCGATCGACAACTGCTGTTGTTGACCGCCCGACAAATCCCCGCCGCGACGGGCCTTCATGTCCGACAGCACCGGAAACAGTTCATAGATGTCATCGGGGACTCTGTGGGCCGATTTGGGCAGGCAGGCAAAACCCGTTTGAAGATTTTCCTCGACCGTCATCAGCGGAAAAATCTCACGGCCTTGGGGGACGTAGCCAACGCCCGCCTTGGCCGCCAACGCAGCCTTGCCCGAGGGCAGCCTCTGCCCGTCCAAAGTCACCGTCCCTTCTGCAAAGGGGTGGCGGCCCGCAATCGCCTTAAGCAGACTGGTCTTGCCCACACCATTGGTGCCCGTCACACAGGTCACCTGCCCGACGGGGGCTGTCAGCGTCACGTCATGCAAAATCTGGCTTTGCCCGTATTTGAGGGTGAGGCCCGTAATCTCAAGCATCTGATCGTCCCAAATAAACATCCACCACAGTCGGGTCCTTCGTTACATGATCAAGCGACCCTTCCGCCAAAACCGACCCTTCGTGCAACACCGTCACCTTGCACCCCAAACGGCGCACAAATTCCATGTCATGTTCCACCACAATCACCGCACGGGTTTCCGCCGCCTTGCGCAGAATATCCGTGGTGTGTTCGCGTTCATGCGCTGTCATGCCAGCGGCGGGTTCATCGACCAACAAAAGCCGTGGGCTTTGGGCCAGCAGCATCCCGATCTCAAGCCATTGTTTTTGCCCGTGGCTCAGCTCCCCCGCGGGGCGGGTCAGATGATCGGTCAGGTTGATGTCTTCGGCGATGTCCTCAATCCGGGCGGCGCCTGCGGCGGTCTTGCGGTAGAACAGCACGGCGAAGGGACCGCGCGGATTTTTCAGCGCCATGGCAAGGTTTTCGCGCACGGTCTGCGCCTCAAACACGGTGGGCTTTTGGAACTTGCGGCCAATGCCCAACATGGCAATCTGGCTTTCGGACATGCCAAGAAGGGACCGGTTGTCTTCCCCGAACAAGATCTTGCCTTCGTCCGGTTTGGTCTTGCCCGTGATGATATCCATGAAGGTGGTTTTGCCCGCCCCGTTGGGGCCAATGACGGCACGCAACTCCGGTTCACCGATCTGCAGGGACAGATTGTTGATGGCCTTGAACCCGTCAAAGGATTTCGTGATGCCGGACATTTCCAGAAGCGATTTCATGATTTGCGCACCAATTTATCAAAGAGCCCGCCGATGCCTTGAGGCGCGAACAAGGTGACGGCCACAAAGGTCAGCCCCAACAGCACCAGCCACCAATCGACCCAATTGATGACATAGAACCCAAGGTCCACGCTGGGCGCGCCCCCGCCTGTGAACCAGCTGGACAACAAAGACACCACAGCCGCCCCGATGACCGCCCCATAAAGCCGCCCCCGCCCGCCAATGGCGACCCAGACCGCCAGATAGATCGACGCGATGGGCGCGATTTCCGCCGGATTGATGATCCCCGCCTGCGGGTAATACAGCGCCCCTGCGATCCCCGCGATCACCGCCGTCAGCGTGAAGACGAAGAGTTTATAACTTTCCACGTGGTAGCCCAAGAACCGCACGCGGCTTTCATCGTCGCGAATGGCCTGAATGATGTTGCCCAGCTTGCTGTCCGTGATCCAAGCAAACAGCAGGTAGCCCAGCGCAAGTGCGGCCGCCGAGGCCAGAAAGAACGCGATAGACACAACGTCCTGGCCGGTGTCTTCAAACCCTGGAATGTTCTGCAGGCCCGACAGGCCGTTGTTGCCGCGCAGCCCGCTGTCATTTTGAAAGAGGTACAGCGCCAGCGCCAAAGTCATGGCTTGGGTCAAGATGGACAGATAAACCCCGTTCACGCGGCTGCGAAACGCCAGCCAGCCAAAGACCAGCGCCAAAAGGCCGGGCACCAACACCACCAGCGCCAGTTGGATCCACAAGTGATCGGCAAAGGCCCATAGCATGGGAAATTCCGATGACCCCACGACGCCGAAAATCTGGTTGCCAATGGCGTCCGACACCTCTTGCGGGGTGGGCGGAATGACCTGCCCCGCAAGGCTGTCGATCACGATGATTTCCGTGCGCGCATACATCAGCCACATGCCGATGGCATAGCCGCCGATGCCAAAGAAGGCGAAGTGCCCAAGGCTTAGGATGCCGCAATATCCCCAGACCACATCCATCGCGATGGCGACCAGACACAGGCACAGCGTCTTGCCCAAGGTTTTGACAAAGGACGTCGATATCAGGCCCACGCCCGATGCCTCCGACATGACCGCGACGATGGCTGTGAACAGCCCCAAGGCGGCGAGGAAATACAGCACCGAAGGGTTGCGCGCGATAAAGGATTTACGTGTTGATGTCATGGTTTAATCCGCCGCAGCACGGCCCTTGGGCGCGACAATGCCCTTGGGTCGGAATTGAATGAACAAAATGATGAACAAGATCATGTAGGTCTGGGCCGCGAGCGTGTTGGACGGGTTCAGGAATTCGATCCCCTTTTGCAAGAACCCGATCAGACCGGCACCCGCCAAGGTGCCCCACACGTTTCCAACCCCGCCCACAACCACGGTCATGAAGGACTGCACGATGTAATCCGCGCCCATCTCTGACGTGACTTTTGCATAGAGCCCGATGGCCACACCGGCCACGCCCGCAATCCCTGATCCCAACCCGAAGGTCAGCATGTTGATGCGGTCAGGGTTGATCCCCATGGACGCCGCCATACCGGGGTTTTGCGTGACCGCCCGCACCTCAAGCCCCAGCCGCGTGCGTTTGAGGATATAAAGCAACGCCACCAGAAAGATCAGCGCCATCACGAAGATCGCAATGCGGATCGTGCTGATTTGGATGACGTCAGAAATCACCCAAGCGCCGCTCAGCCAGTCAGGCGATGTGAGGGGGCGTGCCTGCGTGCCAAAGATGTTCTTGGCAATCTGTTGCAGGGCGATGGAAATGCCGAAGGTGGCCAACAATGTCTCAAGCGGGCGGTGATAAAGATGGCGAATGATTAACCTCTCCATCGCCACCCCTGCCCCAAAGGTCAGCGCAAAGGCCAGCGGCAAAGCGACCAGAATGGACACGGTGTAATCCGGCACAAACAGCTGCACCACATAGCCTGTATAGGCCCCCATCATGATGAATTCGCCATGCGCCATGTTGATGACGCCCATTTGACCAAAAGTAATGGCAAGCCCGATAGCCGCTAGAAAATAAATCGATGCAAGCGACAGCCCGTCCAACGTCATATCCACCGTTTGCGCCCAGCCCACGCGGGTCTCGACTTTGTCGAGGGTCGCGCGGGCGGCTTGGGTCACGGCGGTGTCGGTTTCGACATATTGGGCGAAAAAGACATGGGATTGCAGGGCTGCGGCAACGTCGTCTTGCGTCACCAAAGGCGGCACCAGATCGGCGCTGGCCAAAGTGGCATAGGCGTCTTCACGCGCCGCGTTGGTATTCAGCGATGCGATGGGCACCGTGCCAACACGACCCTCTGCGATATTGGCCTCAAGGGCTGCGCGGATGTCACCGGCGCTGACCAAAGCGGGGGCCAGACCCGCGTCGACCAGAATCTGATAAGACGCCTCGGGCGCGTCTGCGGGGTCGTAGAGTTCAGCGATATTCACGTCAGGCAGGGTTTCGGCGACCTCATCCGTCGTTGCCAAAATCTGGCTGAGCACCGCGCGTGCCTCAACCGAGGTGTCAGCGGCCAGTGTTTCGATCGCTGTCACACGTGCCGCACTGTCCTCACCAAAACGGGCGGTCAAGAAGGTGATGAGTTGCTCTTTGCGGGCACGGATGTCTGCGTCGTCTTCGCCCTCCAGCGATGCGATTAAGGGTGCGAGTTGTTCGGCCTCCCCCCTGCGCGCGATACTCTCCAACGCAGCCTGTCGGCGCGCAGGGTCGGGATCAGACAGTTGGAACTGCACGAGGGCCGTGCCGATCACCCGCCGCACGCCGCCGTTGGGGCGCAACTGGGTAAAGCCGTCAGCCGCCACCGATGCTTCATCGCCTGTGTCCACATCGCGAATGATCAGGGCATCGCCCTCTTCGGCACCAATGTAAAACAGCCCCGTGGCATCATCCTGCCAAACGTTCCGTCCGGCCCATTCTTCCAAAAACACGGGCACTTGCGGCAGGCCAGAGGCCACCAGATCATCCAACATCACACTGACCGAACGACGCGACGGCTTGGCCACCTCTTCGGCATGGGTCTGCAGCAAGGCCTGTAAATCTTGAGCCGCGACGCTGACGGCAGACAGCAGCATCAGGATCATGCCGAACACAAGGCGCATCATCGGGGGGACTTTCTGAATTCGGGGATAGGTCTTCGAGGGATAGGGCGCGGCAAGAACCGCCGCGCCCCACCGCACGTCTTAGTAGTTCGAGGTCAGCTGAACGCAGGTCTCGGTTTCGGTGTTGTACATGCCGCAACCAAGGTCCTTCCAATCGGAGGTCAGGACAGCAGATTCAGGCAGGTAGTCCGTCCATGCGTCGCCAGGCACTTCGGATGTCTGGCTGATGATGTCGAACTGGCCGTCCGCTGTGATCTCACCGATCAGAACAGGCTTGGCGAGGTGGTGGTTCGGCAACATGACCGCTGTGCCGCCTGTCAGGTTCGGGAATTCCTGCCCGTACATGGCGGTGCGGACCGCATCCACGTCTGTGGTGCCTGCGTCTTCAACGGCGTTCACCCACATGTTAAAGCCGATGTAGTGGGCTTCCATCGGGTCGTTGGTCACACGCTCATCGCCCATGGCGGCCTTCCAGGCGGCCACCCATTCGTCGTTCAGCTCGGATTCAGCCGACTGGAAGTAGTTCCAAGCGGCCAAGTGACCCACGAGGTCGGATGTATCCAGACCCGACAGCTCTTCCTCACCCACGGAGAAGGCGACCACTGGAATATCGTCGGCGGAAATGCCAGCCGCTGCCAGTTCTTTGTAGAAGCCGATGTTGGCGTCGCCGTTGATGGTGGAAATCACGCCCACTTGGCTGCCGTCTGCGCCCAGTTCAACCACGTCGGCCACGATCGTGGACCAATCGGAATGACCAAAGGGTGTGTAGTTCACGAAGATGTCGTCGGCAGCGATGCCGTTGTCGATCAGGTATTGTTCAAGAATGTTGTTGGTCGTGCGCGGGTAGACATAGTCCGTGCCCAGCAGCGCGAACTTTTCAACGCCCAGTTCTTCAAGGAAGTAGTCCGTCGCAGGGATCGCCTGTTGGTTGGGCGCGGCACCTGTGTAGAACACGTTGCGTGAGGATTCTTCGCCTTCGTACTGCACGGGGTAGAACATCAGCCCGTTCAATTCTTCCAGAACCGGCAGCGCAGATTTGCGCGACACGGAGGTCCACGACCCGAAGATCACGTCGACTTCGGACACGGTCAGCAGCTCACGCGCTTTTTCCGCAAACAAAGGCCAGTCAGAAGCCGGGTCAACGACGACGGCTTCGATTTCACACCCCAGAAGGCCGCCTGCTTCGTTTTGCTGGGCGATCAGCAGTTCCATCGTATCTTTGAGGGTGGTCTCGGAAATGGCCATCGTGCCGGACAGTGAATGCAACACGCCGACTTTGATCGGGTCGGCACATTCTGCCGCGGCAGCGCTGGCAACCATCAGGCCGAATGCTGTGGACAGGGTAAGTTTTGTGGTGGTCTTCATGGATGTATCCCCATTGGGCGTGCGGTCATCCGGGCGCGGGTCTTGACGTTGTCCCCCCAAAGCCCGATCTATTCCGCACAGCGATTGCTGTAGTTGCGGGTGGGATTGATCCTGCAAGACGCCCCACTCGCGACGCTTTCCGATTGAAAGCCCGTGCACCATCCGTCGAGACCTTTTGAGGGGCAAGTTTGCGCCAAGACGCTTTGACCATGATGGGCCAAGCCGCCTCATTTTTACGCGCGGTAAGTTTAGACGTCTAAAAATTGGGCGACAGTTTGGCGCAGTTTTGATCAATTCAACCGGAGTATGTCGCCAAATCTTGATGAAGCTGACGAAATTGCACCCCGAAAGTGCGCCCTTTGATCATCTGGTCGATCTGCACCGTGCCGACAGTATGCCGACAGACAGGTGCACCCCAACCGCGATGCAACCGAGCCAGACCCAGATCGCGCCAGCTCATGAATTGAGCAATTTCGATGGTGTGGGTGGCGGAGACGAAGGGATTCGAACCCTCGAGACCCTTCCGGGCCTACTCCCTTAGCAGGGGAGCGCCTTCGACCACTCGGCCACGTCTCCGTTGACCCGTTTAGCGACGGGGCTGGTGGGGGGCAAGTCGGAAATGTGCGCTTTTGTGCAGGTTTGACAAATGTCGCGCGCGCAGTGAGCAGATGAGCAATGCCCCCATGCTCACACCGGTGCCTTATGTGTTGAACAAGAAGTGCAGGACATCACCGTCCTTGACGGTATATCCCTTGCCTTCTGCACGCATTTTGCCTGCTTCCTTGGCGGGCTGTTCCCCCCCTAATTCCACAAAATCATCATAGGCAATGGTTTCTGCGCGAATGAAGCCCTTTTCAAAATCGCCGTGGATCACGCCAGCGGCCTGTGGCGCCAATGTGCCCTGCTTGATCGTCCATGCGCGGGCCTCTTTTGGGCCGACGGTAAAATACGTCTCAAGGTGCAGCAATTCGTAGCCTGCCTTGATCAGGCGATCCAGACCGGCCTCTTTGAGGCCCATTTCTTCCAAGAACATCTCAGCCTCGTTATCTTCCAACTGGCTGATTTCCTCTTCGATCTGGGCAGAGATAATCACATGGCTGTTGCCCTGTGCGGCGGCCATTTCGGCCACGGCGGCGGAGTGTTGATTGCCCTCGGACGCTTCGGCCTCACCGACGTTACAGACGTACAGTACGGGCTTCGTGGTCAGCAGTTGCAACATTTTCCACGCCTTGCGGTCGTCGTCGTCCACGTCAACCACACGGGCAGGTTTGCCATCCTCAAGGGTCGCCTTGGCGAGTTCCATCAGCCGTTGCTGTTGCACTGCCTCTTTGTCGCCACCACGGACCTTGCGCACGATGTTTTGCAGACGTTTCTCGATGCTTTCCAGATCGGCCAGCATCAGTTCCGTTTCAATTGTTTCGGCATCGGCCACAGGATCAACGCGACCGTCCACGTGGGTCACGTCACCGTCTTCAAAACAGCGCAGCACATGGGCGATGGCATCGGTTTCGCGGATGTTGGCCAGAAACTGGTTGCCCAGCCCCTCCCCTTTGCTGGCGCCCTTCACAAGGCCCGCAATATCCACAAAGGTCATCCGCGTTGGAATGATGGATTTAGAGTTCGCGATGCCAGCCAAGGTGTCCAGACGTGCATCAGGCACGGCGACTTCACCCACGTTGGGTTCAATCGTACAAAACGGGAAATTCGCGGCCTGCGCTGCCGCCGTGCGGGTCAATGCATTGAAAAGTGTGGACTTTCCGACGTTCGGCAGCCCGACAATACCCATTTTGAAACCCATGACGACGCTCCTTTGATGTGTCAGCCGCGCTTCTAATTGGCACGGGGGCGACCCGCAAGCGCCCCAATGAAATAAGGGGCATTGATTTTCCCGCGCCCCTGCGCCAAACCGCATGGGGTTTTCGTGAAAGGATCGCAGGACATGACACGCATTGACGCCAAATTCGCTGAACTGGCGGCTCAGGGGAAAAAGGCATTTGTGGCCTATGTGATGGCGGGCGATCCCGATTACGACACCTCGCTTGAGATCGTGAAAGGCCTGCCCGGTGCGGGTGTTGATGTGATCGAACTGGGTCTGCCCTTCACCGACCCTATGGCCGACGGATCGACGATCCAGCTGGCGGGCCAACGGGCGCTGGACGGCGGCATGACCCTTGATCAGACCCTGAATATTGCGCGCGAACTGCGCAAAACTGACGACACAACACCCGTCGTTATGATGGGCTATTACAATCCGATCTATTCGCGCGGGGTTGATACCTTCCTTGCCCAAGCCAAAGAGGCAGGCATCGACGGGCTGATCATCGTGGATTTGCCACCCGAAGAAGATGATGAGCTGTGTATCCCCGCCCAAAAGGCCGGCTTGAACTTCATCCGTCTGGCCACGCCCACGACCGATGCAAAACGTCTGCCCAAAGTGCTGCAGAACACCTCCGGCTTTGTTTACTACGTCTCCGTCACGGGAACGACAGGCGCTGCCGCGGCCCAAGCCGCCGATGTGGCACCGGAGGTTGCGCGGATCAAATCCTCCACCGATTTGCCGGTGATTGTCGGCTTTGGTGTCCGCACGCCGGAAACCGCACAAGACATCGCAGGCGTGGCCGACGGCACCGTCGTTGGCTCCGCTATTGTTGAAAAGATCGGCGCAGGTGAGCCTGTGGCCGACGTCTTGGCGTTTGTGAAATCCCTAGCTGATGGCGCCCACCGCGCCTGAGGGGTGGCAAACTCTTGAAAAGAGTTTGAGGACATTTTCTCGTTGAGAAAATGGGCCCACCGAAGACTTGCGCCGAATTGCCCGAATTGGTAAGTCATTCATACCAATTCAGCGAAAAGGCCATGCCATGCCCGTGATCACCACCATTGATGACCTGAAACGTCTGCACAAACGGCGCACGCCTAAAATGTTCTATGATTATTGCGAAAGCGGATCATGGACCGAACAAACCTTTCGCGACAACGAAAGCGATTTTGACAAGATCCGCCTGCGCCAGCGTATCGCCGTCGATATGACGAACCGCACGACCGCCAGCAAATTGATAGGACAGGATGTGACCATGCCGCTGGCCCTCGCCCCTGTGGGGCTGACGGGCATGCAGCGCGCAGATGGTGAGATTAAGGCCGCCCGCGCGGCTGAGAAATTCGGCGTGCCGTTTACGTTGTCCACCATGTCCATCTGTTCGATCGAGGACGTGGCCGAACACACTGAAAAACCGTTCTGGTTCCAGCTGTATGTGATGCGGGATGAAGAATATGTCGACAACATCATCGAACGGGCCAAACGCGCGGGCTGTTCGGCGCTGGTTCTTACGCTTGATCTGCAAATCCTCGGTCAGCGGCACAAGGACCTCAAAAATGGGCTGACCGCACCGCCCAAAATGACCCCCCCCGTGATTGCCGATCTGGCTACCAAATGGCGTTGGGGGATTGAAATGTTGCAAACGAAACGACGCAGTTTCGGCAATATCGTGGGGCACGCGAAGGGTGTCGACAATATGAATTCACTGTCGTCTTGGACGGCCGAGCAATTCGACCCGCGCTTGGATTGGAATACCGTGCGCAAACTGAAGGAAAAGTGGGGCGGCAAGCTGATCCTGAAGGGGATTTTGGACGTAGACGACGCCAAAATGGCGGCCGAGGTGGGGGCAGACGCCATCATCGTGTCGAACCACGGCGGCCGACAGCTGGATGGGGCGCTGTCGTCCATCCGCATGTTGCCCAGCATCGTGCAGGCAGTGGGCGATAAGGTCGAAATCCACCTTGATAGCGGCATCCGGTCGGGTCAGGACATGCTCAAAGCGCTCGCGATGGGGGCCAAGGGGGTCATGATTGGCCGCGCCTACATCCATGGCCTCGGTGCCATGGGCGAAGCTGGCGTGACGAAGGCGTTAGAGGTCATCCACCGCGAACTCGACATCACCATGGCGCTGTGTGGACGCCGCGATGTGAACACCTTTGATCGCGATATGTTGCTGGTGCCTGAGGATTTTGAAGGCCGCTGGGCCTAACGCCTTCACCCTGCCCACAAAGGGCTTTTCAAACAGGGGAATCCGTCCTATAGGCACGGCTTCACTTGGGGCCACCTGTGGTCCTGACATGGCAAAGTGGGTCGCCCCGAGACTACGGCGACGCGCGAATTGAAAGGATTATAAAATGGCTGGTCAAGTTCCAGATTTCGAAGCAACCTTGCGCACCAACACCGGTAAGGGCGCTGCCCGTCAAGCGCGCCGCGACGGCCTTGTGCCTGGCGTTGTCTACGGTGGCGGTGAAGACCCCATCGCGATCAACGTGCCCTTCAACGTTCTGTTCAAGAAGTTGAAAGCTGGCCGTTTCCTGTCCACTCTGTTCAACCTGAAGGTTGAAGGCCACGACGACGTCCGTGTCATCTGCCGGAACGTGCAGCGTGATGTGGTCAAGGATCTGCCGACGCACCTCGACTTTATGCGCCTGAAGCGCACCACCAAAATCAACCTGTTCATCGGTGTGGAATTCACCGGCGAAGACGCATGCCCCGGCTTGAAAAAGGGCGGCATTCTGACAGTTGTCCGTCCCGAGGTTGAACTGGTCGTGACGGCCGGTGACATTCCTGAGAACATCACTGTTGATCTGTCCGGCCTCGAAGTCGGTGATACGATCACCATCAACTCCGTTGATCTGCCAGCCGGCGCGAAAGCCACGATCGACCGTGACTTCGTGATCGCGAACATTCAGGCACCGTCTACTCTGGCCTCCGATGATGAGGACGAGGGCGAAGAGGTTGCTGCCGACGAAGTACCTGCGGAAAACGTTGAAGAGTAAATCTTCACGCTTCCATCCATCGACAAAGGGCGCGCCGCACGGCGCGCCCTTTTTGTTTGTCGATGAGTGTCAATGGGTCAGGCAGACTTGATCTTGTTGAGGACATCACGGGCAGGCGTCGGGCGGCCAAGGTGATACCCCTGCCCCAGTTCAACACCGATGCGGCGTAGTGTCTGACGCTCGGCCTCGGTCTCGATCCCTTCGGCGACGACTTTCGCTTGGGTGTCCGCCGCGAATTTGACCATGGCCGAAGCCAAAGACCGCCGCGCCACATCTTGGTCCACGTTTTGAGTGAGCGACATATCAAGTTTGATCACGTCGGGGCGCAGACGGATGATCTGCTGCAAACCGGAATATCCGGCCCCTGCGTCATCGACTGCGATCCGAATGTTCATGTCCCGAAGCCGGTCAATTTCCATGAGCAGCACATCCAGGTCTTCAATCGCGGAGTGTTCGGTGATTTCCATGATGATATTGCGCCCATCGCGGTCGGGAACCAATGATGCGATCTGCCCGGTCGCCAGTGTCTTCGCGGAGGTGTTCACAGACAGGTAGCAGTCCGGAGGCATGTCAGGCAGGAGGCCAAACGCGCGTTCAATCACATCCAATTCCAACTGAACCTGAAGCCCCACATCCGCTGCATCCTGAAACCACAGATTCGGTGGGCGATAGGGGACGTGTTCAAACCGGCACAACGCCTCATACCCGGCGATGCTCTGATCTTTGAGGCATTGGATCGGTTGCAGCGATATATCAAAGGCGCCGGTGCGGCGGATGTCTTCGATAGCGTTTCGTTTGGCGATCGTTTGTTCTTCGCCGTCCAACGTCGTGTTCACATCGTCTGCCACAAGGGCCGCGAAGGCTTTAACCACCTCAAGATCGCGGTTGTTGAGAGACAGGCGAGGCGACCGCCCAAGGATGCAAAACATCCCGTAAACAGATTTGTCTGTGCGCCAGATCGGCACACTGACATGGGCGCGCACAGGAATTTGGGACGTAAACGCGATTTCATCGCACAGTGGGATGTCCTTGGTATCGCGGATCAATTCAGGCAACCGGCCTTCCAGAATATGCAGGCAATAGACCTCATCCAGTTCAAAGACGTCCCCTACGGATGCGAAATGTTCAAAACCCGGCGCATCAACCGCGCGCAATTCCATCTGATGGCCCTTAATCTCAGACAAAAAGGCGATGTCCATATCCAGATGGTTGCGCAAAAACGCAAGTGTATTGGCTTTCAGATCGCCCGCCTCAGGCACCATTCTTGGCACAAGGGCAATTGCGGCGGGGGCAACACCAGTCATGAATGTTTCTCCAGAATTATGGGGCCCGTTGTGACGCAATAAACTCAACAAGTGGTTACCAATCCAACCAAAAATTCCGGCAATTTTTCCGAAAATCCGCAGGGCTAGGCGTAGGTCCTTCAAGCCGCTATAGAGCGCCCCATGAAACTTTTTGTTGGTCTTGGAAATCCTGGCGCGAAATACGCAGCCAATCGTCATAACATCGGCTTTATGGCCCTCGACCGGATCGCGGACGATCACGGCTTCGCCCCGTGGCGCGGAAAATTTCAAGGACAGCTGAGCGAAGGTAAACTTGGCAGTGCCAAGGTAATCCTTCTCAAACCCACGACCTTCATGAACCTGTCTGGCCAATCCGTGGGCGAGGCGATGCGGTTCTTCAAACTCGACAGCACCGACGTCACCGTCTTTCATGACGAGATCGATCTGGCACCCGCCAAGGTCAAAGTCAAAGCAGGTGGCGGCCACGCGGGCCACAACGGGTTGCGGTCCATTCACCAACATATTGGGCCGCACTATGACCGCGTGCGTCTTGGTGTGGGCCATCCGGGCCACAAGGACCGCGTGCCGGGCTATGTGTTGTCCGACTTTGCTAAGGCCGAGGCCGATTGGCTGGACGATGTGATGCGCGGCCTGTCCGACGGGGCCGCCAAACTGGCGGCAGGCGACGGGCCGGGCTTTTTGAACGCGGTGGCCCTGCGGGTGACACCGCCCCGGTCGTCCACCACCACGCCCAAACCCAAAGCGCGCCCCAAGGACACACCGCCCGTCCCGGGCACGGATACGCCGCCTGCCCCGGGCACGGATACGCCGCCCGTCCCGGGCACGGATACGCCGCCCGTCCCGGGCACGGATACGCCGCCCGTCCCGGGCGAGGACACCCGCACACCGCTGCAAAAGCTGGCCGACAAATTCCGCTAAGCGGCAGGCTTGCCGCGCTGCGGGGACCGTGCGACCCTTCGTGAAAACGGGTGGGGTCATGAAAAGAAGTCTTCGATATCTGGCATGGGGTCTGGGCGCCCTTTTGATCGCGGCGCTCATCATCGGGGTCTGGCAACGCGAACGGGTCTCGCGCCTGTTGGCTGTCAATTCCCTCTTTGCGGAAGACAAGATCGTCCAGAACTTCACCTCGATGGATGACCTGTTCCTGAGCACCGAAATGCCGCCAGCCAGCGACACCGTAAACCGCCTGCAATCAGGCGCGCCGATGGACATGCCCGCTGGATTTGCCGCGTGGACCCAAGACCGCGCCGTCACAGCCATTATCGTGGCGCAGAACGGCGTCATCCGGCACGAAAGCTATCCGCTGACAGCGGATGGCGAAGACGACCCTGCCGCGTCGCGCCGGATCAGTTGGTCGGTGGCCAAAAGCTTCCTCGCAACGCTGATGGGTGTGCTGCATGAAGACGACACGATCCCCGATCTGGACGCGCCGGTGACGGACTATGTCCCCACCCTCAACGGGTCCGCCTATGACGGGGCGACCATTCGCGACGTGCTGCAAATGTCGTCAGGCGTGACCTTTGATGAGGATTATCTGGACTTCTGGTCGGACATCAACCGCATGGGCCGCGTGCTGGCGCTGGGCCGGTCGATGGATGGGTTCGCTGAAGGGTTGGATGGGACTTTCGCGGTCCCAGGCACCGATTGGCAATATGTCTCCATCGACACCCATGTCATCGGCATGGTGATCCGTGGGGCAACGGGGCGGAGCATTCCCGACCTTTTGAACGAAAAGGTACTGACGCCGCTAAAACCGACCGCGACACCCTACTACCTGACAGACGGCTACGGGGTCGCTTTTGTGTTGGGAGGACTGAACCTGACAACCCACGACTATGCGCTGTTCGGTCATATGATCGCGTCTGGCGGGATCGCCTTTGGCACACGCATCGTTTCCGAGGACTGGATTGAGGAGGCGACGCAGGCCTCCGCCAACACCGATCCCAGCGAATTCGGCTATGGATACCAATGGTGGATCCCACCGGGGTCAACGGACGGGCAATTCCTCGCGCGCGGCATATATGGTCAATATATCTATATCGATCGCCCCCGCGGCGTCGTGATTGCCGTCAACGCCGCCGACCGCGGGTTCCGCAATGCGGGCGTGTCCGACAGCAATATCGCGATGTTCCGCCAAATCGCCGAGGTTTTGAAAGAATGAGACCTGATCCTTCCCGCAATGTTCTGGGTGAACCACTCCAGACCTGTTCCACCGACCCGATGACCGGATACTTTCGCAATGGCACCTGTGACACCTGCCAGCAGGACACCGGCAGTCACACCGTTTGCGCTGTGCTGACGGCGGAGTTTTTGGCCTATTCGAAATACGTCGGAAACGACCTCAGCACGCCACGGCCTGAATTCAACTTTCCGGGTCTGAACCCCGGCGACGGCTGGTGTCTGTGTGCGTCACGCTTCCTTCAGGCCCATGACGAAGGCTGCGCGCCGCAGGTGAACCTTGCGGCCACCCATGAACGCGCTTTGGATATCGTGCCGCTTGCGGTGCTGGAACAACACGCGCTGGACCGTGATTGAAGCGCAGCGGATCATCTGTGCCTTGGCCTTTGTCCTCAGCCCTGTCTGGGCGCTGGCACAATCGCCCACTGCCGCGAGCAGGCCACGGCCAACGCCCGCCTGCTGGCCATCCCAGGCGCGGCTGAGCTGGTCGATCTATGCCCCGCAGACATCTACAAATCCGAACAATCCATCTGGAACCGCTTGACCGGGTCTACCGCGTTTGAAACCCGCGCCAGCTGCCGCGCCGATTTCCTGACCTGTCTGGACGCATGCACAGACAACGCCGATGCGCGCGCCTGCCTACAGGTGAGCATCCTGCTTGAGCAGACGGACAACGACGACCTGAAGCTTGCCGCACGCTACGGCCACGCTGTGGCCTGTGCTGGCGGCCAACGATCAGGCTGTACCAACCGCGGCGGCGGTATTCGCAATGTCCGTGTCGACGGCGACCGCCTGTCCCAGCTGTCCTTGGACGAAAAGGCCAGTTGTCTCTTCGACCCCTTTACTTTGCCGTGCAAAGACGGCGACGCTTGGGGCTGTGCGATGCTGGGACAGGCCTATCTCCAGGGCGAAAGGACCGCCGAAAACACCACCCGCGCGGCCACATTATACACCCAAACCTGCACGATGGTGGCGGGGCCTGAGGTGTCTTCCTGCGCCTTTGCAACCCGCAGGCTGGACCAGATCGGCCAAAACTAGGCTGAGCGTTCAGACGGGCTGGCCATCACCGGCCCGTCCATCAAATCCTCGATAAACAGGCTCAACAATTGGGAGCGTCCGCTGACCCCCGCCTTGCGGTAAATCGCATTGGTCTGCGCTTTGACCGTGCCCTCGGACGTCTCACGCAGGCCAGCAATCTCAGCCGTGGACATGCCCTTGATGGAAAACAGCGCCACATCCCGTTCCGCGCTGGTCAAATCCCAAGTCGAGAATTTCTCATCCACCAGTTCCATAAACGCCCCCGACGCCACCCGCAGTTGGTCTTCGATGCGTGCCGTGCGTCGATGCATCTCGCGCATGACATAGACCGATATCGCGACCCCGAGGACCAGCCCCACAATCGCGCCGATTTCAATCACTTCGTGCAGGCGCCAACTGAGGGGTGACAACCCCAGCACGGACACCAACACATCCCACGAGAAGAAAACCGCGCAGAGGATTTGCACAGTGAAAATCACATAAAGAAGGGTCGGACGGGACATTGTCTGATCTTACCTAGTCATCATCGTCATCGTCATCATAGTCATCGTCGTCGTCGGCATCGTCATCATCGTCGTCGTCCCGGTCGTCATCGTCGTCCCGGTCGTCATCGTCGTCCCGGTCGTCGCCGTCGTCTCGGTCGTCGCCGTCGTCTCGGTCGTCCCCATCATCGTCGTCGCCGTCATCATCAGATGCCTCCCCGTCGTCGCCGTCATCATCCGCAGCGTTTGCGCCCGATGACCCGCCGTTGCCGCCAAACCCGCCGTTTGGATTGACCAATCTGGGGGCTGCGCTGCTGCTGCCATCAATCTCTTTCCAGTAATCGCGCAGGATCACGCCGGTGGATGGCACAAAAACAATCTCGCGTCGGTGCGTGTCGCTGACCGCAACCACGCGGATACGGCCCAGTAGGGTCCGGTTGACCTCAATCTGGCCAAATCCTTGATCCCGCAACTGGCTGACAACCTGATCCTGAACGGACTGGGCCGCACCAGCCATCGGGGCTGCCGCGAGAAAAAGTGCGAGGGCGATAGGTCTAAACATCTTGCGTCCTTCTTGATGGGCCCCGCCATAGGCGGGACCCCTTGTGTGGCCTGTTCAGGCCTTAATCGTCGTCTTCATCGTCATCATCTTCGTCTTCGTCGTCATCATCATCGTCGTCATCATCATCGTCGGCTTCGTCTTCGTCATCTTCGTCGTCATCGTCATCGTCCTCATCGCGGTCATCAGCGTCGTCGTCATCCAGATCATCGTCATCGTCATCGTCATCGTCATCCAGATCATCGTCATCAAGGTCGTCGTCATCAAGGTCGTCGTCATCGCCGTCGTCCAAGACCCACTCTTGCGACACGATCAGACCAGTCTCTAGATCATAGATCACTTCATAGGTCCGGCCATCCCGTTCGGCCTCAACTTCAAGCTCGGACCCATCGCGATCAAATTCGATCTCGTCGAACCCTTGCGCCAGCAACTGCGCTTCGATCTGCTCTTCCGCGCTTTGAGCGAAAGCTGGCAGCGCCGCGAGGGACATCAGGGCGGTGGAAATCATCAGTGTCTTTTTCATGTCGTGTTCCTTTCTGAACTGGTCATCCAACGCGGCCAATCCGCGCCGTTGCCCTGACATGAAGCGTTTTTTGTGGCATCCTCTATTGGTATTCGGTTTATTCGGGCGCCCGTAAACCCGCGAAATATCCGTCTAAACCTCAGTTTATGCCCATCCAACAAAAACGCCCGCCTTGGCGATCAAACCAAGACGGGCGGCATTTGAGACGGGGTCTTAGGGGGGTTACTGGACGCTGCGCCCCTCGGGGCCATCCATGTCAAACCCAAGGTGACGGGCCACCGTAAAGATATCCTTGTCGCCGCGGCCACACATATTCATGACCAACAAGTGGTCCTTTGGCAGCTCCGGCGCGATCTTCATGACATGGGCCAACGCGTGGCTGGGCTCCAACGCTGGAATGATGCCTTCCAGCGCGCAAGACAGCTGGAACGCCTCCAACGCCTCAACATCGGTAATCGAGACATATTTCGCGCGGCCAATCTCGTGTAGCCAGCTGTGTTCCGGCCCAATGCCCGGATAATCCAGACCTGCGGAAATCGAATAGCCTTCCAAAATCTGCCCGTCATCGTCTTGCAACAAATAGGTCCGGTTGCCGTGCAGCACACCAGGACGACCGCCCGTCAACGACGCGCAATGTTCCATCTTTGCATTCACGCCTTTGCCGCCGGCCTCGACCCCAATGATGTTGACGCTTGTGTCATCCAGAAACGGGAAAAACAGCCCCATGGCGTTGGACCCGCCACCGATGGCCGCAATGATCGTGTCTGGCAAACGCCCCTCGGCGGCCTGCATCTGTTCCTTGGTTTCCTTACCAATGATGGCCTGAAAATCACGGACCATGGCCGGATAGGGGTGCGGCCCAGCAACGGTGCCGATGCAATAAAACGTATCGCGCACATGGGTCACCCAGTCGCGCAATGCGTCGTTCATGGCGTCTTTGAGGGTCCCACGACCAGAGGTCACAGGGATCACTTCCGCGCCCAAAAGCTTCATACGGAACACATTCGGAGCCTGACGTTCCACGTCATGGGCACCCATATAAACAACGCACTTCAGCCCGAATTTGGCACAGACCGTGGCCGTCGCGACACCGTGCTGGCCCGCACCGGTTTCTGCAATGATCCGCGTTTTGCCCATGCGGCGCGCCAGAATAATCTGGCCCAGCACGTTGTTGATCTTGTGGGCCCCGGTGTGGTTCAGCTCATCACGTTTGAGGTAGATCTTCGCACCGCCCAAATGCTCGGTCAGTCGTTCTGCAAAATACAAAGGCGACGGGCGGCCCACGTAATGGGTCCACAGATCGTGCATTTCCGCCCAGAAACTGTCGTCCGTCTTGGCGTGCTCATACTGTTCCTCAAGTTCAAGGATCAGCGGCATCAAGGTCTCAGACACAAAGCGCCCGCCGAAATCACCAAACCGGCCCTTTTCATCGGGGCCATTCATAAAGGAATTAAACAGATCGTCAGGCATTGCGCGTCTCCCTACCAGGCTGGGCATGAATATAACGCCCCGCCGTCATGGTAAAGCGCAACACTGCCGCAGGGCGCAGACTTTCCTTGAAAGTCTGTCCTCAAATCCTCCTTGAGGATTTGACCCCGTCCACCGTCATCCGAACCGGATCACAATTGCAGAAAATGACCACCTGACCTGCATTTTCGACCGCTGAAAATCCGCGCCGCCGCAGTTCACGTTCAAACAAATCGCGACCGACCATGTTTTCCATATCGCGCACGCGGCGCCGCACAACGCCACCATCACGGGCTGCCTTTGCATCAAACAGGTGACGGAACCACATGGCTGGCGTCTGGGGAATCAAAGCATGTTTCATGCTTTGACCCTGCCCCGATCACGGTAAACGCGGGGTTAAAGGTCAGCGACCGCCTGCCCAAATGCCGCGATCTTTGCAGGGTCTTTCACACCGGGCGAACTTTCCAACGAAGACGACAAATCCACCTGACGCGCACCTGTCAACCGCACGGCTTCACCGACGTTATCGGGCGTCAGCCCACCGGCCAGCATCCACGGTTTCGTCCAGTATTTTCGATCCGCCAAAAGCCGCCAGTCAAACGACAGGCCATTTCCGCCCGGCAAATCGCCCCCTTTGGGGGGCTTGGCGTCGATCAACAGCTGGTCGGCGACCTCGGAATAGACGTCGATCTTGGTCAGATCGCCTGCGTCAGCCACGCCTATGGCTTTCATCACAGGCAGCCCGTAGCGCGCGCGCACGTCTGCCACACGTTCAGGTGTCTCGGACCCATGCATCTGCACCATATCAATCGCCACGCGGTCCAGCAGGTCATCCAGAAAGGCATCGTCGGCGTTCACCACCAAGGCAACTTTCACGATGCCCATGGGCACCTCAACCGCGAGGGCCGCAGCCTCGTCTATGGTGACATTGCGCGGGGATTTTTCGAAAAACACGAAGCCTACGTAGCCCGCCCCAGCCTGCGCCGCAGCCGCAACATCTTCGGCGGTCCGAAGACCGCACATCTTGATCCGAATGTCAGTGGACATGGAAATCAGCTGGCTTTGTCGAGCAAGGCGACGACTTCGTCCTTGCCTTCGTGCTTTTGATCTTTCAGCGCATCGATCTCACGCTGCAGGGCCTCAACCTTTCGGGATTTGGCTCGGGCATCAGACCGCATGTTGTGCTCACGCACCCATTCCCACAAGAACCCGATCAACAGGCCGATGCCGACACCGATAAACAGCGCCATAAACATGGGCAGCTGGATATCAGGCGAAATGCCGAGCGGGCCTGCCAGAACCTCAGGCATAGCGCGCAGTGTTACGATATCGCGGTTGGCCATCCCGAGGATGACCAAACAAATGGCCACAAGGCCCCAGAACGTCAGTTTGATATATTTCATATCGCCTACTTACTTCCCGTTTAGCCGGTCCCGCAAGAGCTTACCAGTCTTGAAAAACGGCACGTGTTTCTCGTCTACCTGAACGGCTTCCCCCGTCCGCGGGTTCCGTCCCAATCGCGCATCGCGCTTTTTCACCGAAAACGCGCCAAAGCCGCGCAGTTCAACACGGTCGCCTTCGGCCATGGCCTCAATGACGCGGTCAAAAATGGTGTTCACAATCCGCTCAACGTCACGTTGGTAAAGGTGCGGGTTCTCTTCGGCAATCTTATCGATCAACTCGGAACGGATCATAATATCTTCCTCTTGCGGCAGTCTTTTCGGGGGCCTTCAATACACCCCCCTGACGCAGAACTATAGGACGGATTGCCCAACCAAGAAAGAACGACATACGGGGAATTGCGTGCGATATCAGTCGTTTTCGTGAAAGATTCACGTTCAATGCAGCCGACATCTACGCTGCAGTGCAAAAAGAAGGGTCGGATCGGCCCCGCCTTTGGTTGCGATTCGCACACCCGTCATACGCAAAAGCCCCGCCGGTTTTCACCAACGGGGCCCTGCAATGTCAGCGCTTAAAAGCGACGATTACTCGTCGTCGCCTTTGTTCAGCGCGGCGCCGAGGATATCACCCAAGGACGCACCAGAATCGGAGGAGCCGAACTGCTCAACCGCTTCTTTTTCTTCCGCGATCTCACGTGCTTTGATCGACAGACCCAAACGGCGGGTCTTGGCGTCGATGTTGGTCACACGCACGTCGACCTTGTCGCCCACGCCGAAACGCTCAGGGCGCTGCTCGGCACGGTCACGGGACAGATCGGAACGACGGATGAAGGATTTCGCACCTTCATAGTCGACCTCGATGCCGCCGTCTTCGATCTTCGTGACTTCCACCGTGATGATGGACCCACGTTTCACGTCGCCGGTTGCATCTGCAAACGGATCACCGTCCATGGCTTTGATGGAGAGCGAAATACGCTCTTTCTCGACGTCCACTTCGGTGACCTTGGCATTGACCATGTCGCCCTTGCGGTAGTCGCCGATCACGTCTTCGCCACGGCCTTCCCATGTCAGGTCGGACAGGTGAACCATGCCGTCGATGTCGCCTTCGAGGCCAACAAACAGACCGAATTCGGTGATGTTCTTGACTTCACCTTCGACTTCCGTGCCCTCGGGGTGGGTTTCTGCAAACACTTCCCATGGGTTACGCTGGGTCTGCTTGAGGCCCAGAGAGACGCGGCGCTTGGCTTCGTCGATTTCCAGCACCATGACTTCCACTTCCTGAGAGGTGGAAACGATCTTGCCGGGGTGTACGTTCTTCTTGGTCCAAGACATCTCGGACACGTGAACCAGACCTTCAACGCCAGCTTCAAGTTCAACAAACGCACCGTAATCGGTGATGTTGGTCACGCGGCCCGTGTGGACAGAATCCAGCGGGTACTTGGCGGCCACGGCATCCCATGGGTCTGCCTGCAGCTGCTTCATGCCGAGGCTGATGCGATGCGTGTCTTTGTTGATCTTGATCACCTGAACCTTGATCGTCTCACCGATGGAGAGGATCTCGGACGGGTGGTTCACACGGCGCCATGCCATGTCTGTGACGTGCAGCAGGCCGTCTACGCCGCCCAGGTCAACGAACGCACCGTATTCGGTGATGTTTTTGACCACGCCGTCGACTTCCTGACCTTCGGTGAGGTTGCCGATGACTTCAGCGCGCTGTTCGGCACGTGATTCTTCAAGGATGGCACGACGGGACACAACGATGTTGCCACGACGACGGTCCATTTTCAGGATCTGGAATGGCTGCTTGAGACCCATCAGAGGGCCCGCATCGCGCACGGGGCGCACGTCCACTTGGGAGCCGGGCAGGAACGCAACAGCGCCGCCCAGATCGACAGTGAAGCCGCCTTTGACGCGACCAAAGATTGCGCCTTCGACGCGCTCTTCGTCTGCATATGCTTTCTCAAGGCGATCCCATGCTTCCTCACGGCGGGCCATCTCACGGGAGATGACAGCTTCGCCACGGGCGTTCTCGGAGGAGCGAAGGAACACTTCGACATCGTCACCGACAGCAATTTCAGGGGCTTCGCCAGGGTTTGCGAATTCTTTGACGTCAACGCGGCCTTCCATTTTGTAGCCGACGTCGATGATGGCCTGGCCATTTTCGACTGCGATGACTTTACCTTTTACGACGGAGCCTTCTTGCGGCGTGTCGATTTCGAAGCTTTCGTTCAGGAGTGCTTCAAACTCATCCATTGATACGTTCTGAGCCATGTGGCGTCTGTTTCCTGGTATCTGTGTTGGCCTGCGCGAGGGGGTCGCCCCCGCCGGACTTGGTTTCAAAAATGTTGGGGGGTCTTCAAACACCAAACAGGGCCGGAAACTCCGACCCTGCCCGTTGTGTGTTCTGACGACCCATCAACTGTGCGCGCGTATAGGGCGGAATGGCGTGTGAGGCAAGGGGTTGTCCCTTAGGGGACAGATCAGATGCGAAAAGGGCAACCAATGCCGGCTGCCCTTTGATACATTCTTGACCGCCCATTTCAGGCCCCGGCCTTAAAACCCGTAAGAGATCCGCAGGCCAAAAGTCTCGGAATCGAATGTCCCACCACCCAAGGCTGTATCAACCTCGGTCTCGATCGCCAGATATTCCGCACTCAGCCGCAGATTATCAGTCATGGCGTATGCCACACCTAAACCGATCAGCGTTTCGTCAGCGTCCACGCTGCCCCGCTGACCCGAAACCGACAGGTCAGTCTGACCAACACCAACAGTCGCGTAGGGCATCACCTGCCCCAGATCGTAGCCCGCAATCGCCTTCAGACGCAGGCTGTCTGCGTCCAAGTCCGCCGAGTTCCCGCTAACCGAATAGGTGCTAAGCATGTATTCCATTTCACCACCGATGACGAATGACCCGAGGTCACGCAAATACCCGGCATGGACACCGTAGCCTTCGACATCGCCATCAATCCCGTTTGCCTCAACCGACCCAACTGCCGCCTGACCGCCGACATAAAACCCGGTCCAGTCAAACGGGATGGTCGTTGGCACAACGGGGACCGCAAGCGGCTCTGCAATAATTGGTTCAGATAGGTTTCCCGCCCATGCGACGCCGCCGATCATGGCAAAGGTTAAAGCGGCAATAGAAGTTCTCAGCATTTCATATCCTCATAGAATTGGGTCAGTGCGACCGATGAGGAGTCCCTATCGCAGCCAAAATTAAGTTTCAATATGAAACTTAATTATTCCTAATGACGCCGCCAAACCCCATCAGTTTTGCCTGTAAACAAAAGGCCCAACCTATCTTAAGTGCGCATTAGGCACTAATATCCCTTGACACGGCGGCCTGCGGTCTATCTGCATCGGATAAGGAAAGCACTTCATCACTCGGGGAAGGACGATGGCAAAATTAAGCGACATGGCGCGCCTGAAAGAGCTTCTTTTGAGCATGGAAAAAGACCTCGGCATGGATGATCTCAGTGGTGTACAGAAAAACATCGTTTATGCCGCGACCATGCTGGTGAACAAAAAGGACGAGTTCGAAACAGAAGCGATCCGCAATCACGCCCTTCTACGTGACGTGTCGCGCAGCAGCTTTTTCAGGGCGCTCAAAAACCTCACCGACGCCGGATATATCAAACACCGCGATGGCACCCAGCGCGCATCCTATCAACTTTTGAAAAAGTAAGCGGCTGCACACCCTATGCTGTCTCGATTTCATCACGTCACGATGACCTTTATCGTGGTGTCCATCGCCTACATCTTGGCCTCATTTGTCGCGCTCGGCGTGCTGGCGCCGCTTTATGAACCCTATACGGCCGACATACCGCCCTACGTGAACTTGGTGTTCCTGCCCCATGGTGTGCGCGTTCTGGCCGCGTGGTTATTGGGCTGGCGCGCCATCCCGTATCTTTACCCATCAACGTATCTGTGCGCGTTGATTTATGCGGAACCGACAGGATTGTTCGGAGAAGCGGTGCTCGGCCCGATGATTGGCCTAGTGGCCACAGTCTTCATATTCTGGTGCGCCAAAAAACTGCGCTCGGACCTGCGCGAGGCCCTAGAGGGTCCCGCGAACTGGCGTGATATCATGTTGATCGGCTGCCTTGCATCGGTCGTCAACATGACGATGATCGCCCTTGGCACAGGTGACTGGAATCTAGGAATTTTAGGCATTTTTTTTGGCGATGTGACGGGAATGATCGCCTGCATGATGGTCCTGATGATCGCATTCAAGATGATGCGCGGCCCTCAATCCTAGTGCTCAGCCCCCAACCCAACAAAAAAGGCCGCGCATCCCTTTCAGGATGCACGGCCTCGCAAAACTCTCGAAGATCAACCGTCCTCAGTTGGCCCACCGGCTTCTTTCCAGCCTGGAAACCCGCCAATATTCGTGACGTTCTGATAGCCCATGTCGATTAGCGTCTTGCCAGACAACGCTGCCTGACCACCCGCGCCGCAGATCAGATAAATCTCCGCGTCTTTCTGAAACACCGGATCATACAACGCTCCACCGCTGGATCGGCCTTGAACTCGATCATACCGCGCGGGATGCGATGGGCGCCTTTGATCGTGCCGCTTTTGGCAATATCGCCGCTGTCACGCACGTCGATGAACGTCCCACCACCCGCGTTATATTTCGCGATGGCCGCTTTCGCGTCCAGTTTGGGCACCACGGCGTTGGCTTCATTAAGATAGTCTTTCGCGGATTTCATGTCGCATCTCCTTTGATATTCACCATTTCACGTAACCCACCTGCGTCACAATACAACCGTCTGGGTCGGCGGGCGGGCGCATTTGCTCCGTCAGGGGCAAACAGTCCCGCACGGCAGACCCTACTCGTCGCCGATCATTAAGGCGTCCACGCTTTCAATCTCCGGCATGGCGCGGCCAGCGATCCCTTGCAAATCCCCGTGCATGCCCACGGTCGACGCGATCACCAGATCAATCTGCTTGGCGCGCAGGGCCCATGACCGCTCCATGAACTTGCGTTCTTTGGCCAGTTCCACCTGCATGTCTTCAAACTTCTCGACAATGGCATCCACCCGCTGTTTGAACTGCGTGCCGGTCAGATAGTCATAAACCAACTCCGCCTTCGTCTCTTGCCCCATGGCGCGCGATTTCGCCCCCGCCACCTCCAGCAATCCCTGCCGCAACGATGTGGCCAATGGCACCGCATAGCGCGGCGCGCAGACCCAGATGCCGTTGACGATGCCGAAACTTTCCACCCCGTCTGGCAGCGCGGCTGAGGTGATGACCGCGATCTCGCACCCCGCTTCCCGCTGGTCATTGCGCAACTTGGCCAGCCATGCGGGCGACCAGTTCTTGGTGCGCTTGCTTTCCCACAAAATGCTGCCCGCCACGCCCGATTGCGTCATCACGTCCTGACGCACATCGGCCCCGTTCACGCCTTTGCCTACGGGCGTAAATCCGTCCATCGGAAAGGCCTGCGCCAACGTGTCTTCAAGAACCATCTCCGCTGCTTCCCCTTGGGTTTGCATCGACCCTTGGGTGGCGCGTTTTTGCAAATCCTCGATCCGCTTGGTCAGGGCATCAATCTTTTGCGCCTGCTCTGCCTCTTTCAGCGACGCCTTTTCCTGCGCCTCTTTCGCCAGTTTCTCCGCCATGTCCGCCCGTTCAGAGGCGAGCATCTTTTGCACCGTCACGTCCAACTCCGCCTCACGGTCGGCCAACGCCTGTTCGCGCCGCATCGCTGCCGCTTGCGCGGCCTGCGCCTCGCGCAGTTTGGCGTCCTGCACCTTGACCCTTTCGGCCAGCGCCGCCTGCTCTGTCGCGGCTTCGGCCTTTGCGGCCTCCAACGCTGCGCGCTTGGCGTCTTCGACCGCACGGGCTGCCTTCTCCTCTTGGCGCGCCAAAGTCTCGGCAAAGCGTTTTTGATTGTCCGCCAACAGGGGACCGGCCAGTTGCTCTGTTAGTTCAATCTCGTTTGAACAGGTGGGACAGGTGATTTTCAGATCGGACATCGGCGTTCTCCTCATGGTCGGGGTCAAGGGGTAGCACGCAAAATCCGAACGCACCATGAACATCGAAGCCCCATTGCGTCCGGGATCCCACCCCCTATTGTGCGCGCCATGCGCTGCCTGACTGCCATTCTGGCCCTGATGCCCCTGACCCTCACGGCGGGTGACGACCTGCATCCGCGCCTGTTTAATTATGACGCGACGCTGGCCACCTGCATCAGTGATCCAAACGCGCCCGATCTGGCGCAATCCTGCGCAGACGCTCTGACGTCAGCCTATATCCTGCGCCGCGCTATCGCCCGTGCGGCGGCCTTATGCACGGACCTGCCGCTGCAAGACTGCCCTGCCCCGTTTGAGGACGAGGGCCTGCCTGCCATCGCCGTGCGCATCGCCACCGATGTGGGCTGCGACGCCACGCCTGTAGCCGATTTGGACGGCACACCACTTTCACCCGATCACTGTATTTCCATCGCGGCGGACATCATGTTCGACGAAGGCGTGGTGCCGCTGGACACGGGCCTTGCCTGCATCCGGGGCCACGATTGTGCCGACATCGCGGCCCTCAACGCCGCGTTCTGGACGCAAACCGTCACGGCACTTGCCAGCGATGACCCCACGATCCGCGATCTGCAAACCCGTAACGCCACCGCCTGCGCGGCAGAGGCCACACCGACCGCCACCCAGACCTGCATTGCCACCCGTAGCACGGACCTCTGGGCCGATATGATGAACGAGGACCGCTAACCATGGGTGAACTTTATCTGGTGCGCCACGGCCAAGCCAATTCCGGTGCGAAGACCGAAGAAGAGTACGATAGGCTGTCAGACCTCGGCCACCGTCAGGCGCAGCTTTTGGGCACGTGGATGCGCGATCACGAAGCGCCCTTCGATCAGGTCCTTGCCGGGTCCATGCGCCGTCACCGCGAAACAGCGCAGGGCATGGGCTACACCCCGGACATCACCGACCCGCGCCTGAACGAAATGGAATATTTCGCATTGGCCCGCGATATGCTGACGGAACACGGGGTCAATCCTCCCTCCACGCCTGAGGATTTCGCCGCCCACATGCCCCAGACCTTGGCCGCGTGGGAACAGGCCACCATCAAAGGAGGGGAGCCGTTCGCCACGTTCGAGGCCCGCATCATGGCCGCCCTGTCCGAGGCCGCGAAACCGGGCAAACGGGTGTTGTGTGTAACGTCAGGCGGGGTGATTTCCATGGTGATGCGCGTGGCGCTTGGCCTCAGCACTGATCAAATGGCGCATATGTTGCTGCCAATTTACAATTCATCCCTGCACAAATTCCGCATCCGGCCCGAGGGAACGTTTCTGACGGCCTTCAACGCCATCCCCCATCTGGACCCTCCCCATCTGGCCGATCACCGTACCAACCTGTAGGCGCGCAAGCGCAGGTCAGATATCCTGGCCGCGCCCCAAAAGATCCTCAAACAGGTCCTGAAAAATCTCGGTTGAATCGCCGCCGTTGAACACATTGGCCCCACCGGAATAGAGCGTCCCATACGTCCGGGCGAGGTTCACCGTCTGCACCAACCCCGACAACAGTTGTTCACGTTCCAGCGGGCTGAGAGGGTGAATGAACACGCCCCAAACACGGCCCTGCGCCACGGCGTAGCGAGCATCGAGCGCCGTGTCGAAATTGGCCTGCATCATGCGCGACATTTCCTCCGCTGAGACATCTTCAACACTGGCGATGGGCACCATCGCGCGCATCCGGTCGGCACCGGGCGCCATGACGATCAGTACGGGGATGTCCTCCAACGTCAGTTCAATCCCACCAGGGGTCAGCTGCGCGTCGGGATCAATATCCAGCACGATTTCGGCAATGCGTTGGGCCGTCATCGCCCCCTCTTGGGCAAAAACGGGGGCGGCAAAACAGATGACGATCGATAGTATGGCAGCGCGAAACATAGGACGGGAACCTCAATCTAGGGTGGGTTCCATCAGGTTAGCCCAAGGGCTCATCACTCACAAAGCACCGCTGCGTGACTGCTCCACCAAAGCGATGGCCTGCGCCACGGCTTCCTCAATTGAAAGGGTCGATGTGTCCAACAGGGCCGCGTCGTCAGCGGCCACCATCGGGGCCTCTGCCCGACCGGCATCGCGCGCATCGCGGGCCTTCACGTCTGCCAGAACCTGATCGTAGGTGTCCGGCTGTCCCTTGCCCGACAATTCCTTGAAGCGCCGCGCGGCGCGTGTTTCGGCGGAGGCTGTCACGAACAACTTCGCATCGGCATCGGGGCAAATCACCGTCCCAATGTCGCGCCCGTCCAAAACGGCGCCGCCCTCACGGCGTGCAAAATCGCGCTGAAACGCCACCAACGCCGCACGGACATCGGCAATCACGGCCACCTTGCTGGCCGCCTGCGCCACAGCCGAGGTCCGCAAATCGCCTGCGTCCAAATCCTGCGCCGTCAAGGTCTGGGCCGCCTCAACCGGGTCCAGCCCGTCCAATACACGCTTGCCCACCGCACGGTAGAGCAGCCCCGTGTCCAGATGCGCAAAGCCGAAATGCGCGGCCACCGCCTTGGATATCGTGCCCTTGCCTGCCGCCGCAGGGCCGTCAATCGCCACACAAAATGTCATCGCGCCCACCTCAAATGCACCAGCAAGACCAGCGCACACAGATAAAGCGACGAAAACTTCGCCATGGTCAGATGACTCGCCACCTCAACCCATGTGTCCTGGGGCGAGCCAAGAATACGCGCAATCGCGGCGTTTTCACCCAGATCAATCGCCGCATAAATCACTGCAAGAAACGCCACCGCATAGCGCATCCAGCCCCCACGCCAGCCTGTCAGGATCAGCCATGCCGCGAAGGCCACAACGAACACGCGGTCCCAAACGGTCAAGACCTGCCCATAGCTTGCCAAACCCTCGGCCCGCAACGCGCCGGTGAACCCCGCGATACTGTCAGCGGTATATCCCATCAGGCGAAAGTCCGGCGGCCAGTGCCAATCCGCACCGGGCAACACCGACACATACAAAAGCGCTCCACAGACCAGATAGCTGACCAAAGCCACCCAACCCAAAGTGCGCCGTGCGCCGATCATCCGCGGTTCGTCCGCTTAATGCCTGCGCCCAGCTGGGTCATCAGACCCTCAAAAATCGGGAAAGACGTGGCAATAGGGCCGCCATCATCCACGGTCATGGGCTTTTCCGTGGCCAGCCCCATCACCAGAAACGACATGGCAATCCGGTGATCCAGACGGCTTTCGACAGTGGCTCCACCGGGCACGTTGCCAAAGCCGCGACCAGTGACGATCCACCAATCCTCGCCCTCGTCGACGTCCACACCCGCCGCACGGAGGCCCTTGGCCATGGCATCGATCCGGTCGCTTTCCTTGACGCGCAATTCCTTGACGCCGCGCATAACGGTCTGACCTTGGGCAAAAGCCGCCACCACCGACAACACAGGATATTCATCAATCATCGATGCGGCACGTGCGGGCGGCACTTCGATGCCGCGCATATCCGGCGAATACTTCGCCCGAAGGTCCGCCACAGGTTCCCCGCCCTCTTCGCGCATGTTCTCAAACGTCAGATCCGCGCCCATCTCTTGCAAGGTATAGAACAGCCCGGCGCGCGTGGGGTTCAGCCCGATGTTGGGCACCAAAACGTCCGATCCTTCGGACAACAGCGCCGCACACACCGGAAACGCGGCAGAGCTGGGATCGCGCGGCACCACGATCGTCTGCGGCGCAAGTTCCGGCTGGCCAGTCAAAGTGATGACGCGGCCCTCGTCCGTATCTTCTACGGTCAGTTCTGCGCCGAAGCCCGCCAACATCCGCTCCGTATGATCGCGGGTGGCCTCTTTCTCGATCACGACCGTCTGGCCCGGCGCGTTCAGCCCCGCCAGCAGAACCGCCGATTTCACCTGCGCCGACGGCACCGGCACCACATAGCGCACTGGCACAGGCGCCGACGCCCCCACCAATGTCATCGGCAACCGCCCGCCTGCGCGCCCAACGGCCTGACAGCCGAACAGCGCCAACGGGTCCGTCACCCGCCCCATGGGCCGCGAATTCAGCGACGCATCGCCCGTGAACGTGACCGCAATATCAGACGTCGCCATGGTTCCCATGATCAGCCGCACACCGGTGCCCGAATTGCCGCAATCAATCACTTGGTCAGGCTCCGCAAATCCGCCGACGCCCACACCATGCACAGACCATTCACCGCCACCGTGGTTGATCACCTCAGCGCCAAACGCCTCCATCGCGCGCCCCGTGTCCAGCACGTCCTGCCCCTCCAGCAGCCCGGTGATGCGCGTCTCGCCTACGGCCATAGCGCCAAGGATCAACGACCGATGGGAGATCGACTTGTCGCCAGGCACATGGGCCTCACCGCGCAGTGGCCCGCCCTTGCGGGAGGTCATCTGAATAGGGTCACCGTGGCTCGACATGATCTGGTCCTTCTAAACGTCACCACCTGATAAACCGCGCATGGGGCAAGGTCCACGCCCCCCGCTTCTTTGGTTCAAAAATATGCAAATCCGCGGCGCAGCCGCGCGGGTCGGATGTGCTTTGCACATTCGAACCCGAATACTCACGTCTTGCGGAACGTCAGATAATGAGGCGTCCGCCCTTCGCGCAGGGCCTTTTGTTCATACCGAGTGGACAGCCAATCCCCCCAAGGCCTGCGCCAATCCTCAGGCCCCTCGGCCAACCACTCAAACCCGTGGCGCGGCACTTCTTCGAGGGTCTGGCGCACATAATCGGGAATATCCGTGGCCACCCGAAACTCCGATCCGGGCTTCAGAACCCGCGCCAAAGGCTCCAGATGTTCGGGCGTCACGAACCGGCGACGGTGATGGCGCGCTTTGGGCCACGGATCGGGGTAAAGCAGAAATGCCTTGGAAATCGACACCTCTGGCAACACATCAAACATATCGCGCACATCATCGGGATGAATGCGCAGATTGTCGACGTTGGCGCGGCGCACCTTGCCCAACAACATCGCCACGCCGTTGATGTATGGCTCACACCCGATGATGCCCACATCCGGATTGCTGGCCGCTTGATGGATCACGTGTTCGCCACCACCAAATCCGACCTCAAGCCAGACATCTTTGCCGCCAAACAACGCGCCCAGATTCAATGGCGTCCGGTCGGGATTGTCGTCCCAACTGACAGGACCGGGCGACAAAGCGTCCAGATCTTCAGCCAAATACCCTTCTTGGCTTTTCTTCAGATGCTTGCCCTTCAGGCGGCCATAAAAATTGCGGTGGGGTCGGGTGGGATGTGTCATGGGCCTTCCCTTACCCGCCTCGCGCTGCGTCCTCAAGGGAAACGCAAAGGGGCGGCGCGCAAGCGCCGCCCCCCTGTCGAAACAAAAGTCTTAAACAGACTTTTTCAGCGCCTCGACCAAATCAGTCCGCTCCCATGAGAAACCGCCATCGGCTTCGGGCGCGCGGCCAAAGTGGCCATAGGCCGCCGTGCGCTGATAGATCGGCTTGTTCATCTCAAGGGCGGTGCGAATACCGCGCGGGGTCAGGTCCATGACCTGCGGGATCGCGGCCTCAATCGCAGCATCGGCCACTTGGCCCGTGCCATGAGTGTCCACATAGATCGACAAAGGTGCTGCCACGCCAATCGCATAGGACAGCTGCACCGTGCATTTGTCCGCCATGCCGGCAGCCACGATATTCTTAGCCAGATAGCGCGATGCATAGGCGGCGGAACGGTCAACCTTGGTCGGGTCTTTGCCAGAGAACGCGCCACCACCATGGGGGGCGGCCCCGCCATAAGTGTCGACGATGATTTTGCGACCGGTCAGACCTGCGTCACCATCCGGCCCGCCGATCACGAACTTGCCGGTGGGGTTCACGTGCCACTTGGTATCGCCGGAAATCCAACCCTCGGGCAGGACCTCACGGATATAGGGTTCCACCACAGCACGCACATCGGCGCTGGTCATGGCCTCGTCCAGATGCTGCGTGGACAGCACGATCGACGACACGCCCACGGGGCGGCCATCTTGATAAATCACCGACAGCTGGGATTTCGCGTCCGGGCCCAACGTGGGTTCGGTCCCGTCTTTGCGGACCTCAGCCAAGCGCCGCAAAATCGCGTGGGAAAACTGGATCGGCGCAGGCATCAGTGCTTCGGTTTCATTTGTGGCATAGCCAAACATGATCCCTTGGTCGCCTGCCCCTTCGTCCCCGCGTTCGCCAGTTACACCTTGGGCAATATGTGCGGACTGTTCGTGCAGCAGATTGGTAACTTCACAGGTGTTCCAGTGGAACTTGTCCTGCTCGTAACCGATGTCTTTGATGCAATCTCGGGCGATCTGATCGACCTTGCCCATGTATTCAGCCAGCTTGGCCTGATCGGTCAGACCAACCTCACCGCCGATGACGACGCGATTGGTTGTGGCGAAGGTTTCGCAAGCCACACGGGCCAGCGGGTCTTCTGCCAGAAAGGCGTCCAGAATAGCGTCCGAAATCCGGTCACAGACCTTATCGGGGTGGCCCTCCGACACAGATTCCGAGGTGAAGGTATAATTGTTACGTGCCATGAAAGTGCTCCGTTGGATTTACCAGGCCACGTCAGGAAGCCGTTGTGGACGGCATAAGATGTACCGCCGCTACGTGCCTGCCTGCCCGCCGTCAACGACAAACCGTCTGCGGGTGGCGACACCCGCAAGAGTGCAGAGACCAAGCAACACTGCCAAAGGCCAATCCCCGATCCGCGCATAGACCGTCGCAGGCAAAGCCCGTGGCACAGCGGCGTCCAGATAACCCGCCTCGTTCAGTGCCAAGTCCGCGACGATTGCGCCGCGGGCGTCGATCACAGCCGAGATGCCCGTGTTGGCAGACCGGATCACCGGCACGCCTTGTTCAATCGCCCGCGCACGGGCCTGCACCAGATGCTGACGCGGGCCGGGCCCTTGCCCGAACCATGCGTCATTGGTCAAGATCAATAGCACGTCGGGCCGGTCGGTGCCTGTGCTGATTTCTTCAGGGAAAATTCCTTCGTAGCAGATTAAAACGCGGACACGGCCCAACCCGTCCACATCCAACAGGCCCTGTCCCGCGCCGGGTGTAAAACCTGCCACCTGATCGACCAACACGCTCAGCCCCAAGGGGCGCAGGACGGACGCAAAGGGAATGTATTCCCCAAATGGGACCAGATGTGATTTGTCATAAATGTCGGCCACCGTCGTCGGGCCTTCCAACACCACCGCTGAATTATAATAGGCCCCCTGCCACGCGCGCTGGATGCCCGCGACCACAGGGGCCCCGCGCGCGGCTTCGGCCATTTGCACAAACAGCGGACCCGCTGTGTCGACCAGCGCGGGAACAGAGGTTTCGGGCCACACGACCACATCGGCGGCCTCACCCGCCTGCGTCAGATCAAGGGCGCGGTTGTAAAACACACCCATCCAATCACGGTCCCATTTCAAGTGTTGGGGCGCATTGGGCTGGATGACCCGAACGATCTGATCGGTGGGATCAGGGGCGGAAGGCGTCAGAGCACCCAAGCCCATAGTGGCAAACAACACGCCTACCAAAGCAGGCCAGATTAACGTCCAACCGCGCACCAGACTATAGGCTGTCACGCAGGCCACGGCGGCCACCAAAAAGGTCAGCCCATAGGGCCCGACCCAGGCAAACCACACATCCCATACCGACCCGATGAGCGCATAAGACGGCAAACCCCAAGGAAAGCCCGTGAACAGGTGGCCCCGTGCCAGTTCCGCCAGCGCCATCAACACCGCCAGCCACAATACCGCCACCGGTCGCGGCCCCGCCAGGGCTCGCGCGCCCCACGCCGCCAATGCCCAGAACAGCGCCAGCCCGCCCGCCATCAGGAAAATCGCAAAGGGCGCCATCCAGCCGTGCCGCGCCACGTCCACCAAGAACGGCTCGACGATCCAGCGCAGGGTCACGGCGAAATAGCCCAGCCCGAACAGCCAGCCCGCAACCGCCGCACCTCGGCGTGAACGGGGCAGTGCCAAAGCGAACACAACAAGGGCCACCAGAACAGGCCAACCCGCCACGAATGGCTCATGGCCAAGCGCCATGAACGCCCCGAACAACAGCGGCACACCCCATCGCAGGATGCGGGAACGGCCCTCAAGCCAAGGCCCAAGTCTGGAAGGATGGCGCATGGGCTTAACTGTTGGCATGGGCGTCAAGACGCACGCGCAGGCGTTTGATCCGGCGGGGATCGGCCTCGATGACCTCGAACTCCGGCCCGTCGGGATGGCGGATCAATTCGCCACGCGCGGGCACGTGACCTGCCAGCATGAAGACCAGACCGCCCAGACTGTCGATTTCTTCCTCGTCGATTTCTGCGTGTTCGGTGAGGGGCATTCCGATCTCGGCCTCGAATTCGTCCAGCGGCGTGCGGGCTTCGGCCAAATAGATGCCCGGCTTTTCCAAGGAGAACATGGCCGCTTCATCAGCGTCATGTTCGTCCTCGATGTCGCCCACCACCTGTTCCAACAGGTCCTCAATCGTCAAAAGGCCATCGGTGCCGCCATATTCGTCAATGACCAGCGCCATGTGGATGCGGTCATTTTGCATCTTTTGCAGCAAAACACCCAAGGGCATGGACGGCGGCACGAACAACAAATCCCGCGACAGATCGCGCAGATCGAACGTCTTCGATTTGCCGTTGAACCCGTACATCAGGGCAAAATCCTTGAGGTTCACAAACCCGATGGGCGTGTCCAAGGTGCCGTCAAAAACAGGCAGACGGGTCAACCCGCTTTCGCGGAAGACCTGCACGAGATCATCGCGGCTGATGGTGACGGGAACGGCGGTGATTTCCGCCTTGGGGATCATCACGTCCTCAACCCGTTTGCGGCGCAGGTTCATCAGTCCGCGCGCCTCGGTCGGCACGAAACCGGCCACGGGCGTGATGTCGTCGGGGGTGTCTGTCGGGCTTAACGCTTCGACAATGCGGCCCAAAAAGCCGACGCTGCGGGGTTCGGGGGTGTCGTCTGGCTGCGCGCTGTGCGCCGCGCTAGAAGATCCGTCTGTGGTGTCGCCCATCTTCTCCAAGTCCAAAAAGGGCCGCCATACACGCGCGCCCGAGGTAACGTTGCTTACAAATATGGGTCAGGGATGTCCAGTTTGCCAAGGATTTCTGTCTCCAACCCTTCCATCAGCGCCGCATCGCCATCGCGGATGTGATCAAAGCCCAACAAATGAAGGGTTCCGTGGACCATCAAATGAGTGACGTGATGGTCAAATGGTTTGCCCGCCGCAGCGGCCTCAGCTGCACAGGTGTCATAGGAAATGGCGATATCGCCCAGTTCGGCATCCATCGGCAGCTGTGGGGGGGCGGGCATGTCGCCCTCCGCCATGGCCCCGCGTTCGTCGCTGGGCCACGACAGCACATTGGTCGGCTGGCCCTTTTGGCGGAAATCTTCATTGAGCGCTGCAATGCGGGTGTCATCGCAAGCCAGCACGCTGATCTCAAAATCCGATGGGTCCAGTCCAGCGCCTGTCAGGGCTGCGGAACACGCCTGATCCGCAAGCGGCTGCAAATCCGCCCAGCGCGGGTCTTCGATGACAATATCAACCGTCACGCGCCGTCCTTCGTCGGCAACCGGCGGGGGGTCGTGGGGCCATAACCTTCGTCACCCAAGACCGAGGCCCGCACTGCGACCGCACCCCCGCCTGCATCGCGCCAAACCGTTTCGACCCAATCGGCCGCCACATCGACAATCACATCATTCACCGAAAAAGCAGTGACAAAAGGATCGAACATCGGCACGCGCGGCTCACGGCCCGCCGCAGTTATCCGTGTGGCGAAAAGTTCACGCCATGGGCCTACAGCTTTGTTCAAAACGTAGATGTCCGGTCCGGACAAATGCACCATCACTGTGAATTGTCCGTCCGGTTCCTGCGCCGGATGCACCATGACATCGATGCCGGTGGTTTTGTCGGGCAGCGCGTCGAATAGACCGCGCAAGGACGCCACCGCCTCACCTGAATGATTGGACAGAACGGCGGCCAGCCGCGCGCGGTACGCAGGCTCGTCCCGCGTGTCATCCAGCGGATCGGCGTGCGACACAGATGCTGCCGTCGTAGTATCGGTCTGAGTGCCGCGCAAAATGCGCCGTATCCAAGATAAAACTTCCATGCTGCCTGCGCGCCTACTTCGGGTCGTCGCGGTCGTAGGCCTCAATGATGGCGGCGACCAGCGGGTGGCGCACCACGTCTTTGGAGGTGAAGTAGTTGAAGCTGATCTTGGGGATGTTTTTCAGCAGCCGTTCCGCATCGCGCAGGCCCGAATCCACACCGCGCGGAAGATCGATCTGGGTGCGGTCGCCGGTGATGACCATGCGCGACCCCTCGCCCAGACGGGTCAGAAACATCTTCATCTGCATGGTCGTGGCGTTCTGCGCCTCATCCAGCACCACAAAGGCGCGGGCCAATGTCCGCCCCCGCATAAAGGCCAGCGGGGCAATTTCGATCTTCTTTTCCTCGATCAGTTTTTCCACCTGTTTGGCAGGCAGAAAATCATTCAGCGCATCGTAAAGCGGCTGCATGTAGGGATCGACCTTGTCCTTCATGTCACCGGGCAAGTAGCCCAGTTTTTCACCTGCTTCGACGGCCGGACGGCTCAGGATGATCTTGTCCACATGGCCGCCAATAAACAGGTTCACCCCCACGGCGACTGCCAGATAGGTTTTACCCGTCCCTGCGGGACCAATACCAAAGGCCAATTCGTTGTTGAACAGAGACCTGACGTAGGCCTTCTGTGCCTCCGTACGCGGCTCAACCATCTTTTTGCGGGTCTTGATTTCCACGCGGTCGCCGGGGATCAGATCCATCTGGTCGCCCGCCGGGGATCCGGTGCCTTTTTCCGACGCGCCCATCCGGACCTCACGGTCGATGTCTGCAGCCTCAACAGCGCGCCCCGCCTCAAGCCGTTCGTAGAGGGCCGTCAGAACCTCACCCGCCTCGCGGCTGGCCTCAGCCTCTCCGTGGATAGACAGCTGGTTGCCGCGACGCAGGATTTGCACGCCCAGCTTAAGCTCAATTTCAGCGAGGTGGCGGTCATGTTCGCCGCACAGATCAATCAGCAAGAAGTTGTCAGGGAATTCCAAGACCACGGGCGCCGCGTCTTGTTCATAGGGGGTGGGGGGCAACGTTGTGGTGGCCAATCAATTCTCCAAGGTTTGTCTGTGTCGATGGTGGCCGGTTGCACAGACAGGCGCAAGACACGACCGGCTATTGTCATCAGATTGAAACGAAAAAGGGGCCGCGGATGTTCCCGCGACCCCTTTGCAAAGTGTTTTGCCCAAAATCACAGCGGATCCGGGACGTCCGTACCTTGATTGAACGGACCCACAGCAGTGGAGGGCGGCGCAACACCGGAACACACCGGACGGCCATCCGGCGTCAGACGCTCGGACAGATACCCTTCGATACCGTCGTCGATGATCCAGTGGTCACAGCCGTTGGGGTCAACCCAGATACCGGCGACCAGCTGTGTCAGGGATTTTTCATCCCGGCCAGCGTCCACGAAACGTTCAGCGCCCGTACGGTTGCCGCCTTCGATGTTCAGCGCGGTGATAAGCTGTTCGCCACACCCGCTGACGGACAGCGCCATCACGGTCAGAGCGGAGAATTTAAGTGCTTTCATCTGTCCTTCTCCTTAGCGAATGCAGTAGAGTTCTACGCGGCGGTTTTCTGCACGTCCAGCGGCGGTGTGGTTGTCGGCGCGCGGGCGACGCTCACCAAAGCCTTTGACGTCAACGACACGAACGCCGGCATCCTGTGCAATACCAGCGACCATCTGGGCGCGGCGGTTGGACAGGTCCATGTTATATTCGTCAGATGCGTTGCTGTCGGTGTGACCATAGATCAGAAACCCGAAGGCATTGGCCTGCTGGAAGAACGCCATCAATCGCTGCTTGTCATCTCGGGTAATCCACTCTTCGTCGTTTTCAAACAGCGTGTCCGTCGGGATCACACCGCAGATTTCAGAGCGCATGCAGACGGGCGAGCCATCGCGGTTCCGGCGGGGGGGACATGTAGCCCTCAAACCCGTCGTCCATAACCCAGTGCGTGCAGCCATCCGGGTCAACCCAGATCGTTGGCTCATAGCTTTGGCCGGTGATGGTTTGCTGTGCCGCAGCAGGCGTGGCCATGGCCAGCGCCCCCGCAAATGCAAGGCCCAGGCCCGCCAGCAGAAATTTCGTCTTACTTGTTTTCATTGGACCCATGCCCCTTTTAAACTGTCCGCGACCCCCGAGCACCCCAATGCCCCAAGCCGCCCTCACTGTCACATTATGTGCACATGGTTACCAAACTTTAGCCATAAAGAAAGGAAAAATCGCTACATATTGTGTCTAATTGGGCAACAAAACAGCGCCTTTGGGGCCGATTGTCCGTCGCTCAGCCGATATTGACGCAAAAGTTCAAGGCGTTGGAGACCGCAGTTAAGACGTAGCGTCAGCCTAGACGATTTCGCCGCCCAGCGAATTCGTCTCCGATTTCAGGACACGAACGTCGCGCAAATCCCCCACTTGCACGTCCTGCGTGTTGGCGAACACAGCGTGCAAATATTCTGATTTGCCAATCATCTGTCCGTCTTCACGACCGGCTTTTTCAAACAACACCTTTACGGTTTTGCCGATCATGCTGTCCTGCGTGGCGCGTTGCTGATCGCGCAACAGGGCCTGAAGCCGTTGCAAGCGGTCGTCCATGACGTCATCAGGCAGCTGCGGCTTTTCAGCGGCGGGCGTGCCGGGACGGGTGGAATATTTGAACGAATAGGCCTGCCCGTAGTGCACGGTGCGGATCAAATCCAAGGTGTCTTCGAAGTCGGCCTCTGTTTCACCGGGGAAGCCCACAATGAAATCGCCCGACAACAACAGATCAGGGCGCGCATCGCGGATACGTTCGATCAGGCGGAAGTAATCGTCGCGGCTGTGCTTACGGTTCATCGCCTTGAGGATGCCGTCAGACCCCGACTGAACAGGCAGATGCAGATAGGGCATCAGCTTGTCGCAGGTTCCATGGGCCTCGATCAGGGCGTCATCCATGTCGTTGGGGTGCGATGTGGTAAAGCGGATGCGTTCCAGCCCGTCGACCTTATCAAGGGCCCAGATCAACCCGGCCAAACCGCCGTCGTGGCCGTGATAGGCGTTCACGTTCTGGCCCAGCAGCGTGATTTCCTTGACGCCTGCCTCAACCAGTTCCTGTGCCTCGCGGATAATCCTCTCCGCCGGGCGGCTGACCTCAGCGCCACGGGTGTAGGGGACAACGCAAAAAGCGCAAAACTTGTCGCAGCCTTCCTGCACGGTCAAAAACGCTGTTGGCCCACGTTTGATTTTGGCGCGTTTGCGCAGGGTGTCGAATTTGTCGTCTTCGGGGAAATCCGTATCCAGCGCCTTGTGCCCATCGGCCACGGCTTTCTCCATCGCCGGAAGGCGGTGATAGCTTTGTGGCCCCACGACCAGATCGACCATGGGCTGACGGCGCATGATTTCTTCGCCTTCGGCCTGTGCCACACAGCCCGCCACGCCGATTTTCAGATCAGGATTGGCCGCCTTCAGCCCCTTGAACCGCCCCAGTTCCGAATAGACCTTTTCGGCGGCTTTTTCACGGATGTGACAGGTGTTCAGCAGGATCATATCCGCCTCATCGGCGGTCTTGGTTTCGACGTAGCCCTCGCCGCCCAGCGCTTCGACCATGCGTTCGCTGTCATAGACGTTCATCTGGCAGCCGTAGGTCTTAATAAACAGCTTCTTGGGGGTCTTCGGTGTCTGGGTCATGGCGGGGGCCTTTGGTCCAAAATCACGGGGGCAAGGGTGTGCAATTTCGCCGCCATCTATCCCACCCAAGGCCCGCTTGCAATGAGACGCGATTGACTGGATATTAACACCACTCAGGCAAGGCACCGTCATGATCCACCACAAAGATTTGTCCAGCTTTCTCAAAGAGGGCGCATCGGCCCTCAAAAAGGGGCCAGTGGCGTTGATCTTTGCCGAAGACGAAGTCGAACTGGACGCCACAATCCGCCACAACATCGCCGCGGGCTTTAGGCACACCGTCGTTTTTGCCATGCCGGAATTTACCATCGCAGAGGACGTGGCAGACAAGATCATCCGCGTGTCCTACAACATGCTGACCCCCGGCGCGCTGGAAACGGCGGTGAACGGGGTGATGAAGGCCACCGGCGATATCTGGATCTACTACTGCTACAATTCGGAATTTCTGTTCCACCCCTTCTGCGAACATCGCACTGTGGGGGAGATGATCGCCTTCAACGTTGAGGAACGCCGCGACACGATACTGACCTACGTCATCGATCTGTATGCCAGCGATCTTGAGGCTGACTTGAACGCGGTGAATATTGAAACCGCCCATCTGGACAAAACCGGCTATTACGCACTGGCCCGTAAGGACCGTTGGAACAATGATCTGGACCGTCAGATGGATTTCTTTGGCGGATTGCGCTGGCGGTTCGAAGAACACATCCCCGCCCCGCGCCGCAAGATCGACCGTGTGTCGCTGTTCCGCAATAAACCGGGCCTCGTGTTTGAGGCCGACCACACCTTTAACGACCCTGAATACAACACCTATGCCTGCCCGTGGCATCACAACCTGACCGCAGCGGTCTGCTCATTCCGAACCGCCAAAGCCTTGAAACGCAATCCCGGTAGCACCTTCGATATTCATACCTTCACATGGCACAATTCCATTCCGTTTGAATGGCACTCACAACAGCTGCTGGATTTGGGACTGATGGAGCCCGGGCAGTGGTTCTGAAGGGCGATGCGTCAGGCCACCGCCACGCCTAAAGCGCGCCCTTGGGGCAGATCACGATGCGCTGAACTATAGGCCCAATCGCGCGGGTCCTGCACAAACCCCATCCGCACTGGTGCTGCTTCAATAAAGGCGCGACGCAGCGGGATCGCTTCCCAATTGAGGATCGTAAACTCCGCCGCGCCGTCCCAGATCGCCCCGGTGTCATCCAAATGGCTTTCAAATGTGGATTGAATCACTGCCATCGCCTGCCGCATCCCGAATTCACCGGTGTTGAACACCGCCAAAAGCTGCATCTGTGCGGGCAGGACCACGGCGGCATCCAAGGAGAAATCCCAACGCGTGCGCGCCACCGCCACGCAATCGCGCAGCAGCCGCACCTCACGCAGGAGCAGATCAGACGACGGGTCTTTAAGGGTGAACTTCATCGCAACCGGCATGGGCCGAAGTGCGTCAACGGACAAAGGGCGTGTGAGTGTGGTGTGATATGACATGGACGCACTGTTGCGCATCCATCGTTAACAGCTGGTAAAAGTGCCGCGAAAAATCAGCTGCGGCGCAGCCGAATCACAACATCGACCGACGCAATCTCGGCCCCTTCGGGCGCATCGGGGACCCGCGCAATTTCAAGCTGTTCAGCAGGGGCGTCTGACAGACGATTGTCATCTTCCCAATAAAAATGGGGGTGATCGGTCATATTGGTGTCGAAATAGCTTTTCGATCCATCCACGGTAATTTCGCGCAGCAGGCCTGCATCACAAAAAGCGCGCAGGGTGTTGTAAACCGTCGCGAGGGACACTTTCTCACCGGACTTTCCAGCCGCTTCAAACAGGCTTTCGGCAGTCACATGTCGATCCCGCCCGTCGCCCACCAGCAAACCCGCCAAGGCCACCCGCTGACGCGTCGGGCGCAAACCCGCACCCGAAAGCCATGTGGCCCCCCGTTCGGTACGCGTATCTGTCTGTGTCGAAGCATCTGTCATCAAGGCATCCTTTGATTAGGACTATAATATGGGGGAACGTGCCGTTCTTTCAATCGCAAATGCGAATAGGTCGCAATCGCCCTCCCCTTGCCCCCCAGCCGCCACCTCTGTTAGGGGACGAAAACGCCAGTAACCAAGGGAACCCCGGCCAATGTCCGACTATCCAACCTCTTTTGACCGCGACGACCTTCTCAAATGTGCCCGTGGCGAACTTTTCGGCCCCGGCAACGCGCAACTGCCCGAACCACCCATGCTGATGATGGACCGCATCACCGACATTTCAGGCGACGGCGGTGCCCACGGCAAAGGCCATGTTCTGGCTGAATTCGACATCACGCCGGACCTGTGGTTTTTCGAATGCCATTTCCCTGGCAACCCGATCATGCCTGGCTGTCTGGGCCTTGACGGTCTGTGGCAGCTGACCGGTTTCAACCTTGGCTGGCGCGGTTGGACAGGGCGCGGCTATGCCTTGGGGGTGGGTGAAATCAAACTCAAATCCATGGTTCGCCCTGATGCGAAACTGCTGACCTATGAAATTGACTTCACCAAAGCCATCCAGACCCGCCGCCTGACGATGGGCGTGGCCGATGGCATCGTCAAAGTCGACGGTGAACTGGCCTATGAAGTCAAAGACATGAAGGTCGCGCTGAGCGAAAGCTAAGCCGCCCGGGCCAAGGTGTAAAAAAAGGCGACCCATCGCAATGGGCCGCCTTTTCCACTTGCCCACCACGGCACGTGTTCGCTTGGAACGGTATTAGGTCATAAAGATTGCCTTTGCGTTGACGAATTCACGCATCCCAAATCCACCGTGTTCACGGCCATACCCTGAATTTTTAACGCCACCGAACGGCATCGCTGGGTCAGCTGCGCCAAAATTGTTGATCCGCACCATGCCGGTGTCGAAATACTTGCGCGCCAGTTCAAGGGCGTGGTCTTCGTCTTTGCAAAAGATACCGCCCCCCAATCCATAGCGGCTGTCATTGGCGATGCGCATGGCGTCTTCGTCGTCCTTGGCACGGATAACGGAGGCCACAGGGCCGAAAATCTCGTCATCATACGCAGGCATGCCGGGGGTGACGTCCGCCAGAACCGTGGGCGCATAATAGGCGCCAGTCCGGTCCAGAACCTCACCACCGCACAAGACCTTTGCACCGGCCTTCACGCTGTCTTCTACTTGGCCTTTTACGGTGTTCATCTGGTCTTCGCTGGACAGCGGGCCAAGCTCGGTCGCGTCATCCATCGGATCGCCCACTTTCATCTTGGACATCTCTGCCACGAAAGCATCGGCAAAGGCGTCATAGACCTTATCGGTCACCACAAACCGCTTGGCCGACACGCAGGTCTGGCCGTTGTTAAACAGACGTCCCATGACGGAGTATTTCACCGCTGTCTCAATATCGGCATCCTCAAGCACCAGATAGGCATCGTTCGATCCCAGCTCCAAGACGGTCGTCTTCCAAGCCTCTGTCGCTTTGGTCCCAATGTGGCGGCCCGCCCCATCGCTGCCGGTCATAGTCACGCCACGGATTTTATCGTGGGCGATAACGTCATCGCTGGTGTCGTGATCGATTATGATGACCTGAAACAGGTCTTTGGGCAGGCCTGCCTCGATACACAATTCCCGCAGGCGCAGGGCCGTGCCGGTGCAAATCTCGGCGTGTTTCAACACACAGCCGTTGCCCGCCATGATGGCTGCGGCCAGCACGCGCATGGGCTGGTAGACGGGAAAATTCCACGGCTGGATCGAATAAATCACGCCAATGGGCTGATAGGTAACAAGCCCACGATGGCCGTCGCCCCATGTGCGGTCTTCATCGGCCAACTCCTGCGGCCCGTTGTCGGCTGTATATTCACAGATGGCGGCGCACAATTCGGTCTCTGTCACGCCGTCCTTTTTCAATTTGCCAACCTCGCGGGTCATCAAGGTGGCCAGATCATCGGCATTGTCGCGCAGCACAGTCGCGATTTTGCGCAGCACGTCGCCGCGGTCTTCGTGGGAGGTCTCGCGCCACTTCAAAAACGCGGCATGGCTGGCTTCGATCGCGTCAAACGCCTCCGCTTTGGACATGACAGTGTAAGTGTTGATGGTCTTGGCGGTGGCGGGGTTAATGATTTCGATCTTCGACATGGGGTTCTCCGTTCACTGGGCTACCCCACAAACGGACGCTGTGCCGACTAAGTTCCACAGCGCGCTGCCCTTGCCCCTCCCCGTCCCCTCACATAAACCCGAAACAAAGCCACCAACGGGAGCCGTCCATGCGCAGAGTCGTCATCACAGGTCTGGGGATTGTATCCCCCATCGGGAACACCGCCGCCGAAGTCGATGCAGCCTTGCGCGCAGGCACCTCAGGCATCGTGGCCAGCGATGAAATGCGCGATCACGGGTTCCGCAGCCAAGTGGCCGGCACCCTGAAGATCGACATCGCGGATCACGTGGACAAACGCACCTTGCGCTTCATGGGGCCAGGTGCCGCCTATGCCCACATCGCTATGGGCCAAGCGATTGAGGACGCCGGCCTGACCGAGGACCAGATCGTGAACCCGATGACCGGCCTGATCGCAGGGTCCGGCGGGCCATCGACATCGGCCATGTTTGCCGCCCACAAGGTCGTGGAAAACACAGGTGCCACGAAACGGATCGGGCCCTTTGCCGTGCCTAAAACCATGTCCTCGACGGTCAGCGCCAATCTGGCGACGGCTTATAAAATCAAAGGCATGAACTTCTCCATCACCTCGGCCTGTTCCACGTCTTTGCACTGCATCGGCATGGCCGCCCAGCAGATCGCCTTGGGCAATCAGCACATCATGTTCGGCGGCGGCGGTGAAGAACTTGACTGGACGCTCAGCTGCCTGTTCGACGCCATGGGCGCGATGAGCAGCAAGTACAACGACACGCCCGAAAAAGCTTCCCGCGCCTTTGACGCCAACCGCGACGGGTTTGTTATTGCAGGCGGCGGCGCGATGGTCGTGCTCGAAAGCCTCGACAGTGCATTGGCGCGCGGGGCGAAAATCTACGCCGAAGTCACCGGCTTTGCCGCGACCTCAGACGGGGCCGATATGGTGGCCCCCTCCGGCGAAGGCGGCGAACGCGCCATGCGCGGTGCGCTCAAAACCCTGCCCGAAGGCCGCAGCGTCAGCTATATCAACGCCCACGGCACATCGACACCTGTGGGCGACGTGGGTGAGGTCGAGGCCGTGCGCCGTGTCTTTGGCACAGGCACTACGCCCCCCATCAGTTCCACCAAATCCATGACCGGCCACTCCCAAGGGGCCACCGGCGCGCAAGAGGCCGTCTATTGCCTGCTGGCCCTGCAAGGCGACTATATCATCCCCTCGATCAACGTCGAAACCCTGGACCCCGCGATCAACGAAGGTGAAATCGCCACCACGTTCAAAGCGGATGCGGGGCTGGATACGGTGATGACCAATTCCTTCGGCTTCGGCGGCACCAACGGGTCGATGTTGCTGAGCAAATATCGCGACTAGGTTGATAGGCGGCTTTGCGGACTAAGCCGCAGTTCATTCTGTGAAGTGGAAGGACCGCAGACACTTTACTTGAACTTCGTATCAATCCTCGAAATATCGCCCGTCGATTGCCTTTGAATACCTTAGAAAGGCCGCAACACTATCGAATATGAACCTCGCTTCTTCCATCTCAACCAACTCAGGATTGTCGTGGGCGAAAGAGCGATTGTTTCGAACAGGATTCATGGCTTCAAAAACGCTAATGGAGCTTTTGACGATCCTCTTAGACAAAAGAGTGAGGTCGCGTTGTTCACTTAGCAGTTTCACATACCGCGCAACGCGTGAGTGTAATGGATCGTCTTTCCCGCACTCTCCCCTTTCATGTTTTCTGACAAGAGAAGCAAACCGTTTCATGCAATATGTGTGGAGACGGTCAATGCCAGCTTGTGGTTTTTTGGCGTCTAGATCACGCCGTATCGAAGCGACCAACTCCTCAAGCGTCTCACTTGGTTCAAATGCTTCAATCGCAGATGTATCGATCGCATCAGCACGCCCCTCGATCCTAGCAATGGTGGAGAAATAGAGTTCGCGTGCCTTCTCGGCATCATTTACGGGTGGAGCAAACTCCATGTCTTCGCGGTATTCCCACATTTCGCGAAGCAATTTTGCTTTGATGCTGGAAGCACCTCGTTCAATAAAGGCGCGGAGGCGTTTGGCTTTTGAAGATCCACGTCCACTAAACAGGTTAGATTTTTCTTGCGGATCAATGTCTATTGTTTCGTAGAAAAAATCGTCGAAGGTTCGCCCCCTGAAGTCGAGTACGTAACCTGATTCCATCTCTAGGACGCTCTCAAGATTATCGCGCCCGTTGCGCGGAATCATTTTTTCGTATTTTCGGTTTCCAATCATATTGATCGGATATCATTTCTATTTTGGCGTCGAGAGGAGAAAGCCCAAGGCAGGCATTGGTGTATGACGCATCAATCTGAAATTCGGGCTCATACCCAACATCCACTCCCCCCC
>NZ_CBFHNH010000007.1:0-156606 GCF_965657175.1 Pseudooctadecabacter sp. | reverse complement strand
TGGGACAAAGCCTGACAGACATACAGCTAGGTGCGCTTCTGGATGCTTTCATAGACAAACACCCTCAGTTCAAAGGAGTTCTGAATACAGGGCAAGCCTTAAGGTTAATGAACATAGATAGTCAGATAGCGAACATGGTTATTGACCACTTCACGCAAAAGGACATTCCAGTTCTCTGCATCCATGACAGCTTCATAATACAATACGACAAGGAACCTGAACTTCGCCGTATCCTAGATCAAGCTACTCATCAGGTTACCAATTACACCATTAACCACGACATCAAGAATGAACGTAACAGCCATCACGGAAAGGTAACTGGTAACATAAGGGGATATGAAGAACCTGTAGTGGTTGAATACCATACGCCTATCCGTATTGACCCAACCAGTCAGTATTTTGATAGGAAGGCTAAGTTCACTAAATGGCTAGAACTATCTGAGTGTAAACAGAGTGAGTAGTGCTAGTAAGAGTAAGGACTTAAAGGCTGTCTCCTATGCCTCTCCCATTACTAGAGGAAATAGAGATTGTCGTTATAACACAGAGCAATGAGTTGCAGATAAGGATTGGGAAATGACCACTAAAGGCAATACAACCGATCTTATGCAATTCATCTCAAAACAGATGCGGATGGCTCAGGTTTACCAACCTGTCATGATTAAGGCTTTGTTGGAGAACGGCGGGGAAGCTACGACGGAAGAGATTGCAACAAGTCTGCTCTCTTACGACCAGTCTCAAGTTGAGTATTACACACTGCGCACCAAGAATATGGTTGGCAAAGTCCTGACCAAAAATGGTGTTGTTGAGCCAATCAAAGATGGTCGTCAGATTACAGGTTATCGCCTGACTGAAGCGACCCACACAGACGCCCAGAGAGCCTCCCTACAAGCCATGTGTGATGAAGCTATCAACGCATACATAAGCAAGCGTGGTGAGGCCATATGGGGCCATAGAGGGCCAGACAGTGGCTATGTATCAGGCAGCACCCGTTACAACGTACTTGAACGTGCAAAACACCGCTGTGAGCTATGCGGAGGACATGAGGATCAGGTCGCCCTTCACGTCGATCATATCATTCCAAGGTCTAAAGGTGGCCCCGACCTCTCTTTTAGAAGTTCGGAGCTCCCCCCACACTATCTCATGTTATGCCAATACAGGTAATTCATTAGGTGTTCCTTGCAAACTGCCGGCTTAATGAAACTTGGAATGATAATGCCCCTCGCCGTTACATTAGCGTCACCTTACCGGTGGAAATGTCGTACATCGCACCGACGATGGCAAGCTCACCCGCTTCAACCATGCCAGATAGAACTTCGCTTGAGTTGAGGATGTTCTGAACTGCTATCGCCACATTTTTATCCGCAACGCGCTGCACGAATTCGCCATCTGAAGAGCTGCGCACTGCCACGGGGCCTGCTGCTGCGACGGCGGGTTCGATGTTCTTCAGCGTCGCTGTAAGGTTTCCCAGTTCGACTTGATCAACCGCGCCCTTGACCGCACCACATTCCGTATGGCCCAGCACGACGATAGACTTGGCACCGGAGACAAAGCAGGCAAATTCTAGACTGCCTATAATGTCGGTATTAACGAAGTTACCTGCGACACGAGCGGTAAAAATGTCACCGATATTTTGGTCGAAGACCAACTCCGGCGGCACTCTGCTGTCAATGCAGCCTACGATAGCTGCAATTGGGTGCTGTCCTTCGGAGGTTAGCCGTATCTGGGCGGCGAGGTCGCAATTAACCATGTTGCCTGACACGAACCGCGCGTTGCCCGCCATCAATTCATCCACTACGCCTTGTGGCGTGAGGGAAGCCTGCCGTTCTGCCGTTGGCATCGTGCACACATTTGCCTTGGCCCGTGTGGCAGTTAGTCCCACGGCAGTCGCCGCAACGGTGTTGTAGAAAAAGTTGCGTCTTGAAATACCCATTTTGTATGTTTCTCCGCGTGTTACTAGAGATGATGTTTGCTCACGATTATACCAACCGTTATGAAGCCCGGGCAGCAGGTACGCTAACGGGCTGTTAGAAATAGTGTCTATACGTTCCTTGTTATGTCAAGCTTTTCGAGTGTGCTAACGTTAAACACGCCAACCCTGACCTCCCACCACCGTGCAAGTCGATCAATGAAATAAACGACAACAATGCAAATGAAAGGGCCATTAGAGCCGCTAAGCGAGTGTATGCACGTTTGTGAAAACCTGTGAGCTAGGTCACAAAGTTTCACAACAACGGAATGCCTCACGGTAGTTAGCTGTTTCACGCGCTGGGCAAGCTAGGGGCGTTCATGTTTAAAACGGTTCAATAGCATTTTGTTGGGGGCGTGTGTGGGTAAAGCGTGTGGGTTAAACGTGTGGGTAAGTCCATTCGACACCAGCCACGAATCCCTTTGTTTATATGGCAAATGTAATCATACAGGGGTTGTGGCGGAGGCTCAGGGATTCGAACCCTGGGAGGACTTTCACCCTCGTCGGTTTTCAAGACCGGTGCATTCGACCACTCTGCCAAGCCTCCGCTGGTGGCCATCTTTAGGGGCTGTTGTTTGATTCTAAAAGGTTGAACATGCACCCCATGATGCAGACAGCGTTCAGTGGGGAAATCCGCCGAAATAGCTGGCAAACCCTTCCCTCGCAGGGGCTTGGACGCTAGTGTTTGCGCAAGGTACGCATCAACTCGTTCAAATCGACAATGACAGGGGTCCGTCAAGGGCACAGCGAACGGGCAAACCGGCGCAAATATGAGGGCAAATTATGTCGGGCAAGACATTGGTATCTTTGAATAAACTTGGGGCGCCCCTGGCGCTTGTGTCGGTCATGGCCCTTGCGGCGTGTGATGAGAACGGCGAATTCGCCTTCCCCACCTTGGGCCAAGCTGCGGAAAACGAAACCGCCGTAACGACATCCCAAAGCGTGCAATTGGTCGAACGCGACGTCGAAGCACCCGATGCCTTTCAGGTCACCGAACCGGGCCTGTGGGACGGTCGCCCATCGCTGGGCGGCGTCTGGGTGGCGCATCCCGACGTCTCCGAACCGGAACGCGTAATCATCCGAAACCAGACCAATGGCACCTTTGTCATTGGTGCGCTGTTCCGGCGCGAACGTGAAAACCCCGGTCCGGCCTTGCAGGTGTCGTCTGATGCGGCCTCCGCGCTGGAGATGCTCGCCGGGGCACCCGCCACGTTGCAAGTCACCGCGTTGCGTCGCGAAGAAGTTGCCGAACCCCCGCAAGCGCAGGCTGTGTCCGATTTTGAGGCCCCGACTGACATCGCGGCCCCCGCCGTGTCCGCCGCACCGCTCGATGCGCCCGATCCGATCGCAGGCGCTGCCGCGGCGATTGATGCGGCTGAGGCGACGGTGCCGACTGCATCTCCGGCCCCGGCCCCCACACCCGCCCCTGCGCCGACCGCGTCCAACCTTGCGAAACCGTTCATCCAGCTTGGCATCTTCTCAGTCGAAGCGAACGCCACCGGCACCGCCGACCGCATGCGCGCCAATGGCATTTTGCCCACGGTGCTGGAACAAACCAGTCAGGGCCGCACGTTCTTCCGCGTGATTGTCGGCCCCGCCACATCCGAGGCGGAGCGCGCAGAACTGCTGCGTCAGGTCAAAGCGCAGGGCTTTGAAGACGCCTATTTCGTAACCAACTGACCCTAGAGACGAGGTTTCATGCTCCGTTTTCTTGCTGCCCCCCTTGCTGCCCTCGCGCTGACCACGTCTTCGGCCCATGCGCAGGCCTTCGACACCCGCGCCACGGCTGCCTTTGTGATGGACCAGACGACCGGCACAGTCCTTCTGGACAAAAACGCGGATGAGCCTTTGCCGCCAGCGTCCATGTCGAAACTGATGACGACCTATATGGCGTTTGAGGCGATTGCCGATGGACGGTTGAGCGTTGATGAACGTCTGCCGGTGTCCCAGCACTGCATGGATTACGGCGGTTCAACCATGTTTCTGGACACCACCGACAGGGTTCGGGTTGAGGATCTGCTGCGCGGTGTGATCGTGCTGTCGGGCAATGACGCGTCATGCGTGCTGGCCGAGGCGTTGTCGCCCGTGGGCACCGAAGCGGGTTTTGCCGCGATGATGACCGACCGCGCACGGCAGTTGGGCATGATGAATTCCACCTTCGCCAATTCCAACGGCTGGCCTGCGGTCGGCCACCGGATGTCCATGCGGGACCTTGGCATTTTGTCCAGCCGTCTGATCACTGACTATCCGACGTTCTATCCGCTTTTTGCGGAAGAAACCTTTGACTACGACGGCGAACACCCCGCCAATGTGCGCAACCGCAATCCGCTGTTGGGCCTTGGCATCGGCGTAGACGGGTTGAAAACCGGCCACACCCAAGAAGCCGGTTACGGCCTTGCCGGATCGGCCAAGCAAGGGGACCGGCGCGTGATCTTTGTCATCACCGGTCTGGACAGCGCGCAGGCGCGTGCCGAAGAAAGCGAACGTATCGTCAATTGGGCCTTCCGCCAATTTGCCCAGCGTGATCTGGCACAGGGCGGCCAGCGCCTCGCCGAGGCCGAGGTCTGGATGGGCGAAGCCACCACCGTAGGCCTTGCCCTTGTGGACGATTTGTCCTTGCTCGTGCCCAACACCGGAAACGCCACGATTGAGGCTGAGGTGGTCTATAACGGCCCCGTCGAAGCCCCGATTGCCGCAGGCGACACGTTGGGTGAACTTGTCATCCGCCTTGAAAACCTGCCCGAAACCCGCGTGCCCTTGGTGGCTGACGCCGATGTGGCCGCCGGCGGATTCAACACCCGTTTGCGCACCGCGGCTGAGGTTCTTGTGGCGCGCATGATGGCCGACGACGCCCCCACAGCCGAAGCTGTGGCGGACTAATCCCGTGGCGCGCAGCGGCCATTCTGGTCTGTTCATCTCCTTTGAGGGCATCGACGGGTCCGGCAAATCCACCCAATCGCGCCTGCTGGCCGACCGGCTGCCCGATGTGCTCCACACCCGTGAACCGGGCGGCAGTGCGGGGGCCGAAGAAATCCGCGCCCTGCTGCTAACGGGCGATCCCGACCGGTGGTCCGCTGAAACCGAAATCCTGCTGTTCACAGCGGCCCGTCGCGATCATCTGGAAAAGACGATCCAGCCTGCCTTGGACGCTGGCCGCACCGTCATTTGTGACCGCTTTGCCGACAGCACCCGCGTCTATCAAGGCGCCACGCGCGGCGATCTGCGCGCCACGGTGGACACCCTGCATTCCGTGATGATCGGGCGCGAACCGGATGTGACATTCATCATCGATATGGATCCCGAAACGGCCCTCGCACGTGGTTTGGCGCGCAAATCCGGCGAAGACCGGTTTGAAGACATGGGGCTGGCCTTTCAGGAAACCCTGCGTCACGGGTTTCTGGCCTTGGCCAAGGCCGACCCCGACCGCTGCATCCTCATCGACGGCAACCGTGAACCCGCCGCCATCGCCGCCGAAATCGCAGCCCATGTGGCCGACCGTGTGGCACTTGCCTGATGGCCACCGCCCCCGAAGACCGCCCCCTGCCCGACCAGATCGAAGGCGCCCCCCATCCGTCTGAAACCGCCATTCTCTACGGCCAATCCCGCGCCGAGGCCGATTTTCTTGAGGCGTTCACCACAGGGCGGCTTCATTCCGGCTGGCTGATCACCGGCCCCCAAGGCGTGGGCAAGGCGACACTGGCGTGGCGCATGGCCGCGTTTTTGCTATCCCAACCGCTGGTGGCCGAGGACGACATGTTCGGCGCACCGCCCCCGCCCACGTCATTGGACGTGGACGACGCCCACCCTGATATGGCGCTGATCCGATCAGGCGCGCACCCCCGTCTGTTCACCCTGCGCCGCGCCTGGGACGACAAAACCGACAAATTGAAATCCGTCATCACCGTCGACGAAGTCCGTAAGCTGAAGAACTTCTTCGGAATGTCCGCCACCGATGGCGGCCGCCGTGTGGTGATCGTTGACCCCGCGGATGACATGAACGTCAACGCCGCCAACGCGATCCTCAAACTGCTTGAAGAACCACCCGCTGATGCGGTGATCTTGCTGATTTCCCACGCGCCGTCCCGCCTTCTGCCCACCATCCGGTCGCGCTGTCGCGAATTGCGCTGCGGCCTGCTGTCCGCCGAAGACATGACGACCGCCCTTGCCCAATCGGGCATCAACACCGACGCGGGCGAAGCGCTTGCCGCATTGTCCGGCGGGTCCGTGGGGGAGGCGATCCGCCTGACCAATCTGGACGGCTTGTCGGTCTATTCCAACCTCGTCTCTCTCTTCTCAACCCTGCCCAATTTCGACCGCCCCCGCGCGTTGGCCATGGCCGACAAATGTGTCGGCAAAGCAGGGGCCACGCGGTTTGAGTTGACGCTGGATCTGATCGACAAATTCCTCACCCGAACAGCGCGCGCAGGCCTGCACGGCCCCCCCGATATTCAGGCTGCACAGGGCGAGGCGCTCTTGCTGTCGAAACTCTCCCCCAACGATTTCGCCGCACGCCGCTGGGCGCAGGTGGCGCAAACCGTGTCCGACCGCACCCGCCATGGCAAGGCGGTCAATCTTGACCCTGCCGCGCTGGTCCTAGATACGCTGTTTAGGATCGAAAAAGCCGCGCTGGACGTGGCTGCCGTTTAGGGACCCCCATGACCACACCGCAGATCGTCGACAGCCACTGCCATCTGGATTTTCCGGACTTCGACGACGAACGCGCCGCCGTGATTGACCGCGCCGTGGCCGCAGGGGTCGCGCGCATGGTCACCATCTGCACCAAACTGCGCCTTGAACCACAGGTCCGCGCCATCGCGGAGGCCCACGCGCCCGTCTTCTATGCCGCAGGCACCCACCCCATGTCCGCCGCAGACGAACCCTTGGTGTCGGCCGAGGATTTGATCGCGCTGGCCGCCCACCCGAAGTTCATAGGCATCGGCGAAAGCGGGTTGGATTACCATTACACCGCTGACACGGCTGAGGTCCAAAAGACCTCGCTCAAAATCCATATCGAAGCCGCTCAAGAGACCGGCCTGCCGCTGATCATCCACAACCGCGCCTCTGACGATGATATGATCTCCATCTTGACGGACGGCATGGCCGCAAAGCCCTTTTCCTGCGTGATGCATTGTTTTTCCAGCAGCGCGAAACTGGCCGAAGCCGCCATCGACATGGGCTTTTACCTCAGCATGTCGGGCATCGCCGCCTTCCCCAAATCCAGTGATCTGCGCGACATCTTCGCGAAGGCCCCTGTGGACCGTATCTTGGTGGAAACCGACAGCCCCTATCTGGCCCCGCCGCCCCACCGTGGCAAACGCAATGAACCGGCCTTTACCGCCCACACCGCACAAGTCGGCGCAGAGGTGTTCGGCCTCGACTACCCAGACTTCGCCGCCCAAACCACCGCCAACTTCGACCGCCTGTTTTCCAAAGCGGCGGAGTGGCGACCATGACCACAACCCTCCGCATCTTAGGCTGTGGTTCTTCGGGCGGCGTGCCCCGCTTGGGCGGTCACTGGGGCGCATGTGATCCGAAAAACCCCAAAAACGTCCGCAAACGCTGTTCCCTTCTGGTCAGCCGCGAAGGCCCCAACGGCACAACCCGCGTCCTCATCGACACCTCACCCGATCTGCGCCAACAGCTGCTGGATGCTGACGTCGGCGAACTCGACGCGCTGGTCTACACCCACGCCCACGCCGATCATGTCCACGGCCTCGATGATATCCGCATGATCGTCTACAACATGCGCCAACGCCTGCCCGTCTGGGCAGACGGCGACACCGGCAACCAACTGCTGGCGCGTTTTGGCTACGCCTTCGTGCAACCCGCAGGGTCCAGCTATCCCCCGATTTGTGACCTCAACACAATCAAGGGCGACGTCACCATCGACGGCGCCGGCGGCCCCATCACCCTGACACCGTTTGAAGTCGAACATGGCAACATCGACGCCCTTGGTTTTCGCATCGACAACGCAGCCTACCTGCCAGACGTCTCCGACATCCCAGAGAACGTCTGGCACCATCTCGAAAACCTCGACCTGTGGATCGTGGACGCCCTGCGCCGCGACCCGCACCCGACCCACGCGCACCTTGCAAAAACACTTGAATGGATCGACCGCGTTCAGCCCAAACGCGCCGTCCTCACCAATATGCACATTGATCTGGACTACCAGACCTTGGTTGATGAAACCCCCGACCACATTCAGCCCGCCTATGACGGTCTGACCCTGACCCTTGCGGACTAGCACCGCCCCCCGTCTTCATCTGGCCCGAAAAACTCCCCCCGGAGGGCCGGCCAGCCACAACCACCGCCCTCCCGGACAGCACCGCCAAAATTACATAATTTTGCCCCCCCGCCCGCCGCAGGCGCAATCGGGCCCGCCGCTGGTGCTGACATGACCGATATTCTCACCATTATCCTCCCGGTCTTTATCGTCTTGGCCTTCGGCTACGCAGCCGTTTGGGGAAAACTGTTCAGCGACGATCATGTCGATGGCCTCATGCGTTTTACGCAAAGCTTCGCCATCCCCTGTCTTCTTTTTCGCGCCATCTCGACCCTCGATCTGGGGCAAAACTTCAACGCGCCTATTCTGGTCAGCTTTTACACAGGCGTCGTTGCGGCCTTTCTTCTTGGCCTTGCCGCCGCGCGTCTTCTTTTCAACCGCACATGGGAAGACAGCGTCGCCATCGCGTTCTGCTGCCTGTTTTCCAACAGCCTCCTGTTGGGCCTGCCCATCACCAAACGCGCCTATGGCCCCGATGCACTGCTGGGCAATTATGCGATCATCGCGATCCACGCGCCCTTTGGCTACATGCTGGGCATCACCGCGATGGAGCTTGCCCGTGCCCGCGGCACGGCCCTGCATCATCTGCCCGCCAAGGTCGGGCGGGCCATGTTCTCCAATGCGCTGGTCTTGGGCATAACTGCGGGCCTTATCGTCAATCTGGGCCAAATCCCCCTGCCGTCCGTTTTCACTGAAGCCGTTGATCTGATGACCCGCGCGGCCCTTCCGGCGGCGCTTTTCGGCTTGGGCGGCGTCCTCTACCGTTACCGACCCGAGGGCGACATGCGCACGATCCTGTTTGTCTGCGTTGTGTCCCTCATCGTGCATCCAACCATCACCTACACGCTTGGCACAACCGCCAATCTGACCACCGACGCGCTGCGGTCGGCGGTCGTCACGGCCTCCGTGGCGCCGGGCATCAATGCCTATGTTTTTGCCAATATGTATGGTGCCGCAAAACGGGTCGCGGCCTCATCGGTGCTGATCGGGACAGCACTTTCGATCATAACCACATCCGCGTGGCTGACGATCCTGCCTTAACTGCGAAAACCGCTTTATGTTACCGCAAACAACGCTATGTAGCGGGCAACTTCAACGACTCACGCAGAGGGGGCAGCCATGACCGATTGGTGGCGCGACGCGATCATTTACCAAGTCTACCCGCGGTCCTATCAGGACAGCACCGGCGACGGCGTGGGCGACCTGAACGGCATCACCCGCCGCCTGCCCCATATTGCCGATCTGGGCGCCGACTGCGTCTGGCTGTCGCCCATCTTCATGTCCCCGCAAAAGGACATGGGCTATGACGTCAGCGACTACTGCAAAATTGACCCTCTCTTTGGCGATCTGGATGATTTCAAACGTCTGATCGACACGGCCCATGATTTGGGTCTGAAAGTCATCACCGATCAGGTGCTGTCCCACACCTCAGACCAGCACGACTGGTTCAAAGCGTCGCGCAAGGACCGCACCAACGCCAAGGCCGATTGGTATGTCTGGGCCGATCCGCTTCCCGATGGATCCCCCCCGACCAACTGGCACAGCCACTTTGGCGGACCCGCGTGGGAGTTTGATCCAGGGAGGGGGCAGTACTACCTGCACAATTTCCTTGCCTCCCAACCGGATCTGAATTTCCACAATCCGGACGTGGTCGATGCCATCCTTGAGACGTGTAAATTCTGGCTCGACTTTGGGCTGGACGGGTTCCGTCTGGATACAGTGAACTACTACTTCCACGACCAAAAACTGCGTTCCAACCCCGCCGCCAATGCGGCCCCACAGGTCATGGCCACCGACCTTTATGGGATGCAAAAGAACATCTACAACAAGACGCGCCCAGAAAATCTGGGCTTTCTGGAACGTCTGCGCGCACTGACGGATCAGTACGACGACATCATGATGGTCGGTGAAGTGGGCGAAATGGGCGATCGGTCGATTGAGATTATGGGCGAATACACCCAAGGCACCGACCGGCTGCATATGGCCTATTCCTTTGCGATGCTGGGCCCTGATTTCAACGCCAAACACTTTCGGAATTGCATTGAAGGCTTCCAAAAAGGCGCGCCTGACGGCCACCCCTATTGGTCGTTCTCAAACCATGACGTGCCGCGCCATGTCACCCGCTGGCTGGACCACGCCACGGATGAGGACGCCATCGCGCGTATGGCCGTGGCCATGTTGATGTCGTTCCCCGGCACCATCGGCATCTATCAGGGGGAGGAGTTGGGTCAGACCGAAACCGACCTCACCTATGATGAGCTGACCGATCCGCCAGCCCTGCGCTATTGGCCCGCGGTCAAAGGCCGTGACGGGTGCCGCACGCCGATGGTCTGGGAAAAGGACGCGAAAAACGCCGGATTCTCGGACGGCACCCCGTGGTTGCCCGTCAAAGCCCCGCAGGCGGCCAATGCGGTCGACCAACAGGGCGACAAGAGCGTGCTGGCCTACTACATAGACGTCATTGCCTTCCGCAAAGCCTCCGCCGCGCTGTCTGGCACCAAGACAACCTTCATCGACTTGGACGAACCTCTGTTGGCGTTCCACCGCATCAGTGACTCGGAAACGCTGACCTGCGTGTTCAACCTGTCCGCAGATGACCATAGCCTAGCGGTCAGCGACACGGAGATCACTGGCCCCAACAACGCTAGCCTCGACGGCACAACGCTCACTCTGCCAGCCAATGGCTACGCTTATCTGACGGGCAAAGTGACGCTGATTTAGGTTATTACGTCAGGCGCTGAGCGGCCGGTCATTGCGGCCAGATCGGACAGTGCCAAGGCGGCCTCGTTGATGGGCTTCAACACCTCAGCGGGGTCAAGACCGAAGCGGCTGGCGTCGGTTTCCAGCTGTTCGAGGTAGAGCCGGATCGTGGCCCCCACGGTGCCTGTGCCGGACAAGCGGAACACCGCACGGCCCCCGCCCACAAACCCGATCCGCAATCCTTGGGCCGCCGCATGGCTGCCATCCACCGGATCGTCATAAGCAAATTCATCGGCCCATTCGACGGTTTGGCCTGCCACGTCGCTGCCCGCCAAACCGGGCAGTTTGTTGCGCAGGGCGTCAAACATTGCGTTGGCTTTCTCAGCCTCAACATCTTCGTAATCATGGCGGGTGTAGTAACACCGCCCGTAGTCGCGCCACATCTCATCCATCAGGTCGGCCACGGACATCTTGGTTTCTGCCAGAATGTTCAGCCACAACAGCACCGCCCACAGCCCGTCCTTTTCACGGACATGGTCGCTGCCCGTGCCTGCGGATTCTTCCCCACATAGCGTGACCTTGCCCGCATCCAGCAGCGTGCCGAAAAACTTCCACCCCGTGGGCGTTTCATAACAGCCGATCCCCTTGGCCGCCGCCACCCTGTCCACCGCACCAGAGGTCGGCATCGACCGCGCGACCCCAGCCAGCCCCTTGGCATAGCCCGGTGCCAGATGCGCCTTGGACGCCAAAAGCGCCAATGAATCAGACGGCGTCACATAGGCACCACGCCCCACGATCATATTGCGGTCGCCATCCCCGTCGGAGGCCGCGCCAAAATCTGGCGCATCATCGGCGTACATCACGTCCATCAGATCTTTGGCCCATATCGGGTTGGGATCAGGATGGCCGCCGCCGAAATCCTCGGACGGGACGCCGTTCATGACCGTGCCCTTGACAGCCCCCAAACGGCCTTCAAGGATGGCGGTGGCATAAGGGCCGGTCACCGCGTGCATGGCGTCGAATTTCATGGCGAAGCCACCGGCGAACAACGCAGCGATTGCGTCGAAATCGAACAGGTCTTCCATCAAGGCGGCGTAGTCGGTGACCGGATCGACGATCTCAACCACCAGATCGCCAAGGTGGCTTTCACCCAAAGTGCCAAGGTCCGCGTCCGTGGCCTCAAGAATGTGGTATTCCGCGATGTCCTGCGTGCGCGCGAAAATTTCAGCGGTAATTTTCTCACTCGCTGGGCCGCCGTTTGCGCCGTTGTATTTCAGCCCGAAATCCGCGTCCGGCCCACCAGGGTTGTGGCTGGCCGAGAGGATCAGACCGCCGCTGGCGCCCCGCTTGCGGATCAGGTGCGACGCTGCGGGGGTGGACAAAATCCCGCCCTGCCCCACGATGCAGCGCGCCGCACCGCCCGCGGCCGCCATGCGTAAAATCACCTGAATGGCGCGGTCGTTGAAATACCGCCCGTCACCGCCCACGACCAAGGTCTTTCCAGCCACACGACCGGTGCCGTCAAAGATCGCCTGCACGTAGTTTTCAAGGAAATGCGGTTCCATAAACACCTTCGTGCGCTTGCGCAGCCCCGACGTTCCCGGTTTCTGGCCTGCAATGGGCTGGGTCGTAACGGTCGTGTGGGTCATGGTCGTCTCCTTGGGATTATGGGTCGTCTGCGCGGGCCTCTACAAAGACTACAACAGAATTTGCAGCGATTGTCGTGCCTTCAAAGCGACCAATGGTATCGGGTTCGGCGGTGTCGAAGGCACGCTGCCACATGAAATCGTCGCGCGCCTGCGGCAGGGCCACATTCACCGCGTCGCCTGCGTTCATCACCACCAGCAGCGCGCCTTCGCGTTCAACGTATTCGGGCGTGCCCGAGGCTGTGCGCAATTCAGCCACGATGGACTTCAAGCTGGCGTCGTTCCAATCGGCGGCCCCCATGGGTTCGCCGTCCATACGGCGCCAGAACAAATCCGGTGCCCCGTCAATCAGGCGGGGGCGCGAATGCAGGAACCGGCGCTGGCGCAGGATGGCGTGGGATTTGCGAAAGGCGATGGCCTTTTGACAAAAGGCCAAAAAGTCGGGGTCGGCGTCGGACCAGTTCACCCAACCGATCTCATTGTCTTGGCAGTAGGCGTTGTTGTTGCCGCCTTGGGAATTGCCCAATTCATCCCCCGCCAGCAGCATGGGCGTGCCTTGCGACAGCATCAGCGTGGCGATCATGTTGCGCCGGCGGCGCGCGCGCGCCTCCGCCAGATCACCCGACGGGCCTTCGTGGCCCATATTGTCGGAATGGTTATTGGAATGGCCGTCGCGGTTGCCTTCGCCATTGGCGTCGTTGTGTTTGTCGTTGTAGCTGACCGTGTCCATCAGCGTGAACCCGTCATGGGCCGTCAGAAAATTGACAGATGCCGTGGGCGCGCGCCCGTCGTGGTCGAAATACGGGGCCGAACCTGCAAGCCGTTCCGCCATGGCGCGCACCATCCCGCCGTCCCCACGCCAGAACTGGCGGGTGTCGTCGCGGTATTTGTCGTTCCATTCCACGAAAGGTGCGGGATAGGCACCCAATTGGTAGCCGCCTGGCCCCAGATCCCACGGCTCCGCGATCAGTTTCACGCGGTTCAACACGGGATCCTGCCGGATGGCGCGAAAGAACGGCCCGTCGCGGTCAAACTGCCGGTCCGTGCGTCCCAGCGAGGAACACAGATCAAAGCGGAAGCCATCAACGCCCATGACTTCGACCCAATAGCGCAGGCTGTCCATGACAAGCCGCAGGGCGAAGGGGTTTTCGAAATTCAACGTGTTCCCGCAGCCGGTGAAATCCGTGTAGAACCGTTTGTCGTCTTCCAACAGGTAATAGCTGGCATTGTCGAGGCCACGGAACGACAGGGTCGGCCCCAACTCATTGCCCTCGGCGGTGTGGTTGTAGACCACATCCAAAATCACCTCGATCCCGGCAGAGCGGAACCGCGCAACCATCTGTTGAAATTCCGCGATCTGGGCGTGCTGCATATAACGCGGATCGGGGGCGAAGAACCCGTAGGTCATGTAGCCCCAGTAATTCGTGAGCCCTTTGTTGACTAAGAACTGGTCATTCAGGAACGCCTGCACGGGCAGCAATTCCACCGCCGTCACGCCCAGTTTTGTCAGGTGATCCAACATCGGCTCGGACGACATGGCCAAAAATGTGCCTGGTGCGTTCACGTCGCGGCGCTCAGCGGTCAGGCCTTTGACGTGGGCCTCATAAAACACGGTGTCGGACATGGGCGTCTGCGGGCGTTGCGCGCCGCCCCATGTGAACGCAGGGTCCACGACCACACAGCGGGGCATATAGGGCCCGCTGTCGGTGCGGTCCATCACCATGTCCTTCGTCTTGGCCTTTAGGTCATAGCCAAACAGCGCATCATTCCACGTGGGATGACCGGTCAGCTGTTTGGCATAAGGATCAATCAGCAGCTTGAACGGATTGAACCTGTGACCCTCTTCGGGCTTATAAGGCCCCTGCATCCGAAACCCGTATTGCTGGCCCGGACGCATCCCCGGCAGGTAGCCGTGCCAGACGTGGCCTTCGCGTTCGGGCAGCCGCACGATCTGGCTTTCATTGCCGTCTTCGTCGAACAAACACAGGCTGACCTGCGTGGCATGGCGCGAAAAGACGGCGAAGTTCACCCCATCCCCATCGAATGTCGCACCAAGGGGCGAGGAGACCCCCGCGCGGATGGCAAAATGACCTGACATATTTAGCCTTTCAGGGCTGACCTGTACAAAGCGGCGTAGGCTGCGGCGGAGGTTTCCCAACCCACGGGCTGTTTCATCCCGTTGCGCTGCAGCATCGTCCACGTTGTTTTGTCTTTGAACAGATCGCAGGTGCGCGTCAATGCGTTGGCAAAGGCATCCGCCGTAATCGGGCTGAATTGAACACCCGTTGCTGCTTTTGCAGCCAAAGCGGCTGGATTTGCGGTGATGACGGTATCGGCCAGCCCACCGGTCAGGGCCACGATGGGCACCGTTCCATAGCGCAGCCCGTAAAGCTGGGTCAGCCCACAGGGTTCAAACCGAGACGGCACCAAGATCGCGTCGCCCCCCGCCATCATCCGGTGCGACAGCCCTTCGTCATAGCCGATTTTCACCGCCACGTTGGGATCATGGGTTGCGCGTTCCAGCAAGGCGACCTCAAGCTCCGTATCGCCAGACCCTAGCAACGCAAGCTGTCCGCCCCGCCCGGTCAGCGCGCCCAGCGCCTGAAGCAGCAGGTCGATCCCTTTCTGGTGCGTCAGCCGCGACACCAACACGCACAACGGCCCGTCGCTGTCGGGCAGTCCGAATTCCGCGCGCAAGGCGGCCTTCGCTTTGGCTTTGCCTTTGGGGGCTGTGTAATTGGCGACCTCAGGATCGGTGGCAGGGTTCCAGACCTCGGTGTCGATCCCGTTGACGATGCCCGACAGATCATCTTTGCGCGACTGCAGCACGCCATCCATGCCCATGCCGAAATGCGGCGTCATCAGTTCTTCGGCATAGGTGCGCGACACGGTGTTGATTTTCGCAGCCCCCGTCAGACCCGCCTTCAGCGCGGACACCTGCCCCCAGAATTCAAACTTGTCAGACGAAAACCGCCAGTTATCAAGGCCCAGTGCGCCCATACGGCTGGCATCCGTGTTGCCGTGAAAAGCGATGTTGTGGATGGTGAAAACAAAGGGCACCGTGCTGCCCATTTCATGCAGGTATTCAGGCGTCAGTCCCGCCTGCCAATCGTGCCCGTGCACGATGTCCGGCGTCCAGCCCGCAGCACCTTGAACGGCAATATGGGCCGCCGCAAAACACAAGGCCGCAAAGCGCGCGTCGTTGTCTTTATGATCGCGCCCTTCCTCGGTCACGTAAGGCCCGCCGGTGCGGTCGTAAAGATGATGCGCGTCCAAGATCAGCAGATCAAGCCCCGCGACCTTGGCCGCCAGAACCCGCGCAGGCCCGCCAAACAAATCCTTGAACGACACGACAGCCTTGGCCTTGCCGACCTTGGCCATCACCGACGGATAGCCCGGCAACAAAGTGCGCATCTCAATGTCTTGCACTTTCAGCGCGCCGGGCAATGCACCGGCCACATCGGCCAACCCGCCCGTTTTCACCAACGGCGCACATTCTGATGCGACCGAAAGAACCCGTGTCATTGTGCAGCCGCCCTCGCATCCAGCATGTCTTGGGTGATCAGGGTCACGCCCTTGTCGGACACGCGGAACCACTTGGCGTCTTCCTTGGGGTCTTCGCCCACCACGAGGCCCTCAGGGATGGTCACATCGCTGTCGATCACCACTTTGCGCAACCGCGCGTGGCGGTTCACCGTCACGTTGGGCAGCACCACCGCGTGATCCAAAACCGCGTAGGAATTGGTGTGCACATTGGTGAAGAGGCACGAATTGCGCACCTCGGTCCCCGAAATAATGCACCCGCCCGAAATCATGCTTGAAATCGCCATGCCGCGCCGGTCTTTTTCATTGTGAATGAATTTGGCGGGCGGCACGCTTTCGCTGTAGGTCCAGATGGGCCAGTTTTTGTCCCACAGGTTCAGGTCCGGCGTGAAATCTGTCAGGTCGATATGCGCCTCCCAGAAGGCGTCAACCGTGCCGACGTCCTTCCAATAAACCGGCGCGCCCTCGGACCGCACACAGCTTTCGTCATAGCGGTGCGCCATGGCCTTGCCGGATTTCACAATATCAGGGATCAGATCGTGCCCAAAATCGTGTGAGCTTTCGACATTGCTGTCATCATCCGTCAGCAGCTTGCGCAGGAAATCCCAGTTGAAAACGTAAATCCCCATGGACGCCAGCGCCTTGTCCGGGTCTTCGGGGGTGCTGGGCGGATCGGCGGGTTTTTCCAGAAAGGACGTGATCTGGCCTGTGTCGTCCGTGGCCATGACGCCAAAGGCCGTAGCCTCCATTCGTGGCACGGTGAGGCACCCGACAGTCACATCCGCCTTGGTTTCAACATGCTGGCGCAGCATGATTTCATAGTCCATCTTGTAGATGTGATCGCCCGCAAGGATGATTACGTAATCCACATCATAGCTGTCGATGATGTCGATGTTCTGGGTCACCGCGTCCGCCGTGCCCTGATACCAGTTTTCATTGTTGCCCCGCTGGGACGCGGGCAAAACATCAAGAAATTCATTCCGTTCCGCACGAAAGAACGTCCAGCCACGTTGCAAATGCCGGATCAGGCTGTGTGCCTTATACTGCGTGGCAATCGCCATCTTGCGGATGCCGGAGTTGAGCGCATTGGACAGAGCAAAGTCGATGATCCGCGCCTTGCCGCCAAAGGGCACAGCCGGTTTCACGCGGCGGTCGGTCAACTCTTTCAGACGGCTGCCGCGCCCTCCGGCCAGCACGAACACCATGGACCTTTGTGTCAGTCGTTTCTGTTCCATCTCGTTTCCCCTCCAAGGTTATTGTTTGGCGTGGCGCAGGACCACCACGCTCAAAGGTGGCAGGACGATCTCGACCGAATGGTCATGACCGTCGCGCGGTTCGGGGCGCGACCTGACGCCGCCCAGATTGCCGCGATTTCCGCCGCCGTAATTTGCTGAATCGCTGTTGAGGACTTCGTCCCATTGACCCGGCTGAGGCACGCCGATGGCGAACCCCTCACGCAACACAGGTGTGAAGTTGCACATCACCACCACCGGCGCGTCGCCGTCGTGGCCGTAGCGCACATAGCCCAGCGTCGATTGGCCTGCATCGCCGTTAAGCCAAGCAAACCCCGACGGGTCACAATCCTTTACATGAAGCGCAGGTTCGGACGCATAGAGCCGGTTCAGATCACGCACCAATTCGCGGACACCTGCATTGGCGGGCTGATCGGCAGCCCCCCAGTTCAGTTCGGCGTTGTGGTTCCATTCCTCAGGCTGGGCAAATTCGCAGCCCATGAACAAAAGCTTCTTGCCCGGATGGGTCCACATATAGGCATAATAAGCCCGCAGGTTGGCGAAAGGGTCATCCCCCTCACCGGGCATCTTTTCAATCATTGACCCTTTGCCGTGCACGACCTCATCATGGCTGATGGGCAGAATGAAATTCTCAGAATATTGCCACATCAAGGGGCGGGTCAGATCGTCGTGGTGATACTGGCGATAGATCGGGTTCTTTTCGATATAGGACAGGGTGTCGTTCATCCACCCCATGTTCCATTTGTACCCGAACCCAAGGCCGCCTGTGTCGACGGGCTTCGACACGCCTGGAAAGGACGTGCTTTCCTCGGCCACAGTCATGACATCAGGGTGTTCGCCGTAAACGGTCGCGTTCATCTCTTGTAGAAAAGCGATCGCCTCATAATTCTCGTGGCCGCCGTCCTTGTTGGGGACCCACTGCCCCTCTTCGCGCGAATAATTGCGGTAAAGCATGGACGCCACGGCATCCACGCGCAGGCCATCCAGATGGTATTCTTCCATCCAGTAAAGCGCATTGGCGACCAGAAAATTGCGGACCTCCGTGCGGCCATAATTGTAGATCAGCGTGTTCCAGTCTTGGTGGAACCCTTCGCGCGGATCGGCATGTTCATAAAGGTGCGTGCCATCGAAATGGGCGAGACCATGTGCGTCGGTCGGGAAATGCCCCGGCACCCAATCGAGCAACACGCCAAGGCCCGCCTTATGCGCGGCCTCAACGAAATCGCGGAACTCATGGGGCGGTCCAAAACGGATCGTGGGCGCATAAAGCCCCACGGGCTGATAGCCCCATGATCCGTCAAAGGGAAATTCGGAAATGGGCAGCAGTTCAATATGGGTGAACCCCATGTCCTTCACGTAAGGCACCAGATCACGGGCAAGTTCCTTATACGACAGCGGCCTGCCGCCATCGTCATACCGCCTGCGCCACGACCCTAGGTGAACCTCATAAATCGACACGGGCGCATCGACTGCGCCTTTGGCGCGCCGCTGAGCCATCCAATCGCCGTCGTCCCAGCCGTAGCCGTCGATATCGCGCACGACGCTGGCCTGTTCAGGGGGATGTTGCGACCCAAAGCCCACCGGATCGGCCTTTTGCACCAGCGACCCGTCGGCCCCCAGAACCTCATATTTATAAAGGTCCTGATCACCCACACCGGGTAGGAAAACCTCCCACACGCCAGAATTGCCCAAGGGCCGCATCACATGGCGGCGCCCGTCCCAAATGTTGAAATGCCCCACGACGGACACCCGCCGCGCATTGGGGGCCCAGACGGCGAAATGTGTGCCTTCGACGCCCTCATGGGTCATCACATGCGCGCCCAGCGCGCGCCAAAGCTGTTTGTGAGTGCCTTCACCGATCAGATACTGGTCAAAATCGCCCAAGACAGGGCCGAAGGCGTAAGGATCGGCGGTCATGACCTCCGTCCCATCTGCATACCGGATCACCAGTTCATAGGCTTTGCCGGGCACGGCGGCGGCAAAGACATCGCCCGACACACGGGCCAGCGGCGTGTCTTTCGCACCCACACGGGCTGTAACCTCAACCGCATCTGGCTGAAAGGTGGTCACCCAGCGTCTGTTCTTGAATTTATGGGGTCCAAGGACATCAAAGACCCGTCCATGACGGCCCGCGCCCAGCGCGTCCAATGCCTCAGATGTCAGATGATCTGGCAAGGCCTGATCGCGTGTCGTGCCGGTCGTCGCAGGTTTTGAACCTGTCGCCATAGTGCCCCCGAGGTCTTCATGTACAATTCATGAAACGCCACGCTACACAGAAAAGTTCCGTCGCGCAAAGCAAGCAATGCGTCTGTCGGACCTGTAAGGGGGATGGTGCGGTCGGGGGGACTCGAACCCCCACGAGTGTTACCTCACAGCGACCTCAACGCTGCGCGTCTACCAATTCCGCCACGACCGCACAGTCTTAGGCTAGGTGGGGGTGCTTTAGACAAACCTTTCCCCCACCTCAAGAGCAAAATGCCCACGCTTTGGGAAATGAACAACTGGCCTTCAAGCGGCAAGATGATTGACAGACCTCCGCTGCCCGCAAACCCGTCCCCGCATCGCCTGCGCCGATGTTGATCGGGGCCTGAAGGACCGGACGTCTGGACTTGATATGACCTTTCGAATTGGCGAAGTCGTTTGGATTGCCTATGTCTTGACGAACCCGATGCCTGACCTTCCAACAGGCGTGCCCAACTGGCGGATGTGCTATGTGAATGGCTTGACTTCGTATCCCGCGTTTCGAAACGTGTTGGCCCAAATGACCCGGGTTGCGCAGGTAACGAATGTCACGCGGCTGGCGCTTCACGTTTTATGCGCCTCAGGCGACACCGCTTCTGAGGAGATGCCTGTCGACACTGCCAATGTGGCCAAGTTAAAGGAGGCGGGGCTGCTGCCCTGCAGATAAATGGTAGAATGGATCACCACCGACGGGCTGACCCCCTACGAGGACGCCGTCGCCTTCATGGAAGCCCGCGCCGATGCCATTGCCCAAGGCGAGGCCGATGAATGCGTCTGGCTGGTTGAACACCCCCCCCTTTACACCGCCGGAACCTCGTCCAAGGCGGCGGACCTGACGGACCCTGACAGGTTTCCCGTGCACATCACCAAACGCGGTGGGCAATATACCTACCACGGGCCAGGCCAACGGGTGGCCTATGTGATGCTGGACGTGGGCAAACGCGGGCGCGATGTGCGCCGCTTTGTGCAAGACCTTGAACATTGGGTCATCGCGACGCTCGACCGTTTTAACGTCAAAGGCGAAATCCGCGAAGGACGCGTCGGCGTTTGGGTCCAGCGCGAAGACAAACCGCTGACCGCATTGGGACCGGCAGAAGACAAGATCGCCGCCATCGGCATCCGTTTGCGCAAATGGATCAGCTTTCATGGCATCTCAATCAATGTCGAACCCGATCTGGACCATTTCAGCGGCATCGTGCCCTGTGGGATCACGGACCACGGGGTCACATCACTGGTTGATCTGGGGCTGCCTGTGACCATGGCCGATGTGGACGTGGCCCTGCGTCAGACCTTTGAGGACGCCATCACCCCGCGTGACGCGGACGAGGACGGCGGCCCTTGACGGGAACAGATTTTCCCGAACGGCGTTAATAAACGAAGCCAACCGAAAGTCCCCGCCATGACGCTTGCCGAACTGCTCTTTAAGGTGTGTGTTTTCGTGCTTTTGGTGCTGACATTCGTGCCGTTCCTTAAATATCCCCACGGCCTGATCCGCGGGCCGGAATTTGTCCGCCTTCAGGTGATGTTGGCGGCCCTCGGGCTCGCCGTGGTGTCGCCCTTCGTGCTGGCGGGGCGTGCGTTGATCGTTGCCGATGCGGTGCTGGTCGTTTGCATTTTGGTCAACCTGATCTTTGTTCTCAAATTCACGCCGCTGTGGCCCAAACAATCCGCTACGGCTGATGCGAAACTGATGCGGGACACAGACCGGCACCTGACGGTGCTGACGGCAAACGTGAAGATGTCCAACCGTGACTACGGTGCAACGTTGGACTTGGTGCACCGCGAACGCCCTGACATTCTGGCCTTGATCGAACCGGACCAGAAATGGATCGACGCCATGGCCCCGCTGCGCGATCATTTCGCCCATGTGGTCGAACACCCCGCCGACACCGGCTACGGTCTGGGGCTCTATTCCAATTTGACGCTGTCGGACACGCAGGTCCGCGATCTGGTCACAACGGGGGTGCCGTCGATCACGACGCAGGTCACGCTCGCCTCTGGTGATCGGGTCGCGCTCTATATCATTCATCCGGAGCCCCCCACAGCGCAGGACGCAACCACAGGACGCGACAGCGAAATCGCCGCCGCAGGGCTGGAAAGCGCCAAGCGCGAGCTGCCTTCAATCATCGCGGGCGACTTGAACGATGTGGCATGGTCCCACACCACGCGCCGGTTTCAGCGCATCACCGGCCTGCTGGACCCGCGCGTGGGACGGGGATTTTTCAACACCTTCAATGCCTTCTACCCTGTCTTTCGGTGGCCCTTGGATCATTTGTTCCACGATCCGCGCTTTCGCTTCGTCGCCATGCGGCGCCTGCCCAAGATCGGGTCGGACCACTTCCCGATCACCTTCACATTGGCCCTGGCCGACACCGAAAAAGGCACAGCCCCCCCTGCGGAACACAACGAACGTGCGGCGGTGACGCACATGATCGAAGACGAAAAACAATCGGACCGCGCGCCCATCGGAACCGATTGGGAGGCCCGTGACTGACCCGAGTGGTCGCAGGTTTCTGCCCAAAAACAGCCTCAATGATTTGTTAAACCCCTTTGTAGTAATGAGTTCAGCAGATCGCGCGCGCCGCGCTCAAAGGTATGTTTCGGCCAATGACCCAGATGCAAAAACCCGCCCAACGCGTTCTCTATATTGCGTTTTTTGCGACTTTGATGGCCTACAGCCTGATGTTGTCCGTGGCCGCAGGTGCAGCGTCGCAATCGGCCGATCTTTATGCCAGCTGGGTCGCGGCAGAATTCATCCAAATGGGCCAAATGGACCAAATCTACCCCGACGTGGCGGACGGATTTACCATGAAAACGCCATCGGACTGGTGGCCGCATGTTTCTGCAATCTATCCCGAAGCGCGCATTTTCCCCTACCTTTATCCGCCACTGTGGGCGGGGCTGCTGGCCCATGTGACCGACATCACTTCATTCGAAGTGTTGGACAGCGTGTTCCTTGGCCTGAATCAACTTCTCCTGATCGCGACGATCTTTCTGGTCAGCCGCATGTGCCGGACCACAGGCATCGCGCAACTGGCCTTTGTTGCCTTGACCTACACCGGCCTGACCTTGTCGTCGCCGGTGACCACAGCACTTGCGGAAAACCAGCCGCAGCTGCTTGTCAGCTTTCTTGTGGTTTTCGCCTTTGAACGCGCACAGTTCGGACAGGTCCACCTGTCCGGTGCCCTGTTGGCACTGGCGGCGGCAATCAAACTTTATCCGGTGATGTTCGTGGCGATCTATCTGGGTCGCCGCCAATGGCCCGCTTTGTTCAGCTTTGCCATCACCGGTGCGGCGCTTGGCGTGCTGTCGATCATTGTGGCAGGATGGGCGCTTCATCTGGACTATCTGCATCTGGTCAGTGCCCTGACCGGATCGGTCATCGTCAGCGATGTGTCTATGTCGCTCGATGCCTTGGTGTCGGGCACGTTGTTCACAGATCATCTGGTCCGTGTCACGCCGGACAATATGGCTGGCACGGACCGGGGCTGGAACATGACCCAAAAATGAGAGCTTTGGCGGATCGCCTCTGTCTTGGCCAACCTTTGCGCACTGGCCGCCGTGGCGCGGCTGGCGGCCCTGCGCCCCCGCGACCCGCTGGTGGTGGCTGTGGCGGCCATGGTCTTCGCGTGGCTCAGCCCGTTGAGTTGGTCCTACACCTATCTGACCGCATTCGTCTTTCTGGGCGCCTTGGCGCTGCGATTGGGCCCAATAGGCTATGCCATCATCACCCTTCTGGGCCTTTATTTTCATCGGGCCGCACCTGTGGGGCTTCTGGGGATGCTCAACGACCATCTGACCGTCGCTTGGGCGGTGTCGATCACTGTTATCGCAGCGCTCGGGGTCGCATGCGTGTGGGCCACCCTGCGCCGCCCCGCGACAAACGCGCCCACCCATGCCCCTGCGCCATTTTTACCCATGTAAAAACCGCTCTGGGCGCTTGCCCTGTGGGCCTGTGCGCCATAGAACCACTTCAAAGCCATCGGGCTGAGTCTGTCAGTTCGATCACGATTAGCCACGCAAGAGGGAGCGCACCATGGTAGACGCAGCCGTCCACGACCATGAGCATGAAGACAACCGCGGGTTCTTTACCCGTTGGTTCATGTCCACCAACCACAAAGACATCGGTATTTTGTACCTGTTCGTATCGGGTTTCGTCGGGTTCTTGTCCGTCGCCTTTACGATCTACATGCGGATGGAGCTGATGAACCCCGGTGTTCAGTACATGTGCCTTGAAGGCGCGCGTCTGTTCCCTGCCGCATTGGATGAATGTACGCCGAACGGACACCTGTGGAACGTCATGATCACCTATCACGGCGTCCTGATGATGTTCTTCGTTGTTATTCCTGCGCTGTTTGGCGGGTTCGGCAACTATTTTATGCCCTTGCAGATCGGCGCGCCCGATATGGCGTTCCCCCGTCTTAACAACCTGTCGTTCTGGCTGTTCTGCACCGGTGTGGCGCTTGGCGTTGCATCCATCCTGGCGCCCGGCGGCAACGGTCAGCTTGGCTCCGGCGTGGGCTGGGTTATGTATCCGCCGCTGTCGACGAATGAGGCCGGCATCTCAATGGACCTCGCGATCTTCGCGGTTCACGTCTCCGGTGCCTCGTCTATCCTTGGCGCGATCAACATGATCACGACATTCCTGAACATGCGCGCCCCCGGCATGACGCTGCACAAGGTGCCGCTGTTTGCTTGGTCAATCTTCGTGACCGCATGGCTGATCCTGCTGGCCCTGCCCGTGCTGGCCGGTGCGATCACCATGCTGCTGATGGACCGCAACTTCGGCACGACCTTCTTTGATCCTGCCGGTGGCGGTGACCCCGTTCTTTACCAGCACATCCTGTGGTTCTTCGGTCACCCTGAGGTGTACATCATCATTGTGCCCGCCTTCGGCATCATTTCCCACGTGATCTCTACCTTCTCGCGCAAGCCCATCTTCGGCTACCTGCCGATGGTCTATGCGATGGTCGCCATCGGCGCGCTGGGCTTTGTTGTCTGGGCGCACCACATGTACACGGTCGGCATGTCCCTGACCCAGCAGTCCTACTTCATGCTGGCAACCATGGTCATCGCGGTGCCCACCGGCGTTAAGATCTTCTCGTGGATCGCGACGATGTGGGGCGGGTCCGTGGAATTCAAAACACCCATGATGTGGGCTTTTGGCTTCCTGTTCCTGTTCACCGTGGGTGGTGTGACCGGCATCGTTCTGTCGCAGGCCGGCGTCGACCGCGCCTATCATGACACCTACTACGTCGTTGCCCACTTCCACTATGTGATGAGTTTGGGCGCCGTCTTCGGCATCTTCGCGGGCATCTACTTCTACCTGCCAAAAATGGCTGGCCGGATGATCCCCGAATGGGCAGGTCACACGCACTTCTGGCTGATGTTCATCGGCGCCAACATCACGTTCTTCCCACAGCACTTCTTGGGCCGGAACGGGATGCCACGCCGCTACATCGACTACAACGAGGCGTTCGCGCTGTGGAACTACGTGTCCTCCATCGGTGCCTTCATCGCCTTCGGCAGCTTCTTGTTCTTCATCGTCATGCTCTTCAAGACACTCCTGTCCCCGAAGAACGCGACCGAGAACAACCCGTGGAACGAATTTGCGGATACGCTGGAATGGACCCTGCCGTCCCCTCCACCAGAGCACACGTTCGAAATTCTGCCCAAGCAGTCCGACTGGGACAAACAGCCAGGTCACTAAGACCCGCTTGATCAAACAAAAGGGCTCCGGTGACACCATCGGGGCCCTTTTTCTTTGCGTCCCCCCTACCCCCGGCGACCGAAAATTCTAGAGTTTTCTACACCGCCAAAATTCCGGAATTTTGGCCCCGCGCAAAGGGAACGCTGATGCCGTATGAATGGATCAAATCCGAAGACCCCGATGCCCGGTCCACCCCCGTGGCCGAAGTGCATCTGTGGCCCTACCGGTCCCTGCTGCGCCGTGATTTCGTGACCTTCATGGCCGCCACCGCGGCCATGGTGTTGTTGCCGCTGATCGCGGTCATGGGCTCCCCCGTTTTGTGGGGGCTGTTGCCATTCTTCGCACTGGCCGTCGGCGGCATTTGGTACGCCCTTCAGCGCAACCAAAAGGACGGTGAGATCCTCGAAGAACTGCGCATCTGGCCCGATCACATCAGCCTTGACCATCACCACCCCCGTCGCGGCCACCTCACATGGGAGGCAAATCCCTATTGGGTGCAGGTCAAACTCGACCCCAAACATGAGAAAATCCCGAACTATCTTACCCTCAAAGGTAGCGACCGTGAAGTTGAACTCGGCGCCTTTTTGTCAGAAGACGAACGTGCGGCCCTTCATGAAGAGGTCACGACGTCACTCAAGCTGGCGCTGGAAGCTGCGGCCCGTTAGGCTCCCCCCATTCCAACCGGAAAGCCCCACAATGCGCGCCCTTGCCCTGATCCTCATCGTCCTGATCGCCGCCCTGCACCTTTACATTTCATGGTTCGAAATCTTTGCGTGGGAGGCGCGCGGACCCGCGATTTTCTCGACCCTTGATCCCGCGCTTTTTGCGCCAACGACGGCCATTGCGGCAAATCAGGGCCTTTACAACGGATTTCTGGCCGCAGGTTTGCTGTGGTCGCTGACCATCGCGGACCGTGCGTGGCAAGCCCGCGTGGCCAGCTGTTTTCTGATCTTCGTGGCAGTCGCTGGTGTCTTTGGCGCGCTGACCGTGTCGCCGACGATTGCCTTGGTGCAGACGGTCCCTGCGTCCCTCGCCCTTGGGGCGCTTTGGATGTCGCGGCGATAGCGCCGGTTTCACGTTGCTCGCGCGACCTGTCCCACGTAGAACCGCAACATGACGCGACAACGCACCTTGTCCCTCCGCAATTGGGCCGAACTCTTTGTCCTTGGCCTGATCTGGGGCGGCAGCTTTCTGGCGATCCGTCTGGCGTTGGATGAGGTCCCTTTTGTCACCTCTGTGGCGCACCGCGTCTTTTGGGCGGCCCTGATCCTGTGGGCCTATGTCGCGTGGCGACGTCTGCCGCTGCCTACGGGCCGCGATTGGGCGGTGCTGTTTGTCATGGGTGTTCTGAACAATGTGATCCCCTTCAGCCTGATGGCGTGGGGTCAGCTTTATATCCCCACGGGGCTTACGTCCGTTTTCAATGCAGGCACGGCTATTTTCGGCGTGGTGGTCGCCGCCCTGTTGTTGGCCGACGAACGGTTGACGACACGCAAAGCGGTTGGGTCGTTGATCGGGTTTTTCGGGGTGGCCACGGCCATCGGGTTGGACAGCCTGCGGGATTTTGACGTCACATCACTGGCCCAACTGGCCGTCATCGGCGGGACGATTTCGTATGCTTTCGCAGGCGTCTGGGCGCGGGTGCATATGGGGCATCTGACACCGCAAGTGGCCGCCGCCGGAATGCTGACGGGGTCGTCCATCGTCATGGTGCCCGCAGCTTTGATCATCGACGGCGCGCCGTCCTTTGCGCTCAGTCCGACAACATTCGCCGCGATCGGCTACTACGTGGTCTTTGCGACCGCCGGTGCCTACCTGCTGTACTACCGAATTTTGAAAACGGCCGGATCGGCCAATACGATGATCGTCACCTTGCTGATCCCGCCGGTGTCGATCTTGCTGGGCTCTTGGGTTCTGTATGAAACTCTGTCGCCAAATGTCTACGTGGGGCTTGGATTGCTGGCCGTGGGCCTTGCGATCCTTGACGGGCGGCTGCTGCGCCGGTCCTAGTCTTTGGCCTCGGGCAGATCGTCATGATCTGTCGATGCCATGTCCTCAAGTTCCGCTTCGGTCATGCTATCATACATCTCTTTTGAGGCACCCTGCAGATCACCAACCTTGGTGTCGCCCCGCTTGGCAGACAAGGCCGCACCTGCGGCCTTTTGCTGGGCTTTCGACTGCGCTTTCATGAGGTCGTCTTTTGTTGGCCAATGACGGACAGGTCTTCCAATTCACGCAAAGTAAGGTGGGAAAACATTTGGGCCTGACGGCTGGTGAGATCGTTCACATTGAACTGTCCCAAACGCGCCAAAAGGGCGGCCCGTGCGTTCTGTCGGTGACGCTGAAAATGGCGCATTCTGTCCCCCCGAAATTTTCGTCTTTTAAGCGAACGCGGCAGGGACCAAAGAGTTCCAACTTATATTGGCGTTATCCCAATTTCTCTTTCACCATGGGCCCGACCTTCCCGAAATCCATCTGGCCGGTGTATTTCGCCTTCAGAACGCCCATAACCTTCCCCATGTCGCGGATGCTGGAGGCACCGACTTCGGCCATGGCGGCATCAATAGCGCTTGCGGCCTCGTCCTCAGACAGCTGGCGGGGCAGGAATTCCTCGATGATCTTGATTTCCTCACGCTCTTTTTCGGCCAGCTCCAAACGGCCACCCTCTTCGTAGATTTTGGCGCTTTCTTGGCGTTGCTTGACCATCTTGCCCAAGATCGCCAGCACCGCGTCATCGCCGACACCTTCATCGCGACCATCGGCGCGGGCTTCGATGTCGCGGTCCTTGATGGCCGCATTGATCAGCCGCAACGTCGACAGCTTGTCGGCCTCTTTGGCTTTCATCGCATCTTTCATGGCCGCCGAGACCCGTGCGCGCAATTCCATATCATCCATCCAAGTTATTCGTGTGAGCGGTAACAGCGGGCACCCTAGACCGAACACCCCCAAGAAAACAAGGTGCCACGGATCATTCTGACCTGACGTCCGATCCCGCTTGACCGCCCCCCAGCCACCCCGTAGAACGCGGACAATTTGGCTGCGCCCAGATGCCATGGGTGCCGCATCTTGCGCACATTTCGGGGGATTTGAGCAATGACAGACCAGAAAAAACCAACAGCCTGCCTTGTCTTGGCCGACGGCACTGTCTTTTACGGGATGGGCTTTGGCGCAACGGGGCAGACCGTCGCGGAACTGTGTTTTAACACGGCCATGACCGGCTATCAGGAAATCATGACCGACCCGTCTTATGCAGGCCAGATCGTGACCTTCACCTTCCCGCACATCGGCAACACCGGCGTCACCCCTGAGGACGACGAAACCGCCGATCCCGTGGCCTCCGGCATGGTGGTGAAATGGGACCCGACGACGCCCAGCAACTGGCGGTCTGTGGAACAGCTCGAAACATGGCTGGAAAAGCGCGGCCGCATCGGGATCGGCGGTATCGATACACGCCGCCTGACCCGCGCGATCCGCCAGCAAGGCGCGCCGCATGTGGCCATGGCCCATGACCCCGACGGCAATTTCGATATTGAGGCAATGGTCGCCGCCGCGCGCGATTTTGCAGGCCTCGAAGGTCTGGATTTGGCCAAAGACGTCACCTGTGCGCAATCCTACCGCTGGGATGAAATGCGGTGGGCTTGGCCCGAAGGGTTCAAACGCCAGACAGACGCCGTACACAAGGTCGTGGCGATTGACTACGGGGCAAAACGCAACATCCTGCGGTGCCTCGCGTCGGCGGGCTGTGACGTCATCGTGTTGCCCGCGACGGCCACCGCTGAAGAGGTCATGTCCCACAACCCTGACGGCGTGTTCTTGTCCAACGGTCCGGGCGATCCAGCGGCCACAGGCACATACGCCGTGCCCATGATCCAAGAGGTTTTGACAAAAGACGTGCCCGTCTTTGGCATCTGTCTGGGCCATCAAATGTTGGCACTGGCCCTTGGGGCCAAGACCATCAAGATGAACCACGGCCACCACGGCGCGAACCATCCGGTCAAGGATCAAGACACCGGCAAGGTGGAAATCACGTCCATGAACCACGGCTTTACGGTGGATGCACAATCGCTGCCGGATGGCGTGCGCGAAACCCATACGTCGCTTTTTGACGGATCAAACTGCGGCATCGCCGTGGACGGACGCCCTGTCTTTTCTGTCCAATACCACCCCGAGGCTTCCCCCGGTCCCATGGACAGCTACTACCTGTTTGAACGGTTTGCCGCCGCGATGGCCGACCGTGCCGGTGTCTCTGCCTGAACCTTTGCAGGTTAATGCCAATTTAACCGCCCGTTAACTGTTCCCCCCCAAGGTCGGGGTGGGACAGATGAAACGAGGACGGAATGGCTTTGACATTCAGCACCGGTCGCAGGCAGGCGACTGCGGCGCACATAGATGTGGCGGCCCGCGTGGCCGAACCCCGCAGCACGGCGGATATCCTGCGTCCCTCGGGCGTTGAGGCCGCGCGGCAAGCGGCCCAAAGCGACCGTGCACGCCGCGATGTTAAGGCCTTGGCGGGCACGCTTTATCCTGGCCAGCCGGACATGACCCTCGCCTCGGCTGAGGCGCGACGCCATCGCACAAGCCTGATCGATCTGCAATCAAACCCCGCTGATCCGCGCCTTGTCGCGGTCTTTGGGGCGAAACGCTGCCTTAAACATCGGGTGTTGCCGTGGCGCAAAGTTGCGAACCGTGTGACCGTGTTGGCCGCAAACGTCGAAGATTTCCTCAAAGTGCGCGATGTGCTGACGGTTCTTTATGGCCATGTGCATCTGGCGATCATCACCCCTGCCCAGATGGACCGTGCCTTTGCACGTTTGTGCCACACGACGCTGATGGACAACGCCGAACTGCGCACCACCGCACAGGATTCATGCCGCGATTGGGATGCGGGCAAAGCGTTCAGATGGGGGGGCGGCGTGGCCATCGCCATTCTGGCCTGTCTGATCCTATGGCCGCAAACCAGTTTTCTAATTCTGTGCGGCTGGGCCGTGTTCACCTTGGTCTTAAACACCGCCCTCAAATCCGCAGCGGCCCTGTTCCACCTGTTCCCGAAGCCCGCCGAACAAACCGTCACGGTCGAGCCGCAAAACCTGCCCATTGTCACCATCATGGTCCCATTGTTCAAAGAACGCGACATCGCGGGGGCCTTGGTTCAACGTTTGTCAAAAATCGATTACCCGACAGATAAGCTCGACCTGTGTCTGGTGCTTGAGGCCGATGACGGGACGACGCAAAACGCCCTCGCCGAGGCTGATCTGCCCTATTGGATGCGCGCGATCCGCGTGCCGCTGGGGACGTTGCAGACCAAGCCGCGGGCCCTCAACTACGCGCTCAGTTTTGCGCGCGGGTCCATTATCGGGGTCTATGACGCCGAAGACGCGCCCGACCCCGATCAAATCTACAAAGTCGCGGCGCGGTTTGCCACGGCCCCGCCGCAGGTCGCCTGCCTTCAGGGCCGCCTTGATTTCTACAACAGTCATTCCAACTGGCTGGCACGCTGCTTTACCGTGGAATATGCCGCGTGGTTCCGCATCATCCTGCCGGGGCTAGAGCGGATGAAACTGGCGATCCCGCTGGGTGGGACCACTTTGTTTTTCCGCCGCGATGTGCTGGAATCTTTGGGCGGTTGGGATGCGCATAACGTAACCGAAGATGCTGATCTGGGCATCCGCCTGAATCGTCGCGGCTACCGCACAGAAATCATCGACAGCACCACCCAAGAAGAAGCAAACGCCCGTGTCTGGCCTTGGGTCAAACAGCGGTCCCGTTGGCTCAAGGGATATGCAATCACCTACGGCGTTCACATGCGCGACCCGGTTCAGTTGTGGCGCGATCTGGGGGCGTGGCGGTTTTTCGGCGTGCAGCTGTTGTTCATGGGCACCATCAGCCAGTTTCTGCTCGCGCCGTTGCTGTGGTCTTTCTGGCTGATGTTGCTGGGCCTGCCCCACCCGCTGACAGGGGTGCTGTCACCGCCCGTGGCGATCACCTTTGCCAGCATTTTCCTGATGACCGAGGTGATCAACATCACCGTATCGGCCCTTGCCGTGACCTCCGCCAAAAAACGAGAGTTGATCGTCTGGACGCCGACGCTGCACTTCTATTTCCCGCTGGCCGCAATCGCCGCCTATAAGGGGGTCATCGAGCTGGCAACCAAACCCTTTTACTGGGATAAAACCAGCCACGGCATTTTCGCGCCGACGCAGCCCAAACGCACCTTGGGGGATCGCCTCAGTGGGCCGCCTCAACCGCTTCCGCATCCAGTCGCAGGCGAATGATGAAGGCCTGCGAGATGTGATCGCGCAACGCCTTGTCGGCGGCATCGCCATCACCGGCCTCAATCGCTTTCACGATACGTTCGTGTTCTTCCAAGGTGTCCGCAGGGCGGCCCTGAACGGCGATGGATGTGGACGCCAACAGCGCCATGGACCGGTGCACCAAATCCAGCTGTTGCACCAAAAACCGGTTGTGACTGGCCAGATGGATCTGCTTGTGAAACCGCCGGTTGGCGCGGCTCATGGCCTCAGGGTCATGGGTCAGCTTGCGGTCGGCCTCTAACATATCGCGCAGCACGGCCAGTTCTTCTGGCGTGGCATGACGTGCGGCCAGCCGTGCGGCCAAGCCTTCAAGCGATCCGCGCACGACATAAAGTTCGCTCAGCTGGCTGTGATCAAGGGAGGCCACGATCAACGACCGTCCGTCCCGCGTCAGCAGGCTTTGGGTTTCAAGCCGTTGTAAAGCCTCACGAATTGGGGTTCTGGAGACACCGAACCGTTCGGCCAGTTCACTTTCCACCAGACGCGATCCGGGCTTGTAAGTGCCTGTATCAATCGCCTCTAGGATCAATTCATAGGCGTCTTTGACGGGTGGTCTGGCGTTGGTCATGGCGTCCTCCATTGGGCTGGCGTTGTACACCACGGTATCCATTCGTATCAACCCTCTCGATTTCCCAACCGAAGCGAACTAAACGGGGCCTATGGTAAAAGCTGATTTTTCACATGTGCAGGTCTGGGTCTTCGATCTCGATCACACGCTCTACCCGCCGGACCGGGGCCTGTTTTCGCAGATCGAAGTGTTGATGACGGACTATGTGGCCCGCACCCTCAACGTCGATGAGATCGAGGCAAACCGTCTGCGCGACCACTACTGGGAATTGCACGGCACGACCCTAGCGGGGCTGATGGCCGAACACGGGCTGGACCCCGACCCGTTCTTGGCGGCTGTTCACGATATCGATTTTTCGGTGCTGTCCCCGAACCCCGCCTTGGCCGACGCGATTGCCGCCCTGCCGGGTCGCAAGATCGTCTACACCAACGGCACGCGCCCCTACGCCCACGATGTGCTGCGCGCACTTGGCATGACCGGCCTGTTCGATGCGGTTTACGGGGTAGAACACGCGGGCTATCGGCCCAAACCGGATCAAGCCGCGTTTGAGGCTGTCTTCGCCCTCGACGCCCTCACCCCCACCAAAGGGGCATTCTTCGAAGACAGCATCCGCAACCTGACCGTGCCCCACGCCCTTGGCATGCGCACGGTCCATGTGGCCCCCGACGCAGAACCGCACCCCCATGTTCACCATCACACCAGCAATCTGACGGCCTTCTTGTCGCAGCTGGTCTAACGGGCTTTGCGCACAACCGCACGCGGCCTATCTATGGATCATGACTGATACAGACATCTTCATTTCGGGCGGCGGTGTCGCAGGACTGACAGCTGCCGCGGCCTTCGGGGCGGCAGGCTTTACCGTGACCATCGCGGACCCTGCCCCGCCCATCACAGACGCCGCAAGCGAAGGCGCGGACCTGCGCACCACCGCCTTTTTGCAGCCCGCCCGCGATTTTCTGGACGCGGCGGGCGTCTGGGACCGGCTAGCCCCCCATGCCACGCCCTTGCAAGTCATGCGCATCGTCGATGCCGGTGGCGAAGACCTGACCCCGCGCGTCACCCGCGATTTTGATGCCGCCGACATCGGGGACCTGCCCTTTGGCTGGAACCTGCCCAACTGGCTTTTGCGCCGCGAATTGACCGCCCGGCTGGATGATTTGCCCAATGTGACGTTCCTGTCAGGCACCGGGTTCAAGGCGATGCTGACCCGCACGGCACACGCCCGTGTGACCCTGACCGATGGGACCAAATTGACCGCCAAGCTGGTCATCGGCGCCGACGGGCGCAGCAGCCCCGTGCGCGAAGCGGCGCAAATCACTTCAAAAACAAAGCGTTACGGACAAAAGGCCGTCACCTTTGCCGTCACACATGACGCGCCCCACAACAACATTTCAACCGAAGTGCACCGCACCGGCGGCCCCTTCACGCTGGTGCCCCTGCCCGATCATGATGGCAAACCCTGCTCTGCGGTGGTCTGGATGGAAGACGGGGCGGAGGCTTTGCGCCTCGCCGCTTTGCCGGACGAAGATTTCAACGCCGCCGCCACCGCCCGCAGCGCGGGCGTCAACGGCCCGCTGACACTGGTGAGCCGCCGGATGGTCTGGCCGATCATCAGCCAGATGGCAGACCGCATCACCGCCGAACGCGTGGCCCTCGTGGCTGAGGCCGCCCACGTCATGCCGCCCATCGGCGCGCAGGGTTTGAACATGTCACTGGCCGATCTGGCCGCGCTTTTGGATGTGGCCAAGGACAATCGTGACGCCCTTGGGGATGTGGTGATGCTGGACGCCTACGCGCGCAAACGGCACGGCGATATCAAACTGCGGGTGACGGGCATCGACCTTCTCAACCGCGCATCGCAGGCTGAAAATCCGCTCCTTCGGAATTTGCGCGCCAAGGGGGTTGAGGCACTTCATGGCCTCACGCCTCTGCGCAAAGAACTGATGCGGCTCGGCCTTGGGGCCAAGGGCTAAACGGTCACGTCCCAGTCGACTGGAATTTTTCCATCAGATAGGGGCCTGACCGCACCGGCGGATAGGCGTTTGACCCATCCAACGGTGCAATCTCAACATCCCAACCGGGCTGGTGGAAATAGGCCAAGGATTTGCGCGCTGGCTGGTGCGGCACGGCGACCACGCGGTGCAAGGTGCTGACCCAGCGGTCTGCCGTCCAGCGCGCCATCAAATCCCCGATGTTGATGACGAATGCCCCCTCGGGCGCTGTCACATCAATCCACGCGCCCGCCTGTTGGACCTGCAATCCCCCACGTCCGGCCTGCGGCAACAGGATCGTCAACGTCCCGTAATCCGTATGCGCGCCCGCCCGCTGCTGATCCGCCTCGGGCACATCCCCGGTGGCGGGGTAGTTCAAAGCACGCAGCGCCGAAATCGGTTCCGTCACGGCGGCGTCGAAGGCATCTTCGGGCAACTCCAAAGCCGCCGCAAAACTGCGCATGACACGGGCGGCCAAATCCTCCATCGCGACGTAGTATTGATCCCACGCCGCCTGAAACCCCGCCAAATCCGGATAGGGGGTGGCGCGATAACAAAAGGCCCGTGCCTGCGCGCCCGCGTTTTGCGGCACCCTTAGCGGGCCGCCGTTGAAGCTTTCCTTCAGGTCAGGGGGGGTCTTCACCCCTTTGGAGGCCGCCAAAGCCTCCTTCAGCGGACCAATCCAGCCATAGGGCGCACCAGGTTCGGGCGGTGCGACCTTGGCTTTGTCTGCGGCATCGAGGGTAAAGAAGTCATGGACCGCCGCCCACATGCCGCTGACAACCTGCGCTGGCACACCATGGCCTGTCAGAACCAGAAAGCCGGTTTCGCGGCACATCTGATCCAACTCAGCCGCAATACGCTGCCGCTCGGCACCCTCGCTGGCCTCAAATGCGGCCAAATCAAACGTCGCCAATCCCATCGCATCCTCCCCAGCGGGCCTTATCCACAAGGCGTGAACAGACCCGCAATAGGGCTTCAACAGCCCCGTTCCCCGTGACATACTGAATGAAACAAAAACCAACAGGCCCCACCATGTCCGACGATCTTCTCTCCGGCAAGACCGCGTCTGCCTCTGATTATGACGCTTCCTCCATCCAAGTGCTGGAGGATATGGAACACGTCCGCCTGCGGCCTGGCATGTATATCGGCGGCAAAGACGACCGCGCGCTGCACCACATGGTGGCCGAAATCGTCGACAACTCCATGGACGAAGCCGTGGCTGGGCACGCCACCTGGATCGAGGTTGAACTGCACGAAAACGGCCATGTCACTGTGCGCGACAATGGCCGCGGCATCCCCACCGATCCGCACCCCAAAGACCCGTCCAAATCCGCACTTGAGATCATCTTTTGCACGCTGAACGCGGGCGGCAAATTCTCAGGCGACAGCTATCAGACGTCAGGCGGTCTGCACGGTGTTGGGTCATCTGTGGTGAACGCCCTGTCCGACCATTTGAGGGTAGAGGTCGCGCGGAACAAAGAACTGATGATGATGGAATTTTCGCGCGGCGTGCCACAGGCACCGCTTGCGAAAATCGGTGCGGCCCCCAACCGGCGCGGGACATCCGTGACCTTCCATCCGGATGCCGAGATTTTCGGGTCCCTGAAACTCAAACCCGCGCGGCTGTTCAAAATGGCGCGGTCGAAGGCGTATCTGTTCTCCGGCGTGGAAATCCGCTGGAAGACGGGCATCAACGACGGTGAAACCCCGCTTGAGGCGACGTTCAAATTTCCCGGTGGTCTGGCCGATTATCTGAACGAAACACTGGCCGGGGCCACGACCTATTCGGAGAAGCCCTTCTCTGGCACCGTTGATTTCACCGAGAAATTTCAGGTCCCCGGCAAGGTCGAATGGGCCATCAACTGGACACCCACCCGCGACGGGTTCATCCAGTCCTATTGTAACACCGTTCCCACGCCCGAGGGCGGCACCCATGAGGCGGGGTTTTGGGCCGCAGTCCTCAAAGGCATCAAGGCCTACGGGGAAAGGGTGAACAACCGCAAGGCCGCGATGATCACCCGTGAGGATTTGACGACCGGTGCCGGTGCGCTGGTATCCTGTTTCATCCGCGATCCGGAATTCGTGGGCCAGACGAAGGACCGCTTGGCGACCACGGACGCCCAACGCATGGTACAACTGGCTGTAGCCGACCATTTCGACAATTGGCTGGCGTCGGACACGAAATCCGCTGGTGCGATCCTCGATTTTCTTGTGTTGCGCGCCGAAGAGCGTGTGCGCCGCAAGCAAGAGAAAGAGACCGCGCGAAAGACCGCGACCAAAAAGCTGCGTCTACCGGGCAAGCTCGTCGATTGCTCCGCCACCAACCGCGACGGGACCGAGTTGTTTATCGTTGAGGGCGACAGCGCCGGAGGCTCCGCCAAGATGGCGCGGGACCGCAAAACGCAGGCGCTTTTGCCGCTGCGGGGTAAGATTTTGAATGTTCTGGGGGCTGCGTCCTCCAAATTGAATACGAATGCCGAAATCAACGACCTGACCCAGGCGCTTGGGGTGCAGCTGGGGGCGAAATTCAACGTAGATGACCTTCGTTACGATAAGGTTATCATCATGACGGATGCGGACGTGGACGGCGCCCATATCGCGGCGCTGCTGATGACGTTCTTCTTTAGCCAGATGCGCCCGATGATCGACGCGGGCCACCTCTACCTCGCCTGTCCGCCGCTCTTCCGCGTCACCCAAGGCGCACGCCGCGTCTATTGTCTGGATGAGGCGGAGAAGAACGAAGCCTTGGCCAAGGGTCTGGGCGGAAACGGAAAAATGGACGTGAGTCGCTTTAAGGGTCTGGGTGAAATGGACGCCAAGGACCTCAAAGAAACGACGATGGACCCCGCATCACGCAAGTTGATCCGCGTGTCCATTGACGAAGACGAACCGGGCGAAACCGGCGATCTGGTGGAGCGCCTGATGGGCAAAAAGCCGGAGATGCGGTTCCAGTATATTCAGGAGAATGCACGGTTTGTTGAGGAGTTGGATGTTTGAGGGAAAGGTCCTCTAAATGCTGCACGATGATCTTGCCAAACTAGCCATCGAGTACACCTACGCGCGTGCAAAGAGCTTCGCTTCGAATGAATTTGGTAATTTTGTCAGGCATGACATTCCCATTTCCGCAAAAGAGCAGCTTCTCTTCCTTCCTTACGACCTCAAAGTAAAAGCTAGTGTTGGGGCCGGAAACTGGGCCGCCGTTCCTTGGCTTGGATTTTTCGATCCTTTGATTACCGAAAGCGCCAGGAAGGGATTTTACGTCGTCTACCTCATTAATGCGCAAACCGCAGAAATTACCCTGTCCTTAAATCAAGGAACAACCGCCGCTTATCAGAGCTTTGGAGAAAAGGCTGGACGTGACTATTTGCGACGCAATGCGGTTGAAATGAGCGCTCGAGTGCCGGAGTTTGCAGAGCAATTCAGAACTGATGCCATCGATCTAGGTTCGGAAGACTCCTTACCCCTAGGATATATGGCGGGCCATGCCTTTGGCAGGACCTATCACGCACGCAATTTGGACAAAGAACTCTTCTATAAAGACTTTGGGAAAATGCTGGCGGCCTACGAAACTCTGGTCGATAAAGGGGGCACAACGCCAGACGACGTGATGATGGAAGAAGCGGGTTCAAACGATGTGTTTGAAAGCCGAAAGCTCATCCTAGCTCGGCGTATTGAACGCGCCCCAAACGTCAGAGGTCCCGTGCTTCAGAAGCGCGGAGCAATTTGCGAAGGGTGTCGTCTAGACCCCCAAAAGCAATACAATTTTAATGGGCCCCTCAAAAACACTCCCCTAGATGTCCACCACGCCAAGCCAATTTCTGGACTGGCCGAAGGCGAAACACGCCGCTACCGGGTCCCAAATGACTTTTTGGTGCTGTGCCCGACGTGCCATCGAATGATCCACAAGCAGAAGGATCCATCCGATTTAGAAGAGCTTAGGCGCTGTCTTTCGTTTCGCCACTGATGGAACGAAAGCGGCTTAAACCCCCTCAAATCTTTGGTGGGAATAGGGTGGTGCGTCACATTGGGGGGCTGAATGTTTAACCCGCTCTTTCCCTTTCCCGCGCGCCGTCATACCCTCCTCCTCATGCGCATCCTTCTCCTCTTTCTCTTCCTCATCGGCTGCGGGCGTGGTCTGACGGAGGCGGAGCGGGTGCTGGCCGGTGGCCTCATGGGCGATGCGCTCGACACAGCCCCGATCCGACTGATTGAGGCGCCGATTGGCAACACCACGCGCACCTATGCGGCCCGCCCGCAAACCACCTGTCGTGAGAAAATCGCGCCGCCGCCCACTGGCCCGACCATCCAGACCCGCACCGCGGGGGCCGTGGCGTGGACCCATGTTCTGACCAGCCCCGACTGGACGATCCCGGATTACGCGACAGGCTACCCCGACCGCATCTACCTTGTGGCGGCGATGTTTTTTGCCCATGAAATGGTGCATGTCTGGCAGTGGCAAAACCGCGATGTGACGGGCTATTCCCCGTTCAAAGGGCTGGCCGAACACCGCCCCGGCGTGGACCCCTACCTCTTTGATCCTGCGGCAAATGTCCGCTTCCTCGACATGGGATACGAACAACAGGCCGCACTGGTGGAGGAGTTTATCTGCTGCCGCACGCTGGCCCCCGAAGGCGCGCGCACTGCACGGCTGCACGCGACCTTGGCGCAGGTCCTGCCCGTGCGCCCCATACACGAAACGCCAAAGCCCAGTGAGGTCCTTGGCGTCTACGAGAATGCAGATTTACGTGGGGTCTGTGACTAACGCCTACCCTTACCGAACGGCAAGGTTAGACACCTGCGCGCGGATGTTGGACCCGGTGTCGTCGCTGTCCGCAGACACCGCGATGCCCACCAAAGCGCCCGGCTGACCGCCAAAGGCAGAGGCGAAATCACTGGCCAGATTGACAGATTCCGAATGGCTGCCGGTGCCCGCCGACCGAAGGATCACATTGGCCCCTTGGCCCGGCGCATAGGGCGAATTCTGGATCGATCCGCGCGCATGGTTCCCCCCCCAAACATACTGCAAAATGCGCACGTTGGGATTGCCATTCAACTGACGAATATTCGCACCTTCCATGTTCACCGCATCAGCCTCGGGCAGGAACACAAAATAGATCGAGATGTTACGATCATCGCCGCCCTTACGACGCAGATCGGTGGCGGGCACAGACTGACTAACTGCCCAGTTCCAAGACGCCGCTGTGGCGCCCCAATCTGACCGGTTCGTACGGGTCCACGCCAGTGACACAGCCCCGTCCGATGCGATGGTCATCGAATTTCCGTTAAAGCTGTAGTCGTTGGAATTGAAGACTTGCAAACGCTGTTCGTTCCAGCTCCCGCCAAAGGAAATGGGACCGGCCACTGCCGTAGACGCCGCGACGGCAAGCGGAAGAACAAGGGACAGAAGACGCATAAAACTACCTTTCGTCGGGTTGATCGCAACTTGGTCAAAGCCACGGACAACCTCAATCGAAGGTTTCAAATCTCACGCGATTGTCAGGTGGACGAGAGCGCTCGGCACGCGGACCACAGCGCGTCCGGCACGTCGATTTCCCCCATGGGTCGGCGGTTCTGGCCGGGGATGCGCGCGCCGTCTTGGGCGGCGACGGCGTCAGACACGCGGGCCAGACGGGCGGCGAAATCCGCGCCAGGTTCCATCAGGATGTAGAACTGGCCCAGATCATGGGGTTTGCCATCGGGCAGTTTCAGCCCGCTGACATCCAGCGAATTGACCGATCCGGTCATGCCAGCGGCCAACACCTCAGCCATCAGGCCAAAGCCCCAGCCTTTGTAGCCCCCCGCCGACACCAGCGCGCCTTTCAGGGCAGCCTCAGGGTCGGTGGTGGGTTGGCCGTCCGCGTCCACGGCCCAGCCGAGGGGGATTTTCTCACCCGCCGCTTTGGCCATGGTGATCTTGCCCAGCGCCACAGCGGAGGTTGAGAAATCCCAGTGCATGCCGCCGTTGGGAACGGACATGGAGATGGGGTTCGTGCCGACGACCGCCGCATTGCCGCCCGGAGGTGCAACCACGGGTGAGGCATTGGTAAATCCGATCCCGACCAGCCCCGCATCCGCGATCTGTTCGGTGAAGAACCCCAGCGATGTGCAGGTGTGCGCATGGGCCACGGCCATTGTGGCCACACCGTTTTCGCGTGCGGCTTCAACGGCGTGCGGCAGGCCGCGGGTAAAGGCCGGCTGGGCAAAGCCGAACTTGGCGTCAGCCACCACTGTGCCCGCTTTGGGCCGTGTCACGACAGGGTCCACCTGCCCATCCACGCGGCCTGATGCAAGCTGGGTGCAATAGCTTTCAAGGTAGTAGAGACCACAGATGACATTGCCGAAGGCTTCGGCACGGGCCACGGCGCGGGCCACTTCGCCGGCCTGCCACGCTGCCGCCCCATGGGCGGTCAGGGCCGCTTTTGCGACCTCTTCAATTTCGGAAACGAAGACTTTCATGGCGCAAATCCTTCTGTAAGTCGCCCTTGGTCAAGGCGGATGGCGCGGTCCATGCGGGCGGCCAAGTCTAGGTTGTGGGTGGCGATCAAGGCTGACAGGCCGGAGGCGCGGACAAGGTCCATCAACGCCTCAAACACGCGGTCCGATGTGCCGGGGTCCAAGTTGCCGGTGGGTTCATCCGCCAACAAAAGCTTAGGTTTGTTGGCCAGCGCACGGCAGAACGCCACCCGCTGTTGTTCGCCGCCCGACAGGGCCGCGGGGCGGTGGCTGGCGCGTTCGGCCACGCCGACACGCCCCAGCAGGTCCATCGCATGGGCCTCGGCCTCACCCTGCGCGATGCCGTTGGCCAGTTGCGGCAGGACAATGTTTTCCAGCGCCGTGAATTCGGGCAGCAGGTGGTGGAACTGATAGATAAAACCCACATCATTGCGGCGCACAGCAGTACGTTTGCGATCGCCCAGTTTGGTCAGGTCTTCGCCCCCAATCGCCACAGTGCCCGCATCAGGCGTATCGAGAAGCCCCGCAATGTGCAGCAACGTGGACTTACCCGCCCCCGATGGGGCGACCAAGGCCACGACTTCGCCCTTGGCGACCTGCAGGGACACTTCGTGCAGCACCTGCACCTCAGTGGGTTTGCCGATATTGTAGGCCTTTTGAATACCGTCGAGTTTCAGGGTCACATCATTCATAGCGCAGCGCCTCAACAGGGTTCATGCGCGCGGCACGTCGGGCCGGAAAGATCGTCACGATCCACGACAGCGACAAGGACAGACCAATCGCCAAGAGAACGTCTTCCAACTCCAGCTTTGAGGGAATGTCGTAGATGCCGCGGATCGACGGGTCCCAGACGCCGCCGCCTGCCACGTAGTTCACCAGCGCAAAAATAGTGTCGATGTAGATGGCAAAAAGACACCCGAGGATGACGCCCAACAGCGTCCCCACCGTGCCCAGTCCCGCGCCACAAATGAAGAATATCCGCATGACGGACCCCTCGCTTAACCCCATGGTGCGCAGGATGCCGATGTCGCTGCCTTTATTTTTGACCAGCATAATCAAACCACTGATGATGTTCATCGACGCAATCAGCACGAGGATCGCCATGATGATGAACATCACATTGTCCTCAACTGTCAGGGCGCGCAGGTAGGCGCCTTCGTTGTCTTTCCACGAATAGAGGAAACTCTCCGGCCCAAGGCTGCGGTATATAGGCTGTATCCACTCCTCAACCCGGTCGGGGTCCTCGACGTAAATCTCAATCTCATCATGGACGCCGTCGCGGCTGAAGAAAGATTGCGCGTCTTCCAGCGGCAGATAAATGCGGCTGATGTCGGTCACATAGCGGCCTGTTTGGAAGATATAGACCACGTCATAGGTCTGGCGGCGCGGTGACCGGCCCCCTGCGGTTTGCACGCCCGTGGCTGATAGCAGGCTGATGCGGTCGCCCACCTGCGCGCCCAAATTGCGCGCCACGCCAGAGCCAAGGGCGATGCCACCGCCCGTGTCGGACGCGCCAAAATCCTCCAGACTGCCGCTGCTGTCTTGGGGGTTTCGCACCAAAGGCACGTCCAGCAAATCGGCCTGCGTGATGCCGTAGACCTGCACAAAGGACGACCGGTCCGCGATGGTCGCCAACCCTTCGGCGCGCACGATGGGGGCGGCGCGGGTCACGCCTTCGATCTGGCGCAGCTCTGCGGCCAATGCGTCGCCGTCTTGCAAGGTGTCGACGCGGCGCATGACCTCAACCGTTTGGTCGCCTTGGGTCACAGTGATGGTTTCATTGTAATTTTGGCGCAAGGTCAGATGGGCGTTCGCGCCCACGATCGTGTCCACGAAATCCGCGCGAAACCCCGACCGCACGGCCAGCACCGCAATCAAAGCAAAGACCGCCAGCGTCACACCAATCAGCGAAATCCACGTCATCACGCTGACCCCGCCCTCGGCGCGTTTGGCGCGGATGTAGCGCCATGCGATCATCCATTCGAACCGTGCGAAGGGGGCGGTTTTACCGGCCATTTGTGCTGCCTCTTTTACTGTGGGCTGAGTTAACGGGGCCGGTGCGTCAAGGTCAATGGCCCAAGATTTATGCAGGCTGGGCAACCCACCACAGATTGCCGCAGGGGTCCGTGAAACCGGCCATAATTTCGCCGTGAGGCCGCGTGTTGATCGCCATGGTGATCTGCGCGCCCAACGCCGTAGCCGCTTCAACGGCTGCAGCCACATCGGCCACCTTCAGATGCATTTGTGAGGTCTGGGGGCGATAATCGTCAGAGCTGCTGTTGACCATGATCATCGAAGGCCCGATCAGCGCACGCGCATGCTGGATACGCCCGTCGTCGTAGCGGTCCTGTTTGATGACCCTCGCGCCGAAAACCTCACCGATGAAGCGCAAAAACAGGTCTGCGTCTTCAACGGTAAAGTACGGCGTCACGGGGCCGCGACCGGCAGCGTTCGCGCCGGTCGCCCTGGTCTCAGCCATTGCCCAAACCGTGCGCCTTATAAATGTCGACGATCTTGGCCACCGCCGCCTCTGGCGTCAGTTCCTCACTCTCGCCCGTGCGGCGCGATGTCAGTTCAACGACGCCATTTTTCAACCCACGTGGCCCCACGGTGATCCGCCATGGCAGGCCAATCAGGTCCATCGTCGCAAATTTGGCGCCGGCCCGTTCGTCGCGGTCATCATAAAGCGGTTCAAGCCCTGCCGCGGTCAGCGCGTCATACAGCGACTGACAGGCTGCATCCGCCATATCATCACCCTGCTTGAGGTTGACGATGCCCGCGTGGAACGGCGTGACACCTTCGGGCCATATGATGCCCTTGTCGTCATGGCTGGCCTCAATAATCGCGCCCAACAGACGGGACACGCCGATCCCGTGGGACCCCATGTGCACAGGCGTGGGTTTGCCGTCGGGGCCCTGCACTGTCGCCCCCATCGCGTCGGAGTATTTCGTGCCGAAGTAGAAAATCTGCCCCACTTCGATCCCGCGCGCCACGCGGCGGCGGTCTTCTGGGACGTCATTAAACAGCGCCTCATCGTGAGTCTCATCCGTGCGGGCGTACAGTTCGGTGAATTCCTGCATGACGCCTGCGCATTGTTCAACGTTGTCGTAGTCAATCTCACGGTCGCCAAAGGTCAGATCGGTGACAGCGCTGTCGTAGAAGACCTCAGATTCACCGGTGTCGGCCAGCACCAGAAATTCGTGTGTGTCGTCCCCGCCAATGGGGCCTGAATCAGCGCGCATGGGGATCGCTTGCAGGCCCATGCGTTCATAGGTGCGCAGGTAGCTGACCAGATGGCGGTTGTAGGCATGCAGCGCGTCTTCCTTGGTCAGATCAAAGTTATAGCCGTCCTTCATATAGAATTCACGGCCCCGCATGACCCCGAACCGAGGACGCCGTTCATCGCGGAACTTCCACTGAATTTGATAAAGCGTCAGCGGCAGCGATTTGTAGCTGGCCACATGGGACCGGAAGATATCGGTGACCAGTTCTTCGGCTGTGGGTGTGAACAGCATCTGATGGTCATGGCGGTCGGTGATGCGCAGCAACTCGTCCCCGTAGGCGTCATAACGCCCGCTTTCACGCCACAGGTCCGCCGATTGAATCGTGGGCATCTGGATGGCGATGTGGCCTGCCTTGGCCTGTTCCTCATGCACGATCTGTTCGATCCGGCGCAGCACTTTGAAGCCCAGCGGCAGCCACGAATAGATACCGGCGCTGGCCTGTTTGATCATCCCCGCCTGCAACATATAGCGGTGGCTGACGATCTGGGCGTCACGGGGGCTTTCTTTGAGGACGGGCAGGAAATAACGGCTGAGGCGCATGTCAGGTCTCTTTCAGATCAGGTTGGCAGTGGTGTAGCAGACCGCAACAAATGGGCAAGCAGACAGCGCATCTGCACGCATAAACATGCCGTTTGGATCAAAGAATTCACTTGATAACATGGAGGTTATCGAAGTGACCCAAGGTGACCTGCGTCGCGTAATCCCCATCACAACATGAAACAAACTTGGGATATCCAAAATGAAAACGCTTTCCACATTCGCTGCCGCTGCCACCCTCGCCGTTGCCGGGTCCGCAGCCTCCGCGGCCTCCATCACCGAAATCGCCGCTGGTGATGAACGGTTCACCACGCTGGTTGCTGCCGTCACCGCCGCAGGTCTGGCCGACACGTTGGCAGGCCCCGGCAATTTCACCGTCTATGCGCCCGTGAATGATGCCTTCGCAGCCCTGCCTGAGGGCACCGTGGACACGCTTCTAATGGAAGAGAACCGCGACCAGTTGACGGATGTGCTGCTTTATCACGTAGACGACCGTGTGCTGATGGCAGGCGATTTCCCTGCTGGGTCCAACTACTTCAAACCGATCAACGAAGCTGAGCGTCTGTGCATCACGGCCTCTGCGGGTGGCGTATCCATTGCGGATGGCACGGGTCAGATGGCCAATGTCATCGTCGCCAACATCGAAGCCGACAACGGTGTGATCCACGTGATCGACAAGGTGCTGCTGCCCGGCACACGTCCGGCCTGCCACTAAATCCTGCGACACTTGGCCGGTGGTCGCATCCGCCCGACCACTGGCCAAACCGGCCCTGCGCACCCCCAAACGCGCAGGGCCTTTTCATGCGGGCTTGCTTGCAAAGACGCGGCACCTGCGCCAATTAGGTCTTATCCCGAACCACAGGAAGACCGCGCGCCATGGCCATTTCCCCCCAAAAGCAGCTTCAGTATTGGGGCATCGCGGCCCTTGTCCTGATTTTCTTGCTCTATGCGCTTGGCAACGTCCTGCTGCCCTACATCTTGGGCGGCGCGCTGGCCTATTGCCTTGATCCCATCGCCGACCGGCTTGAGGCCTGGGGCCTGAGCCGGATCATGTCCACCGTGGTCATTACGCTGTCGGGCATTTTCCTGTTTATCTTGATCTTTCTTTTGGTCGTGCCGACCCTGATCGGACAGCTGGGGGAATTGATCGCCCAGATCGGTCGTATCGTCGAAGACCTGCCCGGCACTTGGGAAGGGATCAAACTGTGGCTGAGCGAACGTATCCCCGGCCTCAATGTGCAGGGCGATTTCATGCAGGAACAAATCCAGACGCTGGGCGCTGCCATCCAGTCCCGTTCGGGCGAGGTTGTGAATGCCCTGCTGTCGTCCGCCCAAGGCATCATCAACGCCATTGTGCTGGTGGTGATCGTGCCCGTCGTGACCTTCTATCTGCTGATGGATTGGGACCGTATGGTCGCCCAGATCGACGATCTGCTGCCCCGTGACCACCAATCCACGATCCGCGATCTGGCCCGCCAGATTGATCGGACACTGGCGTCGTTTATTCGCGGACAAGGCACGGTCTGTTTGATCCTTGGGACATATTACGGCCTCGCCCTGATGCTCGCGGGCCTGAACTTTGGCCTTGTGGTCGGGCTGATCGCGGGCCTGATTTCCTTCATTCCCTATGTGGGCGCCTTGGTTGGCGGTGCGCTGGCCATCGGGCTGGCGCTGTTTCAATGGTGGGGCGGCACTGAGGTGGTGGATGGCGAAACCATCCAGACCGGCATCAACTGGCTGCGCATCGGCATCGTGGCCGCCATCTTCGCCTTTGGCCAATTCGTCGAAGGCAATTTCCTGACGCCCAATCTTGTCGGCTCCTCCGTGGGGCTGCACCCTGTGTGGCTGATCCTCGCGCTGTCGGTCTTTGGGTCGATCTTTGGCTTCGTCGGCATGCTGATCGCCGTGCCCGTGGCGGCTGTCATCGGTGTTCTGGCGCGCTTTGCGATACAGGAATACAAGAACGGGCGCCTTTATAAAGGCACCGTTAAGGACGACTGAGATGGCCCAACAGCTGGCCTTCGACCTGCCTGCGAATGTGCGGTTGGGACCTGAGGATTTCTTTGTCTCTCAGGCGAATGAACAGGCCTTTGCCCTGATCCGCGCGCCGCAGGCTTGGCCTGATGGGAAACTGGCACTGGTCGGCCCCGCAGGCTGCGGCAAGACACATCTGGCGCGGCTATTTGTGGCGCAAACCGGTGCGGTGGTGGTCGATGCCGCACTGATCGACCCGAACGCCCCCCTGCCCGACGCGCCTTGCGTGATTGAAGACGGTGAGGCGCTTCCACCGGCTGCGCAAGAATGGCTGTTTCACACTCACAACCATTTGCGCGCGGCAGGCCTGCCGCTGCTGTTGACCGGCCGGACAGCCCCGGCCCGTTGGGACATCGCCCTCCCTGATTTGCGCAGCCGCCTGTCGGCGGCCACCACGGCGACCATCGGGTCCCCCGACGATCCGCTGTTGATGGCTGTGTTGCTGAAACACTTTCAGGACCGCCAACTGGCCCCCGCGCCAGAGGCGCTGAATTACCTGCAACGTCGCCTGCCCCGATCATTCGAGGCTGTGCGCCAGATCGTCGAAACCCTCGACCGTGAGGCGCTGGCCCAAGGCAAGGCTCTCACACGGCCCTTCGTGCGCGATGTGCTGGACTCTTTGCCCCCCCTTGGGTGATAGTGACACCTCCCCGTCACAATTTCATGCAACAAGGTGCTGATGACACAGGCAGATTTCCTCAAGGCTGATTTCCCCGACCCCGTGGACGCAGACGGCGACCTGACAGGGCCCGCGCGCTATTTCAACCGTGAACTCAGCTGGCTGGGGTTTAACTGGCGTGTGCTGGAAGAGGCGGAAAACCCCCGCGTGCCGCTGCTGGAACGGCTGCGGTTCTTGTCCATTTCGGCCACTAATCTTGACGAATTCTACACCGTCCGCGTGGCGGGCTTGCGCGAATTGGCCCGTGAGGGGAACACGACACCGTCGATTGACGGCCTCACCCCGCAAGAGCAACTCAAACTGATCGGCCAAGACGCGCGGAACCTGCTGGGGCGCCAGCAAAAGGTCATCAGCGATCTGCGAGAGGAGATGGAGAGCGAAAACATCCAGATTCTCACCCGCGATGACCTGACCGAGGAAGACCGCGAATTCCTGCGCGATGTGTTCTTCAAACAGGTGTTTCCCGTCCTGTCGCCTTTGGCAATCGACCCCGCGCACCCCTTCCCGTTTCTGCCCAACGAGGGCTTTGCGCTGGCGCTGGAACTGGAACGCAAACAGGACAAACGCCCCCTGCGTGCCCTGCTGCCCGTTCCCCAACAGATCGACCGCTACATCGCTGTGCCCACGATAGGTGGCCACCGGTTCCTGCCCCTCGAAGACCTGTTGATGGATCAGCTGGACGGGCTATTTCCCGGCTACAGCATCAAAGGGTCCTGCGCTTTTCGCGTGTTGCGCGACAGTGACCTTGAGGTCGAGGACGAGGCCGAAGACCTTGTGCGCGAATTCGAAGTCGCCCTGAAACGCCGCAGGCGGGGGGAGGTCGTGTCCATGCGCGTGTCCGCCGGTGCGCCCGCCGGACTGCGCAAACTGATTATGGAAGAACTCCACGTCACGGAAGACGAAGTGGTCGACATCAACGGCGTCATCGGCATGGCCGATCTGAAGGAATTGGTGCTGGACGACCGGCCCGATCTTCTGTGGCCCGCCTTCGCCCCGCGGGTGCCCGAACGGGTGTCCGACCACGACGGCGACATGTTCGCAGCCATCCGCAAAAAGGACATGCTGCTGCACCACCCCTATGAGACGTTTGATATGGTCGTGCGCTTCCTGCGACAGGCCGCCAACGACCCCAAGGTCGTGGCGATCAAACAGACCCTGTACCGGACGTCCAAACGGTCCCCCATTGTCGAGGCCCTGTGCGAGGCCGCCGAGGATGGCAAATCCGTCACAGCACTTGTCGAACTCAAAGCGCGCTTTGATGAGGCCGCGAATATCCGTCAATCGCGCCGTCTGGAACGGGCGGGTGCCCATGTGGTCTACGGGTTTCTTGACCTCAAGACGCACGCGAAGATCAGCACCGTGGTGCGCCGCGAAGGCAAGGAATTGGTCACCTACACCCACTACGGCACCGGCAATTACCACCCCATCACGGCCAAGATTTACACCGATCTGTCGTTCTTTACCTGCGACGCGGCCCTTGGGCGCGATGCGACCAAGGTGTTCAACTACCTCAGCGGCTACGTGCAGCCCGAAAACCTTGAGAACCTGTCGATCTCCCCCCTCACCCTGAAATCCGAACTCATCAAAATGATCGAGGCCGAGGCCACGCATGCCCAAAACGGCAAGCCTGCCGAAATCTGGGCGAAGATGAACAGCCTCGTGGAAGAAGACGTGATCGACGCGCTTTATGCGGCCAGCCAAGCGGGGGTAAAAATCAGCCTGATCGTGCGGGGTATCTGCGGGCTGCGGCCGGGCATCAAGGGTCTGTCTGAAAACATCCGCGTGAAATCCATCGTGGGACGTTTCCTCGAACATTCGCGCATCGTGTGTTTTGGCAACGGCAAGGGCCTGCCCAGCAAAAAGGCGCGGGTGTTCTTTTCCTCCGCCGACTGGATGGGCCGGAACCTCAACCGCCGTGTGGAAACCATGGTTGAGGCCACGAACAACACCGTCAAAGCGCAGATCGTCAGCCAAATCATGGCCGCGAACCTCGCTGATGTGGCGCAAAGCTGGACCATGGGGCCCGATGGCGCCTTCACCCGCGCGAAAGTCGAAGACGGCACTTTTGCTTTCAACTGTCACCGGTTCTTCATGGAAAACCCGTCGCTGTCAGGGCGTGGTTCGGCAGGCGCGTCGGATGTGCCGCAACTGACCCACACTGAGGACTGAACCGACACCAGCCGCCGCGCGTTGACAGCGCATAGGCGGCTGGGCATGGTCGCACAGAGACGCCGGGGGGACCAAACATGGACGGCACCAGCACCGAAGACACACCCGACTGGGGCCCCTTTGGCCGCCCGTTGTTTGACGACCCCAAGGCCCGCGCGCTTAGCCGCGTCGGTGTCATCGACGTGGGATCAAACTCCGTCCGTTTGGTGATTTTCGACGGGGCCGCACGGTCCCCTGCCTATTTTTACAACGAAAAGATCATGGCGGGGCTGGGTGCAGGCATGGCCGAAACGGGCCGTTTGAACCCCGAAGGCCGCATGCGCGCCCTGTCCGCGATCCGCCGTTTTGTGGCCATTGCCGAAGGTCTGGGCATCGGCCCGCTGACCGCCGTGGCCACCGCCGCCGTGCGTGAAGCCGAGGACGGGCCCGATTTTCGCGCCGATGTGTTGCGCGAAACGGGCCTGAAAATCTGGGTGATTGACGGCCAAGAGGAGGCGCGTCTGTCCGCCCAAGGTGTGTTGTTGGGCTGGCCCGGCAGCTACGGGTTGGTCTGCGACATTGGCGGATCCTCACTGGAACTGGCCGATCTGGCCGAAGGCCGCGTGGGCCGCCGCGTGACCTCTGCCTTGGGTCCTCTCAAACTGCGGGAGATCAAATCAAAGAAAGACCGCCACGCCTATATCAAGGAAACGGTCAAAGACCTGTTTGCCCAGATGAACGAAGTCACCGGCCAGCGCCTGTTTCTGGTGGGAGGATCATGGCGCGCCATTGCGCGGATCGATATGGAACGGCGCGGCTATCCGATGACCGTGCTGCACGAATACCGCATGACGCCCGCGCGCATTATCAAGACGATGAAATACATCGAAGCATCCGACCTTCAGGATCTGCGCGCCCGGTGTGGCATTTCCGACAGTCGCATGTCGCTGGTCCCCTACGCAGTGCGTGTCTTGCGTGAGGTCATTGGCCGGTTCAAACCCAAAGACATCACCATTTCAAGCTACGGGATCCGCGAGGGGATGCTCTACGAACAAATGCCGCAAGAACTGCGCGAACGGGACCCTCTGATCGAAGCCTGCCGGTTTGCCGAGGCCAAGGACGCCCGCCTCCCGGGCTTTGGCCGCACGCTCTACCATTTCGTTATGCCCTTGTTTGGACGCGCAAATTTTCAACGCAAACGTCTGATCCGCGCGGCGTGCCTCCTCCATGACGTCAGCTGGCGCGCCCATCCCGACTACCGCCACGAAGTCGTTTTTGACAACGCCACACGTGCGAACCTTGGCGGATTGAAACACTCCGAACGGGTGTTCCTCGGAATTGCATTGCTACACCGCTATTCCAACAAACGCGAAGGATCGCGGTTTGAAGAACTCTTTAGCCTCATTGATGAGGCCGACCAAAAACGCGCCGAAATATTGGGGCGTGCTATGCGGTTGGGTGCGATGTTGTGGATGAAGGCCGACGAACAGGCCGCCACGCTGAAATATTCCGCCAAAGCGGGCACGCTTGAATTGGTCCTGCAAGAGGCCGCAGCCCCCCTGTTTGGTGAAGTCGCCCAATCGCGGTTCGACGCGCTGGCCAGCGCCATCGGCGCGACAGGGTCCGTGCGCGTCAAAGGCAAACGCCGCCCCAAGATCGAAGACTAAAGATCGATCGGCGCGTTGTCCGGCGGCGTGAATTCGGGCGCATCAGGGCTGCGGCGGATGATGATGTCCCCGTTGGGCAGGATTTCCGGCACTTCATAATAGCGCACGCTGTCCAACTGGCGCATCAGGTCCATCAAGGCCGGTCCCATTTCGGTGGCCAACAGCTCCAACGCCGGTTCCAATTCCTGCGCCATCCCGGCGAAGTCATCAATCGCGGGCTCCACCTCGGACATGAGCCCCCGAAACAACAGCTTCGCGCCCTCCTCCATCAGGGAAAACCCCTCATCAATATCGCCCTCCTCCTGCGCTGTGACAGGCAATGGCAGGGCAAGGCAAAGGCTTAGAACGATATGTTTCATGGGTCTAATATAGGGGCCCAAGGCCAAAATCCCAAATCACGCATCAATTGTCATGACGACAGGAAAATGATCAGAGGCTGTTAGCAGCGCATCCATCAGGGGTTTGTCGGCAAAACACGCGGGATGATCAAAGGGATGCAGGATCGTCCAATCCGCCCCCATGTCGGCCACGTCTTGCGACACCATGATATAATCCAACAGCGCCGACAAATATCGACCGTGGGGCGGCAGTTTGAACCTTGCGGTCGTGGGGGCGACCCCCAGCCTGCGCGACAGGGCCATCTGCGCATGGGGATCAAACAGCTGCGCGCCGGCACCCTCCCCCAAAACAATCTCAACCCCTGACCGACCAAAAAGCTTTTCAAATTCGTCCAAGCCCGGCCCATCGTTGAAATCACCCATCACGATCATCCGGTCCCCGACGTCCAGATGCGCCTCAATGCGGCGGCGCAGCCAGATGCATTGGGCCAGTTGTTTGCGACGGTTGGCGATGGAAATGCGCAGGGCATCGGCGTCGCTTTTGGCGCCATGTGGCGCTTTGGATTTGGCGTGAACCCCGATGAGCCGGAATGCCGCCCCGTCTTTGTGTGTGACGGCCAATTCAAGCGGCGGCTTGGACCAACGGATCACTTCCGCCTCCGCATCGGTGTCCAGATCCATCTCAAGCGTGGTATCAAATTGCGGCGCACCAAGGGTCTGCGGATCGTGGGTCGCGGTTAGAACGTCCGGATCATAGAGAAACAAAATCTCCTGCTGGGTCTGGTTCACAAAGCCGATCACCGCCTTGCGCGCGCGCAGGCCAAACCGCGCGGCGAACCCTTCCAATGCAGCGGCCCCGTCACGGCGGGCGTGTGCGTCAGGGCCTTCGATCACCATGATCCCATCAGCATCCATCGCGCCAAACACATGGCCAAGCGCGGCTGTCTGCTGGGCGCGGGTCACATCGCGGCGGCCTGACCACCGGTCATCGTCGTACAACCGCCCGTCGTCATCAAAGAGGTTGGAAAACCATTCGACATTGTAGGTCGCCAGCTTCATGCGGCGCGCTCACTGATGTCTTCCCACGCGCGGTTGATCGCGATCATGCGCTTTTGTGCCAGCTTCACCGCTTCTTCCGGCACGCCACGGGCAATCATCTGGTCAGGGTGGGTTTCACGCACCAACTGCCGCCACGCTTTGCGAATTTCGTCACGGGACGCATCGGGAGAGACCCCCAAAACGTCATAAGGATCACGCGTCGCGTCGGGGACAAATTGCGCGCGCAGCCGTTTGAAACGCGCCTCCCCCAGCCCCAGAATGTCGGCCACCCGTTCCAGAAAGGCATCCTCATTGGGGTGATAGACCCCGTCAGCCAAGGCGATGTGAAACAGCCCCTCCATCAGATCGCACAGCGGGGCCGTATCATCATCGCCGTACATCGCCTTGATTTTGCGGGCGTAATCTTCAAACCCCGCCACGTCCTGACGGGCAAGGTTGAACAACCGTCCGGTGTTTTTCTCCTCACCTTCGGGGATCACGAACACTTCACGGAAAGCCGCGACTTCGTCCTTGGTGACCTGCCCGTCGGCTTTGGCCATCTTGGCGCCCAAGGCGATGACTGCAATGGCAAAGGCCACCGACCTCTCGGGCGGCGTGCGCAGCTTGGCAAAGACATCCGACAGGCTGTCGCCAGCGGCAAGGGACGACAAAGCGTCGGTGATGCGGGTCCAGATCGACATAGGCTAACCTTAGCCAATCCCGCGCCAGATGTCAGAGCCGTTTTTGCAGCAAAACAAGATCAAGCCATCGCCCGTCCCTGCGCCCGACTTCTGGCATCCGCGCGACGGGGTCGAATCCCAGCCGTTCGTGAAAGGCAATCGCGTGCGGGTTGTCGCCGCTGACGCCCGCCACAAGCACATGGATTTCCGCCGCGCGGGCATGATCCATCGCAGCGTTCATCAACGCCTGACCCGCGCCTTGGCCCTGCGCCGCAGGGCCCACAAGGACGGTATGTTCCGCCGTATGCACATATACCGGCCCGCCACGGAACGCCCCATAGGTCACAAAACCCACGACATGACCGTCCTGTTCGGCCACAAAAAAACAGCCGCGCGTGGCAATCATGTCTGCGATCTCGTCCACAGTTTTCGGGACGGGGTTAAACGTCATCGGGGTGTTCAGGACAGCCGGCGTCCAAAGCCCCTCAATCACCGATGCGTCGGCAAGAGCGGCGGGCCGGATCATCACAGCGTCACCACCCCCAAGGGCGTTTGCATCATCGCGGACAGGGACACGGTTGCGGCGGGTTCAAACACCACGCGCGGGTCAGACAATGCTGGCGCCAGTTCAGACGCGAGGCCCTCTGCCTGCGGATGGCGGATCGTCAGACGTTGCAAGGCACAGCCCGACGCGGGTAGGCTTTGGCCCGGCGGCGTGTCTGTGTGCCAACGCAAAACGGTGGGGAACCCTCCGCCCATGGGCAGACTGCCATCCTCCGGCGCGCCCATATCCCAGCGCAAATCGCCCCGTGCCATAGGCACCGCGCGCATCCCGTGGCGCAGCCATGCATCGAAATCCGCAGGCTCGCAAATCCAGTTTGCCAGCCGTGGGGGCCCGCTGAACCTGTCCAGCCCAAACCAACGCGGGCCGTGAGATGTGGCATCCGGATCAACGGCAATCACTTCAAGATACAACCCGTCTTTGAGACCCAAGAGCCGATTGTGGGTGCCAAACCGCGCATGTTTGCCACCCGGCAAGAAGGTCACGCCCAGCTTGCCCTCAGCCCAGGCCACGCCCTCCTCAAGGGTTTCAGCCGCAATGGCGAGATGATCCAACCGCATGGATTACGTCCGCGTCTCGCGGATCAAACGCAGGATATCACGCGCAGCTTCGGGGATGTTGGTGCCCGGACCAAAGATGGCCTTCACACCGGATTTTTTCAGGAAATTATAGTCTTGCTGAGGGATAACCCCGCCGCAAATCACCAGAATGTCCTCCGCATCGGCAGCCTTCAACGCCTCGATCAGCTTGGGCGCCAAGGTCTTGTGCCCCGCCGCTTGGGACGAAATGCCGATGACGTGGACATCGTTGTCCACCGCATCCTGTGCTGCCTCCTCGGGCGTTTGGAACAGCGGGCCCACGTCCACGTCAAAGCCGATATCGGCAAAGGCCGTGGCGATGACTTTGGCGCCGCGGTCATGACCGTCCTGCCCCATTTTGACGACCAACATACGCGGACGGCGGCCTTCTTCTTCGGCGAACGCCTCCACATCTTTTTGGATCGCGGCGAAGCCTTCGTCGCCCTCATAGGCGGCACCATAAACGCCTGCCAATGTCTTCACTTCGGCGCGGTGACGTCCGAAAACCTTTTCCATGGCCATGCTGATTTCTCCCACGGTTGCACGGGTACGGGCGGCCTCGACGGCGGCCTCTAACAGGTTGCCGCCCTCATTTGCGCGGCGTTCCACCTCGGCCAGGGCGGCGTCGCAGGCGGCTTGGTCGCGGCCGGTGCGGATGGTGTCAAGGCGCGCCACTTGGGCGTCGCGGACAGCCACGTTGTCCACATCCAGAATGTCGATGGGGTCTTCTTTGTCCAAGCGGTACTTGTTGACGCCCACGATCACCTCATCGCCGCGGTCGATCATCGCCTGCCGTTTGGCCGCCGATTCCTCGATCCGCAGTTTGGGCATGCCGGAGGCCACGGCCTTTGTCATGCCGCCCATCTCCTCAACCTCTTCGATGATTTTCCACGCCGCATCCGCCAGATCAGCGGTGAGTTTTTCGACATAGTATGATCCTGCCAGCGGATCGACCACATTGGTCACGCCGGTTTCTTCCTGCAAAATCAACTGCGTATTGCGTGCGATGCGGGCGGCGAACTCTGTGGGTAGGGCAATCGCCTCGTCCAGTGCGTTGGTGTGCAACGACTGCGTGCCGCCCAAGACGGCGGCCAGCGCTTCGTAGGCTGTGCGCACGACGTTGTTGTAGGGGTCCTGTTCCTGCAAGGACACGCCGGAGGTCTGGCAGTGGGTGCGCAACATGCTGGATTTTTCGGACTTAGGATCAAATTCCGACATGATCCGCGACCATAGCAGACGGGCCGCGCGCAGTTTGGCGGCCTCCATGAAGAAATTCATCCCGATGGCGAAGAAAAACGACAAACGCGGCGCGAATTTGTCGACGTCCATGCCCCGCGCAATGGCCGTGCGGACATATTCGCGCCCGTCGGCCAAGGTAAAGGCCAGCTCCTGCACAAGGTTCGCGCCCGCCTCTTGCATGTGGTAGCCCGAGATGGAGATCGAGTTGAATTTTGGCATCTCATTGGCCGTATATTCAATGATGTCAGCCACCAGCCGCATCGACGGCTCAGGTGGGTAGACATAGGTGTTGCGCACCATGAATTCCTTGAGGATGTCGTTCTGGATGGTGCCGGACAACACGCTGCGGTCATGGCCCTGTTCCTCACCTGCGACGATGAAACTGGCAAGGATCGGGATGACCGCGCCGTTCATGGTCATCGACACGCTGACCTTATCTAGCGGGATGCCATCAAAAAGGATTTTCATATCCTCAACGCTGTCGATGGCCACACCGGCCTTGCCCACGTCGCCCACCACGCGTGGGTGGTCACTGTCGTAGCCGCGGTGCGTGGCCAGATCAAAGGCGACAGACACGCCCTGTTGGCCTGCGGCCAGTGCCTTGCGGTAAAAGGCGTTTGAGGCTTCCGCAGTGGAGAACCCCGCATACTGCCGGATCGTCCAAGGCCGTCCAGCGTACATGGTGGATTTGACACCACGGGTGAACGGCGCCTCACCGGGCAATGTCCCCAGATGATCCAGATCCGCGACGTCTTCGGCGCTATAAACAGGCTGTACATCAATGCCTTCGATGGTCTTCCATGTCAGATCATCCAAGGAGCGGCCGCGCAATTCAGCCTGTGCGCGGTCTTTCCAGTCGTTCTTCGATCCCATCGGTTTGTCCTTTCAAAAGCGTGACCACCTCAGGTGCCGCGCGTGTTTCATCCGTTGCCCTGTCAGGCATCGTCGCAGGCGTTATTCGCCCGTCGACATAGCGGGCAAGACCTTCGCCCCCCGCTTTGAGCCACGAAAGATCGCGGCGATACTCTGCCCGCAAAACCGCGCGCTGATGTTCATCAAACGGCATCCAACGCCGGTGATCTGCTCCTGCCCCGCCATCCAGACGGCGTTCACCGCGCAGGGTCAAAAGCGTATTCAATTCGCCTATATTCGGACTTTGACCGAGGATTTTGAACGCGTTCGGCAAGGACGTCGATGACCCGTCGCAAAAGGCATCCAGAACGGACGCCGGATGATCGGCAAACCGTTCAAACGGGTACACAAACAGATCTGCCTGGGGAAACACGGACGCAATGTCACGGATCACCTGGCGCCAACGGCGCGGCTGTGTGGTCAATAAATCCAGATCATCGACAGTGGGTTTTGCGCCACCACGTTGCAAACAGTAGGCCAGAACGGACGCCCAGAAATCTTCATAGCTGCGGATGCCGATCCCGATGCGCAGGCTGTGCCCATCAAAGACAGGTTTAAACCGCAACAGCCGTTCGTACACCATGGGATAGACAGATTTGACTTTGATATTGTGGCGGCTTGACCCGATCAGATTTTCATCACTGATCAGCAGCTGGGACTGGCCCGCGCGCGCCAGTCTGGCAAATTCAAGCCGGATCCGCCCGACAGATCGCACCGCCCGCATTTCGTCTTGCAAGGTGATGTCTTCAGGATGACGGATCAATCCCCGCATCAATCCGTCGCGGGTGCGTTTAGGGGTCCAACAGGCCACACCCGCCTGCGCAAGTGCCGCCCGATTTGACCACAGGTACCCCTGAAACGTCGTAGAGGCGCATCTGTGCGCGCCGAGGTGCAAATTGATCATCATGAGCCGAGGCCTCCACCGTTGCGGGGGGATGTCACAACGGGCGTGTTGCGATTCCCTGCGCGGTAAATGCCCAGACAAGCTGACCATAAAGTTAAACGTAAAATTGTTCCTGTCTGCGGCCCAATTGCTCTTAGCCTTAGCCCCATTCGTCCCTATATCATATTCAAAGGGGAGCAGAATGATCCGAACACTTATCGCGGCCGCATCCATTGTCTTGGCAGGAACTGCCAGCGCACAACAGGCCGACACACCGGCGGGTTTGGCTGACATCTGGAATGCAGACCGATCAATGCCTGTGGATGCACAAGGCGTCACATTAACCGATCTGGAATGGCTGGCACGTCCGGTCATTGTCTTTGCCGACAGTCCCAACGACCCGCGCTTTCGCCAACAGCTTGAGCTTCTGGCTGAACGGCCCGACGATCTGGCCGAACGCGATGTCATCATCCTCACCGACACGGACCCTGATGCGCGCAGCGATTTGCGCACGCAGCTGCGGCCCCGTGGATTTATGTTGGTGATCATGGGCAAAGACGGGCAGGTCGAATTGCGCAAACCCGCGCCATGGGACGTGCGTGAAATTACCCGCACCATCGACAAAATGCCGCTGCGGCGGCAAGAAATCGAAGACAATCGCAACGCGGGTTGACCCATCATTCCGCCGCCTCATGGTTGGGTGTGGCGATGGACCCGTGGAGTGCCGACAGGTGGTCGCGGTAGCGTTGGGTCAGCAGGGCGCGTTCTTTCGCATCGAACAAAGGCCTGCGGCCTTGCGATGCTTCCAGACGGTTCACCCGCGCGTCCGGTAATGTGATTTTGTCCTCAGGCACCTCAAGCAGGCCTGCGCAGATGAAGGCCGCGTGGTCTTCAAGATCCTCTTGTTGCCAGACGTAAATTTCCACATCGGGCCAGACGGAGTAGACCTCTGCGATGATGTCGGTCCAGCCACGGTCACTGCCCAGCAAGGCCGCGCGGGCCCCATCGCGCGAGGGCGGCTCTTTACCCGCTTGCGGAATATAATGAAACGCCGAGGACCAGACGGAGCCATAGTCGCGCACGCCAAGCGCAACCCGTGTGGGGGTCTTGGGCAGCACCATATCATAGGCGCGTAGGCGGCGGGCGACATCGGGATAGAATACCCCATGGCCCATATTTGTGCGCATGGTGCCCATCAGGTTCTCTTCCGAGATCACAAGGTGGCGCACCCCGCGGGCGGCCTCGGCCTGCGCATCACCGTCCAGTTGTGCCTTAAGGCCGTCCAGAATGCGCGCGGCGGTTTTTGATGTCGGCGCCCCGCCAGGCTTCAGCGACCGTGGCACCGCCTGCCATCCCCCCATGGCGCGCAAATGACGCGGGTGCCAGACGGCCACCCCGCAGTCGGGATAATCCGCCACGCTTTGCGTGATCGCCTGCGCCACAAGGGTGGACCCCGTGCGATGCGCGCCGATATGAACGGTCAGATCCATCAGTGCCTATTCGAATTCCATGATGACATCATCGACCGACAGGCTGTCGCCTGCGCCTGCATTGATCTTGGTGACAGTGGCCTTCTTTTCGGCCCGCAGGATGTTTTCCATCTTCATGGCCTCAACCGTGCACAGCGCTTGGCCTTCTTGCACCTCATCGCCCACCTCAACATCGACCTTCACGATCAGGCCGGGCATAGGACACAGCAACAGCTTGGATGTGTCGGGTGGCAGTTTTTCCGGCATCAGCTGGGCCAGTTCCGCCTGCCGTGGCGTGCGCACATGGACCTTCACGTCCGCTCCGCGATAGCGGATGCGGAAGCCGCCTGACACTTTGCCGACCTTCATGACCATCGGCGCGCCGTCCACAGTGATCCGCGCCAAAGGCTGGCCCGGTGTCCAACCGCTTTCCACGCGCAAAACGCGATCGCCAATGGCCACGTTGGCCCCTTCGCGGTCGGCCTCGATCACCACCGGATGGCTGTCGCCCTGAAGGCTGACGACCCAATCCTTGCCCACATGCCGTTCGTGGTTGCCCATCCGCCCCGTGACCCGCGTGCGGCGGATTTCAGCGACACGGTGCATGGCCGCACAGGCCGCAGCAATGCGCGGTATGTCCGCGTCGGCCAAAGACACACCTTCGAACCCGTCGGGAAACTCTTCTTCGATAAAGGCGGTGGTCATATTGCCCGAGGTGAATTTTTCGTGGTCATACACAGCAGACAGGAAGGGAATGTTGTGGCCGATCCCCTCAACCTCAAAACTGTCGAGGGCCACGCGCATTTCCTCAATCGCGTCGGCACGGGTCGGTGCCCACGTACACAGCTTGGCGATCATCGGGTCATAATACATGGAGATTTCGCCCCCATCATAAACGCCCGTATCATTACGCACCGCATGGGTGCCCGCAGGTGCATCGCCTTGCCATTTGCCGTTCGTCAACAATGGCCCCGCGGCCACCTCCGCCGGCGGACGGTAGGTCGTCAAACGACCAATAGACGGCAGGAACCCGCGATAGGGGTCTTCGGCATAAAGACGGCTTTCCATGGCCCAGCCGGTCAAGGTGACGTCGTCTTGGGTCATGGCCAGTTTTTCGCCGTAGGCCACGCGGATCATCTGTTCAACCAGATCAACGCCGGTGATCAATTCGGTCACAGGGTGTTCCACCTGCAAGCGGGTATTCATCTCTAGGAAATAGAAGTTCCGGTCGCCATCGACGATGAATTCCACCGTACCGGCGCTGGAATATCCCACGGCCTTGGCCAAAGCGACCGATTGGTCGCCCATGGCCTTGCGCGTGGCCTCATCCAGAAACGGGCTGGGCGCTTCTTCGATGACCTTTTGGTTGCGGCGCTGGATCGAACATTCCCGTTCGCCCAGATAAATGCCGTTGCCGTGGCTGTCACACAGCACCTGAATTTCGATGTGGCGCGGCTGGGTCACGAATTTCTCGATGAACATGCGGTCGTCGCCAAAGCTGTTGGCCGCTTCGTTCTTGGACGCCTGAAATCCTTCGGCCACCTCGCCCTCATTCCACGCGATGCGCATGCCCTTACCGCCGCCTCCGGCGGAGGCTTTGAGCATCACCGGATAGCCGATTTCACCCGAAATCTTGATCGCCTCGGCTGCGTCCTCAATCAGACCCATGTGGCCGGGCACGGTGCTGACACCTGCATCCTGCGCGATCTTCTTCGACGTGATCTTGTCGCCCATCGCCTCAATCGCGCCCTTGGGCGGGCCAATAAACGCGACACCTGCGGCCTCTAGGGCCTCCGCGAACTTGGGGTTTTCGGACAGGAAGCCGTAACCGGGGTGTACTGCCTCAGCGCCCGTGGCCTTGATCGCCTCCATGATCTTGTCGATCACAATATAGGATTGGTTGGCCGGCGGCGGGCCGATGTGCACCGCCTCATCGGCCATTTGAACATGCAGCGCTTGGGCATCCGCATCGGAATAGACCGCGACCGTCTTGATCCCCATTTTGCGGGCCGTCTTGATGACGCGGCAGGCGATTTCGCCACGGTTGGCGATCAGGATTTTCTTGAACATTCTCTTCCCCTAGAAAGCAAAACCGCCGCGCTGGGTGTCCCCAGCACGGCGGTTCAAATAAGTATCGGTCGCGCCGAGGCGCGTGGTGTTAGTTACAAACGCCTGCGTCGTCGCAGAAGGCACCTGCAAGCGCGCCAACAGCGGCAGATGTGCCCACGTCGTTGCCTGTGGCTTCGCCGATGACAGCGCCCGCTGCAGCGCCACCCAAGGCGCGTTCAACGTCGTTGTCGCATGCCGCCACAAAGGCAACCGCCGCAAGTGCTGTGGTGAGTTTGAGGAATTTAGCCATGGTATTGGTCCTTTTCGAGAATGCAAAAAGGAAACGCCGGACCCATCCAAAGGTTCCGGCGTTCGCATTTTCTTAACGATAAAGGGCCCACGGCCCGCTGCAGCCTTACCGGCAGGCAGAGAAAACTTCGTCGCACAGCGCACCCGCAGCGCCGCCTGCGATGGCACCCGTAAGCGGGTCAACGCCCGTGACTTCCGCGACGACGGCGCCCGCCGCTGCGCCGGCCAAGCCGCGCTCAAGGTCATTCTCGAGGCACGCCGAAAGCGACGCAACCGCGGCGACGGCGAAAAGAATACGGAAAGATTGCATGAGGTACTGCCCTTATTTTGTTTTGTCTTATGGGCCGCAGAATCGGCTGTTTGCAGCCGTTTTTCAAGACATTTCTCAGCGTGATCGAAGGGGTGGCGGATTTGCCCGCACTCTGCCCGCAATAAGGATGTCGGTCCAGACCCAAAGGATCCGAACCGACGAGGGGAAGGGTAACGGTACTGACATTGTGGGCTGAAAGATTTGCTGAATACTTCGACCACACCTGGACTGTTGCACAGCGCATCTGACCTGTCATCGGCGCGGTTGCGCAGGGCGACAGGATCGGCCAATTCCCGCCAAACGTGTGTTTCTGTCGGCCAGAAATCGCCCACGTTACTGCCCCCCCGGCGCCCAGTCGGGGCGGAAAATATCGGGGAAATTGCGCTGGATCAGGTCGATATCCAACCGCAACAGGGCGTCGTAACTTTCCGGGTCAAATGGATCTTCGGCGGCGATGACCTCGCGGCCGAACACCCAGTTCAGACGGCCTGCGTCCAGATTGCCCCGCACGAACGGCTCCTCACCGAAGTGGGTCATCAAAGCCCAAAGAAACCCTTCGTCAGCCCGCCGATCCGCCGGACGGCGATCTGCATAGCGTTCGCGCGCATGCAGTTTCGGCGGCAGACCCTTTTTGACAGGGCGGCGGATGGTGAATTGAAAATCGGTGCTGGGAAGGCGGCTTGGAAATCCGCGGTGTTTTTCCATCACGCGGCCTCCTTTTCTGACAGGCGGCGCGATGGGGTTGGGACAGGCGCGGACGCCTGTCCCGATCGTGTGACAACCGGTTTAGTTGTACTTGCCAGTGAATACTGGCTCAACGGTAACCGGAACCGGGTCAACGACCACGAATTCTTCGACGTCACCTGCGTCGCTGCTGCCGCATGCGGCCGTGATGGCCAGCAATGAGACGGCCACAAAGCTCTTGATGCTCTTGGACATGTAAGTCTCCTGTCTCTGTTTTCCACACGAAGGTCGTCGGGCAACCGCCCGATTTCCCACGCCTTTTGAGGGTCGGTCACTTGGGTGTAACCTTGTGGAAAACTACGCGAAGGCTGAATCGAAAGATACGATGGCGTTTGTATCAGCGCAGTCTGTGACTCCCCTGCATCAAACGCCCTCTGAGATGAGCTTCGCGCCGCAAGATATTGTAGAGGCATCAAAATTCCTCCCAGATACAGGTGCCGTTTTCGGGGCGGAAAATCTCGAAAAACTGCAAAACATCCGAGTTGTCTTCGCCAAAAGGAATGTCTTGCGCCGACATCGACAGCACAATCTGCGCAGGCGTCAGTCCGTTTTGGTCCAAAACGGGCACCACCTGTTCATCACACAGCGCCTGAAAATCGGGAAAGACCGTCAGATAATCAAATCCATCTCCGATCTGTGGCGTGAGGAACCGAAACCGCACCAATAATCCGTCTTGTTCAGAAATGAATTCAAGAAACGACAAGGGCTGACCCGAAGGCACAGCAATGGCCTGCGCACTGACGGCGTAGGTTCCAAAAAGACAAGTTGCTACCGCTGAAGCCGCGGTCCGACGCAGGTTAAAGTGGGATATTGTCATGTTTCTTCCACGGCATCTGCTGCTGTTTGCCACGCAGGCCCGCAAAGGCGCGACACAGCCGCTTGCGCGTGTTGCGCGGCATGATGACCTCATCGACGAAACCGCGTTCGGCGGCCACAAAGGGATTGGCGAAGCGGTCTTCGTAGTCCTTTGTGTGCGCTGCGGTCTTTTCCGGATCGTCCAGATCCTTACGGTGCAAAATCTCTGTCGCGCCCTTGGCACCCATCACCGCGATCTCGGACGTGGGCCAAGCGTAGTTGATATCCCCGCGCATGTGTTTGGACGACATGACAACATAGGCCCCGCCAAAGGCTTTGCGTGTGATCACCGTGACCTTCGGCACCGTCGCTTCACCATAGGCAAAAAGAAGTTTCGCCCCGTGTTTGATCACACCGTTATATTCCTGCGTTGTCCCGGGCAGAAAACCGGGCACGTCCACAAGGCTGAGGATCGGGATTTCGAACGCATCGCAGAACCGCACAAAGCGCGCGGCCTTACGGGCGCTGTCGATGTCAAGAACGCCAGCCAAAACCATGGGCTGGTTGGCCACAACGCCCACCGTTTGCCCCTCAAGCCGGATGAAACCAGTCAGGATATTGCCCGCGAAATCCTCCTGAATTTCGTAGAAATCGCCCTCGTCCGCGATCTTGTGGATCAATTCCTTCATATCATAGGGCTGGTTGGGATTGTCCGGGATCAGCGTATCTAAGCTGCCTTCGACCCGGTCAACATCATCAAAGAACGGCCGCACGGGTGGTTTTTGGCGGTTGTTGAGGGGCAGAAAATCGACCAGCCGGCGACATTCGGCCAGCGCCTCGACGTCATTTTCAAAGGCACCATCGGCCACGGAGGACTTACGCGTGTGGGTCGTGGCCCCGCCCAATTCCTCTGCTGTGACCTGTTCGTTCGTGACGGTCTTAACCACGTCCGGACCGGTCACAAACATGTATGAGCTGTCCTTCACCATACAGATAAAGTCCGTCATCGCAGGGGACTAAACTGCACCCCCCGCACAGGGGCCCATGATCAGGCTGATCTGCGGGACAACACCGGACGCCATGATGTTGCGCTGAAACACCTCACCATATCCGGCCAGTGAATCGACGCCTTCCTGAATGCGCGCGCCGCCGCTGTCGTTGATCCCGATCACTGGCGCGCCGTTTTGCATCGCCATATCCATGATCTTACAAATCTTGGCCGCATGGGTGGCAGAAACGGACCCGCCAAGAACCGTAAAGTCTTGGGAATACACATAAACCTGACGACCGTTGATCGTACCCCAACCGGTGATCACACCATCCCCCGCAGGTTTTGACGCCTCCATCCCGAAGTCCGTGCAGCGGTGCGTCACGAAGGTATCGAACTCCTCAAAGCTGCCCTCATCGACCAGCAATTCAACCCGTTCCCGCGCCGTAAGCTTGCCCTTGGCGTGCTGAGCATCAATGCGTTTTTGCCCACCACCCAGACGGGCCGCAGCACGTCGCTCTTCGAGTTCCTGAAGGATATCGGTCATCATTTCACCCCTGTTGGTTTGCCCCAAACTAACGACATTGCCCGACCGATCCGAGTCCCAATTGCCTCTTTCGATCGCAAATTTGCAAATATTCCGATTAAACAGAACTCAAAACTGCATAATTGCAAATAGTACGGAACGGGCCAGCAGCCCCATTTAGCGTTGGACGCCTCATGGTTGTGGACCTACCTTGGGACAATGACTGACACCAGCACGACACGGGTCCCGTCCCGGTTTCTCGACAAAACAACGCCACCGCATATCGCCACCCTCATCATGATGGCCGGCGTCGGTGCCTTGTCATTGAACGTCTTTTTGCCGTCGTTGCCCTCAATGGCGGCGCATTTCGGTGTGGACTACAGTCTGATGCAGCTGTCGGTGTCGCTTTATCTTGCGATGACGGCCGTGGTGCAGATCATCATCGGCCCGATTTCAGACCGATACGGGCGGCGGCCCATCGTCATCGTTTGCGTGTCCCTGTTCATTTTGATGAGCCTTGGGGCCATTTTCGCGCCCACTTTCGCCGTCTTTCTGATCTGTCGCCTATTGCAAACCTCCATCGCCACAGGCTTCGCCATGAGCCGCGCGATCGTGCGCGATATGGTGCCCCAGGATCAGGCGGCATCGATGATTGGCTACGTCACAATGGGCATGTCGATCGTGCCGATGTTGGGGCCGGTTGCGGGCGGCGCGCTGGATCAATGGTTTGGCTGGCAGGCGTCGTTCTGGATGCTGGCGGGTGGCGGCATGGTGTTGTTAATTATGGTCATTTTCGACCAAGGGGAGACTTTTGTCCGCCGCGAGGGCGGTTTTCGCGCGCAGGTTCGTGAATACCCTGCCCTGCTGACATCCCAACGGTTCTGGGGCTATTGCCTCGCCGCTGCCTTCGCCTCGGGTGCGTTTTTCGCATACTTGGGCGGCGCGCCCTTTGTGGGCACAGATGTGTTCAACATGGACCCGGCGGAGCTTGGCCTTTACTTCGGCGCGCCCGCCATCGGCTATCTGATCGGCAACGGGCTGTCGGGGCGGTATTCCGTTCGTGTCGGCGTCAATTCGATGGTCTTGGGCGGGGCGATGATCACCGTGGCAGGCATGGTGATATTGCTCATCTGTGATCTGATCGGATGGCAACATCCGGCTGTTTTCTTCGGCTTTATGATCTTTATTGGGCTGGGCAACGGGATCCTGCTGCCCAACGCAAACGCGGGCATGCTGTCCGTGCGCCCCCACCTTGCGGGGTCGGCTGCCGGACTGGGCGGTGCGTTCATGATCGGGGGCGGCGCGGCCCTGTCTGCCATCGCCAGCTTTATCCTTGCGCCGGGCACGGGCGCCTTGCCATTGATCATCCTGATGCTGCTGACGACCATTGCATCGGTGGCCTGCGCCCTGTGGGTCATCATCCGCGCACGCGCCGTCGCGGGCTAGACGGACGGGTTTGCAAAGTCTATTCCCAACTTAGCAAGGGGGCAGACCATGGCACCACAAAAACTCTATGCAGGAGCAAAACTGCGCGAACTGCGCGGTCGTATCGGCGTGACACAAAAAGAGTTCGCCGAAAAGTTGGGGGTGTCCCTGCCCTACCTCAACCAGATGGAAAACAACAACCGGCCCGTGTCCACCACGGTCGTGTTGTCCTTGGCGCAGGAATTCGGCTTTGACGTAACCGAACTTCAATCGGGCGACGAAGCGCGCCTTGTGGGCGACATGAGGGAGGCCTTGGCCGACCCCATATTCAGCGGCACCCCGCCCCCGTTAACAGACTTGCGCCTTGCTGCGTCAAACGCGCCTGCCCTTGCACGGGCCTTTCTGGAACTGCACACGGCCTACCGCCAAACCCATGAACGGCTGTCATCCTTGGACGAAGCTTTGGGCCGCGAAGACAGCCGCCTGCAACCCAGCCCGTGGGAGGAAGTCCGCGATTTCTTTCACTATTGTGACAACTACATCGACGCGGTTGATCGCTCCGCCGAACGGTTCGCGGCACAGGCCGCAGGCGACATTGAGGCCGCTGCCCGCGCGGCCTTGACCGAGGTCGGCGTGCGCACAACGCTGAGCGATGACAGCACGATCCGCCACTATGATCCGGACACCAAAACCCTGCGTCTGTCGCGCACGGCGGCCCCCGCAACGCAGCGGTTTCAACTGCTGCTGCAAGTGGCCCTGATCAAACACGACCCGTTGCTTGAGGCGACGCTAGACCTCGCACGGTTCCAATCCCCTCAAGCGCGCAGCATCGCAAAAGTGGGATTGGCGAACTATTTTGCAGGGGCGGCCCTCATGCCGTATGTTGAATTTCTGCAAGCCGCCCAGACCGACCGACATGATCTGGAACGGCTGTCAGACCGGTTCGGCGCATCGCTGGAACAGGTCGCACACCGTCTCTCGACGATGCAACGCCCCGGCGCAAAGGGCATTCCATTCTTTTTCGTGCGCGTCGATCCGGCGGGCACGATCACCAAACGACATTCCGCCACCACGTTGCAATTTGCCCGATTTGGCGGCGCCTGCCCGTTGTGGAACGTGCATGGTGCCTTTGAAACACCCGGTCGATGGCTGCGGCAATTGGCCGAAACGCCCGACGGCATCCGGTACTTTTGTTTGGCCCGCGACGTCAGCAAACCGGGCGGCGCATGGGGTATTCCCACACGGCGCTATGCCATTGGGCTGGGCTGCGAAGTCAAACACGCCCGTGCCTTGGTCTATGCAGATCACCTGTCCTTTGATGATGCCGCCGCATTTGAACCCATCGGCATTTCGTGCCGCATTTGTGAACGTCAAAACTGCCCTCACCGGTCGGTTCCACCGCTGGAACGCCAACTTCGCGTAGACCCAAACGAACGCGGCATGCTACCGTATCAAGTAGATTAAACGGGGGGCTATCTATGGAACTTGAAGGCACACGGATCATCGGGGCAGATCGTGCAACTATCTGGGATCATTTAAACAATCCCGAAACCCTCAAAGCTTGCATCCCCGGGTGTGAGGAATTGACCGGATCGCCAGACGACGGGTTTGAAGCCGTCGTCAAACAAAAGGTCGGTCCCGTGAAAGCAACGTTCAAAGGGGCCGTCACCCTTGAAGACGTGAACGCGCCAAACAGTTACCGTCTGGTCGGCGAAGGGAAAGGCGGCGTTGCGGGTTTTGCCAAAGGGGCGGCGGATGTGACCTTGACAGACACAGACGGCGGCACCGAATTGACCTATCATGTCGATGCGAAAGTCGGCGGAAAGCTCGCGCAGCTTGGCAACAGAATTGTCGGCGGCTTTGCCAAGAAAATGGCCGATCAGTTCTTTGAAAACTTTCAGTCCGTTGTTGAAACGGGTGAGGTTTAGTTTCGCGCCGCGCGCCATCCGGCAGCTTGGGCTTCGGCCTCTGAACAAAACCAACGTTCACCGCGCCCTTCGTTGATCCGCGTCGCCGCATAGTCGCGGTTGTGCGGCATATGATAGATCTGCCCAGACCCCGAGATGTTGCCTTTGATAATGCAGTCGCCAGATGGTGTTTGCCCGCGCTGTTCAGCCCTGAAGGCAGACGGGGATTGCATCTGTCCTGCCCAAATTCCCACGCCACGCACCTGCGCGCCCTTTTCGGTCAAATCATAGTCCATTGAATAGCGGCGGTAGGCCTCGGCCCAGCCTTCGGCCACGATATCGTCGCCAATATCACGTCCGTCCACATAGCATTTTGCAACATTGCGACCGTATTGATCCACGTCGATAACGTCGCAAATTGCACTTTTCCCATCATACCGCGCATGGACACGTTCACTCACGAAAGCGCCGCATGGCCAAGCGCGCCCCTGTCGGTCTTCGCAGGTTTGGTCATGTTCGGGGGCATCAATCCCGTGCAGCCGTACTGTCTGATCGCCCACACGGATGGTATCCCCATCCACAACACGCACCGTGCCATCAAGATCAGCCAAGGCGGGAGACGCCAGCACAAGCAAAAGAGAACAAAACCGGATCATTCCCTTAACTAAGGCTTAACACTCCGCCGACACAAGGGAGAAATAAACAAATGCTTAACGCTGCTCTGTCTGCCAGTTGGGGTGTATCCACGGTTCATCATTGCTCGGCGGCAAAGGTGTCTTGCCCAACACATGATCGGCAATCTTTTCCCCGACCATGATCGATGGCGCATTCAGATTACCATTTGTAATCCTTGGGAAAATCGAACTGTCAGCGACCCTCAATCCCTCCACACCGATGACACGACCCAGCGGGTCGACCACCGCCAATGGATCGTCCGCGCGCCCCATTTTGCACGTGCCACAGGGGTGATAGGCGCTTTCAACATGTTCACGGATCACGTCGTCCAACGCGCCATCGGACTGCGCCTGCTCACCGGGGATCAGTTCGCCGTCGCGGTAGGGTTCGAATGCGTCTTGGCCAAAAATCTCACGCGTGAGGCGGATGCATTTGCGAAAATCGACCCAATCGCTTTCTTGCGACATGTAATTGAAGAAAATGCGCGGATCGGCCTTTGGATCGGCGGATTTGAGGGTGATTTCACCACGGGATTCCGACCGCATCGGGCCGACGTGGGCCTGAAATCCTTCCGCCGCCCCGACACCGTCATAGCGGACAGCCAGCGGCAGGAAATGATACTGAATGTCGGGATATTCAACACCCGCACGGGACCGGATGAACCCGCAGGCCTCAAATTGATTGGACGCGCCGACGCCGGTTTTGGCAAACAGCCACTGCGCCCCGACCCATGCTTTTCCCAGCAAAGACCAATACTTATACAGTGAATGACGTCCCTTCCCCGCCATCTGAACATAAAGTTCCAGATGGTCCTGCAGGTTCTGACCAACACCCGGACGATCCGCCCCGACGTCAATCCCATGCTCTGCCAATTGCGCCGCCGGTCCGATGCCTGACAACATCAGCAGCTTTGGCGAATTGATCGCGGAGGCCGCAAGGATCACCTCGGCCCGCGCTTCGATCACCCGACCGTCCGTCAATTCAACGCCCGTGGCGCGCCCATCGGTCATGACGACCCGCGCGGCGAAGCCTTCGACGATGTCGCACCGCCCCGTCGCTTGCGCTGGCCGCAAATAGGCAGAGGCCGCAGACCAGCGTTTGCCCTTCCAGATGGTTGCGTCAAACGGGCCAAAGCCTTCTTGCTGTTGGCCGTTGTAATCATTGGTTAATTCGTAACCGGCCTGACCGCCCGCTTTGATCCACGCCTGCGTCAACGGGTTGTCACCGGGCCCGCGCGTCACGTGCAACGGGCCGCCTTTGCCACGCCAATCCGGATCGCCCCCGCGCCCGCCGTCGTGCCAATCTTCGAGCCGTTTGTAGTAGGGCAACACATCCGCATAGGCCCAACCGTCCGCTCCGCTGTCAGCCCAATGATCGAAATCGCGCGCATGGCCGCGCACATAGATCATCCCGTTGATCGACGATGATCCACCAATGACCTTACCGCGCGGGCACACCAATTTGCGCCCGCCCAAATGCGGCTCTGGTTCCGTCTGATAGCCCCAGTCGTACCGTTTCATGTTCATTGGGTAAGACAAAGCGCCCGGCATGTTGATGAGAGGCCCCACATCGGTGCCGCCTGTTTCAATCACCAAGACAGATTTGCCCGCCTCGGCCAGACGGTAGGCCATGGCACAACCGGCACTGCCCGCACCAACGACGACGTAGTCGGCCTGCATCAGAACGGGGCCTCCACCGGGGTCATCGCCACATAGACCGACTTCATTTCGCTGTAGTGATCAACGGCGTTTTTCGAATTTTCACGGCCCACACCGGACAGTTTAGACCCGCCGAAGGGCGCCTCGACCGGCGCCAGATTATAAGTGTTGATGTAGCAGGTTCCGGCCTCGAATCCCGCGACCATCCGGTGGGCGCGGGACAGGTCATTGGTAAACACACCGGCGGCAAGGCCAAAGTCCGTCTCATTGGCGCGTGCCAGAACCTCGTCCTCATCCTCAAAATCCAGGACCGATAGGACGGGGCCGAAAATCTCTTCGCGTGCGATGGTCATAGTGTCTGTAACGTCTGCAAAAACAGTGGGTTGAAGGAAGTAACCACGCGTTCCTTCGCGTTCGCCACCGCAGACCAGACGGGCACCTTCATCAACGCCCTTGGCGATAAAGCCCTGCACGATCTCAAGCTGCTTGGCATTCACGAGCGGGCCGAAATTAACACTTTCGTCCAAAGGGTCGCCCATTTTGACGTGGGCCAAACGTTCGCTCAACCGCTTGAGAAACGCCTCTTTGATGCCCTTTTGAACGAAGACCCGCGTGCCGTTGGAACACACCTGACCGGAGCTGTAGAAATTGCCCAGAATGGCCCCCCCGACCGCGTCCTCAAGGTTGGCGTCGTCAAAGATCACCAAGGGCGATTTGCCGCCCAATTCCATGGTCACGTGGCGAATGCCCTCAGCCGCGGCGGCGTAGACTTTGCGGCCTGTGGGCACGGATCCGGTGAGCGACACTTTGGCCACGCGCGGATCAGTGATGAGGGCATGGCCCACCTCTCCCATGCCTTGCACGACGTTGTAGATACCCGCGGGCGCACCCGCTTCATGCAGGATTTCGGCCACTTTCAACGCGCAGAGTGGGGTTGTTTCCGAGGGCTTGAACACCATCGCATTGCCGCAGGCCAGCGCCGGTGCGCCCTTCCATGCAGCGATCTGCGTGGGGTAATTCCACGCACCAATGCCCACGCACACGCCCAAGGCTTCGCGGCGGGTGTAGACGAAATCCTCACCCAGCTGGACATGCTCCCCCGTCAGGCTGCCTGCGATTCCACCAAAGTATTCAAGGGCATCGGCGGCAGATGTCGCATCCGCGACGAGTGTTTCTTGCAAAGGTTTGCCCGTGTCATTGGTTTCCAACACACTCAGGTCATGGTTGCGTTCGCGGATCATATCTGCGGCTTTACGCAACACGCGGCCCCGCTCTGTGCCGGTCATCTTGGCCCACGCCACCTGCGCCCGTTTGGCAGCGGCCAAGGCTTTTTCGATGATGGCCGGTGTCGCGGCATAGACCCGCGCGATTTCTTCCTCGGAGACAGGACAGATCACAGGGATGGGCGTGCCTGTGGTGTCTTCGACATAGGCGCCATCAATGAAGTGGCTGGCGGTCGGTTGAATATCGTAAGCCATTTTATTCCCCTCTCGGAAAGCGTTGGTTTTCCTCAAGAACATTGAGGTTCATATGATTGCGCATGTAGCGTTCGGAGGCCTTTTGAAGCGGCTGATAATCCCACGGGAAGTAATCCCCGTTGCGCAGCGCCTCATAAACGACCCAGCGGCGCGCCTGACTTTCGCGGACCTGCGCGTCGAAGGCGGACAAATCCCAACGAGCCTCGGATTTGGCGCGCAATTGCTGCAACGTACCTTGATGTTTTTCAACATTTGCAAGGTTGTTTAGCTCGTTCGGGTCGGCCTCAATATCAAATAACTGATCTGGGTCGAGCAGGCAGCGTGTGTATTTCCACTTGCCATAGCGCAGGCAGACCAGCGGCGCGTATGACCCTTCGGCGGCGTATTCCATGGCGACCGGCGCATCCCGTTCCACCCCATTGGCCAAAGGCACCAGCGACATGCCCTCGGTCCACGGCATGACCTCCTCCATGGACACCCCTGCAAGGTCACACAACGTTGGGGTCACGTCGATGTTGCTGACCGGTGTTTCGATCACCCCCGTGGGCATTGTGGGCGCGCTGATCATCATCGGCACGCGGGCCGATCCCTCAAAGAATGACATTTTGAACCACAGCCCACGATCGCCCAGCATGTCGCCATGATCAGAGACGAACAGAATGATCGCCTCCTGCCGCGTATCTTCGAGGGTTTGCAAAATTTCCCCAACCTTATCATCTAGATAGGAGACATTGGCGAAATAGGCCTGCCGTGCGCGTTTGACTTGGGTCTCAGTGATCTCAAAATTCTCATGATCGTTGGCGTCCAAGATCCGCTTCGAATGGGCGTCCTGATCGGCGTAAGGAATCGGCCCGACCTCAGGCAAAAGATGGTCGCAATCGGCATAAAGATCCCAATATTTTTTGCGCGCAACGTAAGGATCATGGGGATGGGTGAAAGACACTGTCAGACACCAAGGCCGCGCGTCGTGCCCACGGCTGAGGTCATACAATTTGCGCGTCGCGTTGTAGGCAACCTCGTCGTCGTATTCCATCTGATTGGTGATTTCGGCCACGCCCGCGCCGGTGACGGACCCCATGTTGTGATACCACCAATCGATCCGTTCACCTGGTTTGCGGTAATCCGGCGTCCAGCCAAAATCGGGCGGATAGATGTCCGTTGTCAGCCGCTCTTCGAACCCATGCAGCTGGTCCGGACCCACGAAATGCATCTTGCCGGACAAACAAGTCTGATAGCCCGCCCGGCGCAAATGGTGCGCATAGGTCGGGATGGAGGACGCAAATTCCGCTGCATTATCATAAACCTGCGTGCGACTTGGCAATTGGCCCGACATGAACGACGCCCGCCCCGGCGCGCACAAGGGCGATGCCGTGTAGCTGTTTTTGAACCGCGTGGACCGCGCGGCCAGCTTCTTGAGGTTTGGCGCATGCAGCCAGTCCGCAGGCCCGTCGGGAAAGAGCGTGCCATTCAATTGATCGACCATCAGGATCAGGATGTTGGGTTTGGTCATGTGTTGGCTCCGGTCAGACGGTCAAGCGCGCGCAGGGCGATGGAATGGGCGGTGGGCGCATCGGTTTCCCCCGCCAAAGCGGCCCGCAGATACAGCCCGTCGATCAAGGCGCTTAGCGTTTCGGCATCGGCCACAGGATCAGGCGACAAGGGGCGTAACGCATAGGTCAAATTCGACCGCAACCGCGCCTGATAGAGCCGCAAAAGACGGTGCATATCGGGCTGCGTCGTCGCCTGCGCATACAGCGTCATCCACGCGCTGACCGTGGCCGGATCAAAACATGACGGCGCAAAACACGCGCCAATCAATGCCTCGGCCCGGGCGCGGGGGGTGCGGGCGCGCGATAGCTCTGCCACGACCTCAGCCCCGAAATCCCGCAGGATCTGGCGCATTGCTGCGAGGAAAATCTGATCTTTACCGCCGAAATAGTGGTGCGCCAGCGCGGATGACATGCCCGCCTGCTTGGCAATCTGACTGACGGTGACATCAAGTGATCCTTGTGCCCCGATCACGTCGATCGTCGCTTTAACTAAGGCCGCGCGGCGGATAGGTTCCATTCCAAGCTTGGGCATGTTTTCCTCAAAACTGTTGCCAAGCGTTGATAAATTGTTCTTTATTGACTCGTCAATCAACAAAAACACCAACTGGGAGTACCCTTCATGAAAAATACCCTGTCGATCCTTGCGATCTGTGCAGCCGGCGCCGCTGCCGCCGACGGCCATGCCGAATGTGGCACTGTGACCTTCTCCGATGTGGGCTGGACGGACATCACCGCAACCACCGCCGCAACCACCGTTGTGCTTGAGGCATTGGGTTATGAAACAGACGTCAAAGTTCTTTCCGTTCCAGTGACTTACACGTCGCTTGCCGAAGGCGACGTTGATGTGTTCTTGGGCAACTGGATGCCCACCATGGAAGGCGACATCGCGTCCTACCGCGACGCTGGCACCGTTGACACAGTGCGCGCCAACCTTGAGGGCGCGAAATACACGCTGGCCACAAACGCCGCTGGCGCGGCCCTTGGCATCACCACATTTGACGATATCGCTGCCAACGCCGACGCGCTGGACGGCAAAATCTACGGCATCGAGGCCGGCAATGACGGCAACCGCCTGATCATGGACATGATCGCGGACGGCGCGTTCGGCCTGTCTGACGACGCCATCGAAGTGGTCGAATCCTCCGAAGCAGGCATGTTGGCACAAGTGGGCCGCGCATCCGACCGCGACGAACCTGTTGTGTTCCTTGGCTGGGAACCCCACCCTATGAACGCCAACTACGACATGACCTACCTTGAAGGCGGCGACGATTGGTTCGGCCCCAACTTGGGCGGTGCCACCGTGTTCACCAACACCACCGCAGGCTACGTCGACAGCTGCCCTAACGTTGGCAAACTGCTACAAAACCTCGCGTTTTCCCTTGAGATGGAGAACGAAATCATGGGCGCGATCCTCAACGACGGGACCGACCCCGATGAGGCCGCGACCGCATGGATGGCCGAAAACACGGACTTCGTCATGGGCTGGCTTGACGGTGTCACAACCATCGACGGCGGCGATGCTGCGGCGGCTGTCAGTGCCGCATTGGCACAGTAAGACGCCAACACAACATGAAGGGTCGCCCCATCGGGCGGCCCTTTTTCTGGGGCAAAGGGAACACAAATGGACTGGCTGACGGACAACAAAATCCCCGTGGGGGATGTGGCCGAAACGATATTCGAGGGCCTTGAACGCAATGGCCGTGTCGTCTTTGATGCCATCGCCGAAGGGCTTGAGGCGATGATCGACGCGTTCCTTTGGTTGATGCAAACGCCCCATCCGTTCATTGTGATTGCCTTTTTCGTGGGGCTGACGTGGCTGTTGCAACGCAACTGGAAAACCTGCGCGATGATCGCGCTGGGGTTCTTGTTCATCCTCAACCAAGACTACTGGGAAGAAACCACCGAAAGCCTGACCCTCGTTTTGTCGGCCTGCGTTGTTTGTATGGGTGTGGGCGTGCCCATCGGCATCGCCGCTGCGCATCGTCCGCGACTCTACGCATGGATGCGCCCTGTTCTGGACCTGATGCAGACCTTGCCGACCTTCGTTTACCTGATCCCCGCGATTGTCTTTTTCGGCATCGGCATGGTGCCCGGCCTGATCGCGACGGTGATTTTCGTGCTGCCCGCGCCGATCCGTCTGACGCATCTTGGCGTGTCCTCGACCCCCAAAGCGCTTTTGGAAGCTGCTGATGCTTTCGGTGCCACCGGTCGGCAAAAACTGTGGAAGGTGGAATTGCCCTCCGCCCTGCCCCAAATCATGGCCGGATTGAACCAGACCATCATGTTGTCGCTGTCCATGGTCGTTATTGCGGCCCTTGTGGGGGCGGACGGGTTGGGTGTGCCCGTGGTGCGCGCCCTAAACACGGTGGACACGGCCAAAGGTTTTGAATCCGGGCTGATCATCGTGGTGGTCGCCATCATGCTCGACCGGATGCTGCGCGTGGGAGACGGCAAATGAAGGCTGTAGAATTCGACAATGTGTCCATCGTCTTTGGCGGAAAACCGGAAACGGCGCTGCCTATGATGGACGAAGGCCGCGACCGTGCTGAAATCCAGACTGCGACCAATCAGGTCTTGGGCGTGCACAATTGTTCATTGGACGTGGAACAGGGCGAAATCCTTGTGCTGATGGGCCTATCCGGCTCTGGCAAATCCACGTTGTTGCGTGCGGTCAACGGTCTGAACCCCGTGGTGCGCGGCGAAGTGCGCGTGCATGACGGGAACTGGACCTGCGCCGTAGGCTCCGCGCCCGAACCCGAATTGCGCAAGCTGCGCCGCGAATGCGTGTCGATGGTGTTTCAGCAATTCGGCCTGCTGCCATGGCGGACTGTGCGCGACAATGTGGGGTTGGGGCTTGAACTTGGCGGCATGGACAAAGCCGCGCGTCAAAAGAAGGTCGATGAACAGCTGGAACTGGTGGGCCTGTCAGACCGCGCCACTGCACTGGTGGGGGAACTGTCGGGCGGCATGCAACAGCGCGTGGGCCTCGCCCGTGCCTTTGTCACCGACGCGCCGATCCTGCTGATGGATGAACCGTTCTCAGCCCTTGATCCGTTGATCCGGACGCGGCTTCAGGACGAATTGCTGGACCTGCAACAGCGCCTGAACCGCACGATTATCTTCGTCAGCCACGATCTGGACGAGGCGTTTAAGATCGGCAATCGAATTGCCATCATGGAAGGCGGTCGCATTGTGCAATGCGGCACCCCGCGTGAGATTTTCAGCAAGCCGGCCAACGGCTATGTGGCTGATTTCGTGGCCAATATGAACCCACTGGGCGTGTTGCGCGCCCGTGACGTCATGGGGGCCGCACCCGATGACGCACCACGGGGCTGGATGTCACGACTGACCGGGGCCGAGGACACGCCCCTGCCACAGGTCGATGCGGAACTGCCCGTGGCTGAGGTCATTGATGCCCTCGCCGCCACGTCTGCCCTTGTGGTGATGGAAGACGGCGACGCCATCGGCCAAATCACCCAAAGTTCGGTCTTGGCAAAGGTCAGCCCACCGCAGCCTTAGGCCAATGCGGCACGGGCGGCCATGTTTTTGGCCGCCTGTTCCAGATCGTGCACCAAAGTGCCCGCCATCGACCGCATGGCCATCACCTCATAGGTCTGCGGGCCAACGCGGGTCACGCTGACGGTCATATGGGCGACCAAGGTCCGCGCCGTATGGCCGCGTTTGAACTGGCTGTCCCGCAGATCAATCGGCGTCAGCCGCGCCAGAACCGCCGCCGCATCCGCGCCGTCGATCCGCACAATGGCCCATGCGTCAGAATGATCCATGACAGCCGCTTGCGGCAAATCGGGGCAATCCGCCCCCACCAACAACGCCTGCCCCATGCCGCACCAGACCATGCGCGGCTTCTTGTCTTGCGTCTGGCCCAACGTCCGGTTCGGCGCGGGAAAGCCCACGCCCACCGCCGCCTTCAACGCATCAGATGTGGCCTTTTGCGCCCCGTCAAAGGGGGCGATCAGGGTCACCGGCCCCGTGTCCACTTCGGTCAAGGTGACCGTTCCAACGGTCAACGGCAAAAGGCCGGCAGAAGGTGTCGTTGCGATCAATTTAGCCACGGGTGCGTCCCCCTTCTGGATCGAATTGAACAGGGTGGCAGACCTCAACAACGGTGCGCACCCCGCGCACGTGATCTACCGCCACGATGTGTTCGCCCGTGCGGTTCGGCCCGTCTGCGACAAATCCCAACCCGATATGGCTGCCCAAGGTGGGCGACCAGCACACAGACGACACATATCCCTGATCGTTGGCTGACACAGGGTCCGCCCCTTTCACAAACAAATGCGCGCCGGCAGTGATTTTGTCTTTTGGATCAACGGATTTCAGGCCGACCAGCTGTGGGCGTTCAGCCTCCAACAACCCCGGCCTGCGGGACGCGGCGTTGCCGACGCAATCCTTCTTCTGACTGACCATCCGATCAAACCCGATGTCGAATGCGGTCACCCGCCCGTGGATTTCCGCGTGGGTGATAAAGCCCTTTTCGATGCGCAAGACGTTCAGCGCCTCCATCCCGTAGGCCCCGCCGCCCAGCGCTTCGGCCTGTGCGGTCAACTGCCGGAACAACGACGCGCCGTAGCGCGACGGCACCGCCAGTTCATAGGCATGTTCGCCGGAGAATGAGATGCGGAACAGCCGCCCCTTGACCCCGCCAATGGACACAGGACCGCACGACATGAAGGGCCAAGCGTCGCCATCAACCGCATCGTCCAGCACGGAATTGAGCATTTCACGCGCCAGTGGCCCCGCCACCGCAAATTGCGCCCACTGTTCTGTCACGGAGGCAAAGCGCACGTCCAGATCGGGCCGAAGCGCTTGGCTCACCCAATCCAGATGGGTCATGACCTGCCCCGCTGCCGCCGTCGTTGTGGTCATCACGTAGTGATCCGCCCCCAGCCGTGCGGTCGTGCCGTCATCCATGACGTGCCCGTCTTCGCGCAACATCAGGCCATAACGCACGCGGTTTTCCTTCAACGTCGAAAACGTATTGCAATAAACGAAATCCAGAAACGCCGCCGCATCCGGCCCCTGAATGTCGATCTTGCCCAGCGTGCTGACATCACAGACGCCCACGGCGTTGCGGACATAGCCGACTTCGCGGTTACAACTCTCAAGCCACGTGGCCTCCCCGGGTTGCGGGAAATAACTGGGCCTGTACCACAAACCCGCCTCAATCATCGGCGCGCCGCGTGCGACGCTGGCGTGGTGGGATGTGGTCAACCGTTTGGGCGCAAACCCGTGACCTTGTGATCCCGCCCCCATGGCCGCGATGGACACGGGCACATAAGGCGGGCGGAACGTTGTCGTCCCCGTTTCAGGAATACCCCGCCCCGTGGCATCGGCCAGCACCGCCAGCGCCACCACATTCGACGATTTGCCCTGATCCGTCGCCATGCCTTGGGTCGTGTAACGTTTCATATGTTCGACCGAACGGAAGTTTTCCTGCGCGGACAGTTTGATGTCCTTCACATGCACATCGTTTTGAAAATCGATCCATTTGCGGCCCTTTCCGTCCACCTGCCAAAGGGGTTCGATCCGGTAGGGGTCATCCTCCGCAGTTGGCACATCGGCCACGGGCGACAGGCCAAGATCGGACCCAACACCGCAGGCCGCCTGCGCGCCCGATTGCAAACAGGCCGCCGTGGACATCTGGCCATTGGCCGCCCCCGCCACGACCATACCGGGGATCGCGCCCTCAACGGGGACAAACGACTGAATCGCATCGTCCCACTGGGGCCGCCCGTTCATATGGCACGTCAGATGCACCGTCGGGTTCCAGCCGCCGGACATGGCCAGACAATCGGTGCGCAGCTCGCGCGTGCCGCCCGAATGGGTGATCGTGATGCTGTCCAGCGCGTGGCGTCCTTTGGTGCCGGTCACCGCCCCGCTGGTATACAACGGGTAGTCGCCCAGCGCCGTCACATCGGCGCGGCTGTCAATGACACCGGACACCTTGACGCCCGCGTCCATCAGATCGACCGCCGTGCGGTGGGCGTCGTCATTGTTGGCAAAGATCGTGACCGCCTTGCCCGGTGCCACGCCCCACCGGTTCAGATAGGCGCGCACGGCGCTGGCCATCATGATGCCGGGGCGGTCGTTGTTGGGAAAGGCAATGGGCCGTTCTAAAGCCCCGGCGCACAGGATGCTGCGTTTGGCGGTGATGCGCCAGAAACATTCGCGCGGGGCGTCTGATCGCGGCACGTGGCGGCTGACCTCTTCCAGCGCGCCAAAGGTGCCTTGGTCGTAGGCCCCCGTGACAGTCGTGCGCGGCATCAAGCGGACATTCGGCATCGCTGCCAGTTCGGCCACGGCATCTGCGGCCCAATCGACCCCGGCCTGTCCGTCCACATCAAAAGTCTCGGCCAGCAGGCGGCCGCCCATCGTGGCGTCCTCATCGGCCAGGATCACATCTGCACCGGCACGTCCAGCGGTCAGTGCCGCCATCAAACCGGCAGGCCCCGCGCCGATGACCAGCACGTCACAATGGGCAAAGGCCTTTTCGTAGGTGTCGCTGTTGGCCTCACCCGACAGCGCGCCCAGACCTGCCGCGCGGCGAATAACCGGCTCATACAGTTTTTCCCAGAACGCCTTGGGCCACATGAAGGTCTTGTAATAAAAACCGGCACTTAGGAACGGTGCGGCCAGATCGTTGACCGCCATCGCATCACGTTTCAGCGACGGCCAAGCGTTTTGCGACCGCGCCTCCAGCCCGTTGAACAGCTGCACCGTTGTGGCGCGGACATTGGGCTCCTGTGTCGGGCCTGAACCGATGGTCACCAGCGCATTAGGCTCCTCCGATCCGGCGGTCACGATGCCACGGGGACGGTGATATTTGAACGACCGACCGACGAGTTTCACCCCATTGGCCAACAAGGCAGACGCCAGCGTATCGCCTTCAACGCCCCGATACTGCACCCCGTCAAAGGTAAAGGTCAGCGGCGTGCCGGTTGGTTTGATCACCCTCATCGCTTCGCCCCAACAAGTTTCGCGCCGCTCACCGCATGGGTCACCGTATCGCGCGTCACCACAATCCACGCGCCGCAGCCCGCCGCATGGTGCCACAGATCGCGGGTTTCGCCGGCGGGGTTGTCGCGGTTGTGCAGGTAGTCGTCCCACGCCGCCCCGTCCGCGTCCCGCGCGGGTCGGTCCAGCGCCACGGCGTCGCCTTGGTAGTAAAATTCGCGGCGGTCCCGTTCACCGCAGATGGGGCATGGCAGGCGCATGATCTATCCTAATGCAAATTGTGCTGAGAGCCTGTGCCCTCTTCGTCCATCAACCCCGCACCGGTGCGGAACCGGTCAAGGCGATAGCGTGCAGCAGGTTTGTGGTGCTGGCCGGTGGCAATCAGGTGCGCATAGCTGAACCCGGATCCTGGCACGGCCTTGAACCCGCCGTAGCACCAACCACAGTTGAGGAACAAACCATCGGTATCCGTCTTGTCGATGATGGGGGATCCATCGGGCGACATGTCCATGATCCCGCCCCAAGACCGCAGCACCTTGGCCTTGCCGATGGACGGCATCAACGTCATCGCGGCGTCCATCACATGTTCCTTCATGGGCAGGTTCCCCCGCGCTGCGTATGAGCTGTAGAAATCCAGATCGCCACCAAAGACCAAACCACCCTTGTCAGACTGGCTGATATAAAAGTGCCCCATCCCGAAGGAAATGACGCCAGGCATGATCGGCTTCAGCCCTTCAGAGACAAAGGCCTGCAACACGTGGCTTTCGATGGGCAGGCGCATCCCCGCCATGGCCGCCACTTGGGAGGACCGACCGGCGACGACAATCGCCACTTTCTTGGCGCGGATCGCCCCGCGCGTGGTCTGCACCCCGCGCACGACACCGCCCTCAATATCAATGCCGGTGACTTCGCAGTTCTGGATCAGATCAACGCCGCGTGTGTCCGCCCCGCGCGCGTAACCCCATGCGACCGCATCATGACGTGCCGTGCCGCCACGCCGGTGCATCAAGCCGCCGTAGATCGGGAAACGCACGTTGTCGAAATCAATCATCGGGGCCTCAGCGCGGACCTGTTCGGGGGTGAGCAATTCGGCATCATCGCCTTGATTGACCATGGAATTGCCGCGCCGTGCGAAGTAATCCCGTTGTCCGTCGGAATGGCACAACATCATCACGCCGCGCTGGGACATCATAGTGTTGTAGTTCAGATCCTGCTCCATCCCTTCCCACAGTTTCAGCGAATGGGAATAGAATTCCGAATTTCCGGGCAACATGTAATTGGCGCGCACGATGGTGGTGTTCCGCCCCACGTTGCCGCCGCCGATGTAGCCCTTTTCCAGCACGGCCACATTGGTGATCCCGTGTTCTTTGGCCAGATAATAGGCCGTCGACAGACCGTGCCCGCCGCCGCCGATGATCACCACATCATAGTCAGCCTTGGGTGCAGGATCACGCCAAACGGGTTTCCAGCCCTTTTGAGCAAAGAGCCCCTCTTTGATGACTTTGACCCCTGAATAGCCGCTGAAAAGTCCCATGATATCCCCGTTTGCTTGGCCTCAGCGTAGCTGGGCGCTGGCGGGGTGCAATGCTTCATTTCGACAAAAGAACGACAGTCCGCGACGCGGCCCACCCTTTGAGGCTCCCCCGACAGGGTACGGCCCCCTAAACACCACCCCAATCGCGATTGATATACGTAAAGGTTTGTCCTTGTCCCTTCGTTTTGCCCTGTGCGCCGCTGGCCTTTTTGCCCTTCAGGCCTGCGTGTCCGCTCCCACTACCGCCGTTGATCCCCAGATCGTGGCCCCTACGGACGCGGCCGTGGTGCAAACGCCGTCGCGGACTTTTCTGTTCAGGGGGGCATGTATGCCGATCCGGTCTTTGACCGCGATGTGGAAACCTTCGACCGTGCCTTCAGCCGCTCCTATGGCGCACCTGCGCATGCGGATTTGTTTGGTTTCACCTCCGCGCGATTGGCGGCCCCGGATGGGGCGACAATGGAACGTGAAATCGCGCAGATGGCGGCAGAGGCCGTGGATGGGCAGGACATCGTCGTGGTCATGCTGACGTCCCACGGATCACCGGGCCGCATGGCGATCAAGACGACGCCCAACGGCCCCATTGCCGGTGTGTCCGCAGATGGGCTGGCGGAGTTTTTGGCGCTCTTGTCCAACGACCGCCAAATCCTGATCCTGCAGGCCTGTTTTTCGGGATCGCTGATCAACGAATTGCGCAGCCCGAACCGGATCATCATGACCGCCGCTGCGGCGGATCGGTCCTCCTTTGGCTGCAAAAGGGACAGTGACAACACATGGTTCATCAAATCCCCGAACCGCGCCATGGCAGAAGTCGGCGCGCGCGGCGGATCGTGGCAACAGGTCTTTGCGCGCACCCGTGCGCTTGTCACCGCAGATGAGGCCGCCGTGGGCGTGCCCGCATCCAACCCGCAACGGTTTGTGGACGCGAATATGCGGGATGTGTGGACAGGGACCCGCCCGTAACGGGCCCCTGTTCAACTACAGACCTTTGGCCTTGTAGGACTGCGCAACGCGGTCGATCGACACCAGATAGGCCGCCGTCCGCAAGTCCTGCACATCGCTGCGATTGTGCCAGACTTCGCGCATGGACTGGAACGCCGTGCGCATCGTGTCATCAAGGCCCGAGCGCACCAGTTCCAATTCATCCGCACCGCGCAGATACTTCTGTTTGAAGTTGGGCGTCATGGACCATTGATCGCCCAGATGTTTGCTGAGGCGTTCCAGCTCCCCCACGATCAACTGGTGACGGGCCTCTTCCTGACGCCGCTGCATCCGCCCGAACCGGATATGGCTCAGGTTTTTGACCCATTCAAAGTACGACACCGTCACACCGCCTGCGTTGGCATACATGTCGGGAATAATGACCGTGCCCTTCTCGCGCAGGATATCATCGGCACCCGCCGTGATCGGGCCGTTGGCAGCCTCGATAATCAAGGGCGCTTGGACGTTTTTGGCGTTGGATATGTTGATGACACCTTCAAGGGCCGCAGGGATCAGGATGTCGCAGTCTTCTTCCAACACCTTTGATCCGTCTTCCACATAGGTCCCATCCGGATATCCTTTGACGCCGCCATGTTCGGCAATCCACGCCCGCAGGTCGTCAACGTTGATGCCACCCGCATCCACGATCGCGCCATCCCGTTCGATGACACCGGTGATCTTCGATCCGTCTTCTTCGGACAGGAATTTCGCGGCGTGGTAGCCCACATTGCCAAGGCCCTGCACGATGACCCGTTTGCCATCCAGTGACCCGTCCAGACCGGCGGCTTTGACGTCGGCTGGTTCGCGGAAAAATTCACGAAGCGCAAATTGTACGCCGCGCCCAGTGGCCTCAACCCGGCCAGCGATGCCCCCTGCATGAAGCGGTTTGCCGGTCACACAGGCGGCCGCATTGATGTCGGTGGTGTTCATCCGCCGGTACTGATCTGCAATCCACGCCATTTCACGTTCACCGGTGCCCATGTCAGGCGCGGGGACGTTTTGCGACGGATGGATCAGATCGCGTTTGGCCAACTCGTAGGCAAAGCGTCGCGTGATGCGTTCCAACTCATCTTCTTCCCACATGCGCGGATCAATACACAAACCGCCCTTCGATCCCCCGAACGGGGTTTCGACCAATGCGCATTTGTAGGTCATCAAAGCGGCCAGCGCTTCGACCTCATCTTGATTAACCCCCATGGAAAAGCGGATTCCGCCTTTGACCGGTTCCATGTGTTCGGAATGGACGGACCGGTAACCGGTAAACGTCTCAATCTTGCCGCGCAGACGGACGCCAAAACGCACCGTATAGGTCGCGTTGCAGACGCGGATTTTCTCTTCAAGACCGGGCGGCAAATCCATCAAGGCCACAGCACGGTTGAACATTATGTCCACGCTTTCACGGAAAGACGGCTCTTTAGGATTGGTAGCGGACGCACTCATGACGGACCCTTTCTTGGCGACTGGCGGCACCGGTTTCGGGCCGCGCCTCATGCTAAACATGATTCGGGGGACAGGTGACAATCTGATTAATTTTTAGGCGGAAAAATAACTCAAAATAGAACGACCCCTCCGGCGTCGTGGCGCGTCCAGCCTGCCCCACAGCCAAAGCATTTCGAAACAATTTCAGAAAAAAGCTCCCTATCGTTAACCTTTTCGAAACCAATTAACGAATTAAGGCCACAGTCTGCCCTAATTTTGCCATGCGCCAGTGGTCTAAAACACCAACTTAAAGGGACCAGTGCGTCTGCCCATCCGGCCGAACCTGCCCCTCAGAAAAGGTGAAAAACGATGAAAGCGCATGCTTTTGATCCATTACGGTACAAGACTGCCCATTTCCTGAACCGGTTTCGCAAAGCCGAAGACGGGGCGATGATTATTTTCTCCCTCTTCATGTTCGTCATGATCTTGTGGCTGGGTGGGATGTCCGTCGATTTGATGCGGTTTGAAACGACCCGCGCCAAACTTCAGGGCACCTTGGACCGCGCGACACTTGCAGCGGCAGATCTGGATCAAACACTTGAGCCGGCGGAAGTGGTTGTCGATTATTTCACCAAGGCAGGCATGATCGATTTCTTGGACGGCGTGCCGTATGTGGATCAAGGGATCAACTACCGGATCGTCAGTGCCAGCGCCAAGGCCAACATGCCTTTGATGTTCTATGATATCCCGCGCGTCTTTACCCAACCGTTCAATCCCGGCCTCACCGCCTTGACCGTCAGCGGCACCTCCACCGCCGAAGAACGTGTGACGGATGTTGAAGTGTCTTTGGTTCTGGACGTCTCGTCCTCCATGAACCGTGACAACCGGATCCAGAACCTGCGGCCTGCAGCACAGCAGTTCGTGTCGACTGTTCTGGCCAACAATGTAAACGCGCCTCAGGGTCTGATCACGGTCTCAATGATCCCTTACAGTGCCGTTGTGAACCCGGGCACCTTGATTGCGGACCAGATGAACATCTCAAGGTCTCATACCTATTCTACGTGTCCTTTGTTCGACAGCGGGATCTTCAACACGACCGCTCTGGATATGGGCACCTCTTATGAGCACGTCGCACATTTCGACATCGACAGCAGTCGCGATTCCGACAGCACGTTTGATTCCGGCTGGTGCTTTGAGGACAATCTGAACGCCATTATTCCGCACACCACGAACGAAAGCACCCTGCACACCGCGATTGATAACTTGGCGCCCTTTGGGAACACAGCCATCGACATGGGCGTGAAATGGGGTGTCGGCCTTCTCGACCCCAGCACCCGCGGCGTGATTACACAGCTTGCCGGAGCGTCCGGCAGCCCCATCCCCGGCATTGCCGCAGGCCGACCCTATGATCACGATCAGGAAGACGTGCTGAAGGTTCTTGTCTTGATGACGGATGGTGAAAACACCCGACAGTGGGACCTGTATGACCGGTTTAAATACGATACGTCTTTCGTGTGGTTCGATATGGACGACAAGAATGATCCCCTGAACACAGTCGACTTTGACGACACATCTGTCCAATACCGTGGCCTTGAGACCCCGACTGACTATTGGGACGACCGGTTCTATTGGAATGGCCGCAGTTCTGCATACGACGATCAAAACCGTTTGTGGACGGGCCGGTTCCGCAACTACCCACAGGGGTTTGATGACCAAAATGATTATGTCACGACCCGCGCAGTGGTCGACGTCGCCGGTGGCACCACAGCCCCCGGAGTTGGCCCGACCTACAAGAATAACGTGCGCCTTGCGACATGGCAGGACCTCTATGCCAATTGGGAAGTCTACCGCGTCAACAACGAACTGTTGCTCGAAGCCTACTACAGCGGCGCCATCCCATGGAGTGCGGGAAGCAGCGGCTGGCCCGTCAGCATCCCGCTGGATGACTATATTGACAGTGAATACGCCGTGAACTCCAACCTCGTAGACGGGAATGCCGCGAACGACCGCTTGGCTGCGATCTGTGGCGCGGCCCGTGACGAAGGGATCATCATCTACACGGTAGCATTCGAGGCACCTGAAAATGGTCAGACCGCGCTGCGAAACTGCGCAAGCTCCGAAAGCCACTACTTCGACGTGGCCGGTACGGATATCGCCGATGCCTTTGCTGCAATTGCCTCCGACATCCGCGCACTGAAACTGGTCCAATAGGAGGGTCGTATGTTGCACTTTGTCCTAAGACAGATCGGCTCCGTCCTTCGCCGCTTCCGCCGCAATGAAAGTGGCGGTCCGACTGTGGAATTCGTCTTGTTGTTCACGCCTTTCATTGTTTTGCCGATGACCGGCTTTGAAATGGGTCTCTTGATGACCCGCCACGCCATGCTGGAACGCGGGCTGGATATGGCGGTCCGTGAAATTCGTCTCAATACCGGCACCAACGTGGATGAATATGAAATGAAACGTATGATTTGTAATGCGGCCGGGATTTTGCCCGACTGCATGACGAACGTACGCCTTGAAATGCGCAGCCTCGACATGCGCCACACGGGCGCGAATGTGGAAAACGAAATTCCACGCACGGCCTCGTGTACGAACGTCAACCAGCCCTTTTTGCCTGCGCGGAACTTTTCAAACGGTGGGGCCAACCAAGTTATGATCGTCCGCGCCTGCGGTGTGTTCAAACCGATGTTGATCCCAGGCGTGGGCGTTGCGTTCCAGCTTAACCAGGGTGATCAGGGCCGTTACCGCCTTGTGTCCACCTCAGCATTCGTGATGGAGCCGGTCTGATGATGCGCGCCCTCAAAACCCGCCTGCGTCAGTTCCGGCGCGACGAAGACGGCACAATCATTGCCGAGGCCGTGACCATGTTCCCGTCTCTCTTTGCTTGCGTCATTGCCATGATCGTTTTCTTCGACGCGTTCCGGAACCAATCCATCAACGTCAAGGCAAACTACACCATCGCCGACGCGATCAGCCGCGAAGACGGGTACATCACCAATACCTACATCAACAACGTCTGGCGGATGCACCGGTTCTTGACCAATTCCCCAAACCTGACGCGTCTGCGTGTCAGTGTGGTGTCCTATGATCTGGACGAAGACAAACACACAGTGGTTTGGACACGGTCCAAGGGCGGCTGGTCGGGCAGCCATAACAAACCTCTGACCGAAATCGGGCTGACCGCTGCACAGGTGCCTGCAATGGTCGACAATGAATTCGTCATTGTCGTTCAGACAGCCGTAGACTACGCGCCCAACTTTTCCATCGGCCTTGGCGCGTTTACGTTTGAGAACATCAGCTTCACCCGCCCACGTTGGTCGCCCAACCTGTGCTACAGCGATGATGGGTCGGACGGTGCCGCAATCTGTCCGCGCAATTCGACCTAATCCTTGATCCGCATCGCGATCTGTTCGGCCATGAATTTGGCCGGACCGGACGGCGTGACACCGCCCACGCCCACCCGTTTGCCAAACCGCCACCACAGCCCCGGTGCCCAAGTGCGCATCGCGGCGGAGTGTAGATGCAAAACAAATCCGTTTGATGGCTTGAACGCCAATGCCCCGCGATCAATCGCGCGAATGTCCGACAGTTCCACCAAAGTGCGCCCGCCCGTGTCGCGCAATGCGGCCTCGGTCAGGACCAAGCCCAACATCGTGGCCCGCCGCAACCGTTCGGCCACAAACAGCGCCCCCGCGCCCAGCGCGATCAAAAACACCTGCCAACCAAAGGCCGGCGGTTGGATAAACGCCAACAAGATCAGCATCGCCCCCAGAACGAACACCGCCGCATAGGCGAAAATTCGGCGCACGGGCGTGGCCTGCAAGGTGGCGATCACCTCTTCATCGGTCGGGGCATGTGACATGGGGCTTGGCGTCCTTTGTAACGTGCCCGACCTTTAGCCCTGCGGCCTGAGAAAGAAAAGTCCTGCCAGTCCGGCAATCAGCGCGGCGGCGTCACCTCATACCCCGGTTCTTCGGGTTCATCGTCGATCATCTCTGCCGGAAAGCCCGGTGCAGTGATGTCGAGGCCCGTGGGCTCCTCAAGGCGTTTGATGATGTCATCGGATTGGGCATCAAAGCCATATCGCGCGATCCCGTCCTTGAAGATATCGACCATCATCGGGCTGATTTCCAAAGGAACGCCGTGGTCTTCCGCGATCTGTTGAAACAACCCGATGTCCTTTTGCACCAGCCCCATGGAAAACCCGATATCGCGGCTGCCGTTCAGGATCACCTGACTTTCGGTTTCATGCACAAAGGACGTCCCGCTTGAGATTTTGATCGCCTCATAGGTTGTCGCCAGATCAAGACCTGCGGCCTTCATCGTCACCATCGCCTCACACACGGTCAACAGGTTCGCCGTCGCCAGATAATTCGTCATCACCTTCAATGTGCTGGCCGTGCCGATGTCGCCCGTGTGCAAAACCCGCCGTCCTAGTGTGGTCAAAATCGGCAGCACCTTTTCAAACGTGGCGCGGTCGCAGCCCGCAAAGATCGAAATGTTGCCCGTCGCCGCACGGTGGCAGCCCCCCGACACCGGACAATCCACCGCGAAGCCGCCACGCTCTGTTACGGCGGCACCCAGACGCTGAACCTCACCCGCGTCGGTGGTGGACATCTCAAGCCAGATCTTGCCCGCTGTGACCTCGGGCAGCATTGCCTCAACCACCGCCGCACAGGCTGCAGGCGACGGCAGGCAGGTGATCACCACATCGCAATCGCGCATCAGCGCGGCAGGCGATCCGCCATTGCGCGCGCCGCGTGCGACAAACCCCGCGACTGCATCAGCGTCCAGATCATGCACCGACAGATCAAATCCGTTGCGCAACACCGATCCGGCCAGCTTCCCCCCGACAGAGCCAAGCCCCACAAATCCAACTTTCATAGACGTCATCCCTTTTGGTCTTTGCGTCAGCGTCCCTGCCTGTGCCCGACAGGTCTGTCCCCACGGCGACATCATGCGCGCATTTTGCACCCCGCCTGCCGCCCGCTTGCTCATGGCGGGCGGCGTGCCTATGGTCGCGCCAATCTGATGTGGACGGAATCTTGATGCGCCTCGCCTTTGCTCTTCCTGTGGTCCTCGTTGCCTGCACGGAATTTCCGGAACTCGACCAAAGGATTACGCCGGAACTGGCCGCAGCCCCGGTGCCTGATCTGGTGCCCATCGCCCCCCTTATTGCCCAAGCAAACGCCGCTGCGCGCGTGACGGAGGCCTCGGCCTCAACTCTTTCGGGGCGCATCGCCGCACTGAATGCGCGCGCCGCGCGGTTGCGTGGCCCCGTGATCCCCGCGCCGGTCCGCACGCGGATGTTGCGCGGGGTGCGTTGAAACCCTGCCCCTGACAGGCTAACAGGCGTCAAACGACGCGCTAAAAGGATGCTTGCCCATGTCTGAACCTCTCCGTCTTGGTATCGCCGGTCTTGGCACCGTGGGCGTGGGCGTCGTGCGCATCATCCGCCAGCAAGCCGCCCTGCTTGAGGCGCGCACGGGCCGCAAAATCACCATCTCGGCGGTCTCGGCTCGGTCCAAAGACAAAGACCGCGGCGTGCCGCTGTCGGATTATGGCTGGGAAGACGATCCCGTCGCCTTGGCCAAGCGCGACGATGTGGACGTGTTTGTCGAACTGATGGGCGGCGACGAGGGCCCCGCCAAGGACGCCACGGAAGCCGCGATTGCCGCAGGCAAAGACGTGGTGACGGCCAACAAAGCCATGCTCGCCATCCACGGGCAGGCCTTGGCCGAAGCCGCAGAGGCCGCAGGCCGCGTTATCCGGTATGAAGCAGCCGTCGCCGGTGGCATCCCCGTGATGAAGGCCCTGACCGAAGGTCTGGCGGGCAATGACATCAGCCGCGTCATGGGTGTGATGAACGGCACCTGCAACTATATCCTGACCCAAATGCAGGCCACGCGGCAGGGCTATAACGCGCTGTTCGCGGAAGCCGACAAGCTGGGCTATCTTGAGGCCGATCCGAATTTGGACGTGGGCGGCATTGATGCAGGTCACAAACTGGCGCTGCTGGCCTCTGTGGCCTTTGGCACGCAGGTGAATTTCGACGGCGTTGAATTGGAAGGCATCCAGAACGTCACGCTGGAAGACATCGATGCGGCCCATGACATGGGCTACCGGATCAAACTGTTGGGTGTCGCGCAGATGACAGGCCGTGGGCTGGAACAGCGCATGTCGCCTTGTCTTGTGCCGTCAACCTCGCCCTTGGGTCAGCTTGAAGGCGGGACCAACATGGTGGTCATCGAAGGCGACGCCGTGGGCCAGATCGTGTTGCGCGGTGCCGGTGCCGGTGAAGGGCCCACGGCCTCAGCCGTGATGTCCGATGTGATTGATATTGCACGTGGATTGCGCCTGCCGACCTTTGGGCAGCCGGCGACCACGCTGACGACCGCACGGCCTGCCTTGGCGGCGGTCGCTGCCCCCTATTATTTGCGCATGCAGCTGGTGGACAAACCCGGTGCCTTGGCAAAAGTGGCCGCTGTGTTGGGCGATGCCGGTGTGTCCATCGACCGGATGCGCCAATACGGGCATCAGGACACCGCAGCCCCTGTGCTGATCGTGACCCACAAAACCACGCGCACCGCATTGGATGAGGCACTGGCTGGCATGGACAAATCCGTGGTCCAAGGCGATCCGGTGGCCATCCGCATCGAAGAGGTCGACTGACCGGCGCTCTAAAATTCCGGAATTTTAGAGCCTGCGCCCAAGAAGCCTGCTACGTCTGGGGCCATGACGCCCCTTATGACCCGCAACATCACGCTTTATCGCTGGTCGCGCTTTCTGCGCAGCCTGATCTTTTGGCAGGCGATCTGGTTTCTCTATTTCCAAGACGTGCTGTCTGCCGCGCAGGCCATTTTGCTCTATGCGGTCTACGACGTGGCTGTCACGCTGCTCGAGGTCCCGTCGGGCTATATGTCCGACCGTCTGGGCCGCCGCCCGACCCTGATCCTGTCGGCCCTCGCAGCCTTTCTGGGGGCCGCCTGTTTGTGGCTGGGCGACAGTTTCGCGATGTTTGCCGCGGGGCAGATTCTTGTGGGCGCCGGTGGGGCCTTTGCCTCCGGCACGGATGAAGCACTGCTATACGAAAGCCTTGCCGCCACCGACCGCGCCGATGAAATCGAAACGCAAGAGGTGATCGCTTGGCGCTATTCGTTCAGCGCCCTCGCCCTGTCTGCAGTCACCGGCGGGGCCATGGCCCTTGTCGATCCGCGCCTGCCCTTTCTGGCCGGTGCCATCGCCATGATCGCCCTTTTTGCCGTCACATGGCGCATGACCGAACCACCCCGTCACACGGCCCTGTCTGAGGGCGGCGAAATTTTGCGACTGCGTCACTTGGCCGGACACTTCCGCAATCCGGTCTTGCTGTGGATCTTTGCCTTGTCAGTGCTGATGTACGGCTTCAGCCACCTGCCCTTCGTCTTTGGGCAGCCCTTTATCCTTGAAGCGTTGTCAGCCATGGGCTTTGCACCACAGGCCCCCTTGGTCAGTGGCGTCATCACGGCGATGATGATGGGCTTGTCGGTCACAGTGTCCCTCTTTGCGGTGGGCCTGCGCGACCGCATCGGGTTGTCGGGCATTCTGTTGGGGGCCTTTGCCCTGCAAATCGCCATATCGGGCGTCATGGCCTTGACGGACAGTGCCCTTGTGCTGGCGGTTTTGATGTTGCGGATGATCCCCGATGCCCTGTCGCGTCCGTTCATTCTGGGGCGGATCCAGCCACTTTTGAGCGATGACAGCCGTGCGACGTGGCTGTCCCTCAAAAGCTTTGTGGGGCGGCTGGGTTTTGCGTCCGCGCTGGCGATCGGGGCTGTGTCGACCACCGATGTGGGGCAAATGCCCTATGCCGACATCCAGTCCATTCTGACAGTTGCGACCCTGATCGGGCTGGCCGCTTTGGCCTGTTTGGCCCTGACCGCGCGTCCTGCTGGGGTGTCGAAAAATTCTTCCGCATCCCGTTAGCGCCACCAACCTTGCGGGTCCGCATCAGCTGGGGGTAAGGCACAAGGAGTGCAAAAGGATCCCTGATAATGACCAAAATTGATTTCAACGACCGTATGCTTTCGCTGGGCCTTGCCCGCGTGTCCGAAGCCGCTGCCCTTGCCTCTGCCACCCTCATCGGGCGTGGCGATGAAAAGGCCGCCGATCAGGCCGCCGTCAACGCCATGCGTGACCAGCTGGGCAAGCTTGATATCGCAGGCGTCGTCGTCATCGGGGAAGGCGAACGGGACGAAGCGCCGATGCTTTATATCGGCGAAGAGGTCGGGTCGGGCAACGGGCCCGGCGTGGACATCGCCCTTGACCCGCTGGAGGGCACGACCCTGACGGCCAAGGACATGCCCAACGCGCTGACCGTGATTGCAATGGGGCCACGCGGGTCCATGTTGCACGCGCCGGACGTCTATATGGACAAATTGGCCATTGGACCGGGGTTCAAGGAAGGCATCGTGACGCTGTCCATGTCGCCCGCCGAACGGGTCAGCGCGCTGGCGGCAGCAAAGGGCTGTTCCACCGAAGACATCACCGTTTGCGTGCTGGAACGCCCCCGCCACGAGGCCATGATCGCCGAAATCCGCAGCACTGGTGCTGCGATCCGCCTGATCACCGACGGCGACGTCGCCGGTGTCATGCACTGCGCCGAAGCCGAGGTCACAGGCATCGACATGTACATGGGCGAAGGCGGCGCGCCTGAGGGCGTGCTGGCCGCCGCTGCGCTCAAATGCATGGGCGGGCAGTTTTATGGCAAGCTGTTGTTCCGCAACGACGACGAACGGGGCCGCGCCAGCAAGGCGGGGATCACCAATTTCGACCGCGTGTACACGCGCGATGATCTGGTCACGGCGGATGTGATTTTCGCGGCCACCGGTGTAACGGATGGATCGCTTTTGGCAGGCATCAAACGCGAGCCGGGCTTTTTGACGGCTGAGACGATCCTCATGCGATCCAAAACGGGCTCCGTGCGCCGCATGACCTATCGCAACCCGATTTGACGGGCGGCGGACGCCGGATTTTAGGTATTTGAGAACCAGAGAAACAGGGCGTGGCGAATCCCGCGCCCTGTCCATATAGTCGCCCCTGATGGATGACGCACCACATATTGCGCGCGCCTTTCTGGACGTCGCGGTTTCCGCCACCGGCCGCCGCTGGGTGGGCCCCACGGGCGAAGACGACCGTTTGAGCGAGGCGATGGCCCAGACCACCGGCCTGCCCAGCCCCGTGTGCCGCATTTTGGTGCGGCGCGGGGTGACGGCGGAGGGGGCGCAAGGGTTTCTGGCACCGACTTTGCGCGACCTGATGCCGGATCCGCGGTCGATGCTGGATATGGAACCCGCAGCTGCACGGATTGTGGCTGCTGCCCTTGGCCGACAGAAGATCGCGATTTTCGCGGATTATGATGTGGATGGCGGCACGTCGGCTGCTTTGCTGATCACATGGCTGCGCGACTTCGGGATCGCGCCCACGCTCTACGTGCCCGACCGCATAGATGAGGGTTATGGCCCCAATGATGAGGCCATGGCGATGCTGGCCAAAAGCCATGATCTGATCATCTGTGTGGATTGCGGGACGCTGTCCCATGGCCCCTTGGCCGCTGCCCAAGGCGCGGATGTTGTGGTGTTGGATCACCACTTGGGAGGCGAAACGCTGCCACCCGCCCATGCGGTTGTGAACCCCAACCGGCAGGATGAAAGTGGCGATCTGGCGCATCTATGTGCCGCCGGTGTCGTGTTTTTGTGTTTGGTTGAGGCGAACCGCCAATTGCGCGGGGCGCAGGCGAAAACGCCCGATCTGATGTCCCTTCTTGATTTGGTGGCCTTGGGCACCGTCGCGGATGTGGCCCCCTTGGTAGGCGTCAACCGCGCCTTTGTGCGACAAGGTCTGACCATGATGGCGCGCCGTCAACGGCCTGGCATCGTCGCCCTGTCCGACGTGGCACGGATGGACACCGCGCCCTCGTCCTATCACCTTGGGTTTTTGCTAGGCCCACGGGTCAACGCCGGTGGGCGCATCGGCAAGGCCGACCTTGGCGCGCGGCTTTTGGCCACGACCGACCCACGTGAAGCGCATTCCATAGCCGAGAGGTTGGATCAGCTGAACACCGAACGGCGTGACATTGAAAATCAGGTGCGCGATGCAGCGCTAGAACAGGCGGAAGCCCGTGGGTTTGACGCGCCGCTGGTCTGGGCTGCGGGCGAAGGATGGCATCCCGGGGTCGTGGGCATCGTGGCCTCCCGCCTGAAAGAAAAGACCAACCGGCCTGCGGTCGTGATCGGACTTGATGGCGACACCGGCAAAGGATCGGGGCGCAGCGTGTCGGGCATTGACCTTGGTGCTGCGATCCAGCGCTGTGCGGCAGAGGGCGTGTTGCTCAAAGGGGGTGGTCATAAAATGGCCGCTGGCCTGACAGTCGCGCGCGACCAGCTAGAGGACGCCATGGCGCGCCTGTCTGATCTGCTGGCCAAACAAGGCGCGGGCGATATCGGCCCTGCGGACCTGAAGGTGGACGGGCTCCTGATGCCAGGTGCCGCGACCGTTGAGCTGATCGAACAGATCGAACAGGCCGGCCCCTTTGGCGCGGGCGCCCCTGCCCCACGATTTGTCTTTCCTGATTGCACCATCACCTTTGCCAAACACGTGGGCGCCAACCACCTGAAAATCACCTTCGGGGACGGGATCAGCGCGCGAATTGATGCGATTTCCTTTGGCGCGATGGATGGCCCGCTGGGGCCGATGTTGATGAACCACGCCGGTGCACGCTTTCATCTGGCGGGCCGCCTAGAGGTCAATGAATGGCAAGGTCGCAGGTCGCCACAACTGCGTCTGGAGGACGCGGCACCGGCTTCGTAATTTTTGAGAAAAAATCGTAAAGAATCTGCTTGCGCCTGCGGGGCGGTTTCCCTAAATACGCCCTCACCAAGAGATGCTCCCTTCGTCTATCGGTTAGGACGCCAGGTTTTCAACCTGGAAAGAGGGGTTCGATTCCCCTAGGGAGTACCACTTGGGTCTAACGCAAAACGCCGCGGTTTTCCGCGGCGTTTGTCGTTTCAGAACCTTACGAATTTTGTGCTTAGATGGGTGGCGTGTAGTCCAGCCCTTCGATCGCGGCACAGCGGTCCAACACCATGTCGCCCTGCTGGGCCAGCCAGTGCAAAAGATCAATAAAGATCCAGTTTTCGGCCAGTTTGTCCCCCTCGCGGCGATAGATGTCGATCACGCGGAATTCGGCGTCTTGGTCGTTAGCGGGCAGTCCCATGAACCCGCCCCGTTGTTTGGCTGAGAAATTGGGCCAGCCGAAAAAGCCGCCGTAGTGTCCTTCGGCCACACGTGCCACATGGCCGGTGCCGGTCCGGTCATAAAACGCCGCACGGAACGGGCCTGAGTGCTGTTTGGCATAGCGTTCAATCGTGTAGGTTGCGCCGATGCCCGTGGGGCCCCACCACAGCATGTCATCATGCCATGTGCGCGCCAGTTCTTCCTCCAACGGCAGGCCAAGCTGCCATGTGCCCAGATCGCTGATCATGGCGTTGATGGCGGCCAGCGTCGCCTCCCCCTCGGCGGGGTCTTGGGCGTCGAACAGCTGACCGTCGTGGGTCAGCGGGCCGGGCTGCACCAGATTGGCGGCGGTTTGCGGGCCGAAGGGCATTTGTCCGGCCTGCACCATCAGATGGGGGATATCTATGTGCAGCATCGTTTCAACGATTTTGCCCCCCTCAACGCGGTTGAATTCGCAATAGCGCAGCATGGTCAGTTTGCGGCTGGGGCGGATGCACAGCCAAGGGGCATCAAAAAGCCCCATCAGGTGCCCCATAGACACGACCCAAACGCCCTCCCCGACGGAGTTTTGACCGGCAAAGAAAATATCCTCACGCCGTTGTAGGCGGGTCAGGGACGTGCGCAGCGGCCCCCAAAACACACGGGCCACATCCCCGGCCCCGCGCTGTTCATAAAACGGATGCACACCGCGCCAGTGCCAGTCGTCCGCCGTATGCACCGCCAAAGCCGCCGCCACATCGCGTGCACCATCCAATTCCGCATAATGCGCGCGGACGATGGACTTTTCATTTTGGAACATGGGTCAGCCTTTCACGGCACCGGCGGTCAACCCGCTGACAATCTGGCGCTGGAAGAAAAGGATCAGCACAAAAAGCGGTGCTGTCGCTGAAATCACAGCAGCCACAGCAAACATCACGTTGCCTTTGGTCTGGGTCGTTCCAAGGAAAGACGCGATCTTGGGGATCATCGTCTGATTATCCTTTTCCAACAACAACGCAGTCACAGCGAAATCGTTGTAGGCCAGCAGGAATGAAAACAGCCCCGTGGTGATCACGCCCGGCCACATCACCGGCAGGATCACATGGCGGAACGCCTGAATGCGGTTGCAGCCGTCGACCATGGCGCTTTCATCCAAATCCTTGGGGATGTTGCGGAAGAAGGACGTCATCATCCACAGGCTGAACGGCTGATTGATGGCCACCAACACAATGATCGTCGTCGACAGATGCCCCCAAAGGTTCCATTCAAAGAAGGGCAAAAGGTAGCCCGACACCAATGTGATGGGCGGCATGGCCCGAAAGATCAGGGCCGCGATCAGGAACCAGAAGGCGTAGTTATAAGTGGACCGCGACAGCGCATAGCCCGCCAAGGTCGAACAGGTCAGAGAGATCGTGACCACAAAGAAACACACGATGGCGGAATTCATGACAGCGCGCCAGAACTCCTCCTGTACCCATGCGCCGTAATAGCCTTGGCCGGTGAAGGCACCGCCGGTCTCGGAAATCGTCAACTCCCCTGTCAGGGCATTGGTCCAATCCGCCTTCGAGAAGAAATCGCCCTCGACCTTGAACGACCCCCAAAGGGTCCACAGGAACGGCACCGCCGCCATGATCAGCCAGACCACAAGGAAGGTGGTCAACAGCGCCGACAGATAGCCCGGCAATTTGCGTTGGGTGGGGGAATGGGACATCGCTTACGCTCTCTTGAAGTCGCGCCACGTGCGCACGAGGACGGGGGACAACAGGATGCCGACACAGATCACGGTCAGCACCGATGTGGCGGCGGCGGAATTGAACAGCACTGTTTCCCCTGTCAGATCGGACAGGATGTAGGTGGACAGGGATTGGGCGTGGGCCTCAGCGCTGAAGGAAATCAGCGGCTCAAACACGCGGAAATTGTCCATCAACTGGATCAGCGCCACAAAGGTCACCAGCGGCATGATGTGCGGGATCGTCACATAGCGCACCCGCTGCCATCGGTTCGCCCCGTCAATCATCGCGGCCTCGTTGGTGTCTTGGTTCACGGTCTGCAAACCGGCGTAGAACACCACAAAGGCAAAGGGCGCAGAGTGCCAGATGCCGTAGACCATCAACATGATCCACATCATCGGCGTTGACGCCTTCACGGACAAATCGGGATCATCGGCCAGCCATTGAATCGCTTGTCCCAGAATACCGCGCGCATCGACCATCCAGAACAGCACCAGCGACCCCACGATGGGGTTGATGATAAACGGCAGCAGTGAGACGAAAATCAGCGGGCCACGGATGGCCTTGGCCGCCGAATTCACCGCCACCGCAATGGCAAAGCCCAGCGCGATCGTCAGCGGTGTGACGATAAAGGTGAACGTCAGGGTGAACACAATGGCCGAATAGAACGGCAGGTTCATGACCTTCGTCCACCATTCACCCCATGTGTCGGACGACGACCAGGCATCGGCCAGTTCGGCAAAGGCCAGATGCCCTCGGTTGATGTAGTTGTCCATACCGACCCACCGGCCCAAAGGTTCGGCCTCACGCAGGGCTTGCGTGGCCTCTTGGTTGACGGCGGTGGTTTGGGTGCAGCCGAACGGGCCGCAGTTTTCCACGACTTCGATCACCTGTTCATGCTGGGCATGAAACGACTGGATCACCACCGAAATGACCGGAAAGACGATCAGCGCGATCATGGCGATCAGCGACGGGGCCACAAATAAAAGGAAGGTCTTGTGTCTCACGCGGAACCCTCAGGTCTGGATCGTGGGGAAGGTCGAAGAAAAAGAGGGGGGAAGGACCGGCACGCAAACCGCGCCGGTCCAGATCGTGCTTACTGGATGAAGCCTGCTTCGGTGGCAGCAGCCGTGTAGGCGGCTTCCACATCGGCCAAAGCCTGCTCAGCGGATTCGTTGCCCTGCATAAAGTCGGACAGTTCATTGCCGAGTGCTGTGTGCAGCAGACCCTGATAAGGCACCATTGGGTAAGGCTTGGACCCGGCTGCTACGGACGCCAGAACGCCTTCGTTCACCGTTTGGGGTTCAAACCCTTCGATCAGCCACACAGCCTGCGACATGGTCTCGTCGTTCAACAAAGCAGGCGATACGGCATGGGCCAGCGCCTGGAAGGTCGCGGCTGCGTCCTCGTCAGAGATGTTCTTGGCCACAGTCCAGCCGTCCCACCACAGTGTCGTCGCAGGCACACCGCTGTCACCCACCATCAGCGGACCGCTGACCATGGTGTTGGAATAGACTTCTTCGGCGGAACCTTCGTCGTCCATCAGAACGCCCGTACGGGAGCCCCACATGTTCATCAACGCCACATTGCCAGCTTCCCATTCAGCGGAGGTCGCGTTGCTGTCATGGGTCAGGAAGTCGGGGTTCATATACTCGGACAGCGCTTTCATCATCTCACGCGTGGCCACACCGGCCTCGTTGTTGATGGACACGTTCGCAGTTCCGGCTTCAAAGAATTCGCCGCCGTGGCCGATGTACATGTTGTTGAATTCCTGCGCGAGGTTCCAACCGGAGGCATAAGCGCCGCCCAGCGGGTTCTCCAGCAGGCCCTGCTCACGGATGGTTTCAGCCGCGGCCAGAACCTCTTCGTAGGACGTGGGCACTTCAAGACCTGCGGCCTCAAGGATGTCGGCGCGGTACACAAGGTGCTGCGCGTTGGCCATGAAGGCAATCGCCATGATCTGACCATCGACAGAAATCTTCATGTGGTCCGGAATGTCGGCACCGTATTCGGCAACCAGATCATCCAGCGGCTGGATCACGTCTTCGTTCAGCAGTGCCACGATGGATGAGTTCGCAACGATCGCGGATGTGTATTCCGCCGGATCGCCCGTCATGCCAGGCACGTTGAGCGACTGGTGATCGGCTGTCAGGTTTGCTTCGGCTTCCAGCCCATCGCAGGATTGGGCCAAGGCCGCGACCGATTGGATCGCTGGGAATTCGTTGCCGATGATGCTCAACCGGCCTTCGGCGGTACAGCTGTGGCCATCTGCGTAGGCGGCTGTGCCCATTGTCAGCACAGCGGCTGTTGCGCCCATAAGTTTCGTCATTTTTGTCATTTTGGTCTCCCGTTGGTGCAGCTTTTCGGGACGCAGAGCGGTTCAACGAATCGCACCTGCGCCATGCATACGTTTGCAATGAAACGACCTCGACCACCGCTTTGCAAGACAAAATGAATAAAATACGCCGAAGCTACGAATTTATATTTCCCGCAACGACCATTCAGCAAAAACATCTTGCGCAGCCGCCAGAATCGGAACTAAACCTGTTGCATACGTTTGCAAGAAAGGGTCGCGAAATGGCCGAAATCCAGCTCAAGAACATCTCGAAACGGTGGGGCAGTTTTGTCGGCGTCGATAATTTCGACTTAACAATCGCGGATCAAGAATTTCTGGTCCTGCTTGGCCCGTCAGGCTGCGGCAAGACAACGACCATGCGGATGATTGCGGGGCTCGAAGATGTCACCGAAGGCGACATTCTGGTCGATGGGAAACGTATCAACGATCTGGACCCCAAGGATCGCGATTGCGCGATGGTGTTCCAGTCCTATGCGCTTTACCCCAATCTGGACGTCTACGAAAACATCCGTTTCCCGCTGCGTATGCGCAAGGTGCCGAAAGCCGAACACGACGAACGGGTGATGCGCGCCGCAGAGATGGTGGAACTCAAGGATTTCCTGCATCGCAAACCGGCGGAACTGTCGGGCGGCCAACGTCAGCGCGTGGCGCTGGCCCGTGCCGTGGTCCGTGAACCAAATGTGTTCTTGATGGACGAACCGCTGTCCAATCTGGACGCCAAACTGCGGGTCAGCACCCGCGCGCAGATCAAAAACCTGAGCCATGAACTTAAGACCACAACTGTCTATGTGACCCATGACCAGATTGAGGCCATGACCCTGGCCGACCGCGTGGTTGTCATGTCCGCAGGCGTGGTTCAGCAGGTGGGCACCCCTACCGACATCTACGACAACCCCGCCAACACCTTTGTGGCCAGCTTTATCGGCTCCCCCGCCATGAACCTTATTGACGGGAACATCGAAAACGGCACCTTCACCTGCCCCGGTGTTACGATCAAAGGTCTGGACAGCACCCATGCGGGCAAGGTCACCTTGGGGTTCCGCGCCGAGGACTGCATCGTCGGCAGCCCCAACCCCACGATCGAAAAACCCGTCTACTCGTTGGAATTGTTGGGCGACGCCACCATGGTCACCTTCCGCGTGGGCGACGCCATTGCCTCCGTCAAAGCCGACAAAGACTTCCGCGCTGAAATTGGCGATGTGGTCTCGGCCGAAATTCCGGCCACCCTGTGCCATCTGTTCGACGCCACCTCGGGCGAGCGTTTGTAACCCATGACCGCCCAGACGGCATACGACTACATTGTCGTCGGCGCGGGCTCTGCGGGCTGCGCGGTCGCGGCAGGCCTGATCGCGCGTGAGGCGGGGACCGTCGCCGTGGTTGAGGCCGGACCGTCCGACAAACACCCGTTTGTCAAAATCCCCATGGCACTGATCTGGCTGATGGGATCGCGCCGGGATTGGCGGTTCAAATCCGCACCAATGGACGGAGTGAACGGGCGGCAAATCAACATTCCCCGTGGCCGCATGATCGGCGGGTCCGGGTCAATCAACTCCATGGTCTGGTTTCGGGGCCGTGCGTCTGATTTTGACGGCTGGAACGTGCCCGGCTGGGGCTGGTCCGACGTCGCCCCCGTCTTCGACGAGGTTGAAGCGCGCACGACACCCGACCGTCTGACCGATCCCCACCCCCTGACCGAGAACCTGCATCATCTGTTCGGCGGCAATGGGACCGCGCCACCAACGCCGGACTATGAAAGTGCGGGCGTGTGCCACTTCAACCTGCGCAACGGCCGCCGCTGGTCTGCCGCCGATGCCTTCCTGCGCCCCGCCGCCGGCCCCGCCTTGACCGTGATGACAGGACACGAGGTGACCCGTCTGCACATCAAAGGCGACCGCGTGGCAGGCATCTATCTGGGCGACGCATTGGTCAGCGCCACCAAAGGCGTGATTTTGTCTGCAGGCTCTATCGGGTCGCCTGATATCTTGATGCGATCAGGCATTGGCCCGAAGGAAAGTGTGGTGGATCAAGTGGTTGACGCCCCCGAAGTTGGGCAGAACCTGCATGATCACCCCGGCTGCGGGATGCATTTTTCTGGCTCTGAGAGCGGCTATGGCCTGACTGCGCGGCAGGCGTTCCAATGGCTCACAGCCCCCCTGAACCTGTTGCGCGCGCGCGGTCCGCTGGCCTCGCCCACGGTCGAGGGTGCGGCCTTTTTCAACGCACGTGGCACCGCTGCTGACCCCGACGTCCAGTCCCACTTTATCCCGTTTTTCATGAACCACGCCGGATCACGCTATGCGCCCGGCTCCGGTTATTTTGCCGATGTCTGCGTCTGCCGCCCCAAATCGCGCGGTGCCCTGACCCGCCGCAACGGCATGCTGAACATCGACCTTGGTCTGTTCGGGGATGAGGACGACCTCGACACCCTTACCTATGGTCTTTTGCGTCTGCGGACCCTCATGGCCGACGCCATGGGCGACGATGCCGCCCCCGAAATGTATCCCGGCGGGGCGGCGACCTCCTTTGATGAAATGCGCGACCACGTGCGCGCCAACGCAGGCACGGCCTATCACCCCGTTGGCACGCTTCGCATGGGCGCAGATGATGCCGCCCCCGTCACCCCCACCTGCAAGGTCCGCGGCGTGAACGGCCTTTGGGCCGCTGACGCCAGCATCATGCCATCCGTGACCTCCGCCAATACGAACGCCCCCTCGATGATGATCGGCCACCGGGCCGCGTCCTTCATCGCCGCCTGAAGAAAGGATTCGACATGACCATCCGCCATCTGAAGACCGCCCGCTCCGAAGAAGCCCGCGCCGAAGACGATGCGAAAACCCGTAAGATCGTCGAAGACGCGCTTGCACAAATCGAACAAAAGGGCGACGCAGCGGTGCGTGAAATGTCCGTGAACTTCGACAAATATGATCGTGACACGTACCGGCTGACCGAAGACGAAATTCAGGCCCTGATCGCAAAAGTCTCCCCCCAAGACATGGCCGACATCAAATTCGCCCAGGAACAGGTCCGAAATTTCGCCCAAGCCCAGCGCGACAGCATGCTGGATATCGAAATCGAAACGATGCCAGGCGTGGTCCTCGGCCACAAAAACATCCCCGTGCAATCGGTGGGATGCTATGTGCCGGGCGGCAAATTCCCGATGGTCGCCTCCGCGCATATGTCCGTGGCCACGGCGTCCGTCGCCGGTGTGCCCCGCATCATCGCCTGCACCCCGCCGTTCAAGGGTGAACCGAACCCCGCCGTGATCGCGGCCATGCACTTGGGCGGCGCGCATGAAATCTACGTTATGGGCGGCATTCAGGCCGTGGGGGCCATGGCCATCGGGACTGAGACGATTGATCCTGTCCACATGCTCGTTGGTCCCGGCAATGCCTTCGTAGCCGAGGCAAAACGCCAGCTCTTTGGCCGTGTGGGCATTGATCTCTTTGCAGGCCCCACGGAAACCATGGTCATCGCGGATGAGACCGCCGCCGATGGCGAACTTTGCGCCACCGACCTTCTGGGGCAGGCCGAACATGGCTACAATTCCCCCGCAGTGCTGCTGACAAATTCCGAAAAGCTGGCCCAAGACACCTTGCGCGAAATTGACCGTCTGCTGGGGATCATTCCCACCGCCGACACCGCCCGCACCAGCTGGGAAGACTACGGCGAGGTCATCGTCTGCGACACCTATGACGAAATGTTGCAGGTGGCCGACGACATCGCCTCCGAACACGTGCAAGTCATGACTGACCGCGATGATTGGTTCCTCGAGAACATGACCTGCTATGGCGCGCTGTTTCTGGGCGCGCGCACCAACGTGGCCAACGGCGACAAGGTCATCGGCACCAACCACACTTTGCCCACCAAAAAAGCGGGGCGATACACGGGCGGTCTTTGGGTCGGCAAGTATCTGAAAACCCACAGCTATCAAAAGATCACAACCGACGAGGCCGCCACCTTGATCGGTGAATACGGGTCGCGCCTGTGCATGCTCGAAGGCTTCGTGGGCCACGCCGAACAATGCAACATCCGTGTGCGCCGACACGGTGGGATCAACGTCCCCTACGGCGAAGGCGCGCCCTATCGGAATGCCGCCGAATGACCGCCCATCCGGCCCTGATCCCCTATCAAACCGCGCTGAATTGTGTGACCCAAGACGCCCGCGCGGCGGTCGATGGGACCTTCGCGCCGGATGCACAGATCCACCTGTGCCACCCCTTCGGCACGGTTGCAGGCAACGCCCTATGGGACACCGCCTTTGCGCCGCTGCTGGCGGCCATGCCGGACCTTGAACGTCGCGATATGATCGTGCTGAACGGCACCACGCCCGCCGATCACAAGGAGGGGGGGCAGACTTGGGTCGGCTGCATGGGCAACTATATGGGCACCATGGTGGCCCCATGGACGATTCAAGGCCACCACATCCCGCCTACGGGCCACCTAACCCACATGCGGTACCACGAATTTTTTCGCGTCGACGGGGATCAGGTGGTTGAAGCCCAGATTATCTGGGACATCCCCGAACTGATGATGCAGGCCGGGGCTTGGCCTATGGTCCCACAGCTTGGAAAATACCTGTGCACCCCCGCCCCCATGACGCAGGACGGCTTGACGGCCTCCGGGGACGGACAAGCGACCATGGATCACGTCATCGCCATGTTGACCGACCTGTGCAAACACCCCGCGCAGGGCGGACCGGAGGTTATGAACCTCGAAACCTATTGGCACGACCGTTTCAACTGGTACGGGCCCGCAGGCATCGGCACCGGACGCGGCATCGCCGGGTTCAGAAACTGGCACCAAATCCCGTTCCTGCGTGCCATGCCGGACCGCAAACTGGATGCCATGGGGGACCTCATGTCCCATTGGTTCGCCCAAGGGGATTATGTCTGCGAAACCGGCTGGCCCAATATGCGCCTGACGCTGACAGATGACGGCTGGATGGGAATCGCCCCCGCAGGGCGCGAGGTCCTGCTGCGGTCGTTAGATTTCTGGCGCATGGACGGCGGTAAGATCCGCGAAAACTGGGTCCTTGTGGATCTGTTGGATCTTTATGCCCAATGCGGCGTCGATGTCCTCGCCCGGATGTCGGACTTCAACAAAGCGCGCAACATCGGCCCCATCAGCCTGCCCGAAGGCCAATTCTGATGCGTGCGCCTGCCTCATACTCAGGGCTTGAAACTTTGGGCCGTGTGCGGCTGGGCCAGCATTACTTCATGCGCGATTTCCTCTATTCCGAAATCGGCAACTTCCACGGCGTCCCGAACGTCCCCAATGATCCCGACCTCGCGATCGCCGCAGGCCGCGCCCTTTGCACACACTTACTAGACCCGATGACCGACACCTTCGGGCCGTTGCACATCCGCTCCGCCTACCGCTCACCCACGCTCAACCACTACGGGGCCACACAGGCCAAACCCCAACGATGTTCGGCCAATGACAAAAACCATGCAGGCCACATCTGGGACATCCGCGACAAAGACGGCCATATGGGGGCCTGTGTCAGCGTCGTCGTCCCGTGGTTCGCCGACCAATTCGAACAAGGCCGCGACTGGCGTGATCTGGCGTGGTGGGTCCACGACCACCTGCCCTACTCGGCCATGTATTTCTTCCCCAAACTCGCCGCCTTCAACCTGACGTGGCACGAAAATCCCGTCCGTTCGATCCACAGCTACGTCAGTCCCAAAGGCACCTTGCTGGCCGCAGGTGCCGACCCTGACGAAACGCCCGCAATACGCGCGAAACGCTACGCCGACTTCCCCCCCTTGCGCGGTATCGCCTACCCGCCCCAACCACAAGCCTGGCGCATATGATCTTCGTTTTGCCCAAAATACTCCCGCCGGAGGCGCAAATCCTTTCAAAGGATTTGCCCCGAAATTTTCGTAGAAAATTTCGCCCCCGCCCCGCAGGGACAGCCCGTCTAAAATGGAACACACCATGACCCTGCCCCGCACTCCTTCCTTTTCCCTGGCCGGCAAGCGCGCTCTGGTCACTGGTGCCACCTCGGGCATCGGCGAAGGCTGCGCCGTGGCACTGGCCGAAGCCGGGGCCCACGTCACACTCGTGGCGCGCACGGCAGACGCGGTTCGAAAACAGGTCGAGGCGTTTCAGGCCCAAGGCTGGGCTGCCGCAGCCCTGCCCCTCGACATCTCCGACATTACAGCGACCGAGGCCGCAATCACGGATCACGGCCCCTTCGATATCTTGGTCAACTCCGCCGGCCTCGCCCGTCATGCGCCCGCCATCGACACCACCGAGGCTGATTACGACACTGTGACGGACCTCAACGTCAAAGCGGCCTACTTCCTGACCCGCGCTGTGGCCAAGGGATTGATCGCGGCGGGCAAACCCGGATCCTTGATGAATATCTCCAGCCAGATGGCCCATGTGGGCGGCATCGACCGTGCGGTTTATTGTGCCACCAAACACGCTCTCGAAGGGATGACAAAATCCATGGCGATCGAATGGGGGCCCCATAAAATCCGCGTCAACACCATCTGTCCCACGTTCATCCGCACGCCCTTGGGCCAACAAACCCTTGATATCCCCGAACGTCGGGCATGGATCGAAAGCAAAATCAAACTTGGCCGTGTGGGTGAGGTAGAGGACATCATGGGCGCCACCACCTTCCTCGCCTCAGACGCCGCGGCGCTGATCACCGGCACATCGCTTCTCATTGATGGAGGGTGGACCGCAGGCTGATGGCAAACAAGGTAACATCTTTACAGGTCGCCAAGGCCGCAGGCGTCAGCCAATCGGCGGTCAGCCGCGTCTTTTCCGGTGCCTCCGCGTCCGCGGCCACGGCCAAGAAAGTACGCGCCGCCGCCGAAGCCTTGGGGTATCGCCCCAACGTCCTCGCCCGTGCGATGATCACCGGCAAATCGCGCACCATCGGGCTGATCGTGGCCTACCTCGACAATCAGTTCTACCCCGAAGCGCTGGAACGGCTGTCCAATGCGTTGCAGCAAAATGGCTATCATATCTTGCTGTTTACGCTGCCAAATTCCTCGGACGGCATTGAAACCGTGGTGCAGGATATGCTGGACCATCAGGTGGAGGGCATCATTGCGGCCTCCGTTTCCATGTCGTCGCAGCTGACTGATCTGTGCGCCAAATCCGGCATTCCCGTTGTGCTGTTCAACCGTGGCCAGCCCGGCAGCGGGCTGTCGTCGGTGACCTCGGCCAACATCAAAGGCGGGCGCATGGCGACGCAAGCCCTGATCGACGCAGGCCACACACGCATCGCCCATATCGCAGGCTGGGAAGGATCGTTGACAGGGCGTGACCGCCAGCAAGGGTTTGAAGAGGCCATGGCCGATGCAGGCCTGCCCCCTTTCGCCATCGTGGACGGCATGTACAACCGCGATATCGCCGCGACCTCCGCCCGCCAATTGATGACCGGCGATGTGCGCCCCGACGCCATTTTCGTGGGCAACGATCACATGGCCTTTGCCGTCATCGAAACGATCACTGCCATGGGCTTTGCGATCCCCGATGATGTGTCGATTATCGGCTATGACGACACGCCGCTGGCCGCTTGGCCCAGCTTTGATCTGACCACGGTCCGCCAGCCTGTGAACCGCATGGTTGAGGCCACGGTCACGACCCTCATGTCGGCGATCGCAGGCGCGGAAACCTACACGCAATCCATCGAAATCGACGGCCCGCTAATCCAACGCGGGTCCTCCAAACCACCCAAAGGACCATGGAAATGAAGGGCTTTTCCCAGAAATTCAAAGACTTCCCAGACTACATTATCAAGATCACTAAAGAGATCTGGGAGGACCGTGGCGTGGGGACGCTGCATGACTATTACCACCCCGATATCGTCGTGCGCTCCCCCATGGGGATCCAAAAGGGCAATGCGGCGGTGATGGCGTCAACCATGGCCACGATCAATGAATTCCCCGATCGGGAGCTTTTTGGCGATGACGTGATCTGGTCTGACGACCCCGAATTTGGGCTGCTGTCATCCCACCGTCTGATCACCCGCGCCACGCATTTGCACGACGGCCAGTTTGGACCCGCCACGGGCAAACCCTGGACCGTGCGCGTCATTGCCGATTGTGCCGCCAAGGAAAACACCATCTACGACGAATGGCTGATCCGCGACTATGGCGGCATCGTCCGCCAGCTGGGCCATGATCCCAAGGGCTTCACGCAAAACATGATTGATATGGAAGGCGGGCCGCAGATGGCGCGCAAGCCGTTCACGCCCGACCAAGACGTGGACGGCGGGTATAATTCCAAAGGCAACGACAACGTTTGGGGTCGACGTTATGCAGATACTTTGCAGCAGATCATGGACCTTGATTTCCATTGTATCCCAAAGGATTACGACCGGTCGGTGAACTGCGAATACGCAGGCGGCCTATCCGTTCTGAGCCACGACAGCGTGACAAAGTTCTGGCTTGGCCTGCGGTCGTCTTTTCCCGATGCCACCTTCACGATCCACCACCAGATCGGCATGGACGGCGACATGCTGCCCCCGCGCGCATCGGTCCGTTGGTCGCTGGACGGGACCCATTCTGGGTGGGGCACCTTCGGGGAGCCCACCGGCGCGCCGGTCCACGTCATGGGCATGTGCCACGCAGAATACGGCCCCTTCGTGAACGCCGATGGCCCACAAGACGCTACCATCCGACGCGAATGCGCGCTCTACGATGAAATCGCGATTTGGAAACAAATTCTGATGTATGCGCAGGCTGGATAATTCGGCTTTTTGAGTATTTTTGGCAAAACGAAACCACATCCCCACCCCAGAGGATCCGTCATGACCCACCCTGATATGGAAGCCCGCATCGTCCGCTACGGTGATCTGAAGCCGTGCAAAACGGCCTTTATCGATGCCCATACGCCGGGCAGCGACCAGAAAGAGAATTTCACGATCATCGGGGGCGGCGTCTCTGAAAGCCCTGATCAACATGTGCATATCGGTCTGCCGCATGGGTTCAACATCGGGGCTGCGGGCCAGCCGCCGCGCGTGCGCAACTCCCTGCATGATCACCACACGGCCGAGGTTTTCTTTGTCCTCAAAGGCAAGTGGCGGTTTTTCTGGGGCAGGTGGGGCGACGCGGGTGAGGTCGTTCTGGAAGAGGGCGACATCTTTAACATTCCCACGGGCATTTTTCGCGGGTTTGAGAATATCGGCACGGATTACGGGATGATCATGGCGATCCTCGGCGGGGATGATGCCGGAGGCGGTGTCATGTGGGCGCCGCAGGTGATTGAAGACGCTGCCGATCACGGGCTGATTTTAGGCGAGAATGGCAGGCTCTATGACACGAAACGACAGCAAAAACTGCCAGATGGCGTGGCGCCCATGCCGCTGATGACGGATGAGGAACTGGCTAAGCGGCCGGAACCCACGACGGCGGATGTCCTGCCCAACCACGTGGCACGGTATTGGGATATGATGGCCTTGGCGGATCGCAAACCGGTCAACGTGATCGGGGAACATGGCCTTTTGCGCGACAAACCGGGGTTCGAGGTTGATTTCATTACCCGCGGGTCAGCGACAGAGGCCAAGCACAGCCACCCCCATCCTTCCGTTTTGATGCCCATGCGCGGCCATTGGAAAATCCGCTGGGATGCGGCGGGCGGACATCCCGCCGGAGAGGCCACCTTAGCCCCCGGTGACACCATGTCGGTGCCTGAAAACATGCCCCATTCCGCGGTGCCATCCATGACCGGAGAGGCAAGCTTGTATCACGTAGTGGCCACAGGCGATCCGGCGGGACATACTTGGACCGGCTAGACGCCCATTCTTTAAAACCATAAACCTCGAAAGGTTTCGAAATGACTAAAATCCTCACCTCTCACGTAGGCTCCCTTCCCCGCACGCAAGAGGTGGTCGATTTCATCTTCGCCCGAGAGCAAGGCCGCGACTATGACCAAGCCGCATTCGATGCCTGCATGACCAAAGCCGTCGGAGAAACCGTTGCAAAACAAAAGGATGCCGGTGTTGACATCGTGTCCGATGGGGAGACCTCGAAGATCAGCTATGCCACCTACGTCAAGGATCGTTACACCGGTTTTGACGGGGACAGCCCGCGCAATGCGCCTGCGGACCTCAAGAAATTTCCAAGCTTCCTCAAACGGTTGGCTGACGATGGCGGCACCCCGCAATATGCGCGGCCCATGTGTGTGGGGCCTGTGAAATCCAAAGGTCAGGGGGAACTTGAAAAGGATATCGCGAACCTCAAGGCGGCGATGGCTGCCTCTGACATTGAACGCGGGTTTATGAACGCTGCGTCACCCGGTGTTATCTCCTTGTTTTTGCAAAACGATTTCTACGCATCACGGGACGAATACCTTGCGGCCTTGGCCGATGCCATGCGCGAAGAATATCGCACGATTGTGGATGCGGGCCTTGATGTGCAGCTCGATTGTCCCGACCTCGCCCTGTCGCGCCATATGTTGTTCAACGACCTGAGCGATGACGAATTCCTGAAAATCGCGAATTCTCATGTTGAGGCCCTGAACCATGCTCTCGAAGGGATCGATCCCGCGCGCGTAAGGGTCCATATTTGTTGGGGAAACTACGAAGGCCCCCATGTCTGTGACATTCCCATGTCCAAGATGTTCGATACGTTGATGGCGACAAATGCGTCCTATGTTTTGTTCGAAACATCGAACCCGCGTCACGGCCACGAATGGGCCGTGTTCCGAGATCGAAAGGCCGATATTCCCGACAATAAGATACTGGTGCCCGGCGTTGTCGACACGACCACCAACTTTGTGGAACACCCCGACCTTGTTCAACAGCGGATCGAACGGTTTGTTGATATCGTGGGCCATGACCGAGTCATCGCAGGATCAGATTGTGGTTTTGGAACCTTCGCCGGTTTCGGCGCCGTGGACCCCGAAATCGCCTATGCCAAGCTTGGCGCGCTGTCTGTGGGGGCATCTCAGGTCAAATGACCCTTGTTTTACTACCCGGCATGATGTGCGACGGGCGGCTGTTCCAACATATGCAACCCCACATCTGTCTTGATATTTCTCAACATGACACGGTTGAGGCACTGGCCGCGGATGTCTTGTCAAACGCCCCCGAAACTTTTGCCTTGGGCGGGCTGTCCATGGGCGGGATCGTGGCCATGGAGGTCATCAAACAGGCCCCCGAGCGCGTCACACAGCTGATCTTGATGGACACGAATTGCGAAGCGGAGGCGGACAAGATCAAAGCCATGCGCGCCCCGCAAATCGCCAAGGCCGAGGCGGGCGGGCTGCGCGCCGTGATGCGCGATGAGATGAAGCCGAACTACCTCGCTGATAGTCCCCAAAGGGACACGGTTTTAGACCTGTGTATGGATATGGCGATGGACCTTGGGCCTGAGGTTTTTACCCGTCAATCCCGTGCATTGATGTCCCGTCCGGATCAGAAGAACACTCTGAAATCGTGGGACAAACCCACGCTGATCCTCACTGGGGCGGAGGATCGGCTGTGTCCGCTGCACCGCCACACCCTGATGGCCGATTTGATGCCGCAAGCCCGCCTGAGTGTCATCGAAAATGCAGGACATCTGCCGACGTTGGAGCGCCCCGATGAAACGCGCGCGGAAATCCTGCGCCTGCTTAACTGATTATCAAACCTTTTGAGTGAGAGTTGTCGTGCGCTTTCACCTTGGACGTCCGCCCGAACCCGATACACTGAAAGGATGGATACACCTTATTATGCCCCGACCGGCGGCCACCCGCCGCAATCGCAATTGCTGACGGATCGCGCCGTCTTTACAGATGCTTACGCCGTCATCCCCAAGGGCGTGATGCGCGATATCGTAACTTCGAACCTGCCCTTTTGGGACAAGACCCGCGCCTGGATACTGGCCCGCCCTTTGTCCGGATTTGCCGAAACCTTCAGCCAGTACATCGTTGAAGTGGCCCCCGGTGGCGGATCAAACCGGCCGGAAACCGAAGCAGACGCGCAGGCCGTGCTGTTTGTGGTGGCGGGCCAATCGACCCTCACGATTGATGGCGCAGTACACACGCTGTCCCCGGGCAGCTACGCCTATATCCCCGTGGGTGCGCAATGGACGATCCTGAACACAACGGATGAGGCCTGTACCTTCCATTGGATCCGCAAAGCCTATGAATGGGTCGAAGGCATCGACGCGCCACCTGCCTTTGTCACATCTGACCAAGACGTGGCCCCGACCGAAATGCCCGATACCAACGGCGTCTGGGCGACCACCCGTTTTGTGGACCCCAGCGATATGCGCCACGATATGGCCGTGACCATCGTCACGTTCCAGCCGGGCGGCGTCATCCCGTTTCTGGAAACCCATGTCATGGAGCACGGTCTGTACGTTCTCCAAGGCAAGGCCGCCTACCGGTTGAACCAAGACTGGGTGGAGGTTGAGGCCGGCGATTTCATGTGGCTGCGCGCGTTTTGCCCGCAAGCCTGCTATGCCAGCGGGCCGGGTCCCTTCCGGTATCTATTGTACAAGGACGTCAACCGGCATCCGGGCCTTTAGGCCCCGCCCCACCGCAACCAACAAAAAAGCCCCCGTCGTGGACGGGGGCTTTCGCGTTTATGTCAGCCGGTTCAGGCGTCCATGTCTTTTGGCAAAACCAAGTTCAGGAAGATCGCCATCAGCGCCGTAGGCGCCACAGCGGAAGTCGCCAGCGTCTTTACAACATTAGGCAAATACTGAACGGCGGTCGGCACAAGGTTCAGACCCAAGCCAAAAGCCAGCGACACCGCGATGATAATCATCGTGCGGCGCGTCATCTTCTCTTCGGACAAAACGTTGAGGCCAGCCGCCGCAACCATGCCGAACATCACGATCACACCACCGCCCAGAACGGGCAACGGCATGGATGCGATGACTGCACCGACCTTGGGCACCAGACCACACACGATCATGATCAGACCCGCAATCGTCACCACGTGGCGGGACATGATGCCCGTCATGTCAACGATGCCGACGTTCTGGCTGAACGACGTGTTGGGCAGGCCGCCAAAGACACCGGCCACTGCCGTGCCAAGACCGTCCGCATAGGTCGCACCGGCGATTTCTTCGTCGGTGGCGTCGCGGTTTGCGCCCGCTTTGGCTGTGGCGGAGGCATCGCCCACCGTTTCAATCGCGGAGACGATCGACACCAAAGTCACGGCAATCACAGCGCCAAGGTTGAATTCAAAACCGTAAGGCAAGGGCTGGATCGCTGTGATCCAGGCCGCGCCGGCCACAGGCGCGAAATTCACCATGCCCAACGCAAACGCCAAGGCGTAACCGGCCAAAAGGCCAATCAAAATGCCCGACGCCGACAGAATGCCTTTGGTGAAGAACTTCACCGCCAACGCCACGACGATCACGGTCAAAGCCACGGACCAGTGTTTCAGGGACCCAAAGCTTTCAGCCGCCATCTGGAAATCGGCAGCCCCACCGGCGGCGTATTTGATCGCGACCGGAATAAGGTACAGACCAATGGCCAAAATCACGAGGCCCGTGATCAGCGGCGGAAACAGCCAGCGCAGGTTCTTGATCACCGCACCCAGCAAAAAGTGGATCGTGCCGCCGATGATACACGCGGTCAGCGCGACACCAAGACCCATGGTCGCCGCGATCCCTGCAAGAACGCCCACAAAGGCAAAGGACGTGCCCTGCATGATCGGCAACCGCGCGCCAATGGGGCCAATGCCCACGGTCTGGAAAACCGTCGCAATACCCGCAAACAGCATGGCCATCTGGATCAGGTAGATCTGTTCTTCGCCGCCAAAGGCCAATCCCGCAGCGCCAGCCACGATGATAGATGGCGTCACGTTAGAGGCGAACATCGCCAAAACATGTTGTAATCCCAATGGGATAGCCTGCCCAATGGGCGGCGTTACATTTGGATCCGTATAAGTGGTGTCAGTCATATTGTGTCCCTTCAAGGTGTGGTGCCCGTCTGACGCGGGCTTGGTCTACGGCGCGATGATGTAAGGCTCATCGAACCGATATTCTTCTAGGTTGGGTTCAGGCCCGATCCGGTCGATGACCGCAAACAGACCCGGCGCTTGGAGCGGGGTCAGCACCCCGTGCCATGTGTTCCGGTGAATGTTGATCGCTTGGCCGGCTGCTGTGATGAACGCCTGCGGCTGGCCCGGCACGCCGCCATCATCCTCGGCCACGATGACCAAGAACGGATGCTGGTGCATGGGCACAAAGGCCTGCGATCCAAGGGGGTGTCGTTCCATCAAATCAAGGGTGTAGGGAAAGCTGCGGGGCGTTGCGTCAAACAGGCTGAGCCCTGAAAGCCCCCCACCAAAGTCGAGCCGTGCCCGATCATGAAACCGGCCACACATGTTCTGATTGATCATCACATCTGGCGTGCCCGAACAATCCAAAACGTCCCCAAATGCTGCAAATCCAGCGTCCGTCAAAGGTTGGGGCCGGATCTGCGTCATCCCAACAAATCCTTCAGACGAAATTCCGCGATCCGTTCCACCTGACGGCAGGCTTCTGCGAACTCGGCCTCGGTGGAATGGTCGATCCGGCGTTGAAAATTCTCAACAATCGAGGATTTCGTATGATCGCGCACCGCAATGATAAAAGGGAAACCGTGCTTTTCCACATATTCGGAATTGAGGGTTTCGAACCTTGCGCGTTCGTCGTCTGTCAACGCATCCAGGCCCGCACCGGCCTGTTCATGGGTGCTTTCTGCGGTGAGCTTTTTGGCGGTGGCGAGTTTGCCAGCCAAATCAGGGTGGGCGCGCAAAACGCCCAACCGCTCGTCATGGCTGGCGGTTCGGAACACGCGGCTGAGGGCTGCGTGAACGCCCGTCGCCGTGTCGTGGGTCGGTCCAAGCTCCAGATCAAAAGCCCGCTCTGCAATCCATGCGGAATGTTCGAATATCCCACCAAAATTGTCCACGAACGTGGCCTGATCCATGTCAGATGGACGCGGGCGGCGCTGGTGCGGATGGGTCGCCGCCCAATGATCGGCGATCTCTTCTCTGGTGGCGAACCAGACGTCAGCATGCCCTTGAACATATTCGATAAATTGCCGCAAAGCCTGCGCCCGACCAGGACGTCCGACAAGGCGACAATGCAGACCAATGGACATCATGCGCCCGCCCTCTGCATAAAGCTCGTCGAAGGTGGCTTTCAGATAATCGAGGAACTGCGCGCCGGCATTGAACCCTTGCGGCGTGGCAAAGCGCATGTCGTTGCAATCCAATGTGTATGGCACGATCAGCTGGTCGTGGTCCCCGAATTCGCCCCAGTAGGGCAGATCATCGGCATAGCTGTCGGCCACATATTTCAACGCGCCCGTTTCTGCGGCCAGCCGGATCGTGTTTTCAGAGGACCGGCCCGTGTACCACCCGCGCGGTGGGCTGCCGACGATCTCCTCATGCAGCCGCAACGCCTCTGCGATCTGCGCGCGCTCCTCTGCCTCGGGCATGTCCTTGTGCTCGATCCACTTCAGGCCGTGGGATGCGATTTCCCATCCGGCCTCTTTCATCGCTTTTACCTGTTCGGGTGCGCGGGCCAGTGCGGTGGCCACGCCGTACACTGTGATCGGCAGATGGGCCAACATGCGGTGCAACCGCCAGAACCCGGCGCGCGCACCGTATTCATAGATCGATTCCATATTCGCATGACGCTGCCCGGGCCAAGCGGCGGCCCCCACGATCTCTGACAGAAATGCCTCTGATGCGGCATCGCCGTGCAGGATGTTATTTTCGCCACCCTCTTCATAATTCAGCACAATTTGCACAGCCACGCGCGCGCCACCTGGCCAATGCGCCTCAGGCGGGGTTGCCCCGTAACCGGTCATATCGCGAGGGTAGCGCGGTGGCTGTGTCATATCTTATCCCGTTGGCTGTCAAAAGGTTAATGCATAAGAGGCCGTCGCATTTATAGGGAATTCTTGAAAGACTGTCTGATTACCCTTGTTTGCCTTGTTGTTCAGCCACACCCAGATACACTGTGGAAAACGGAGGCACATCATGTCCGGATATCTCACCACCCACATCCTCGACACCGCGCGCGGCCTGCCCGCCGAAGGCATCAACATTGCGTTGTTCAAAATCGAAAACGGGGAACGACAGAAAATAGCCGAGACCGTGACCAACAGCGACGGGCGGACAAATGCCCCCATTTTGCCCGCCGAGGCCTTTGAAGTCGGGCAATATGAGCTTGTCTTTTTCTGCGGTGAATACCTCGAAAACCACGGTCTGGCCGAGGGAGGCTTGAAGTTTCTTGATGATATCCCGATCAGGTTCGGCATGGATGACCCAGCCGCCCACTATCACGTGCCGCTGCTTCTTTCGCCCTACGGATATTCGACCTACCGCGGCAGCTGAACACTTGCTTGCGCCGCGCGAACGGCGGTGCCGATCCGGACGGTCATGAACTCCATAAACAGACGCGCCTTAGGGTCCTGCCGCCGCCTGTGGGTGTAAAGACAGGCCATTTGCACCGGCACGGGCGGCGTTTCTTCCGCCACGGGGACCAAAGCGCCTGAATTCAGGTGATCGGCCACCTCAAACACGGGCTTCATGGCGATCCCCTCACCGCCCAGCGCCCATTCGGTCAGGACGTCCCCGTCGTCACATTCATATCGCCCCGCCACGCGAAACCGTTGCGGCCCGCTGGGCGTTTGCAACCGCCATTGAAATTCGGTGGCGCCTGGATAGCGCAGGTTCAAACAGTTGTGCCGGTCTTCGACCAAGGCCTGCCCGTCGAGGGGATTGCCGTATTTCGCGATGTAGCCCGGCGATGCCACAAGAACGCGGTCGCAATCCGCCACGGGCCTGATCCGCAGATTGCTGTCAGCGGGTTCCCCCAAAAAGAACGCGATATCAAGGCCTTCGGTGGTGATATCCACTTTGCGATCCGTCAGGCGCAGACGAATATCGATCAGCGGATATCGTTCCGCAAAGTCGGGCACGCGGGGGGCCACCAACCGCCGCCCCATCCCCAAAGGCGCTGCCACATACAGCGATCCTTTGGGATTTTCTGTGATGCCTGCCACCTGCCCCTCCGCCTCATCGACGGCATCCAAAATCGCCACCGCCCCGCCATAAAACGCGCGCCCCTGCTCTGTCGGGGTCAGGCTGCGGGTTGTGCGCTGGAAAAGCCGCACATTCAGATGCTCTTCAAGCGAGGAAATCCGCGAGGACGTCACCGCAGGCGAAATCCTCAGATCACGACCGGCCGCCGACATGGATCCAAGGTCATAGACGCGCACGAATGTGCGGATATTATCGAGATAGGACATTATTCTGCTTTTCTTGATAGAGCCTAGGCGTCTGATGGAATAGCAAAACAAAAATCCGCGCAATAGGGTCGCGAAATGCCACCACATTAACCAAGCCAAGGGATCGACCATGTATGATGTTGCTATTTTATGGGATTGGTTCGCATTCGCCGTGCGGTGGTTGCATGTGATCACGGCCATGGCGTGGATCGGCGCGTCCTTCTATTTCATCGCACTCGACCTGATGTTGAAGCCCGCCGATGACCTGCCCGATGGGGCAACCGGCGAGGAATGGGAGGTCCACGGCGGCGGCTTTTACAACACGGTGAAATACAACGTGGCCCCTGACCGCCTGCCCGAGCATCTGACCTGGCACAAATGGCAAAGCTACTGGACGTGGCTGTCGGGTGCCGCGCTGTTGATGATCGTCTATTGGGTCGGCGGGAAGCTGTATCTGATCGACACCGCCAAGGCCGATCTGGCGCTGTGGCAGGGCATTGCGATCTCAGCCCTGTCGCTTACCATCGGCTGGATCATCTATGACGCCCTGTGCAAATCGCCCCTTGGCGAGCGGCCTACAACCTTGATGTTGCTCCTTTTTGTCATGCTGGTCGCCATGTCGTGGGGCTATCACCAGATCTTCACCGGACGCGCGGCGATGCTCCATCTGGGCGCGTTCACGGCCACGATCATGACGGCCAACGTGTTCTTCATCATCATGCCCAACCAGCGCATTGTGGTGGCGGACCTTAAGGCGGGGCGCACGCCCGATGCCAAATACGGCAAAATCGCCAAGCTGCGGTCGATGCACAACAATTACCTCACCCTGCCGGTGATTTTCCTAATGTTGTCAAACCATTACCCCCTGGCCTTTGCCACAGACCATGCGTGGATCATCGCCGCTTTGGTCTTCTTGATGGGCGTCACCATCCGGCATTATTTCAACACCATACACCGCACCGGCAGCGGCCCCCATTGGACGTGGGGCGCGACCGTGTTGCTGTTCATCGCCATCGCGTGGCTGTCCACGGCCAACGTGTACATCCCCGTGGATGAGGCCCGCGCGCCCACGCCTTATGAGGAAACCTTCATCACCGCCGCTGGCTTTGATGAGGCACAGCGCATCGTCCTTGGCCGCTGTTCCATGTGCCACGCGCGGGAGCCGTTCTGGTCCGACACCCTGCACTGGGCCCCCAAGGGCGTGCTGCTGGAAACGCCCACCGACATCGCGCAAAACGCCCGCGCCATTTATCTGCAGGCGGGCATCAGTCACGCCATGCCCCCTGCAAACGTGACCTATATCACCGATGCGGAACGCCAGACCTTGGCGGCGTGGTACACCGCTGCGGGCCAGTACTGACCGCCCCCTTTTTATTGAGAATAATTCTCAATTGCATTGACTTCCCCGCATCGCGATACATACCTTTGTTGATCATGAACGGAGGTTTCCATGCGATTTCTCACCCTCACGGCCACCGCGATCTGCCTGTCGACCAGCGCCATGGCGCAGGATTTCAAAGTCGTGACCACCTTTACGGTCATCGCGGATATGGCCCGCAACGTGGCCGGGGACGCGGCGACGGTTGAATCCATCACCCGTGCAGGCGCGGAAATCCACGGCTATCAACCCACCCCGCACGATCTTTTGCGCGCCTCGGATGCGGATCTGATTTTGTGGAACGGCATGAACCTCGAGCTGTGGTTCGAACAGTTCATCGGCAACCTTGGCCCCATCCCGTCCGCCACAATTTCCGAAGGCATCGACCCCCTGCCCATCCGTGAGGGCAGCTACGAAGGTCTGCCCAACCCCCACGCCTGGATGTCGCTTAATAATGCATTGATCTATGTGGACAATATCGCTGCGACCATGTCAGAACATGACCCCGACAATGCCGCCACCTATGCTGCCAATGCCGCAGCCTATAAAGCCGAAATCACCGACACCATCGCCCCTCTGCGTGACCAAATCGAAGATATCCCCGAGGCCCAGCGCTGGCTGGTCACCTGTGAAGGCGCGTTCAGCTATCTGGCGCGGGATTTTGGCCTGCAGGAGGCGTACCTTTGGCCCATGAACGCCGACCAAACCGGCACCCCGCAACAGGTCCGTGCCGTCATCGACACCGTACGCGCCAATGACGTGCCTGCGGTCTTTTGCGAAAGCACGGTCAACACCGACCCCGCCGAACAGGTGGCCCGTGAAACCGGGGCGGCCTATGGCGGCGTACTGTATGTGGACAGCCTGTCGCTAGAGGACGGGCCCGTGCCCACCTATCTGGACCTGCTGCGCGTGACGACCGAAACCGTCGTGGAGGGCCTGACCCAGTGAACCTGCCGCCCCTCGACACCCGGCCGCCCCCCGCCCCGCACCAGACGTCCAAGAACCAAGCGGGGCTTTATGCCGATGGCGTGACCGTGACCTATCGCAACGGTACGACCGCGTTGAAAGACGCGTCTTTTGCCATCCCACGCGGCACAATTGCCGCGCTGGTGGGTGTCAACGGGGCGGGGAAATCCACGCTGTTCAAAGCAATCATGGGTTTTTTGCCTGCGGCGGGCGGTGAAATTGGCGTATTGGGCCAGACTGTCAAACAGGCGATCAAGGCGGGGATCGTGGCCTATGTGCCCCAGGCAGAAGAGGTCGATTGGTCGTTCCCCGTGCTCGTCGAAGACGTGGTCATGATGGGCCGCTACGGCCACATGGGCTTGCTGCGCCGCCCGTCAAAGAAAGACCACACCGCCGTCACCGACGCGCTGGCCCGTGTGGGCATGACCGACTTTCGCACCCGCCAAATCGGGGAGCTTTCGGGCGGCCAGCGCAAGCGCGTCTTCCTCGCCCGTGCTTTGGCGCAAAACGGTCAGGTGATCCTGCTGGATGAGCCGTTTACCGGCGTTGATGTCCAAACCGAAGAGGCAATCATCACCCTTTTGCAGGAATTGCGCGACGAAGGCCGCGTGATGTTGGTCAGCACCCATAACCTCGGCTCCGTGCCGGAATTTTGCGACCAGACCGTGCTGGTCAAAGGCACGGTCCTGAATTTCGGCCCCACCGAAGAGGTCTTTACAAAGACCAACCTTGAGGCCGCCTTTGGCGGTGTGTTGCGTCACTTCGTTCTGGGCGGCGATGACCTGCACGACGACGATGACCAACGTAAAGTCACCATTCTGACCGACGACGAACGCCCTTTCGTGATCTACGACGACCAGACCCGCACGCAGGCCCCGAAGGACGCGGAATGACGCTGCTGCTGGAACCCTTCACTTACAGCTTCATGGTGAACGCCATGGTGGTGTCATCACTGGTGGGGGCGGTTTGCGCGTTTTTGTCCTGCTACCTGATGCTCAAAGGTTGGTCGCTGATCGGTGACGCGCTGAGCCATTCGATCGTGCCGGGTGTGGCGGGGGCCTATATGTTGGGCCTGCCTTTTGCCCTGGGCGCGTTTTTGTCCGGCGGATTGGCGGCGGGGGCGATGATGTTTCTCAACCAGCGCACGGGGTTGAAAGAAGACGCCATCATCGGCCTGATCTTCACCAGCTTTTTCGGCCTTGGCCTGTTCATGGTCAGCGTGTCACCCGTGCCGGTGGACGTGCAGACCATTATTCAGGGCAATATTCTGGCCATCACGCCTGCGGACACTTTGCAACTGCTGATCATCGGCGGGGTCTGTCTGGTGGTGCTGTTGGCAAAATGGAAGGACCTGATGGTGGCCTTCTTCGATGAAAGCCACGCGCGGTCCATCGGGCTAAATCCGAACCGTCTGCGGTTCATCTTTTTCGTGCTGTTGTCGGCGGCCTGTGTCGCCGCCCTGCAAACCGTGGGCGCGTTTCTGGTGATCGCCTTGGTCATCACGCCTGGCGCCACGGCCTACCTTTTGACCGACCGCTTCCCGCGTCTTCTGGTGATCGCCGTGGCCATCGGCACGATCAGCAGCTTCGCGGGGGCCTATCTGTCCTACTTCCTTGATGGGGCCACGGGCGGCATCATTATCTCCCTGCAAACCACGCTTTTCGCGCTGGCGTTTTTCTTTGCCCCCAAGCACGGGCTGCTGGCCAATCGGGCACGAGCGCGGAGGGCGTTGCGTGGCTGACCTCCTCCTCCCCTTTCAATTCCCCTTCATGCACGGGGCCTTCTACATCGCCCTACTGATCGGCCCGCCCACGGCGCTGTTGTCGTGCTTTCTGGTCCTTAAGGGATGGTCGCTGATGGGGGATGCGGTCAGCCATGCGGTACTGCCCGGTGTGATTTTGGCCTATATTCTGGGCTGGCCGCTGATCGTGGGGGCCTTCATCGCGGGCATGGTCTGTTCGGTGCTGACCGGATATCTGGACGCCAATTCGCGGGTTCGTCAGGATACGGTGATGGGCGTGGTGTTTTCAGGCATGTTCGGGCTTGGGCTGGTTCTTTACACCAAGATTGAGACGAACGTGCACCTTGATCACATCCTTTTCGGCAACATGCTGGGCGTGACATCGGGCGATTTATGGACCTCGGGCGTGATTGGTGTGCTGGTCTGTGCGGCCCTGTTGATCAGCTGGAAAGACCTGCTGCTCAACGCCTTTGACCCCGCACAGGCGCGCGCCATTGGCCTGCCGGTTACCGTGCTGCACTACGGGCTGCTGACGGTGCTGTCGCTGACGATTGTGGCCACGCTGAAGGCCGTGGGCCTGATCCTCGCCATTGGTTTGCTGATCGCACCCGGTGCCATCGCGTTTCTGATCACCCGCCAGTTCCGCCACATGCTGGCGGTGGCGGCAGTTGCCTCCACCGGGTCACTTGTGGTCGGCGTTTACCTCAGCTTTTGGATCGGGTCGGACGCAGGTCCCACGGTGATCTTGGTGCTGACGGTGCTGTTCATACTGGCCTTCGTGCTGCGCATTACCCTGAACCGCAGACAAGAAGCGCGGCAGGTCTGACCGAACCGCGTGGTCGACATCCGCGCGCGCGCCTGCAAAGATCACCCCATCTGATACCGAAAGGACAGCCATGCGCCTCGCATTTTGCTTTGCCACCCTGATCGCCTCCCCCGCCTTTGCGCAGTGCCCCACGGGCGCCGATCTGGCCAACGGCATCGTCTTCACGACAGACCTTGGCGATGTTGAGACCTTCACCCAGCGACCCAATGGCATCGTGCAAATCGACGCGCTGTCGTCGGAAGGTGCGGTCTACCGGACGTTGCTGGGCCAAGGTGTGCATGTGTTGCAATTGTCTGATTTGGAAGATGGCAATGTCTTGCCCGACAGCATCGTCAGCACCTCCTACCCCATGGCCGCAAGTGCTCTTCCCGTGCCGCAACCGGGTGACAATTGGACCGTAGACACCATGATCAACGCCTACGGGGATATCTACCCCGAAACCCAAACCCAGACGTGGGGTCAGCAGACGACCTACACGGTCGGTGATTGCACCTTTGACGCCGTGCCAGCCAAGTTTCGCTACGACAGTGATGGCTTCACCATCAACGAAGACATCATCTATTTCCCGACCCTCGGACTGTCGCTGCTCGTGGGCTATCAAGACACCGATATCCCGCGTGAGGTTTATACGTACGTCGATGTGGCCGCCGCCCAATGACCGCACTGGCATTGCTCGCGTCCGCAGGGATGATCGTCATCGCGGCGATCCATTTGCTTTGGGCCTTGGGATATTGGTGGCCGGTCAAGGATGAGGCCGCGTTGGCGCGGACGGTTGTGGGCACCAAAGGCATCACCAAAATGCCCGGGCCCGTGCCGTGCGCTTTGGTGGTCGTGGCCCTGCTGTTTGCCGCCGCCTGGCCGTGGTTTCCCGAGGGCACACTAAAGGGCTTTGGGCTTTTCGGGATTGCGCTGGTTTTTCAGATCCGCGCCGTGGCGGCCTATTCGCCCTTGATGAAACGGCTGGCCCCTGAACAGCCTTTTCGGCGGTTGGATGAAAGCCTCTACGCGCCGATCTGCATTGCCTTCGGGATCGTCTTTATGGTGCTGGCCGGGAACGCGATGGGCTGATCCAGTGCTCCAACATCTCGACCACGGGCGCGCGCGCCTGCAACCGTGCGGCCAACAGGAAAATCCCCGCGAATTTGCGCTGCAAGAACAGCGCATCCACCGGTAAGGGCGGCGGCACAAAACCGTCCTCGGCCAGCGCCATGCCCTTGGCCTGCATCTGCCGGTTCAAGGCAGGGTCCGCAAAATCAAAATGTGGCTGGGCGGTCAGCGCGCCAAACACAACCTCCATCATATCGGTGATCTGGTCCGCATGACGCGCGGCTACATCGGGGGACAAAAACCCGATCTCATGGGCGCAGGCCACCAGCCCCGCGCGGTCGCCATCCAGCCCCGCGCGCATGATCCGGCGGTATTGGTCGGCCACCTCGGCGGACAACACCCGCGTGGCGCCGAAATCCAGCAGCACAATCTGGCCGGTGTCGGGCTTATAGCGGTAGTTGGCAAAGTTGGGGTCGGTCTGCATCAGGCCAAAATCGAACAGTTCTGCCAGCATCAGATCAATCAGGTCGGCGGCAATGCGGCCGCGGGTGGGCTGGTCTTCGGCCACCGCATCCTCAATCGGACGGCTGTCGATAAAATCCATGGTCAGAATGTCGGGGCCGGACAGATCGCAATGAAACCCCGGCACAACGAACCGGCCATCACCCGCCAGAAGGTCGCCAAACCGCTGTAACGACCGCGCCTCGGCGGCATAATCGGTTTCAATATGCAGCTGTTGGCGGGCCTCTTCCAGATAGGGGGCCAGTTCAAACCCCTTGGGCAAAAGCCCCGTCAGTTTGATCAGCGCGCCGACATTGGCCACATCACTGTCGATGCTGCCCGCCACGCCCGGATACTGCACCTTGACGGCCACGTCGCGCCCATCGCGCGTCTGCGCACGGTGCACCTGCCCGATGGAGGCCGCCGCAATGGGCCGCACGTCAAACCGTTTGAACCGGCGCAGCCAGCCGTCCCCCCAAGCCGCCTCAAGCACGCGTTTGAGCTGTTTGGGCGGCATGATGTGCCCGTCATCGCGCAACCGTGCCATGATCTGTGACAGCTCAGGCGGTAAGACATCGCCGGTGTCCATAGACAAAAGCTGCCCCATCTTCATGGCCGCCCCGCGCATCTTGGCCAGCTCATCCGCCACGCGGGTGATGTTGCGCGGCGTCAAAAGCAGCCCACGCATGGAGGGGCGTTCGCCCCGCCCCAAAGACGCCAGACCACCCGCCGCCATATTGCCCGCGACGCCTGCGGTCAGCCCGCCCAGACGCGCCATGCGCGTCAGCCGCCCCGACGGGACGCGCAAACCGCGGCTGCCTTGGGGATCACTTTTCGGGGTATCGGGCATGGCGGACCTCTTGTCGGTGACCAACAGGATAGGGCTGCCATGCGAAAGGACCATGCGGCACACACGGAATTGCCGCATGGTCTAATTGATTTACGCGACCACCGTCAGGAACGGATCGAAGGTCAGCGATGTGTCGCCGTTGAATTTCAACGTCGCATTGTACTGATAGGATTGCCCGACGCTGCCACCCGGCGGCTGGAACTTGGACTCCCACACGCCGGCTGACAGCGGGCTTTGAACCGGCGTGATGGTTTTGTCGGTCACCGCCGTGCCTTCGAAACTTTCGATGGTCACGTTTTGACCTGGATCGATAGAGGCCACGGACCACACGACCGTGTCGCCGATGTGCAGATCGGTGATCAATTCGTCCTGCCCTTCACGGTCCGATCCAAGGTGTTTGTTGGTGTCGACAAGATAGATGTTCTGGCCCAGCTGGCCCGAAGCCAGTGCGGCTTCGACGTCGACCATCATGAGAATGTTGACCTGTGCCATGATACGGCTCCTTTCGGGTTGGTTACGCGACGATCAGATAGGGGTCGAACGTCATCTCCTTGCCTTCGAACGACAGGGTCATCGTGTATTGAAACGACGTCCCCGAGGCCGTGCCACCAGCCGGTTGAAACAGGCTGACAAAGCTTTGGGCGGACAGCGGGTTTGGTTGCGGCGCGATGACTTTATCGTCCACCGCCGTGCCTGCAAAACTGCTGATCGCCACGTTCGTGCCTGGATCAATGGGCGCCACAGACCACGCGATGGCGTCGCCAATGGCCAGAACCGTTTTCAATTCATCGGTGCCTTCGGCGCCGCTGCCTGCGTATTTGTTGGTGTCGACCATATAGGTGTTCGCCCCAAGGTCGCCCGTTGCCAACGCGCCTTCCACGTCAACGGCGACCAGAACATTCACTGTTCCCATGTTTCTTCTCCTCTTGGGTTAGGCCACGACCAGAAACGGATCGAAGCTCATCTGCGTCCCCTCAAGGGACAGGGTCATATCGTATTGGTAGGTGGTCCCGCTGCCCGCACTGCCGGGCGGCTGGAATTTCGACATCAGGCTGGCGGGCGACAAGGGATCGGCCACTGGTGCAATGATCGATGAACGCACTGCTTGGCCGGACAGCGACACCAACGTCACGTTGGTGCCGGGGTCTACGGGGGTCACCGTCCAGATAACCCTGTCACCGCCCACCAATGTGGTCATAAGTTCCTTGGTGCCTTCAAACCCCGATCCAAGGTATTTGCGCGTGTCCATCATGTAGACATGCGCCCCCAAATCGCCCGAGGTCTGCGCCCCTTCGACATCCACCACCACAAGGACGTAAACCGTGCTCATGTCTGTGCCCCCCCATCCGCGTCCGTCCAGTCGCCCGACAGGTATTTGCGTTGGGCGGGCGCGTTCAGAACAAAGCCCGCCGCCATCTCACCCACCGTGTTCCATTCGCGGATCGCATTGGGCAGATCGGCGATCCGCACCACCACGGGCAAGTCATGGGCGATCTGATGGGCGATGGTGGTTTGCAAATCGTTGAGGTCTTGGACGATCATGCCGAACCGCCCGCCCAACTGGTCAAAGGCAAAGCCCGCGTTGATCGTAAAGGACGACCAGACCGGATCGTCGCCCGTCTCAACCGAGGTTTGGCTCATGAGGTCGTCAAAGGATGTCAGGACCGGCGCCAGCGCCGCAGCTTTCGTTGAAAGGCCGGATGTATCGGCAACCATCCCCTTGACCGTGTCATCCAACCGCCCCTGCATGGACGTATCCCCGCCCTTCATCGCGTCGACGATCATACCAATCACGGTCAGATAGCTTTGCACATCGGTCTGCGCGAATGTGGCCAGCGATTGGCCAAAGGACACCACATCATCAAAGGTGGAGGCCTTCCACGTCTGACACACACCCACCACTTGGTCGTAAACCGGCAAGGCCTTCAGCTTGGCCTGCACCGACGGCGCGCGCGTGGGGTCCAGAATGATGGACACCCGTTTGTTCGCAATCGCCCAATCCTGCGCGGGGATCGTGTAGGGCTGCGCCGTATCACCGGGGCCTAGATTGATCGCTGTGCCGGTCATATCCACCCCTCACGCCACTTTGGGCTGAATGTAGAAATTCAATGCAAAGCTTTCGGCGTCATCGGCCACCTGCCCCCATTCGACGGCAGCGGTGGCAAGGCTGACGGCAGACAGACAAGGGTTGTTCTTGAGGGCTTGGGCGGTGGCTTTTTCCACATTGGCGATCACATCGCCCAGCTCTTGCACGATGGTGCCCCATGCGCCCTTGATCAGGTCCAGACTGCCCAGCGTCGACGTGATCTGACCGGCCATGGCGGTGTTGTACTTCGCCGTATACGTCAGTTCACTGATGTCAGCGCGCAGGGCGTTCATCTCAGCTGTGGTTTTCTGCATCTCGGCCACATCCGCGTTGATCCGCGCGATCTGTTCCTTGATGTCATGTTCATGGGCGATGATTTCGCCCACGGACACGGCAGTGCCCACGAAGGGGACCCAGCTGTAATATTTGGTGTCGTCGATGACCTTCTGATCATGCAGAATGTTGGACTGCGCGATGATCTTGTCGGCATAGGCGTCTTCATAGGCCAAGTGCATCTGGGTGATCTGGGCATTGTCCTTGGCGGCCTTGGCCAGTTCCGCCGCAGCGGCGGCTTTCAGATCGGCCACGTCTTGTTGTGACGCCGCGATAAAGTCGCTCACCGCGTTAAAAATGTCCTCGGACTTGGTCTGATAGGACACGGCGGTGCTGCGCAGATTGCCCAGCAATTCGGCAATGGCGGTCTTGTTGGGGGTGTCCGCATCCATCAGATCGGCAATGGCACCGAAGCTTTGCTTGGACATGGCCCCATAGGCCGACAGGTGATTGCCCAACAGCTGTGCCGCTGGCAGGACCGACCCATTGAACTGGATCGCCTGCGTTTTCAGCCGCGTATAGATCGCCAACACACTGGGGTCCGTCGTGCCCCCTGACCCGATATTGAGGTTCTGGGCGTCCGCCAGATAAAGCTGCACCATCTGCCACTGCCCAATCGACAGCAGCGCCGTGTCAGACGGCTGAAAGGTCGTGGGCGTGTAGCAGGCGTTGGATTGCATTGGTTTTTCAAGGGGATGCATGGGTGTGATCACTCCGCTACGACATAAACGTTAAGCATGAAGTTGTGGGCGTCATTGGCCACCGTGCCCCATTCATTGGAGGCAGTGGTCAAAGCGTCGTTTTGAAGTTGCGGCAAACTGGCCAGCTTGTCGGCGGGGGTCTTGGCGATCTCGTTGATCAAATCTTGGATGGCCGTCCTCAACGTCACAAAGGCCTTGCCGCAGGCGGCCATTTGGGCCTGCGCCGATTGCAGGGCCGCGACCCCGTCCTTGGGATCAAACGACAGCCCCACAAAGGACTGCCCCGACATCTTGGCTGCAGCCGTCCGGATGTCGTCCATCGCGGCATCCAGTTTGTCTGCATCCAGCGGGGTTGCTGTCAGCAGGGTTTTCAAGGACGCCGCGCCAGAGGCCACATTGTCATTGGCCGCACCCACAAGGGATGACACCTTAACAGCCTCCGCCCTAAGGGACGTGGCCGCACCCGACATGGCGCTGACCGCCGTGGTCAGCCCCGTCGACGTTCTGGTGACATCACCAAGCGGGCCCTTCACGTCTGCGGCAAGGCTTTCGACCAGTTGCGACAGGGGGCTTGTTTCCCCGTTCGCTATGACTTGGGCAATGGCGCTCAAAGTCGAAACCATTGTTTGACCCAAGTTATAGACCGAATTGGCCGCCGCCGACACGTCCATAACCGGTCCTGCATTCACAGCAGCACCTGCGGTTTGGAATTTCGTCAAGATCGCTTCGACCGCAGGATTGGGTGAGGTCGGCAGGTGCTGGGCCGTCTGGATGAACTGTTGAACGGTTTTCCAAGTCGCGGGGTCGAACGCGCCGCTGATCCCGGCTGAGGGGAAGGCATTAGATGAGGTCATGGGAACCACCAGAAAATATGGAGAGGGAGGCGGCCCGCCCGCAGCATCTGGGGCAGGCCGAAAGAGATGCAGGTTTAGGCCGCTTTGGTCATGGAGGCTTCGGGCTGAACATAGAAATTCAGCATGAAATCATGGGCATCATTGGCGACGGTCTGCCATTCATTGGTCGCGGTCGTCAGCGCGATGTTCTTCAGGCACGGGATTTGCGACGGATCGCTCGCCTTGTCGATATTGCCCATCACATCGCCCAATTCCTGACTGATCGTGCCCCACGCGCCCTCGATTTTCTGGATGTTGGGCAGGACTCCGGCGATCAAATCGACCTGTTTGTTGTTGAAGGTCTCCGCGTAGATTAGTTGGGCCATGTTCGCTTCATCCGTGGCGATCTTTGAATTGTCGGTCTGGATTTGGGTCACGGCGGCTTTGATTTTCTTCAGCTGCTCTTGGATGTCCTTTTCATGGGTGATGATTTCCACGAGCGCGATGATCGTGCCCACAAGCGGGATCCATGAATAATAGACCGTATCCTTAATGACTTTCTTGTCGCCCAGAATTTTCGTCTGCGCCTCCGTGATGATGGACTGCTGGGTCTGCACATCGATCTTGAGCGCTTCAATCTGCGACTTCAGGCCACCAGACTGATCGACGTATTTCTTCGTGATCGCGGTCAGATCGCCCTTGGCCGTCCCGATGGTGTTAGCAAAGACCTCGGTTTCGGTGAAAATCTTCTTCGCAGCCGCCTGATACCCGGCCGTTTCCGACTTCAGGTTGCTGAACAGCTTTTGCAACACCACCCGGTCTGCGGATCCCTGCTGGATCAACTGCGCCACGGCACCGAAAGTCGCAACCGACGTCTGACCGTAGTTGTAAAGCGCGTTCGCCATGGCGCTGGCATCTGGCAACGTGCCCGTCTGGAACGCGGCCGCGCTGGAATGAATGGTTTTGTAAACCGCAACACTGTCCGCATAGGGAAATTCACCCTTGGACGGGTCGTTGCCGACCTTCAAGGGCAACTGCATACAGTTGTTGAGGTAGAATTGAACCTGCTGCCACTGCGCCTTACTCAGCAGTGCCTGATTGTTCGGGGTGAAGCTGTCGGGGTTGTAACACATTGTACCCATTGTAAAAATTCCTTTGGTTAAAATATCAAAACAGGGTGGGTGGCCGCGAAATAACAGCGACCCGATGGACAGGGGGCGCATCAGCCCCCCAAGGGAGAAATCTTGAAATCGACGAGGGTGGTCTGGCCCGCCGTGATGGTCGCTGATTTGGTGTCTTTGGCCATAACATCCGTGGCCTGAATGTCGTGTTCGCCCGCTGGGACCCCAACGATCCGGTAAAACCCTTTGATGTTGGTCACCGCCACTAGGCTGGTGCCCAGCACGGCCACCATGGCCCCTGCAACACCGTCCTTTTCGCGCACATGTCCTTCGAGGGTGCCTGTCTCAGTCATCGAAATATCCTTTCACTCAATTCAACCGGGGACAGAGACGTACTGCGTCTCCATCGCGTCGTGGAACATCGTCCGCTGGAATGCCCAAAGGCTGTCGGGGTAGCTGAAATACTGCGCCCCCTTGGACGGCGTGGTGCCCTGCGGCCAAGCGTCCGCAATCGTGGTCAGCTGGTCCTTGACCATGGTCTGCAACGCCGCCCAGTAGCCCGACCCGCCAAAGGTCACGCTTTGGTCGGTGGTGTCCCAGATCACGGGGTTCAAAACCTTGGTGAACATGGGCAACGTCTTGTCGGGATCGGCCCCTGCAAAGGACCCGAAAGCCGCCTTTTGCTGGGCCAGTGCCGCGTCCCATTTGGACTGCTGCAAGGTGACTTGCTGCGCCAAAGACAGCACGATCTTTTTGGCGTCCTCAGACGTGACGCCCTGATCCAACGCTTTGACCGATGCGTTCAGCGTTGCGATGAAATTGAACGCCGCCGAATAATTGTCCATCACGTCCGTGGTCACCTTATCAAGGTATCGCTGGGCGTCGGCCTGAAGGGTCTTGTCCGACATGGCCCAAACTTCGGTCTGCGCCTCACCGAGGGAATAGCGCAACGTTGTGGGGACTACATTGGCCACCGGTGACACGGTCGGCACCGTCCCGCCCCAAAGCCGTTCGGGGATGTCTGACAAAGGCGGCATCTTGGGCAGCTTCACCTTCGCCGCATTGGCGGGGTCTTTCATGATCTCGTCATTGGCGGTCTGGATCTCTTGAATGACCTTCGTCATCTGCGCCTGAATTTGGGGCAGCTTGGCGATGATCGACGTTGAAAACTGTTTGGGATTGTCCAGCGCGTAGTTCACGGAATTCAGGATCTGATCGGCCTGCAGATAGATCGCCGTGAGCGTCTTGCGCACCGCATTGACAGCACCTGTGCTGATGTTGCCCGCAGGCTGCGGCGCCTGCGCCAGCAGGCTGTACGGCATCAGGATCGCAAACATCGGGGCGCCGCCATCGTTGACCCCAAGGGGGAAGCTGTTGGCCGATGTGATGATTTCATCCACGGTGTCATGCTTGGCTGAGGCGTTCCACTGGGCCGTGGCCCCCACCGCCTTGAACTCCGAGCTGAAATCAACGCCGCTGGTCTTCAACGCATGGCTGATTTCGGTGCTGAATTTGCCGCCCACCGACAGCCCGCCGGAATATTTCGCATCCAGCGACGCGGTGATCTTTTGCTTGGTCTCACGGCTGTTGGTCGACAGGTTCAGCAGCGCATAAAGCGTGCCGCCGGACACAACGCCGCCCACATAATAATCGCCGTATTTCTGGCGGAAGGTATTTCCGTCCAGCGCCAAGGCCGCATCGCTCAGCGCGTAGCTTGTGATCTGTTTTTCGCTGTTGCGCACAAACGAACTAACCAGGAAATACAGCGAATAATTGTTCACCTGCGTTTCTTTTTGAAAAGTCGACGACGCCGTGGCCGAAAACAAACCGTAAGACGCGCTGACGCTGGCAGACACAGACAGCGCATCGTTCAACTGGCTTGAACTTTCGATCCGGCGCACCGCTTGGGTGAAGGTCTGCGATGACGAACCGGACGTGGGCTGCAATGTCAGATCGGATTTCGCCGGATCATAGGGCGCACCTTTAGGTTGCAAAGATAGGCTATCAAAGCCCGCCCCTTCCTTCATGCCGGTCAACCACGGCAGAACAATCACGCCGTTCTTTTGAATATCACCAAAGGGTGTCTTGCTGGGATTATCTGCCATTGTGTCCTCCAGGGTTCATCTGTTGATGGACCGTAGGATGGACGTCGCATCAGTTATGTGCGCCCAGACACAAAGGGGAAGGAAATTGGAAACCTTACCCGAAATTCAAACTAAAACATTGCTATAGAACAATTTAATTCAGGATATTGAACTAAGGCATGCCGCTGGGCCGAATGTTGATGGGACAGCACAGAACACTCATTAACCTTTGAAAAGAAAATTAATTTCGACTGGGCCCGACATTAGACCTTTGTGTTCAGAACACGTCAGAAGACATCCGATCAGAGTGTGACGCGCCAATTCGAGAGCCAATTCGATTACACGCCAAGGTTGAGAGCGCGACTCACCCGATTTCGTAAACGTCGACCCGACCCTTGCCGCGCAATTCGATCTGGCCCTTGGGCCTGACCCCGTCCTGCGACGAAAGCTGCGCCCAGACCTGCTGGGTCATCAATGCGCCGTTCACAGGGGCCGCCGCGACCATGCGCGATGCGGTATTCACCGTGTCGCCCCAGATATCAAAGCTTAGCCGGTCGTGCCCCACCACGCCCGCCGACACCGGACCTGCGGCCAGCCCAACCCGCAAGGACCACGCGGGAATGCCCGATGGCAGCCCCCCCGCCTGTCCCGCCGCCACAAAGGACAAGATCGCCTGCGCCGCTGCGGTCATCCGGTCGGCGGCATCGTTTTCCCCGTTCAGGCCGGACACACACATGAACGCATCGCCAATGGTCTTCACCTTTTCGACACGATGTTCGGCCGCGATCCGGTCAAAGGCGGAGTAATAGTGATCAAGGATCGCGACCAATTCCGTCGGGTCCAACTGTTCGGTCTGGCGGGTGAATTCGACAAAGTCGGTGAACATCACAGTCGCATTGGCCGCCCGTTGCGGGGTCACCGACCCGATCTCTCGCAGTTCCCGCGATACGGTTTCGGGCATGATCGACAACAACAATTGTTCGGTTAGCGCCTGTTCTGCTGTCAACCGATCATACAGCTTTTCGATCTCTGTCTTGGCCTCTTCGACCTGTTCCAGAACGCGCGCCTGAAACGCCTGACGGGTGTCCATCAGGTGTTCCAGTTCCGATCGGCGCAGTTCCGATTTCGCAAGCCGCTTTTCGACCCGACGCAGGGCCTTTTGGGCCAACGCAATCAGCGCATAAGGGTCATCGGGGCCGTCGTCTTTCATACCGTTTCTTGTGTACCAAGCAGCACGGCCAGAAAGGCGTTGGTGTGGGTCACGGACCGGCCCTGCGGCTGATCGGGGCCGATTTCACCATAGGTGTAAAAGCCGGATGTGGGGATGTCTTCACCCACGATATCCGCAATGGATTCGTATTCTTCGGCTGTGCGCGTGCCCAGCGTGGCGCGCCGTCCGGCGCACGAAAAAAACAACGCCAGATCGGGTGTGCGGTTTGACGGAAAGCCTGCGTAGGCGCTTTGCACCGCCGTCCGCGCGGCATCGACGATTTCATCCCGCGTGGCTGTGGCCAGTTGCACCCGTGCCGCATTTTCAACCGGATTCACCAGTTGGATCGCGCCTGTCTCTTCGTCGAAGTTCAACGGTGAACTCAGCACAAACGACTGGCGCTTTTCCTCATAAACCGCGAGGGGATAGAAGATCGAAGGCTGTTGCAAGTAATCCGCATAGAGATCTGCCGCAGGGCGGTCGTCAATCTCATAGACGGTGGCGCCCTCGGCCTTGGTGATCGTGTGGCGGTTGCCCAAAGGTTCATACCCCGTGGCCACGCCGCAGGAATAAATCACCGGCCCATGCATCATCAGCACCACCATCGCATCATTGACGATGGTCTGGTTCATGAACTGTTTGGTGCCTTGGAACCGCAGCTGATCGCCAGCCGCACCGCCCACGATGGGGAAATCTTCGCCCAATTGGTCGCGCAATCCGTTCAGCAGATGGTGAATGTTGGTGCCCAGACCTTCGGGCAAGGCGATGCACAACGCCGGTGCCTTGTCGGACGCGGCCTTGGCCATGTTCACCGCATCGGCGGTGGCCTGTGCGGGCGTGCCGGTGGCCCCTGCCCCCATCCCGACGGTAAAGTCGACCGCGTCGGACGCGAACAATGTGATGACGACACTGTCCTCAAGAAAGCCCTCAGGCCCCGCGACTTCGCCGTCCGTCGTGCAGCCAGCGACCGGCACACCGGGCAAAGCCTCGGCCAATTCGCGGGTCAGAACCTCAAGATCCATATCGATGCCCGCAAACACCATCGCGGCCTTGGCAGGCTGGCCGCCCAACTGGTCTTGCGCCAATTTCAATGCGTCTTGCGTGGCTTCCGCCGTGTCAGAATCCTCGCTCCAACCTGTTCCGATTTTGAGCATGCTTTCCCCCTAAAGCTTGCGGCGCTGAAACTCAGGCCGCCAGCCGGGGAAAATATCACCGGTACGGCGGAGGCGGTGTAATTCCGCTGTCCTTCATCACCTTCAACGCCACATCAATTGCAGTTGTTTTAAGACTCGTTACCACTTGAGGCAAATAGTTGCCCGTTTCTGTGGCAGAGACCCATGGATCTTGCGTGGTTGAGATCAAAAACTGAATAGGTGTGTCTTTTGTGACTGTCACACCAGCCAGCGATCCAAACTCATCCACGAACTGTTGACCGTAGTCAGAGGGCGCAAAACTGGACGCGGTGACAAACATCGGCTGCTTGGGCACTTCGCCGCCGTTGTATTCGCTGATCGACAGGGTTTCATAGACCGTGTTTGTCAGCTGGTTCATCAATGCCAGATCAGTGTTCCAGCCATCTTTTGTCTTAAAATTCAATGCGTAAGTGACGATATTCTGGTCCGATCCCATTTCGGAGAAAATGCGGCGCACGTCCGCATCGGTTTTCATCAATTCAATCAATTCGCGGTTCTCAAGCGGGACAATCTTTTCGCGGATGAATTGGATTTGCTCTGCGATTTCAGCGGCGGATTTGCCATCTTTTTGGGCCGGCAGGCGCTGAAATGGTACCGCTTTGACGATTTCATCGACGCCTTCCATGGCGACCAATTCCGCATAAAGCCGTTTTGAATTGAAAATACATTTGCCCAGAAGTTTGCCGTAACCGGACTGATCGGGGCGAATGATGGAATGGGACAGGTAAACGCCAGCCGCCGCCGCGCCCGGTTTGGACCCTTCGATGCCGTAGACGCCGACCGTGGGGGCGACCCCGCCGTGGAAGACCACAGGTGCGGTAAAGGCCACCAGATCGCGCATGCTGCCGTTGCGATAACACAGCGCCCCTGCGGGATAGGGAATAAAGCCCGCTTTGTGCGGATCGACGGTTTGGGTGTCCGCACGGGGGAAGGCTTCGTACTGGCGGCGGACGTAATCGCTCATGACCATGGGGGGCGTGGGTTCATGGGCTTCGCCGTCGGGGTTGTAATCGGGGGCTTCACGCAGCATCGACGCGAAATAGCCGCCCCATGCGCCATCCACATGCACCGTGAATTCGAGGCCCTTGGCGCGGTATTCATCGCGCAGGTCCAGAATATCGGCCAGCGGGTCCACAGCACTTTCTTCGGTCGATCCGATGACGGCCACGACCTCAAGAATGGGGCGTTTGTTGCGCAGGCAGTCTTCCAACGTCTCGCGCAGCAGATCGACACGCATCCGGCCATCACGGTCCACATGCACGTCGTGCATGAAATTGGCCCCCAACCCAATGAGAGCCATACCCTTGGGCCAAGAATAATGCCGCGTAGACGGCGCACAGATGATGGGGAAGTTGGGCACTTCACTGCCTACAAACCGGTGATGGAAATCCGCAAGCCCAAGGTTTTGCACCGAATAGGCATCAAGGGCGGCCTTCACCGTCTCCGCCGACACGCCACACTGATCTTGCAGGTTCAGGCCCATGGCGATGACGTCGTCAATGGGCAGGTTCATCTGTGTCCAGACATCCAGATCGACCAGCTTGGCCTTGGACCCGTCCAGCTTCGTCACCTCAAAATCCTGCGCGTCTTTCAGCGCGTCCATCTCACGGATCGCGACGGCCATGGTGACAGGCAGATATTTCAGGTTCCGCGCGGCCCAAATGGATTCGCCATTGGCCACGGACCCGTCACAGGTGATATGCGCCCAAGGCACGATGCCCGCATCCGGTGCTGTGGGATCGTCGGGCACGGTATAGCCCAGCATCCGCGCCAGATCATTGCCGACCTCAATCTCAAGCAAGGTCGTGACGGGCGACGCCTCAGCAGCGACGTTATTTTGGTTGTACAGCATCGCCGCGAAATAGCCGATGGCACCGGGCATGGTGATGTCCCAATACATATGCGACTGGTTGCGATAGCTCGACAAAGGAATGGACCCGTGCATGGCGTGCAACAATTCGTCCAGATTTTCGTCCAACCCCTGCACCGTGGTCTTGAACGGCTCGGATGCTTTGATGTCGTCAGTCACATATTTCGGGTCGCCAAACTGCTGGCCATATTCCCGCCGCGCATCGCAATGCGCACCCACGGCTTTGCCGACAGAGCGCGCCAGAATATCCTCGTTCTCCGCCAAGGGCCCCAGAAACCACCCCGCAAGGGACGACGTGCCGGGTTTGTCTTTCAAACTCATATGGCCTTGCGCTTTTTGGGCGGCATGGAACGCCATCAATTTTGCGGAAATATCTTTCTTAGACATCAGTATTCCTTCGAGAAATCATTCAATTAATTGCCCCACGGAGGCGCGCAGTTCTTGCTGACGCAGGGTAAACCTTATATGCAAATTGGCAGTTTGCACGGACGAATTTTACCGTCTGTGTGCCACGACACAGACGTCCCCCACCCGTTGTGCGGGTTACCGTCCGAACCGCCCCCGCGCGCTGAGGAACACCACCATGTCAACGCATGCCCCCGATCTGAATGGATTGCTGTCCAAGAATGCTTTGTTTCGCGGGGCAACGGACGCGGATGTGACGGACGTGGCGCAGATGGTGCAAATCCAGCGGTTCCCCCCCGGTCAGGTAATTTTCCACTTCGGGGACACGGATGATGACGTTTATTTTCTGCTGTCGGGATCGGTCATCGGCCAGTTGGTCGCCGAAAGCGGACGGGAAATCGTCTTTACCGAAATGCGCATGGCCACGTTCTTTGGGGAAATGGCAGCCCTTGATGGGCAGGCACGGTCCGTGACGGTGTCGGCCAAGGAAGATGTGGTCGTGGCCCGCCTGAAAGGCGCGCAGTTCAACGCGCTGATGACAAGCCAACCGCGTTTGGCCGTCAATCTGGCCATTGAACTGGCCCAACGGGTGCGCGCCATGAACGAACGGATGTTCGGCCTTGTGGTCCATGACGTGGGCACGCGCGTCCGCCTGCATCTGATGCGATTGGCGCAAGAGCAGGGCAAGCTGGTCGACGGTGCCACCTTGGACGCGGTCCCCACCCACGAAGAAATCGCCACCTTCATCGGTGCCAACCGTGAGGCCGTGAGCCGCGCCATCACCCGCCTCAACAAAGCGGGCCTGATTGAGGCCAGCCGCAAAAGCATTCTGATCAAAAACTGTGACGGTCTGTTGGACGGCTTGGAAATGGCGGACAGCTGAACGCGCACCTTCTGAATACATAAGGGCCCCACCATCGCTGGCAGGGCCCCTGATGGGTCAGGTCAAACCGTCCCTCAATCCATGTAGATCGGCGCGACAGGCGTCACCGGCAACCCTGCCCCATAGGCCTGATTGATCGATGGCGGCACGTAAGGGAAATGCTGCAAGTTCAGATCCTGATCGGACATGCGGGGCAAGAAGGACGTGGGATCGGCGAAGAAAAACGGGTTCACATCCTTGATCGTCCAGTAAATCGCATCCTCCGCAAAGCTGCGCCCGTTGGGATAGCCCGCAGGCGCGCTGGGGTCCCACCGCAGCATATCGGGCGTATAAAACGCCACCTTGTCCGCGATATCATCCTGCGACACCTCAAGCCGTTCAAAGCTAAACGTGAACTGGTCACCGAAGTTTGCCGGATCATCCACCGGACGGCTGGCGTTATAGGCATTGTTGTAATCGCCCACGGTCGCATAGTCGGGGTTCACCGGCAGGTAATATTCCGCGTTGTAGCCCAACGGCGGGTCCACAAAGAAAATCCCCTGAATGCCCGCACGGCCCATCCGGTCCACCGCATCGCCGTTTTCCTTGGACACCACTGTCCAGAAATTCAACGTCTGACCCACGAGCGACGGCACCTCAAGCACGATCAAGGTCATGTCGCTTTCGCCAAAGGCCCCGATCGATGTGGGCAGCGCAGGCAGGCCATCGCCCCCCGACAACGCCTGTTTGATCGCCAAAGCCGCTGGGGCCACGACCGTGCTGAAATCAAAAAAGAACGGATCGCGACGGGGGCCGACAAACAGCAACTCACCGGATTTTCCGTTCACGACCTCAAGCGCCGTATTCAGCGCGGTTGTGTGCCCAAACCCCTGATCCACGCCGCGCCATTCGTTCGAAATCGCATCGGCCCCGCTGGCCAGCCGCATCTCAAGCGTTTGGCGCTGGCCGCCACCGTCAATGTCACGCACACGGATTTTATAGGCCAGATCGGCGATGGCATCATCGTTGGTATCGATCTTGAATTGATAGATCAGGTCCGGATCAAGACGAATGTCGCCTGATCCCAGTGTCCCCGGCGCACCGCTGCCCGACAACGGGTTCAGGGTCATCGCCATCACCAAACCGCCCTCTTGCTCGCCTTTGAACAAGAACACATCGCCAATGTCGGACATTGGATTGGCCTGCGTCAGCGGCGCATCGCGGTGATCAGACGCATGAACCGCGCCAACTGTTGATAAACTAAACGCCACCACGTGGCACATCACTCGAAACATATTGGACCTCATCTTTTAGGTTAATTTCTTCCAGCGGCCGGAAAAACAAACGCCGCTTCACGCCACCATAGGTGCAAGACACCGCTGAACCTATGGCTCTTTTCGGGCACTTCGCGTCTCACCGTCTCCGGTCATTTCGATTTAGGATTAAGAAAATTTTAATTCTGTGCGCGCGGACACAGAACGGCCAGTGGCCTTCGTGTCAAAACCTTCTCATCGGTCCTACTGTTTAGAGTACGTACCGGGGCCGAACCACGTCCGTCATGCCTCAAACAGCAGCGGATGTCTTTATTTGAGAATACCTTTTTAGAACGATCCCTTTTCCGGCCCCGGCGATTTTGATGTGAGTGTGAGTGCACATCAAGGTCGCCGGGGTTCACTTTTTTCGGCCCCTTGCGCGCAAAACGTCTGGCCCAATCGGCCTTGGCAGGTAAGGTGACGATCATTCTCAATGATCGTGGCGAGCGATATGATAAAAAACCAAATCACCTTCAAACAACTCGAAGCCTTCGCCTTCGTTGTCGACACCGGCACCTTTCGCGCCGCAGCAGCTGCCCTTGGCACCACCCAACCCAACATCTCCGCCCGTATCGCATCGCTTGAGGCGGCGTTGAACGTGACCCTGCTGATCCGCGACAGCGGCGCTGTGCGCTTGACGGCCGATGGGGACAAACTGCTGCCCAAAGCCCGCGATGTGCTTTGGGCGGGGGAGGCCCTGATAGAAGAGGCCGACCGTCGCGAATTGATCACAGAAACCCTGCGGCTGGGGGTGACAGAACTGGTCGCCTGCACGTGGCTGCAAAGCTTCGTGCGCCGCGTCCGCCACGTCTATCCCAAGCTGCGCATCCAGCTTGAAGTCGACCTGTCGACCGCCATTGACGCGCGCCTGATGGAAGGCAAGCTGGACCTCGCCCTACAGACCGAGCCTTTTAAATCCAAGGCTTTCGCGCGTGAGACGCTGGGGCGCGAACCCTATTGCTGGGTCGCGAATTCGGACCTGCGCGACCAGCTTCCAGCGGCCCCCAGCCTGCGCGATGTTTTTGATCTGACGGTGCTGACACACGCCAAACACACCCAAGCCTGCGCCGCGCTCCATCAGATCGCCAAGGACCGCGGCCTGCGGCGCGAACGCATCGTGCATTCCAGCGCCCTGTCGGCCTGCGTGCCCATGGTGCTTGAGGGGATGGGCGTGGCCATGTTGCCCGAACGCCTTGTCGCGGATGACATCACGGCGGGCAATCTGCACAAAATCACATTGGACTGGACGCCCAACCCCCTGATGTTCTTTGCCCGTCACGCCCCCGACCGATCTGCACGCTTTGTCGCAGAAACCGTCAAAATCGCAAAGGCCGCGATGCTCACTCCCTGACCTTTTGATCACTTTACTTGATCAGGGATACTAATTTAATCAATTTGATCTTTTCTTTCATTTGGGGCCTTCTGCCCCCACCCCCTTGTAGGAGCCCCCAATGGCCAAACCTTCCGTTCGTCTTGGTGTCGATATCGGCGGCACCTTCACCGATGTGGTGTTGGAAAAGGACGGTGTGCCGTTTTCAACCAAGGTGCTGACCACCTATGCCGCCCCCGAAAACGCCATCATCGACGGGATGCATCAGGTCTGCGCCAAGGCCGGTGTTGCCCCCGCCGATATTGACCAAATCATCCACGGCACGACCCTCGCCACCAATGCGCTCATCGAACGGCGCGGCGCGAAAACGGCACTGATCACGACGCAAGGCTTTCGCGATGTCATTGAAATGCGCACGGAATCGCGCTTTGAACAATATGACCTGAACCTCAACCTGCCCGACCCGCTGCTGCCCCGCCAGATGCGGTTCACCGTGGCAGGCCGCGTGGATGCCAAGGGCCAAATCCTTGTCGATATCGACCGGGTCGAAGTTGAAGCCGTCGTCGACCAAATCGCGCAAGCGGGCTTTGAAAGCGTCGCGGTGGGGCTCATCCATTCCTACCTCAACCCCGCGCATGAAGAACTGGTGCGCGATGTACTGGTTGAAAAACTGCCCCATGTGGCGGTGTCGATTTCCTCCGAAGTCTCGCCCCAAATGCGCGAATATGAACGGTTCAACACGGTCGTCGCCAACGCCTATATCAAGCCGCTGATGGCGTCCTATCTGGGCCGCCTTGAGGACCGGTTGCAGGCCGAAGGTGTCGCCTGCCGCATCTTTTTGATGCACTCGGGCGGGGGCATTATCTCGATCCAGAATGCCGCCGATTTTCCTGTGCGATTGGTGGAATCCGGCCCCGCGGGTGGGGCCGTTTTTGCGGCCCACATCGCCGCACGCTATGGGTTGGACAAGGTGTTGTCCTTCGACATGGGCGGCACCACCGCCAAGATTTGCCTGATCAAAAACCAGACGCCCAAAACCTCCCGCGTGTTTGAGGTCGCCCGCACCTACAGGTTCAAAAAAGGCTCCGGCATGCCGATTTCGATCCCCGTGATCGACATGGTGGAAATCGGCGCGGGCGGCGGGTCGCTGGCCCATGTGGATGCCCTGCGCCAAATCCGCGTGGGGCCCGAAAGTGCAGGCTCTGAACCCGGGCCCGCCTGCTATGGCCGTGGCGGGGACCGCCCTGCGGTGACCGATGCGGACCTGATCTTGGGCAAGCTTGACCCCGACAATTTCGCCGGTGGGTCCATCCAACTGCACGCCGATGCCTCCAAATCCGCCCTCACCGCGCAGGTGGGCGACACGTTGGATATGGACGCGGTCGAAGCGGCCTTTGGCGTGGCCGAAGTGGTCGACGAAAACATGGCCAACGCCGCACGGGTCCATGCGGTCGAAAATGGCGAAGACCTCAGCGAATATACCATGATCGCCTTTGGCGGTGCCGCCCCCCTGCACGCCGGTCGTCTGGCCGAAAAGCTGGGCGTGGACCGCTGCCTTGTGCCCCCCGGTGCGGGCGTCGGATCCGCCATCGGGTTCCTGCGCGCCCCCTTTTCCTTTGAGGCGAACCGAAGCGTCTACATGAAGCTCAGTGATTTTGACCCCGCGCGGATCAAATCCCTGCTGACGGATTTGCAGGCCGAGGCAACAGGATTTGTGCGCACCTGTGATGACCACAGCCCGATCCTGTCGGAATTCAAAGTCTACATGCGCTACACCGGTCAGGGCTGGGAAATTCCCATCACCCTGACCGAAGAACAGGCCATGGCCCCCGACGCCACCACGTTTGAGGCGCGCTTTATCGAAGACTACACCAAACTCTTCGGGCGGCCCGTCGAGGGCATGGACATCGAAATCACCGTCTGGTCGGTCAACGCCACAACGCCGCCAGACCCCGTCGCGCGCACGGATGAAACCACCGGCCCCGACATGGCAACACCCAGCGGCACCCGCCCCATTTTCGACGCGGCCTCCGCCGCCTTCACCGACGCGAAGGTTGTGAACCGTGCGGATATGGCCACCGGCGCGCGGGCCGCGGGCCCCGTGGCCGTGATCGAGGACGAGACCACCATCATCGTCCCCGCCAGCCGTGACGCCATCTGCCAGCCGGACGGCTGTATTGACATAATTCTGAAAAGGGCCGCCCAATGACCCAGTCCAATGTCGCCTATCAAGTCATGTGGAACCGCCTGATTTCCGTCGTCGAAGAACAGGCGCAAGCCCTTGTGCGCACAGCCTTTTCCACCTCCGTGCGTGAGGCGGGGGACCTGTCCGCAGGTGTCTATGACGTCAAGGGCCAGATGCTGGCGCAGGCGGTCACAGGCACCCCCGGTCACGTCAACGCCATGGCCGACGCGGTGGCCCATTTCATCCGCCGCATTGGGCCGGGCAACATCCACGAAGGCGATGTCTACATCACCAACGACCCGTGGGAAGGCACTGGCCACCTGCACGACATCACCTTGGTCACGCCGTCGTTTCATGGCGCAGCACTTGTGGGGTTCTTCGCCTGCACCGCACATATCGTCGACATTGGCGGGCGCGGGTTCGGGGCGGATGCGCACTCTGTCTATGAAGAGGGCCTCTACATCCCGATCATGAAATTCGCGGATCGCGGTACGGTCGACGAAACCCTCACCCGCATCATCCGTGGCAATGTCCGTGAACCCGATCAGCTGATCGGGGACATCTATGCGCTGGCCACCTGCAATGAAATCGGCCACCGTCGCCTTGTGGATATGATGGAAGAATTCGCCCTGTCCGATCTGGACGGGATTGCCGATTTCATCCTCACAAACTCCCGCCGCGCCACCATTAAACGCATCGCGGCCCTGCCCCAAAAAGCCGCAACCGGTGAGATGACGATGGACGGCTTTGACCGCCCCATCACGCTGAAGGTCAGGGTCAGTGTCGAAGGCGACCGGATCGTGTCCGATTTCACCGGATCGTCCGGTTTGGACAAAAAGGGCATCAACTGTCCGCTGGTCTACGCCAAGGCCTATGCCTGCTACGCGCTGAAGGTCGCCATTGCGCCCGAAATCCCCAACAATGCGGCGTCGCTGGCACCCTTTGAAATTGAGGCGCCGGAAAATTCCATCGTCAACGCCCTGCACCCCGCCCCCGTGGCCTTGCGCCACATCGTGGGGCATTTCGTTCCTGACGCGGTGTATGATGCCTTTGACAAAATCGTGCCCGGTCTGGTGCCCGCCGAAGGGGCGGGCTGTTTGTGCAATTTCCAGGTGTCATTGCGGCCCCGTACGGACGCCCCTGCCCCGCCCCACGCCCGCCGGTCCGAGGTTCTGACCTTCAACTCCGGCGGCTCCGGTGCGCGCCCTGAACACGACGGGCTGAACGCCACGGCCTTCCCCTCCGGCGTGATGACCATGCCGATCGAGGCCACGGAACACGCGGGCCCCGTCATCATTTGGCGCAAAGAATTGCGCCCCGATTCAGGCGGCGCGGGCAAGACCCGTGGGGGCTTGGGCCAATACATGGAAGTCGGCGCGCATGAGGGGCATGAATTTGACATTCAGGCCATGTTCGACCGCGTGGATCACCCTGCACGCGGCCGCCGTGGCGGTGGGGCCGGAGCGCCCACCACCATCGCCCAAGACGACGGCACCCCCATGCGCGGCAAAGGCAAGCAATTCGTGGCCCACGGGCGGCGCGTTGTCATGGCCTTCCCTGGTGGGGCGGGCTACGGCGATCCGGCGGAGCGTCCCAAGGCCCTCGTGAAACGCGATCTGGCGCGCGGCTATATCTCGGCTGAGGTCGCGGCCCGCGACTATGGCCTGTCCGCCGACGATATCGCAGACGTGCAGGCCGCCGTCGCCAAAGGAGACACCCCATGAAAACCCAAGCCCCCCAACAGACAACCTATGACGTGGTCATCATTGGCGGCGCCATTATGGGTGCGTCGGCCGCATGGTTTTTGTCCGATGACGCGGATTTTGATGGCTCCGTCCTCGTGGTGGACCGCGATCTGACGTATGAGAACACATCAACCATGCACACCAATTCGTGCATGCGGCAGCAGTTTTCCGGCGAATTGAACGTGCGCATCAGCCAGTTTGCCGCCGACTTCGTGAAAAACCTGCCGCGCTACATGGGCCATGATGACCGCGTGCCGGATCTTACGATCCGGTCGTTTGGCTATATGTATCTGGCCGACAATGACGCCTTTGCCGATGTGCTGCGCGAAAGCCAGCAGGTGCAGCTGGCCGCCGGTGCCGCGACCCAGCTGATGACGCCAGACCAGATCAAGGCGGCCTATCCGTTCTATAACGTCGATGACATCGTGCTTGGGTCCATCAATCTGGTCGACGAAGGGTTCTGGGACGCCACGGCGGTGTTTGACTGGTGGCGCAAATCTGCCCGCGAACGGGGGGTGGAATATGTGGAAAACGAGGTGGTCGCGATCACCAAGAACGCCGCTGGCACCCGTGTGGAAAGTGTCACGTTGAAATCGGGCGAGGTGATTGCCTGCGGTCAACTCCTCAACGCATCTGGCCCGCGCGCAGCACGCACCGCCCGCATGGCAGGCATCGACGTGCCGGTAGAACCGCGCAAGCGCTATTCATGGATCTTTTCCGCCGAACACCCCTTGGACCGCGACCTGCCGCTGACCATCGATCCCTCCGGTGTGCACGTGCGTGAAAACGGCGGTGGCACCTATCAATGTGGCGGCCATTCGGACATTGATCCGGCGGTGGATTACGATGATTTCGGGATGGATCACACCCTGTGGGAGGCCCACGTCTGGCCCATCCTCGCGACCCGCATCCCCCAATTCGAAACAATCAAGGTGCAGTCGGAATGGGCCGGTCACTATGCCTACAACACCTTCGATCACAACGCGATTTTGGGACCCCACATGGAGGTCGAAAATTTCTTCTTCCTGGGCGGGTTCTCTGGTCACGGGCTGCAACAATCCCCTGCCATGGGGCGCAGCACGGCTGAGATCATGGTCCACGGCCACTACAAAACCTTGGACATGACCCAGTTCCATTACGACCGTATTCCAGCGGGCCGTAAGATCATCGAAAAGGCGATCATCTAGCGCCGTCACGCAGGCGCAAATCGCGCAGGGCCCGCGAAGGCCCCGCGCAGTTTTCTAATGGTCCAGATCGGTCCAAGCCGCATTGTTGGCCGAGGACGCGACGCAGGCCGACACGAACTGCACACCTTTCAACCCGTCCTGAACCGTCGGGTAGATCACATCGCTGGCAGGGGCATCGCCCGTGCGGGCCGCGACGATGGCGGCCGCAGCCTCAGCGTAGATATTGGCGAAGCCTTCGAGATACCCCTCAGGGTGGCCCGGCGGGATGCGGCTGACGCGGTTTGCGGCATCCCCAGCCCCTGCCCCGTTGCGGGTGATCAGACGTTTGGGTTCGCCAAAGGGAGTGAACCACAAATAATTCGGGTCCTCCTGACACCATTCCAGCCCGCCTTTGTCGCCGTAGACGCGCAGCTTCAGGGCGTTTTCATTGCCAGGGGCCACCTGCGAACACCACAGCATCCCCCGCGCGCCACCGGCAAACCGCAGCATCACATGGGCGTTGTCGTCCACCTGCCGCCCCGGCACGAAGGCCTGAATGTCGGCGGCAAGGCTCTCCGCCTCAAGCCCTGTCACAAAACAGGCAAGGTTGTAGGCGTGGGTGCCGATGTCACCCGTGGATCCGCCTGCACCGGACCGTTTGGGGTCCGTGCGCCATTCGGCCTGTTTGAAATCCTGCTCAACCGTCAGCCAATCTTGGGCGTATTCCACTTGCACCACGCGGATATTGCCCAGCGCGCCGGAGGCCACCATCTCACGCGCTTGGCGGGTCATGGGGTAACCGGTGTAATTATGCGTGAGGATAAACAAGGCGTCCGAGGCTTCTGCCACAGCCACCAGTTTCTTGGCGTCCTCCAGCGTAGATGTCAGCGGCTTGTCACAGATCACATGGATGCCCGCGTCCAAGAACGCCTTGGCAGCAGCGAAATGCACGTGGTTGGGCGTGACGATCGACACGGCTTCAATCCCGTCGGGGCGGGCAGCTTCGGCCTGTGCCATTTCATTGAAATCGCTGTAGATGCGCTCCAACCCCAAGGCCTCACCACTCTCGCGCGCCTTGTCGGGGGTGGAAGACAGCGCACCGGCGACAAGATCGAACTTGTCGTCGATGCGGCTGGCGATGCGGTGCACATCACCGATGAAGGCATCCTTGCCCCCGCCGACCATGCCCAAACGGATGCGGCGGCCTGTTTCCACTGCGCGTCCCTGTACCATCAGTCAATCCCCAGCATTTTGCGATTCGCGGCCTCATCCGTGCCGCCATCGGCGAAATCGTCAAAGGCGCGTTCGGTCACGCGGATGATGTGATCCTTGACGAACTGCGCACCCTCGCGCGCGCCGTCCTCTGGATGTTTCAACGCGCATTCCCATTCGACCACGGCCCAGCCGTCGAAATCCATCGCGGCCAGTTTGGAAAAGATCGCTTTGAAATCCACCTGACCATCGCCAAGCGACCGGAACCGCCCCGCGCGGTCCACCCAAGGCTGGTAGCCCGAATAGACGCCCTGACGCCCCGTGGGGTTAAACTCCGCATCCTTCACATGGAACATCTTGATCCGGTCTTTGTAGATGTCGAGGTTGTCGAGGTAATCGAGACACTGCAACACGTAGTGCGACGGATCATACAGCATGTTGCAGCGTGCGTGGTTGTCCACACGGTCCAAAAACATCTCGAACGTCACGCCGTCATGCAGGTCTTCGCCAGGGTGGATTTCATAACAGACGTCCACGCCCATCTCATCCGCATAGTCCAAAATCGGGCGCCAGCGGGCGGCCAGTTCATCAAACGCGGTTTCAACCAGACCGGCGGGGCGCTGGGGCCACGGGTAAATATAGGGCCACGCCAGCGCGCCGGAAAATGTCGCATGGGCTGTGATCCCCATGTTGCGGCTGGCGGCCAGCGCCAGTTTCACCTGATCCACAGCCCAAGCCTGCCGCGCTTTGGGATTGCCGCGCACGTCAGGAGCGGCAAAGCCGTCGAACGCCGTGTCATAGGCGGGATGGACCGCGACCAACTGGCCTTGCAGGTGGGTCGACAGTTCCGTGACCTCAACGCCATTTTCACGGGCCTGACCCAAAACGTCGTCGCAATAAGTCTTGGACGCAGCGGCCTGTCCAAGGTCAATCAACCGCGCGTCCCAACTGGGCACTTGCACGCCTTTATAGCCGCACTCTGCGGCCCATTTTGTGATGGCGTCCCAGCTGTTGAACGGGGCGTCGTCACCGGCGAATTGCGCCAGAAACAACGCAGGGCCCTTTATCGTCTTCATCGGTGTTCTCCTGATCGGTTGGGATGTGGCGGGGGATGTATGTCCCCCGCCACGGGAGGTCTCTGTTCTGACGTATTAGAACGGAGAATCTGGGAAATAGAACGCCGCTGCGTTTTCTTGGGTGATCAGTGTTGCCCCCAAGATATAGCGACCGGCCACTGGGCCATTGGACATGAAGGCGTTTACCGTCACATCCATCGCCGTGGCGATCATCGATGGTGGGTACAGAACATCAACGGGGACCAGTTCGTTGCCGTCCATGATGCCTTTGATGGTTTCCTTCATGCCAGCGCCACCGACCACGAACATGCCATCGCCTGTGCGCCCTGCTTCCTCAAGGGCGGCCACAACACCGATGGCGATGTCATCATCCTGCGCCCAGACCGCGTCGATGTCGGGAAAACGCGACAGGAAATCCTGCATCACTTCGTAGCCGTCATCACGGTTCCAGTTGGCGTGCTTGTGATCCAACACGTTGATGCCGGACCCGTCGATGGTCTCCATGAAGGCGTCAAAACGTTCGTTGTCGATCAACGTGGGGATGCCGCGCAGCACGACGATATTGTCGCCGCTTTCAAGACGGGTCATCATATATTCCGCAGACACGCGGCCCAGTTCAGGGTTGTTGCCTGCCACATAGATATCTTCAATGCCCGGCTGGCTGAGGCCACGGTCCACCACGGTGATCAGCGCACCGGTTTCCTTCACCTGCAACACCGGATCGGTCAGCGGCTCTGATTCAAAGGGCAGCACCACCAAAGCATCGATGTTGTGCACCGACACAAGGTCTTCAAGCGCGCTGGCCTGTGCGGCCGGATCGGGTGAGTTGATGAGGATCAGATCCACATTCGGATAAAGCGCCTCAAGACGTTGCTCCGCCTGTTCCGCGTGCCAGTTCATGCCTGACGCCCAAGCGTGGGTGGGGGTCGGATAGCTGACACCGATCTTGATGGTGTCTTGTGCGCTTGCTGCACCGGCCATGCCGATCAGCAGCGCTGCGCTGAGTGTTGTCAGTGATTTCATGTCGTTTCCTCCGTTGACATTTGGGCGCATCTTCTCCGTTCGGACGCGTCCGTTCTTTCATCCAAAGCGCCTCCACGCTCTGATTGAATTCGTATTAAGCTTTAGGTTTGGCCTTCGGCCTTCTTTTGCCACGGGCCACGTTGCAGCCAGACAGCGATGATAATGATCAGACCCTGCATCGTCCCGTTCAGGTAATTGGACACAAGATCTGTAAGGTTCAGGATGTTGCCAATGGTCGTCAGGATCAGCGCCCCAATGACGGTGCCCCCGATGCGGCCATATCCGCCCTTGAGGACCGTGCCGCCGATGATCACGGCGGCAATCGCTTCCAATTCCCACAGCACACCTGTCGATGCGGATGCCGACCCAAGGCGGGGCACATAGATGATGGTGGCCAGCGACACGCACAGACCTTGGATAACGTAGGTCATCGTTTTGATCCGGTCGACGTTGACAGCGGAATACTTCGCCACGCCCTCGTTTGACCCGATGGCCGTGCAATAGCGCCCGAAGGTGGTGCGGTTCAGGACGAACCAACCGACCAGCGCCACAAAGGCAAAGACCCAGATCGGCACGGGCAGCCCCAGAAAATCACCGTAGTAGACGGGCCGGTACACACCACGGATCCCAAAATCGAGGGCCAGCGTGCCCCCGTCCGCGAAATACGTCACCAACGACCGGAAAATGCCCATTGTGCCAAGGGTCACGATAAAGGCCTCAATCTTACCTTTGGTCGTCAGGAAACCGTTGATGAACCCGGCCCCAAGGCCGAGGATGATGGAAAAACCACAGCCCAGGATCACTGTCGTCAGACCCGGCCCAAAGGTTTCAATGGCGCTGTTCATCGTGATGATCATCACGCCCGAAATCACCGCCGCCATGGACCCCACCGACAAATCAATCCCGCCTGCGGTGATCACAAAGGTCGCCCCCACCGCGATGATCCCGATAAAGGCCGACCGCGTCAGGATGTTGGTCAGGTTGCCTTCGCTCGCGAATGCGGGGTTCAGGACGTAGCCCAAGATGCACAGCAAAACCAAGGCCACCATCGGCCCGTAGGTCTTGATGTCGAACCGCCATGACGGCTTGGAAGGTGCGGGGTGCGTGTTCGCGTCGGTCATGCGGTGTTCCTATTCTTCAACCCTGCGGCATAGCGCATGATCTCTTGTTCGTTGATATCGTCGCCGCTCAGCGCGCCGGCGATCTCGCCTTCGCGCATGACAACCACGCGGTGCGACATGCCGATCACCTCGGGCATTTCAGATGAGATGACGATGATCGACACCCCTTCCAGCGCCAAAGCGGCAAGGAAATGGTAGATTTGCTGCTTGGTGCCCACATCGATGCCGCGGGTGGGTTCATCCACGATCAGCACCTTAGGGGCGGCCTCCATCACCTTGGCCAGCAACAGTTTTTGCTGATTGCCGCCGGACAGATTACCAACCAGCGACTCCGGCGTCTTTGCGCGAATGTCAAAACGGCGGGTGGCACGGGCCATGGCCTCGTCTTCGGCGGCGCGATTGATCCCGTATGCGTTCGCAAATTTGCTGAGCGCCAGAAGCGTCAGATTGGGCCGCATCTGTTGGCCCAACAACAGGCCCTTTTCCTTGCGGTCCTTGGTCAGATACACGATGCCCTTATCGCGGGATCGCGCGACCGTTGTGGGTTTGAACGCCTCGCCCTCGTAGGTGATCTGGCCTGCGGTGATGGGTTCTAGCCCCACGATCGCCTCAACCAGCGCGCTGCGGCCAGATCCCACCAAGCCGGAAAAGCCCAAAATCTCCCCCCGCCGCAATTCAAAACCGATGTTGCGGCAACCCGGCGCGGTCAGGTTTTCAACCTTGAGGATCACCGGCGCATCCACGTCGACCTCATTGACCGGCGGATACATGTCCGACAATTCGCGTCCCACCATCAGTTGCGCCATGGCTTCGGTGTTCAAATCCGACGTGGCCGTTGTGGTGATCCAGTGCCCGTCGCGCAGCACGGTGATCCGGTCTGAAATCGCCTCAACCTCGGCCAGCTTGTGGGACACGAACATGATGCTGACGCCGCTGTCGCGCAACCGGCGGACCTGTTCGAAAAACATCTCGGTCTCGACCTCGGTCAGCACGGCGGTCGGTTCGTCCATGATCAACACACGGGCGTCGCGGCTGATCGCTTTGACAATCTCAACCATCTGTTTTTCGGCAATGGACAGGTCCGACACGCGGTCCGTGGGGCGAATGTCCAACCCGACCTGATCCAGATAGCCCTGCACCAACCGGCGCATTTCAACCCGGTCCAGCATGCCAAAGCGTGAAATCTCACGGCCTAGAAAAACGTTTTCCTCGACCGTCATCTGTTCGGCCAAGTTCAGTTCTTGGTGGATCAGAACAACGCCAAGGGCCTCGGCCTCCCCGTTGGGCGGCAATGTGATTTCCTTGCCATCAAGCTTGATGCGTCCCTTGGTCGGCTGGTGAAATCCGGCAAGGACCTTCATGAAGGTCGACTTGCCAGCGCCATTTTCGCCTATCAGCGCATGCACCTCTCCGGCGCGCAAATCCATCGACAGGCTGAACAAGACAGGAACCGATCCGAACGATTTACTGATATTGGACGCCTCAAGCACCGAAGCCCGCGCGTTGGCATCATCAAGCATATCCCCTCCCCGGAATTCCCTGATCGTATTTGGCTGCACATGATGTAAACCTTTTCATGATTTGTGTAAACCTTTACATTTGGCGATGTAAACCTTTTCTCACCGCGCATCCGCAGGTATGGTCGGCTAAGTCAATCAAAATACGGGCCTTTTGAAAGCGCCTGATCAAAGGGCACAATGACCAACCAGGCGCCGAAACAAGCCACAATCGATGACGTTGCCAAGCTTGCCGGTGTGTCCATCGCCACGGTCAGTCGCGCGATTCGACACCCCGAAAAGGTCGCGGAAAGCACACGCAAGCGCGTCACGGCTGCCATCGCACGGACAGGCTATGTGGCCAACGCCATGGCACAGAACCTGCGGATGCGGAGGTCCCAGATGGTGCTGGTGCTGACCAATTCTATCGCGGAGCCGAACTTCGCAGGCATTCTGACCGGCATGGAAAAGGTCGCCAACGAACGTGGCTACGGCGTTCTGATCGGCAGCACCGAAGGCAACATCCCCATCGAAGAAAAATACATGGGGTTCTTGTCCACGGGCATGGTCGATGGCCTACTTTTGACAACAGGCCACCTGCCCGTCGCAGGCTGGCCCAAACTGCCCCTGCACTCGCTGCCCCCCGTCATCGCAGTCGGGCGTCCCGTCGAAAAAGAAGACGTCTGCTACGTGGGCATCGATGATGTGACGGCGGCCAAGGTCGCCACTGAATATCTGGTGTCGCTGGGCCACAAGGACGTGGCCTATGTGTCCGGCGGGTCCTCGGACGTGCTAAGCGATCTGCGCCACGAAGGCTACAAACGCGGCCTCAACGAAGCATCCGTTCCGCTGCAGGACTGGCGCATCGAAACGGACGGCACCAGCGAAGGGGGCCGGTCGGCGGTGGAACGGATGTTCATCAAAGACACACTTCCCTCCGCCTTCTTTTGTCATAACGACAACATCGCCTTCGGCGTCGTCTCCGCGCTGCAATTGCGCGGCTACAACGTGCCCAAGGATTTTTCGGTCGTGGGTTTCGATGACATTCCGTTTTCGAAAAACATCACGCCCGCGCTGACAACCATCCGCCAGCCCCGTGCCAAAATCGGGGAAGAGGCCATGACCCGCCTTCTCGACCGGATCGCAGACCCCCAGTCAACGCAATCAGACGCTCTGTTCCACGGCGACCTTATGGTCCGCGAAAGCTGCGCCCAACGTCAAAACACCTAACGCGCACTGCCAAACGACGCCCCCATGCGACGCCATTTCATCCGCAAATGCCGCGACACCCCCCCCCGACGGAGACCCCAGATGACCGACTTCACCCAAACCCGCCAGATGTTCGATATCCCCGACGGCATGATCTACCTGAACGGCAATTCCCTTGGCCCCATGCCGGTCGCCGCACCCGAAAAAATGACCGCCTTTTTGCGGGACGAATGGCGGACAGAACTGATCAAAGGCTGGAACACTAAGGGCTGGTGGATGCAAACCAATGAACTGGGCGACCGGATCGCCCGTCTGATCGGGGCGGCCCCAGGAACGACCGTGGTCAGCGACACGCTGTCGATCAAGGTGTTTCAGGCGGTCTCTGCCGGACTAGCCATGGTGCCGGACCGGAAGGTAATCCTGTCTGACAACGGCAATTTTCCGACGGACCTTTACATGGTCGAAGGTCTGATGCGGCTGAAAGACGACGGATACGCACTGCGCCTCCCCGATCCGCAGGACGTGCTGGACAACATCACCGATGACGTCGCCGTGGTCATGATCACCGAAGTGGACTACCGCAATGGCTGCCGCCACGACATGAAGGCGATCATCGAAAAGGCCCACCACCACGGTGCCGTGGTGGTCTGGGATCTGGCCCATTCCGCCGGTGCCATCCCCGTCGATCTGGCGGGCAGTGATGTCGATTTCGCTGTGGGCTGCACCTACAAATACATCAACGGCGGCCCCGGTTCTCCGGCGTTTATCTACGTGGCCCCGCGCCTTCTGGACACGGTGGAGCCGTTCCTGTCGGGCTGGTACGGCCACGAAAGCCCCTTTACCTTTGACACCGATTTCCGCCCTGTTCCGGGTCAGATCACGCGGATGCGCATCGGCACGCCCTCCATCGCGTCGTTCAATCTGTTGTCCACAGCACTCGATGTTTGGGATCAGGTCGATATGGATGACGTCCACGCCCGCGCGGTTGAACTGTCCGACCTGTTCATCACACAGGTTGAGGCCCGTTGCCCAGGTGTCACCATGGCCAGCCCGCGCGATCCCAACCAGCGCGGCAGTCATATCGCGTTCCGGTTTGAACACGGCTACGCCTGTATGCAGGCTCTCATTTCTCAAGGCGTCATCGGCGATTTCCGCGCCCCGGACATCATGCGTTTTGGCATCACGCCGCTTTTCATCAACGAAGACGATATCCTGAAAGCTGCGGCTGTTCTCGAAGACATCTTGAAAAACGAAACGTGGAAAGAAGACCGGTTTCAGGTGCGCGGACAGGTCACCTGACCCGCACGGCACGAAGGGCGGCACCGCACAATATCCGTCCAAGGCCCGCGGACAGCCCGTGGCCGTGGTCCTTGTGCATCCGCACCCATTGCATCCGGCGCTTAAGGCCATCCACCAGAGGGCGCCTTTGATCGGTCCCCATTGGCGCTCCGGACTGACCCTCAGACTTTAACCGGGGGCGTTTCGCAATTGACGGTGCCCCTATGTGAGACTAGCCCCATAACATCTGAGGCACGCATGTGTCGGGCATCCCCGATGCCCACGCCAAACACTCCAGCCGATCAGCCCGGCACTGCGACCCGCATTTCAAACGCAGCCCTCGGGCGCGACGCCGCCAAGGTTCCGGGCGCACGTAAAACCGCCGGCTGAACCACAATAAGCCACAAACGCCAAACACGCGCCATCAGACCGATGTGCGACCAAGGACAGAAAACTGCGATATTAGAGAGTTAAATGGTGCCCAGGGGCGGAATCGAACCACCGACACGAGGATTTTCAATGCGCGTCATGATGGGTTAAATTATTGATATTGTTAGATAAAAAACAGACTGTGCTAGCGATGTGTTAAACTAGGCATGAACACGCGGAGTAGAAATCAAGCCACACGGGCTGCCTGAAAACTTGCTGATTTCGTGCTAGCGGGCGTAGTAATCGGAAGCTAGTAGGCAAAAGGAGGTGGCAGGTGAAAAAAGGCGATGGAAATCCACCAACAGAGAAGCAAATGCAAGGTTCTGATTTCGCAGTTCAACATGGCACGTCAACGAAGCTCACACTTGCGACTTTCGACGATTTTGCCGATGCGCTTGAAGCTAATGAGGCTCCCAATGAAAACCTTTCACGTCTCTTTGACCTTCGCTGCTAGTTGATCCGATAACTGTCAACATTAGCTGGCTGACAACAACTTCTCAGGCTTCAGAAGAAGCTCAACCGGCATCCTAATGCCTACCTGACTTGTTGACGGATGAGTTGAGATGCGTAAGCACAGCGGCATGCAGCGACACTTCACTATTCCAATTCCGCGCGGAACAGAAAACCAACAGATAATGAGTGCCAGAACTTGATGTGACCCGACTTGATCAAATCAAGTCCGTATACCCCGAGCCTCGACTGCCGATCCAACTACGACCAACACCTTGAATTGAAAACCTACGGTACATACTCGCGGCAAGAACTGTTCGAGTTAGTTTGGTTAGAGCCAATGAAGAAGTTGGCACCAAAAATGGGTGTGTCAGCGACCTTGATCGCTGCGGCATGCCACGAACACCAGGTGCCAACCCCACCACGCGGATACTGGTCAAAGGTCCGTACCGGAAAGCGAAAATCAAAAGTCCCATTGCCAACTCGCCCACCAGGAATGTCAGACTGCATCCGCATCGGTCGGCCAAGGAGTGGTCCAGATTTGTCTCCACCAGAATTTGAAATGTCGATTGATGACCTACGTGCTCAAGTCCATTCGGCTGTCCAGATCAACCAGGGCGTTCCGAGATACCACGGAAACCCTACAAAACGCATCAAATGCATTCGGTATGCCCTGTTCAATGCGCTTGCTGATTTTGGCGGTATAATCCTCCCCCAAATGGATGAGCCAACGTCGGCAATCAATTAAATTTGCCACCAGAGCGTCTTCGTAGGCTTACGGATTTGTGGAAAGTCTGAGGACGAACAAGGCAACGGAACGACCCAAGCACCGCTTATGTTGACCGTGAGCAAGCATGGCGAAACCAAAGAGCCCGCCAAAATCCGGAAAGACGCCGAAGACGCCGCCCTGGAGACAAAGTTACATGAAATCATAACCGAAATTGTTGTTCTGGCAGAGATCAAACAGCGGGATGTTCAAACCGCCAGATATGAACGGCAAGTTGTGCGGCAGAACCAAGATCGGATCAATCAACTTGAACGCGAGGCACAGCGCCAGAATGCAACCAAACACAGTCTGCTGCACGTCTTTCATCTCTTCTGGAGCTTGCTAAAAGGCACGAACAAGCAAACATACGGCGTTGCCTGTTGGCCAAGGTCGATGCCATGGCGGCGGGCGAACATGGTGCGAACGCTTCTGAGTGAGGTCTTTCGCTACAACATCCCAAAGGGACTGATCTCGGCCAACTTCGCGAAGGATGTCATTCCCAAGCGCCGCCCACGCGACCGCGCCTATGCAAACCGTCCCTGGACTATCGAAGAACGCGACACTGTCATGGGCAAAGCCAAGCCTCATGTGCGTGTTGCGCTTGCTTTGATGATGAACACTGGCCTCGATCCGTCGGATGCTCTGCGACTGCGGAAGGATCAGGTCGATGACGGCACGATCTGGGGCGTTCGCGGCAAGACTGGTGAAGAGGTCGCGATTCCGGTCAGCCCGACGCTTCAAACCGCCCTTGACCGCATGCCAAGTCACGAGGCCGAAACCGTGCTGTCCAATTCGCGCGGCGAAGCCTGGCCCTACAACGGCTTCTCAACAGTCTGGCACCGCTTCAAAACCGCCCTTGAGAATGAAGGCCTTATCGAAAAAGGCCTGACCCTCAAGGGCTTGCGGCACACCGTCGCCACGACTTTACGCGAAGCAGGCATCGACGAACGCCGCATCGCGGACCTTCTGGGCCAGAAAACACCGTCCATGGCGCGGCCCTATTCGCGGTCAGCGAACCTTGCCGACAAGAACCGCCAGACCATGGCCACATTGGAAAAAAAGAACCGAAGGCGGGCGGAAAGTGTCAAACCTTCGCAGAAAAGCGTCAAACCTGACCGAAACGAGGATCAGCCATGAGCAGAAAACATAAATATATCAGCTTATTAAATGGTGCCCAGGGGCGGAATCGAACCACCGACACGAGGATTTTCAAGATTTGCGTTTTAAATAAGCTATTGAAAGCAAGCATTAATTAAGTTCGAAAACACGGTGTGCGAAAAACTGTGCGATAGCGCTTATGTAGGGCAGGGCGGTATTTACTATGTTGAACACAGCAAACTAAAACACTGTGTTTGAACAGAGTTTTACCAGTTCAGTAGTAAACCCCAAATCGGCTCAGCTTTGCTCAAAAGCGGACGTTCAGTGTTGCCTAATGAGATGTCTGCTTTTGGGGCGAAGCTATCATTGATCTAGTCCTAGTGAAGACCGCTTCATTGGGCTTTCGATTGACTTTGATCGACCACGACAGCACCGTTTGTCGTACAGGCGATCAACGGGGTTGGAGAATGACAGGAATCGTCGTGCGGTTAGCCCGCGATAACGCAGATGTCGAAGCAGCACGTAAACTCTGCCAAGAATGGTTGGATTGGCACTGGGAAAACTACCCGAGCGATTGGCCGACGAAAGACGATCCCGATTGGCCGACTGAGATCGAGCATCCGATGGATCCCGAAAAGTTTCAAGCGACCCTTGAAGAACTGCCTGAGCGACACAAGCGACCAGGTGGAGGCATCCTTGTTGCCTCTGTCAACGGAATTCCCGCCGGATGTGTGATGTATAAAGAGGCAGGTCCGGGCGTCGCTGAATTCCATCGCATGTTCGTGAGCGTAAAGGGCAGGGGCAATGGGCTTGGTCGAAAGCTGCTGGAAAGCATGTTCGCGCAGATGGTAGCGGACGGATACAGCAGTGTATTTTTCTCGTCGGCGACGTTTTTGACGCATGCACGCACAATGTATAGGGGCGCTGGTTTCGTTGATATGGCGCACCCCGCGGGCTTCCCGGACGCTTGGCGGGACAAAGTCTATTTCATGGAGCGCTCGCTGGTTGAGCCTTAAGAATAGATCTTTTGGAGAGGATTGGGCTTGAAGGAGACGTTCGCTGCAGCCTGCATCAAGGTCTGCTCTGCGGGACAAAGCGCCAATTCGCTGCAACTGCGCCAAAGACCGGTTTCGG
>NZ_CBFHNH010000006.1:0-158129 GCF_965657175.1 Pseudooctadecabacter sp. | reverse complement strand
GCTTCGCTACACCCAATACGTTGGATTGCTTGCGTCAATCCAACTCCGTCCCTTGGTCATTGGGCCCGCGAACCGCTCCGCGGCTTCGCTACACCCAATACGTTGGATTGCTTGCGTCAATCCAACTCCGCCCTTTCGTCATTGGGCCCGCGAACCGCTCCGCGGCTTCGCTACACCCAATACGTTGGATTGCTTGCGTCAATCCAACTCCGTCCCTTGGTCATTGGGCCCGCGAACCGCTCCGCGGCTTCGCTACACCCAATACGTTGGATTGCTTGCGTCAATCCAACTCCGTCCCTTGGTCATTGGGCCCGCGAACCGCTGCGCGGCTTCGCTACACCCAATACGTTGGATTGCTTGCGTCAATCCAACTCCGTCCACGGCCAGGGTTTGTCTTCGGAGGCAGCTGTTTGATACCGTGTCGCCTTGGCCACCCATATGCCGACGTCCGTCCCCAATGCCGCAATCCGTTCATTGGGCTGCTTCTGGTTCACCAACATGATGATGAATTGCAGCAGCGCCAGAATACCGATAACCGATCCAGCAAAGGAAATCATAACAGCGATGATGATCATGTGGATCAGACGCGAAAACAGGTTTTCGTCCACCGGTTTCTCGGGCTCCCGGCGGGCGGTGTTTTCGGGCATCACGTCATCAAATTCATGGGGGTCGGCCATGGTCGTCTCTCCTGTTGCGGGTGCAGGTTAACCCGTCTTGTCTTTGGCATAAACCATATCAATCACATGTTGGGTCGCGCGGGCCTCTTCCAAGGTCCACGCAAAGGGCGCATCCCCGCGCACGGCAGCACAAAAGCCTTCCACTTGTGTCACGTATTGCCGCTGATCGGGCCAGCGCTCTACACGGCGCGCGCCGTCTGATTGCTCCAGAACCAGCGTCGCCTCCCCGAAGGATCCCGCATTGAACGGCGCACTCAGATGGATCGACCCATCCGTGCCGTGAAAGGTCATATGCTGTGCCGCATGCACGTTCATGGCTGTCACCCAATGGGCCGTGAACCCGTCAAACCGCGCGGCCACGCGGGCACGGACATCAACACCGTTGTGGTAATCAATATCCGTGTGCGTAATCTCAACCGGTTCCGATCCCGTGGCGAACCGCGTGGATCCGATTGTGTACACGCCGATATCCGGCAAGCTGCCACCGCCTTTGGCCGGATCAAAACGGACGTTGGTCAGATCGGGATTGTTGTAGGCGAAAAAGCCGTCCACATGGGCCAAAGCCCCGATGGCGCCATCGGCCAGCAGGTGCCGAACGCGCTGCCACTGGGGGTGGTGGACGATCATATAGGCCTCGGACGCCTGTAAACCGGTTTTATTCCGCAGGGCAATCAACGGATCAATCAACGCAGCCTGCATCCCCACCGGCTTTTCAACCAAGACATGTTTGCCCGCCCGCAGCGCCTTTTCGGCCCATTCGATATGCAGATGGTTGGGCAGCGGCACATAGACCACATCGACCGTGTCATCAGCCAAAACCGCGTCATAACTGTCATGGACCCGCAGATCGGGGGCAAACGCCTGAAAGGGTGCGGCCTTGTCAGGCGACGACGTGCCAAGGGCCACCAAACGCGCGCCTGAGGCCGCGTGGATCGCCGGCCCCATCTGTTGTCGCGCGAATTTGCCCGCACCCAAAATCGCCCAGTTTACAGTCATGTCTGCCCCTCTGCTTCGGCCCTGATCTCTCTGCTCTGCAGATGCCCCCGCCGCAGGCCTCTTTGAACAGAAAAAAGGCGGGGCCCTTTCAGACCCCGCCTATCGTGCGATTTAATGTGCGGCCAGCATGCCGCGTTCGCGGGCAAGGGTCTGCATCTTCTTTTGCAGCTTTTCAAACGCGCGGACCTCAATCTGGCGGATGCGTTCGCGGCTGACGTCGTATTGACCGCTGAGGTCTTCCAAGGTCACCGTCTCTTCGGCCAAACGCCGTTGCATCAGAATGTCCTTTTCGCGATCGTTCAGGACCTCCATCGCCTCGGCCATCAGTTCGCGGCGCGCCTCCAGCTCATCGCGGGCCTCATAATCGCCTGCCTGATCGGCGTCTTCATCCTCAAGCCAATCCTGCCACTGCATGGTGCCTTCGCCTTCGGACCCGACCGTGGCGTTCAGCGATGCATCCCCGCCCGACATCCGCCGGTTCATGGAGATCACCTCATCCTCGGTCACGCCCAGATCATTGGCGATACGTTTGACGTTCTCAGGGCGCAGATCACCATCTTCCAAAGCGCCAATGCGGCTTTTGGCTTTGCGCAGGTTGAAAAACAGCTTCTTTTGCGCCGACGTTGTGCCCAGTTTGACCATGGACCACGACCGCAACACATATTCCTGAATGGAGGCGCGGATCCACCACATGGCATAGGTCGCCAGTCGGAACCCCTTTTCCGGATCGAACCGTTTGACCGCCTGCATCAGGCCCACATTGGCTTCAGAAATCACCTCAGCCTGGGGCAGACCGTAGCCGCGATAGCCCATGGCGATTTTGGCCGCCAGCCGCAGGTGCGATGTGACCATTTTATGGGCTGCCTCGGTGTCTTCATGATCCACCCAGCGTTTGGCCAGCATATATTCCTCATCCGGTTCCAACATCGGGAACTTGCGGATTTCCTGCATGTAGCGGTTCAAACCCTGCTCGGGTGATGGTGCCGGTAAATTTGTGTAAGAGCTCATGATTTGCCCCTCCCAAGGTGTCATCTCGCGGCCTTATGTTTACGGCCTTAACATGGATATGGGCGCAGGATGCGACCGTTTCAAGACTGATCTGTTCAGTTTTCTTAAATGAGAACTAAGATATGGTTCATCAGGTTCCAAGGCGCATGACAGTGCGCTCACGCACATGAGACGTGTAGCGGGCATTTGTTACACTTTTTCAGCACCCCGCCTAAAATTCCGGAATTTTAGACGCCGCCCAAATCTGCAATCAATTGCTGCATGTCGGCGGGCATCTCAACCTCAAAACGCATCATCTCACCACTCACTGGGTGTTCAAACCCCAAGGTGGCCGCATGCAGGGCCTGCCGAGGAAAGACCCGCGCGGCTTCGCGACCGCGTTCACCGACGGCCTTTTCAGACAATTTGCGCCGTCCGCCATAGGTCGGATCGCCGATCAATCCGTGACCGGCATGGGCCAGATGCACGCGGATCTGGTGGGTGCGTCCGGTCTCCAGCCAGCAATCCAACAGCGCCGCCACGCCGGGCGTGCCCAAAGGCTGCACAATCCGCGCCCGCGTCACGGCGTGACGTCCGTTGTGCCAGACGACCTGTTGTTTCTGACGGTCATGTTTGTGGCGCGCCAGCTGTGTTTGCAGCTTCAGAATGTTGCCCGGTTCAAACGACGCCCCCTTTACGCCGCGCACCCGTGGATCATTGCTGTCCGGCACACCGTAGCAAATGGCGCGGTAGTGGCGTTCGACCGTATGCGCCTCAAACTGTGCAGCCAGCCCGTGGTGGGCGCGATCAGACTTTGCCGCGACCAAGAGACCGCTCGTTTCCTTATCGATCCGGTGCACAATTCCGGGCCGCTTTTCGCCGCCCACACCGGACAGGCTGTCGCCGCAATGATGCAGCAGGGCATTGACCAAAGTCCCCCCGGGCGTGCCGGGGGCCGGATGGACCACCATTCCCGGGGGCTTGTTGATGACAATCAGGTCGTCGTCTTCGAATACCACATCCAGGGGAATGTCTTCCGCCGCCGCATGATAGTCTTCAGCCACCTCTACGGTGATCGACACCGCGTCACCTTCCGCCGCTTTTGCGCGTGGGTCGGTCACGACTGCGCCGTTCACCTGTACAGCGCCGTCCGCCAACAGCCGCGAAAGACGCGACCGGCTCAGCGCGGCGGCCTGCGGCACATCGCGCGCCAAAGCCTTGTCCATGCGCGCGGGCGGCGCTGCCAGAATCTCGAATTCTACCTTCATGCCCGCCTCATACGCGCCCGCCTGCCCCGTGTCACCGGTCCCCTTTCATCTGGCCCAAAAAACTCCCGCCGGAGGCATCCCGCCCTATCCGCCAAACCAGCGGTCCACCAGCGGGGCGCCCACAATCACAAAGACGATCCGCACCAGATGATGGGCCACCACAACAGCGGCATCCGCCCCCGCCACCAAGGCCACCATCGCCATCTCCGCCTGTCCACCGGGCGAAAACGCGAGGACGGCTTCGGTCAAAGGCAGCCATCCTGCACGGATGATCGCCACCGCAAACACCGCGCCGACACATAGGCTCAGCGCCGAAAACACCACCCCCGCCGTCACATCCACACGCAATTCGCGCCATGTGATGCCGCTGTATTTCACGCCGATGGTGAAACCGATGAAGAACTGCGCCGCGGCAATGGCCTCAGCAGGTGGGCGGTGATGGATCACGTCGGCCAGCGACAAACCTGCAGTCAAAAACAACGGCCCCAGCAGTGACGCGCCAAACAGCCCGATCCAAAGTGCCACGCGCCAGCCCACAATCGCGGCCACGGCCAAAAGCGCCAACTCCTGCCACGGCACGGACGACAGCGGGGCCCCTGCTGGCTGGTTCAAATCGACATCGTAGAAATAGGCAAAAACAAACGGCAGCACCATCACCACGATCAATACTCGCGTGGCATGGATCAGCGACAGCGCCCGCACGTCGCCGCCTGCCTCTTCCCCAAAAAGTAGCATGTCCTGCAACCCGCCCGGCATCGACGCATAAAACGCCGTGGGGTGGTTGAACCCGAAGCCCCGTCGAAACAGCGGATACCCCACGGCGCCGACGCAAATGACCAAAGGCGGCACCAGCGCCAGCGTCCAGATCAGCGTCCCCATCTGCGCGAACAGTGCAGGCGTGATGGTGGACCCCACGGCCACACCAAGGATCGTGCGCATCACCTGACTGGCCCGTGGCGCGCCCTTCAATTGCACACCGCACAGTGCTGCGATCAGACAGCCCAACAAAGGCCCCAGCAGCCATGGCAGCGGCAGCGCAAGCGCCATAAAGACAGCCACGCCCGCGCCGGATATAATAAGGGTAATCAGCAAGGCCATACCCCAACTGGCACGCAACGGACGGCTTTGCCTAGACCGATCCACAAAAAATCGGACCAATTGTCCCGATCTGCCGCGTTTCGGTGGACGATGGTATACAAAGCCGCTAAACGGCCCCCAAACCGCACCGACATAAGGGACAGTACCCCATGACCAAGATCATTTACACCACCGTCGACGAAGCCCCGCAGCTGGCGGCCGCCTCTCTTTTGCCAATCATCGAACGGTTTCTGGCCGAGGCTGGCCTTGACGTTGAAACCCGCGACATTTCTCTGGCGGGGCGTATCATTGCGGCCTTCCCCGACCATTTGACCGACGCACAGCGCCAGTCCGACGCGCTGGCCGAACTGGGTGAACTGGTGAAAACCGCCGATGCCAACGTCATCAAACTGCCCAACATCTCCGCCTCCGTCCCGCAGCTGGTGGCCGCGATCAGCGAATTGCAGGCCCAAGGTTATGGCTTGCCCGACTACCCCGAAGATCCACAGACAGACGACGAAAAGGCCGTGCGCGCCAAGTATGACGCCATCAAAGGCTCTGCCGTGAACCCCGTGCTGCGCGAAGGCAACTCCGACCGCCGCGCACCTGCCGCCGTCAAGGCCTTCGCCCAAGCGAACCCGCACCGGATGGGCAAGTGGGTCAGCGACAGCAAGACCCGCGTGGCGACCATGGGCGCCGATGATTTCCGCTCTAACGAAGCCTCGGTCACGCTGGCCGATGCGGCGACCCTGCGCATCGAACATGTGGCAGGCGACACTGTCACGGTGATGAAAGACGGCCTCGACATGCCTGCAGGCACGATCGTGGACAGCACGTTCATGTCTGTCAAAGCGCTCAAGGCGTTTTACGACCGCACAATCGCGGATGTGGCTGGCGAAGGCACGCTGTTCTCGCTCCACATGAAGGCCACGATGATGAAAGTCTCCGACCCGATCATCTTTGGCCACTGCGTACGCCAATATCTGGCCCCTGTGTTTGAAGCCCATGGCGACACCTTTGCAGCCAACGGCATTTCCCCCAACGGCGGTCTTGGCACCATGCTTGAGAAGATCGCGGACCTGCCGGGCGGTGACGCCATTTTGGCAGAGATTGACGCGACCCTCACGTCCCGTCCGCCGCTCTATATGGTGAATTCCGACAAGGGCATCACCAACCTGCATGTCCCCTCCGACGTGATCATCGACGCCTCCATGCCTGCGGTGATCCGTGCAGGCGGCAAGGGCTGGGGTCCGGATGGGGAAGAGGCCGACACCACATGTGTGATCCCCGACAGCTCCTACGCGGGCGTCTATGCCGAAAGCATCGATTATTTCAAAGAAACCGGCGCGCTGGACCCTGCGACCGCTGGCACCGTGCAGAACGTCGGTCTGATGGCGCAGAAGGCGGAAGAATACGGGTCCCACCCGACGACATTCGAAGTCCCCGCCGCAGGCACGATGCGCGTCATGTCCGGCGACACGGTTTTGATGTCTCATGAGGTTGAGGCCGGTGACATCTGGCGCATGGCCTCCACCCGCAAAGCGCCCATCGAGAACTGGATCGAACTGGCCATCGAACGGCAGGCGGCCGAAAACTGCCGCGCGATCTTCTGGCTGGATGAGACCCGCGCCCATGATGCGGAACTTTTGAACTACGTGCGCCCTGCCCTTGCGGATCGTGGCCTGACCGACACGTTTGAGATCATGGCCCCAACGCCCGCGACCCGCGCATCCTGCGAAGAAATCCGCGAAGGCCGCACGACCATCGCCATCACCGGCAACGTGCTGCGCGACTACCTGACCGACCTGTTCCCGATCCTAGAGGTCGGCACTTCGGCCAAAATGCTGTCCGTTGTGAAACTGATGCAGGGCGGCGGGCTGTTTGAAACCGGTGCCGGTGGGTCCGCACCCAAGCACGTTCAACAGCTGATGGAAGAAAACCACCTGCGCTGGGATAGCCTTGGCGAATTCTGCGCCTTGGGCGAATCCTTGCGTTTCGCGGGCACCGACAAGGCCAAGGTCATGGGCGATGCGGTGGATGCGGCAACAGAAAAGCTGCTGTCCAATGGCAAATCGCCGGGCCGCAAAGTGGGTCAGGACGACAACCGCGCGTCCCACGTGCACTTCGCCCTCTACTGGGCAGAGGCGCTGGCCAACCAGACGGCAGACGCCGAACTGGCCACCGCGTTTGAACCCGTGGCCAAGGCTCTGGCCGACAACCTTGAGACTATCTTGGCAGAGATCAAGGCAGGTGCTGGTCAGCCCGTCGATCTGGGCGGCTACTACCACGGCGACGCGGCCAAAACCGCCGCTGTGATGCGCCCCTCGGCCACGTTGAACGAAATCATCGGCTGATCTGCCGCCCCAAACGCGCAAAAAGGCCCGCCTGTCTTCAGGCGGGCCTTTTTCATGACATCACAGACCTAGCGAATGTCGTAAACGAAGCTTGGCCCATTGCCCCTGTCACGTGTGACGGTGGCCTGTGATCCCGCGACCGACCAGATTTGGCAGTCCAGATCCAACGTCCGAGAGGTGCCGATACGGCCCTCACGGCAGGCCGCACCGTCCACCCACTCCCATGTGCCCGAAATGCCCTCACCGTCCCAAGGGCCGGAAAACGTGCCATTCGCGTTGAACATGAAGGTGTTTCCGTCAAAGGCCAAAGTGCGCCCGACGATCGCTTGTTCGAACTGGGCCTTTGTCGTCAGGGCCGTCATCGCAGCTGCGTCGTCTGACGCGGGTGTGCTCATACAAGCGCTCAATCCGCAGGCCGCCGCAGCAAGCGTCATTTTTGTAAAATATGTCATATCTATTCGTCCTTGTGCTGATCCGGTGCCCGCGTCGCGAAATTGCCAAGGCCCCAAAACACGGAGGCCTTGGCAGAAATGCGTCGCCCACCTTCCACTCACATCAGATGGTGCACGGATCGTTTGAATAGGGTTACCTTGCGACACCTCTCGCGCGGCGAAAATGCTGCAGGCCGTGCGATTACCTCAAATGGAGTATGTGGCCACAACGGCGCGCAGCACATCGCGCAAAGGGGCACCTTCGGTCAGATGCCCCATCTGGGGCAGCACCTGCGGGGGCTGGCCGGATACCTGTTCGGCCAGTCGCGACAGATCGCCCAGATCATGAACGCAGTCCTGCGCCCCGTGCCAAAAGTGTTTGGGCACAACCAGCCGCCGCGCGGCGTCCCAATCGAAATGCACCTGTCCGAGATAATCGTACCGCATGGACCCGATGGAATGTCGGACGGCATAGGTCAGCCGTGCCGCCTTCTCGGGGCTGCCAAAGGCCTCATCCAGTACAGCCCCATCCGCAGCGCTCCCCCGAAAAATGCGCCGGAATGTGCGTTCCAGCCGCTGGGTGCTGAACACCGCGCCTGTCAAATGCTGGGCAAACACCATCGCCATACGGCTGTTCTGACGCAAGGCACGCACCAGAAAATCACCAAAATAGCCGTCCCGCGTCCGCGTGCGGCCCGCCGAATAGCAGGTCGACGCGAAATCAATCCGCGCCACACGGTCCGGATACCTGTGGGCCAAGGCAGTGGCATAGCCCCCCGACGACACCAGTGCGACAACGGGCACGGGGCCTGCAGCCACAGCCTCCAGCACGGTTGCGCAGTCGTCCACCACGTGATCGCAATGGTCCGTCCAACGGCCAGATTGCAACGCAGATTGGCTTAGGCAGCGGGGGCGGACAGGCCAGATCGCCCGCACGCCAAGCTCTTCGAACATGGCCACATCGGCATCCGTGATGTCCGGAAAGACCATCGGATGCAGGATCATCACAACGCGCCCAGTCACTGGCCCCATATCAAGGTAGCGGACCGGCGCGCAGCCGTCGCGCTCCAACGCCGCACACCGCACGCTTTTGGGCAAATACTGGCGGTACGCCCCGAAATCCGCGCCATTGGTGTGATGCAAGGCGGACAATCGGGACGCCAGCCGCCCTGTCATTTGTGCGGCCAACCCCACGAGCCCCGCCTGACTGTCCACGCCAAGCTTGCGAAAAACCCCCTGCAATTGCTTGCGCCGTGTGGAAACCGCGACCTCGGCCTGCGTGGCACTGTCATCCAGCGTCAGCCCGCAGGCCAAATCCACAAAGACCTGAAATTCGGCATCCGACAGACGCGCTGAGATATGGCCATCGACCTCATCGCGCCAGACATCAACGGGCACGACAAAGGACACCTCCCCCCCGCCATCTGCAAAGCCAATCTTGCGGCCACCGGCGGGCTGCACGGGCCAGACCGACAGAGTTTCTGGGCGGGGCACCACCCAGACAGGCGCATCCTTGAACCAGAAGGCGGGGAGCTCATCAATCGACCGCAGCTTGTCTGAAAATGCCACAAGCCCGTCGTGACCCTCATCCAGCGCATCGGCAATCACCGGCAACGCATCCAGTCCTGACAGCTGTTTCATGCAACGCCCCCCTTCGCGGGTCTAAGGGTCGCATCTGCCGCGCCGTCTGACAAGACAAACGGGCCAGAGCCACGGACTTACAAAAAAGGGGGGGTGGTACCACCTCCTGGTCTCGAACCAGGGACCTCTTGATCCACAATCAAGCGCTCTAACCTACTGAGCTAAGGCGGCACACGGGCGGATTTATCCAGACCGCACGCCGATTGCAAGAGGCTAGCCTGCGCTTTTCTCACCATATCTGCCCCGCCCTTGCCATTTCCCCGCGCCCCGCGCTAGATCAAGCGCACCACAGTCAAAGGACCGGACCTCATGGGCATCAACGACGAAAGCAACATCGAAGCCAGTCTTCAGATCGGGCCGACCGACTTGGGTCAGGTCCGTCTGTTTATCGATGCAGGCCAATTCGAAGTTCCGATGGATTTCACCCCCGAGGAAGCCGAAGAGATCGCCGAGGACATTCTGGCCGCTGCCAAGGCCGCGCGCGCTGTCAAAGGATAAAGCCCCCCCACTGTGGCGCGTGGGCGCCGTGATGGTCCTGTCCATGACCTTGATCGTGGGCAGCGATACAGCCGCCAAAGTGCTGTCCGAGGCCGGCACATCACCCTTGTTTGTGGCGTGGACCCGCTTTGCCCTCGCCTGTGCGGTGTTGGTGCCATTTATGGGGCTGACCCGTGATGATCTTCAGGGGTTGCGTGATCCGTTTGTCTGGCTGCGGGCCGGGCTGATTATGGCAGGCATCAGCTGTATCCTGACCGCATTGCGGACCGAGCCGATTGCCGATGCCTTTGGGGCATTCTTTATCGGTCCGATCGTGGCCTATGTTTTGTCCGCTTGGCTTCTCAAGGAACGGATCACGCCTGTCAGATCCCTTCTTCTGGCGGTCAGTTTTGCGGGGGTTCTGTTGGTGGTAAAGCCTGGCTTCGGGGCCAGCGTGGGAATGGTATTCGCCGTACTGGCAGGGTGCTTTCACGGGGCCTATGTGGTTGCAACACGTCACATTGCGCCCAGCTACCGACCGCGTTTCTTGTTAATCTCACAGCTTTTTCTAGGGGCTGTGGTGCTGGCACCAGTGGGGCTGTCCCATGCCCCCGCCAGCCTCGGGATCACGGCCATTGTTCTGATCTCGATCAGCGCGCTTGGGTCCGCCTTTGGCAACCTGCTGCTGGTGCAACTGAGCCGGACAACGCCCTCCAGCGTGATTGCACCGTTGATCTACACCCAATTGCTGTCGGCGACGGTCTTTGGCCTTGTGGTGTTCGGCGATTGGCCCGATTGGCTGAGCCTTGCAGGCCTCGCCATCATCTTTGTCACAGGCATCGCATCGCTCGCACTTGCGCGGCGCTAACCCAACCCCGCTGTGGGGTCGCGCAAGGCCTGTAACCGCATCGCCGTTGTGCGCGCGAACTTTTGCACCAGGACCTTGCGGCGCGCTGGTGCCAATGTGTCCTCAGGCCCCATACGCACAATTTCTGCATCATAGGCATCGGCCAAAATCAAACCGGTCTCATCCGGCAAAAGCTCGGTCGGGAAATCCCCGTCCACAGCCCAGAAAAACCGGTCACACCATTCAAGATAGCCCTGCCATTTGTGATCCGACTGAAAATCCGCACGGCTGGATTTGCATTCCACCACCCAGACCTCCCCCTTTGGGCCCAGCGCCATGACATCCACCCGCAACCCCCGCGCAGGCACCAATTCCTCAACGCAGACAAAATCCATCGCCCGCAAATGACGACAGACCCCCCGCGCCAAAAGCTGGCCAGGTTGCATTATTGCGTTAGATTGCATCAGATCATCAGGCATGACGCAAACATGAACAATTCATGAACATCCGTCAAGACACAGCCGGTCCCCCAGTTCATCTGGCCCCGAAAAACTCCCCCCGGAGGGCCGTTCCGCCAAACCCCTCACCGTCCACGATCATCGCGCCAAAATTCGTAGAATTTTGGCCCCCGCCCGCGGCACGCGCCCTTGTGCTGCGCGGGTGCGCGCACTACGTCATGGGGTGGCGGGCTTCTGCTCTTCTCGTAAACATGAGGCAACATTCCAGTGGCCTTAAGCAAATCCGAGGGGGCTGGCGCTGTCGTGGCTCTGGTCACGTTACCTGGCTCCCACCTGTACATACAGGTCCTCGGGAATTAGACCTCTACGGTCGCTGCGGGGCCCGCCACCCAGTTTTCGATGATCGACGACGTGGAAAGCGGCCCTCCGGGGGGAGTTTTTCGGGCCAGATGAAACAGGGGACCCGCCCACCGGCCGGTCGCGCGTTTTGCCTCAAAAGGCGTCAGGTTTCACTTCACGGGCCATGTGATCCAGCACGGCATTCACAAACTTAGGCTCATCGCCCTTGTCGAAAAACGCTTTCGCCACATCCACATATTCGGAAATCGCCACTTTTGGCGGGGTGTCGCGCCCGATCAGTTCGACGCCGGCCGCGCGAAAGAGAGCCCGCAACGTGGGATCAATCCGGCCCAGCGGCCAGCGGGCGACCAGCGCGCGGTCGGTCAGTTGGTCGATCTTCGCTTGATGATCCACCGCCCGCTCCACCAACATCTTAAAGTGCGAAATGTCGCCGTCGATCATCTCCGCCCCGTCGTAGGTCTCCCCGAAACGGAAATTCAGAAACTCAGCCGTGACCTGATCCAGCGTCTGGCCGCTGTGTTCCATCTGAAACAGCGCCTGCACAGCATAGAGCCGCGAGGCGGACTTCATCTTGCGACGTTGGTTTCCGGACTGGTTTGAAGGGGTGTCGTTCATGCTGTGGGTGTGCCGTCCATTTTGCCTGCCATCAGGACGTCGCTGGAAAACCCAACGCCGCCCGTCGCGCGGCCCCACTTACGGGCCAAGGCAATCAGGTGCAAGGCCGCAGCCGCCGCACCACCGCCTTTATTCTGATCCGAAGGATCAGCGCGCACGGCAGCCTGTTCGTGGTTTTCCACGGTCAGGATGCCATTGCCGATGCACAGCCCCTGCAATCCCAGCAGTTGCAACGCGCGGGAGCTGTCGTTGCACACCGTGTCATAATGGGTCGTCTCGCCGCGGATGACGCAGCCCAAGGCCACGTAGCCGTCAAAATTGCTCATCCGTTCTGCGATGCCGATGGCGGTGGGGATTTCCAGCGCGCCGGGGACCTCGATCACCTCATGGGTGGCGCCTGCGGCCTCGATCTCGGCCACAGCACCGGCCAGCATATTGTCCGCGATGTCCTTGTAGTAGGGCGAAATCACGATCAGCAGCTTGGTTTCGCGGTCCACCTTTGGCGTGGGGATGATGTAGTGTGATGGTCCGGCCATTTTATCCAAGCTCCGATATTTTGCGGGTGCCGACGATTTCCAGACCGTAGGCCTCAAGTCCGACGATCTTGGGGCGCGGTGAATTGGTCAGCAGTTCGATCTGCCCCAATCCCAGCGAGCTGAGGATCTGCGCCCCAAGCCCGTATTGCCGCAGGGTCTGCGGGGAGACTTCGTCGTGGGCCACGATCTTCATCGAGGTGTCGCGCAGCAAGACGACAACGCCGCGCCCTTCTTCGGCCACGCGTTTCATCGCCTCACCGAATTCCGCCGTGCGGCCCTTGGGGCCTGCCCCCACCACATCCAGCATCGGATCCATGGAATGCATGCGCACCAACACTGGCGCGTCACCGGTGATATCGCCCTTGGTCAGCACGATGTGTTCGTCGCCGTGGGTTTCATCGGCATAGACTTTCATCTGCCAATCGCCGCCAAATTCCGACGTGATGGTCTCTTCGGCCTGGACGCGTACCAGATTGTCGTTGCGCCGACGATAGGCGATCAGGTCGCTGATCGTGCCGATCTTCAGCCCGTGCAGCTGGGCGAAGGCCACCAAATCAGGCAGCCGCGCCATTTCGCCGTCATCCTTCATGATCTCACAGATCACGCCTGAGGGGTTGAGCCCGGCGAGGCGGGAAATATCCACCGCTGCTTCCGTGTGCCCTGCCCGCACCAGCACGCCGCCTGCGCGCGCGCGCAGGGGGAACACATGGCCGGGGGTCGCGATATCCTGCGGACCTTTGGTGGGGTCGATGGCGACGCTGACGGTGCGTGCGCGGTCGGCGGCGGAAATGCCCGTGGTCACGCCCTCACGCGCCTCAATAGACACAGTGAAGGCCGTTTCATGCCGCGACGAATTGTGGGTCGACATCAGGCTGAGGCCCAGCGCATCCAGACGTTCTGCAGGCAGTGTCAGACAGATCAGCCCGCGCCCGTGTGTCGCCATGAAATTGATCGCATCCGGCGTGGCCATCTGCGCGGGGATCACCAGATCACCTTCGTTTTCGCGGTCTTCATGATCCACGAGGACAAACATCCGCCCGTTGCGCGCATCGTCGATGATTTCTTCGATGGAGGAAATTGCATCGCGGTAGTCGGTTTCAACCGGTCCGGGGGCTTCAAACATATCGCTCATGGGTCGTCCTTCGAGGGCTTTGTCGTCAGATAGCCCGTGGCAGGGGGATTGGAAAGACATGGGACGGGGGGTTATTGTGGCACACCGACCCTCCGGGGGGAGTTTTTCGGGCCAGATGAAGACCGGTGGGGCGCGCGGGGGACGTCAGTCAATCAGCCAAGGGATGTCGCGGATCGCGGCGGAGTAGGCTGCGAATTGGGTTTTGAAGGACGGGCCGTCTGCGGCCGACAGGCGGCGCCAGCCGTGGCTGTCTTCGGGGTCGCGGCGGCATTCAGCGTAGGTAAAATCTGCGTCCCCGCGCTGAATGATATCCACACAGCGGTCGCCGGTGTCATCTTCGAGGGAGGCCACGACAAGGGGTTTGGCCAGCGTCATCCGTAGTCTGCCAGACGCGCCACGTAACGGGCCATCGTATCGACCTCAAGGTTCACAGCATCCCCCACTTGCGCATCGCCCCATGTGGTCACGGTGTTAGTGTGGGGGATGAAATTGATGCCAAAGCGCGCGCCGTCCACTTCGTTCACCGTCAGGGAGGTCCCGTTGAGCGCGACAGAGCCTTTGGGGGCAATAAAGCGCGCCAGATCGCCTGGGGCTTCAAGCGTGACGCGGGTGCTGTCGCCTTCGTCGCGCATGTCCACGATGTCCGCCACGCCGTCCACATGGCCCGACACGATGTGCCCCCCCAATTCATCGCCGACCTTGAGGGCGCGTTCCAGATTGACCCGTTTGCCGACCACCCAAGCCGACAGCGACGTCAGGTTCACCGTTTCAGCAGAGATATCCACGTCATACCAGCCCCGCGGATCGGTGCCCTTGTCGACCACGGTCAGACACACCCCGTCCGAGGCAATGGAGGCGCCGATGTCGATGCCTGCGATGTCGTAGGATGTGGCGATCCGCGCGCGCAGATCGCCCCGGTTTTCCAGCGCCAAAATCTCGCCTATATCGGTGATGATCCCTGTGAACATGGCGAAGCCCTTCGATTATTCCCCGTCTGTGGTCAGGCCTAGCCTCTTGATTGGGCAGGGGCAAGGTGACTAGGTGAACCGACGTGGCCATAATTCCGCCCATTTGCTGGACTATGCCATGTCAAAAGACACCTAAGGATGTTTCGAGTGACGGACACCACGCGCGCCTTTTTGTTCCTGCAGGGGCCCCACGGGCCCTTCTTTCACCGCCTTGGCAAGATGTTGCGCCGGGCGGGGGCAGATGTGTGGCGTGTGGGGTTCAATGCAGGCGACCGGGCGTTTTGGTTTGGGGCAAAGGGCTACATCCCTTACCGCGCCGCACCTGAGGACTGGGCCGACACCTTTCGCCAGATTGTCACCGACAAATCCATCACCGACATTGTGCTTTATGGCGACACGCGCCCGATCCACGCCCAAGCCGCTGAGGCCGCACGCGAGATGGGGCTGCGGGTTCATGTCTTTGAAGAAGGCTACATGCGGCCCTATTGGGTGACCTACGAACGCGGCGGTGCGAACGGCCATTCGCGCCTGATGGACACCAGCGTTAACGACATGCGGGTGGCCTTGGCGCAATCAGACCTCGATATCCCAGAGGCCCCGGCCCATTGGGGCGACATGCGCCACCATGTGTTCTACGGCGCACTTTATCATTGGTTTGTGATGTTCCGGAACGGGGACTACCGCAATTTCCAGCCCCACCGTGAACTGCCGTTGATTGCGGAAACGGCGCTGTATACCAAACGGCTGCTGTTGATGCCGTGGTTGGCCCTTGACCGGATGGTGTCGACGTTCCGCATCAAACATGGCGGCTATCCCTATCACATCGCGCTGTTGCAGCTGGAACATGATGCCAGCTTTCAGATGCATTCTCCCTTTAGCCGCATGGAAGAATTTCTGCGCGTGATCATCACGGGCTTTGCCAAGGGGGCACCCAAACACCATCATTTGGTCCTTAAGGCGCATCCCTTGGAAAACGGGCGCAGCCCGACGAAGGCGATCGTGCGCGACTTGGCCAAGACCTACGGCGTGTTGGACCGCGTGCATTACGTGCGCGGCGGCAAGCTGGCGCAACTTTTGGATCATGCGCGCACGGCGGTGACGGTGAATTCCACGGCGGGTCAACAGGTCCTGCACCGTGGTATTCCGTTGAAGGTTTTTGGGGACGCGGTCTATGCCAAGCCGGAATTTGTGTCCGATCTGCCGGTTGACGCGTTCTTCGCCCAGCCCGGCCGCCCCGACAACCGCGCCTTCAAAGATTACCGCCGTTACCTGTTGGAAACCAGCCAAGTGCCGGGTGGATTTTATTCGGCCCGTGGACGACGTCAGCTGATGCGCCAAGTGGTCGATATGATGCTGGATGCCAACGACCCCTATGACGCTTTGCGCAGTGGCAAAGCCCCGCCGCGCCAGCAGTTGCGTGTCGTAAAGTAGCACCCACAACATCTGGCGCAGGCGGTTGCACGTTGGCCACACCCCCTCGGCTGACGCACGTTTAACTGGATTTTCACACGGGATTCCCGTAGCTTGCAGACAAAAGGTGAGGTGAATCCAAATTCGCCCGCAGTACGTTTGAGACAGAACAATAACAGGTCGAGGAGACCGGAGCAGTGAAATCCATGAAAACGCGCCTTGCGAAAGGTGCAGCACTCATCGCGGCGTTGGCCGTTGTGGCATCCTGTGGTCTGCCCCGTTCAGGCCCCAACAAACAAGAGATTTTCGCAGGATCCGTGATGCGGGACGGCGACGCCTTTGTGTTGCTGGTCGATGACCGTGTAAACCTTGTGGCCGGTGTCACACCTGCACTGGGCTTTTCGGCGGGGTTCCGCAACGCGTCCCAGCTGGGCAGTGACACGATCCGCCCCGGTGACACCTTGGGCCTGACAATCTGGGAAAATGTGCGCGATCCGCTTTTGGTGGCGACAGGCCAGAACGCTACGGTTCTGGACGAAGTTCAGGTCGACGGCTCGGGCTTTATCTTTGTCCCCTACGCAGGCCGCATCCGCGCGGCAGGCAACACGCCTGAGGCGATCCGCCGGATCATTACCGAAAAGCTTGAAGAACAGACGCCGGACCCGCAGGTTCAGGTGCGCCGTCTGGCCGGTGACGGGGCCACCGTATCCATCGTCGGTGCGATCAGCGGTCAGGGCGTGTATCCGATTGAACGCCCAACGCGCACCCTGTCGGCCATGCTGGCCGCCGCAGGCGGTGTGGCTGTTTCCCCCGAAATTGCGCGCGTCACTGTCACGCGTGGCAACCACACCGGTGAGATTTGGTTTGAAGACCTTTATGACCACCCCGGCCCCGATATCGCCCTGCGTGCAGGCGACAAGATTTTCGTCGAAGCCGACACACGGACCTTTACGGCCCTCGGTGCCACCGGTGCACAATCGCGACTGGCGTTTGAAAGCCAGACGATCTCAGCCATTGAGGCGATTGCGCAGGTGGGGGGACTGAACACCTCCCTTGCCGATCCTACCGGCGTCTTTGTGTTCCGCAACGAACCCGAAGAAATCGCAGAGCAACTGGTGGGCCGCAACGATCTGACCGGCACCCAACGTGTGATTTACGTGCTGGATTTGACCGAACCCAACGGCATGTTCATGGCCCGCGATTTTGCGATCCGTGATGGCGACACCGTCTACGTGACCGAAGCGCCGTTCAGCCAGTTCAACAAAACGATCTCTGCGGTCTTTGGCACTTTGGGTCAGGCCTCATCGGCCGCCTCTCTGGTGCAGTGATCCCAACAGACGATCCTTTCAACACAGCCGCCGCGCCCCAAAAGGCGCGGCGGCTTTTTGTCTATAACGGCGGTTTTCTGACGCAAAAGCGCATCCGCCGCATCCTGACGCTGTCGGGCTTTGATGTGTCCTTGGGCAAACCCGGGCCGGACGATATGGTCGGCGTTTGGGAGCAATCGCCGACCTCTTGGCGGGGCGAGGCCGTGGCGGGCCGCACATCTGCCCCCGTTTTACGGGTTGAGGATGCGTTCCTACGCTCGGTCCTGCCCGGTCGCGACGGGGAGCCCCCCTTGGGCCTGCATCTGGACACCCGTGGCGTCCATTTTGACCCTGCGCAACCATCCGATCTAGAGGTGCTGTTGACCGAACATCCCCTCGATGACACGCATCTGTTGAACCAAGCCCGCGATGGTATGGCGCGTCTGAAGCGGTTGGATCTGAGCAAATACAACGCCCATGACCCCGCCTTGCCCGCCCCTGCCCCCGGATTTGTGCTGATCGTGGATCAAACCAAAGGCGATGCATCGGTCACCGCATCGCGGGCCGACCGGAATACCTTTCTGGAGATGTTGTTCGTCGCCCGTGAAGAACATCCCGCAGCACCGATCTACATCAAAACCCACCCCGAAACCCTGCACGGCCACCGCGACGGGCATTACCGCGATGAGGACTTGGGCGAGAACGTTCATTTCCTGACCGATCCCATCTCGCCTCATACGCTTCTTGAGAGTGCGATCGCGGTCTACACGGTGTCGTCGCAATTGGGGTTTGAGGCCGTTCTGGCAGGCCATAAACCGGTCGTGTTTGGACAGCCCTTCTATATGGGCTGGGGGCTGACAGATGACCGCCAACCGCTGGACCGACGCCAACGCAACCTGACCCGCGCGCAGCTTTTTGCGGCGGCAATGATCCTTTATCCGCGCTGGTATGACCCCTACCGCGACCAGTTGTGTGCGCTGTCAGACGCCATCGACACATTAGAGGCGCTGACGCGGTGCTGGCGCGAGGATCATCGCGGCTGGGTGGCGTCGGGCATGCGGCTGTGGAAACGGCGCCCCCTGCAGGACTTCTTCGGGCGGCACCGCAAGGTGGTGTTCGAAGACGATCCAGACAAGGCCGATACGTTGGCAGCAAACACCGGACGGGGCCGCATGGTCTGGGCCGGCAAATCCGACGGCCACGACAGCGCCATGCGCGTGGAGGACGGGTTTTTAAGGTCCCGTGGGTTGGGCGCGGACCTGATCGCGCCCCTGTCCCTCGTCCTCGATGATCTGGGCATTTACTACGACCCGACAGCCCCCAGCCGCCTTGAGACATTGATTGAGGCCTCGGCGACCTTGGGGGCGGCCGACTGCCAACGCGCCGAGGCGCTGATCGCGCGGATCACCGCAGCGGGCTTGAGCAAATACAACCTTGATGCAAGTGACCTGCCCGATGACCTGCCTAAAGGCCGCCGGATACTCGTGCCCGGACAGGTGGAAGACGATGCCTCAATCCGGCTGGGCACCACAGACGTCCGCACGAACCGCGATCTGTTGATCGCGACCCGCACGGCGAACCCTGCGGCCAAAATCCTTTATAAACCGCATCCGGATGTGGAGGCTGGCCTGCGCGATGGGGCCGTGCCCGATGCCGCTGACTACGCCGATATGATCCTTGAGAAAACATCGCCCATCGCGGCACTGGATGTGGTGGATGCGGTCTGGACGATGACGTCAACCTTGGGGTTTGAGGCGCTGTTGCGCGGCAAGGACGTCACCTGTTTTGGCACGCCGTTTTATGCAGGCTGGGGGCTGACCGACGACCGCGCCCTGCCCTGCGTGCGACGCAGCGCACAGCCAAACTTGGCGCAATTTATCCATGCCTGCCTGATCGACTACCCGCGCTACCACGATCCGGTGACTGGCCTGCCCTGCCCTGTGGGCGTGGTTCTGGACCGGCTGGAACAGGGCACTGTCCCGCGCCCCAGCCGGGCCAACCGGCTGTTGGCCAAGCTGCAAGGGGCTTTCGCATCTTACGCGCATCTGTGGCGATAGGATGAAAGCGGCCCTCCGGGGGGAGTTTTTCTAGCCAGATGAAGCCGAGGCCCGCTGCCAGCGGTGCATCAGGTCAGCCCCTATGGTGCGTGTTTCGATCAGCTTGAACCTCGGCGCATCGGACAGACGATCGAGCCCCATGGCCCCCACCGAAGGCGTGCCTTCGGCACCGAGGATCAGACCAGCGGTGAAGCCCACGACCTCATCTACCAGATCAGCGGCCAGAAGCGATGCAGCAAGGCTGCCGCCCCCTTCGCAAAACACGCGGGTCAACCCAAGATCCGCCAATTTCGCCATCATATCAATGGGGTCGATCTGGCGGCCTCGGGCGGCGCAGGCGATCGTCGTGGCGCCCGCATCCTGCCATGGCGCGACAGTGGCGTCAGCGCCGTGGCATAGCCACAGCGGCGCTTGATCTTGGGTCGCCCGTAGTGCTGTGGCGTCGATGTCCAACTTGCGGGAGGCCACGATGCGCACCGGCTGCCGCGTCACGCCGATGTCGCGGACCGTCAGCGTCGGATCATCCGCACGCACGGTGCCAGCACCCACCAGCACCGCGTCATGGGCGGCCCGTTGCGCGTGTACCATCCGGCGCGCGTCAGGCCCCGTGATCCACTGGCTTTCGCCCGTCGCGGTGGCGATCCGCCCGTCAAAGGAACTGGCAAGTTTCAAGGTTACGAAAGGACGGTTCTGGGTCATCCGCGTGAGGAACCCAGCCATGTCGCGCACCGCTTCTGCCGTGCGCACACCGGTCTCAACCTCAATGCCAGCGGCGCGCAACATCGCGATGCCTTTGCCCGAAACCCGAGGATCGGGATCATCCGCGGCGATCACGACGCGGGCAACCTTTGCGTCAATTAGCGCCTGTGCACAGGGGGGCGTTTTGCCGGTATGGGCGCAGGGTTCCAGCGTGACATAGGCTGTCGCCCCTACCGCGGCGCATTGCGCCAGCGCCTGCGTTTCCGCATGGGGCCGCCCGCCATCGGCTGTCCAGCCGCGCCCAATGACACGACCGTCCTTGACGATGACGCAGCCCACGTTCGGGTTGGGCCAAACACGGCCAAGGCCCCGCCGCCCGAGCGACAGGGCCAACCCCATAAAACGATGGTCTAAAGTGCTGCTCAATCGTCCGATTTTTCAGGGGGGCGCAGTTCGCTTACGAACTTATCGAAGTCATCTGCGGCCTGGAAGTTCTTGTAAACGCTGGCAAAACGAACATAAGCGACGGTGTCGATCCGTGCCAGCGCCTCCATCACGATCTCACCGATCTGTTTGGACCCGATATCGGTTTCGCCCATGCTTTCCAGACGCCGGACGATGCCCGAAATCATCTGATCCACGCGTTCGGGTTCAACCGGGCGTTTCTGCATCGAAATCCGTACGGAGCGTTCGAGCTTGTCACGGTCGAAATCTTCCCTCCGACCGTTCGATTTGATCACCACCAGATCGCGCAGCTGCACGCGTTCATAGGTCGTAAACCGTCCGCCACAGGCTGGGCAAAACCGCCGGCGCCGGATGGCGACGTGGTCTTCCGCGGGGCGGGAATCTTTCACTTGGGTGTCGACGTTTCCGCAAAAGGGGCAACGCATGGTCTGTCCTCGTCATCTGCCTCTGGGGTCTTTTGCCCCATTTATCCACATCCACTATAGGAGGTGGGATAAGTTTTGGGTAGTGGGCAAATCAAACCACAAGATCATGGAGCGCAAAGGCCACAGTTGGGACGTCAGTCCGGCAGTGCAATCCAAGACCGGCTGTCAAAATCCCATACATATCCGAGGTTCTGCTTCGCCTCAAAAAGGCCCTCTCCCCATGCGAAATCAACGGTTTGGCGGGAACAGGTGAGGGCGGCAAGCTCCTCTTCACCGCGCGTGACAGTTACACCGCCAAAGCGGGGTGAGGGGTGATCCTTTTCGGTTTCGTCCCCAAACATCCGGTCAAAACCGGCGAAAACGGTGTAATCATAGCCTTCGTTCGAAAACACGACGGTTTCAAAAATCGAACGGCCCACGCCGGGCCAAGGTTGGTAGTCCAAGAAACCCAGAGGTTGAGAGATTTCTAGGTCCGGTTCGCCTTTAGGCGGCCCGAACCGGTAGAAAGCCGTGTCAGCGGTGAAACAGACCCGCAAGGATTGACCGCTTTGGTCTATCTGGCAGGACATGAATGTCTCTTCCGCCTCAAGGCAAGCTGCTAAGGTTGAGGATGTGCAAGAAAGACCGACGAAAGCGGCCCCAACTGCCGTCTTTAGGTTGGAATATGCCAAGTGCGCCCCCGTGGTGCTTCTATGTATTCAGGCCAAGCAAAGTGAACCGCTGGATCATAATCGCACAGAGGCGGGATCGGGGCGTCATCTTTGCGCCGTTCAAATTCATCCCACGCCGTTTGCCGCGCGTCGGCGTCTTCCAGAAGGCGCAGGGCCGATGCCGCCAGCACCTTGGACGCCGCCTGAACCATCGGATCAATCGTTGCGGGTATTCCGCCCAATGCGTTCATCGCCCAAGCGGGATAAGGTCCGCCCTTAAGTGCGGGCCGCGCCATATAGAACCGCGCAGTCGGCGCATGCCATGTCATGTCGGTATAGTCATCGGACGTGGAATTGAGCTGACTGGGCGGCAGGTCACGGCGCAAGATAGCCTCCGCCTCTTGCGGTGAAATCAGTGCCTCGCAGGCGGGCAAAATCGGGTCGTCATCGGGCGTGGCGCCACAGTTCGCTTGGATTTGGCGCATGATGTCTTTGGCCGCATCATCCCAGACAGGCGCGCCAACATTTTGAATTTGCTCCCAAACCAAATTAGCCATGACATGGTTTGGAACCCCCGGGCGCGATTTGCAGACCCAGTGCCGATCAACCCGACATCCGGTTTGCTGGGCGATCGTTTCCGCCAAACCATCGAGCCGCGCGGTGATCCGTTCGGCCAGTTCGACCGTCGGCACCCGCATCATATATTGCAGCTCTGCCAGCGCTGCGGGCAGGTTGTCTGCGGTCGCCTGCCCGGCTGAAATGATCGCCTCCGATATCGACCAACCGCCCGTATGGGGCGCCATCGTGTCGCGCAACATGCGACCTTGTGTGTACATCATGACCAGCGCGTCGTTTGCACCAGGCGCGCGAATGTCGGAATGGCTTTGCGGGATCGGAGCGCCGTCTTGTGCGCCAAAAAGATGCGGGTCATCGCAGATGAAACGGTAAATCATCGAATAGGCCGCACCACAGTGGGTGTCCCAGCGGACCGTGTTGCACAGGGGCAGCATGTAGAACGGATGAAACGACAGCATGCCCGCCAAACCGTCGTAGTACCCCTTGGCGGCATGGATGGGTTTTGACCCGCGCACCTTTTCCGCAGGCTCACCGGTAAAGCGCAAGCCCCCCTTGATACCATGGCGTTCCATCGCAGCTTTGGTGGCCAGAAGCCCACCTAACCCGCTGATCCCCAACGCAGAATGGGGGTCCGTGTGCCCTGCGGCAAATTGGGACATCCCTGCGCGCGGGCCTTGTTCGACTGATGCTGCCTGACAGTTTCCGGGCACGGCGTCATATTCCGCATACATGCCCACAACCGGCCCGGGCCCGTTTAACCATTCGGCGCAAAAGGCCGTTGGCATCCCGCCGCTGCCCTCTTCCACGGTGAAACCTTCGGCGCGCAGGCGGTCCACATACCACGCGGCCGACCGGTATTCGCGCCACGCGGGCTCCGCATAGTCAAAAAGCGTCGCGCAATCGCGGGACAGACCGTCATTGGCGGCTGAGACCCAGGCCATCGCCGTCTCACGCGTGGTCATCGTATCATCCCCACAACGCGCCTGTGGTGGGCCATCGCGCGATGTTCGAAAAGGTAAATTCCCTGCCACGTTCCCAGCGCCATCCGCCCCTCAACAACAGGAATAGACAAGCTTACGGGCAGCATAGCGGCCTTGATATGGGCCGGCATATCGTCCGGCCCCTCATAGGTGTGACGCAGGTACGACATTGACGGATGATCTGACGGCGGCACCAAGCGGGAAAAATAGGCCTGCAAATCGTCCTGCACCTCGGGGTCGGCATTTTCCTGAATGAGCAGCGAACATGACGTGTGTTGCACAAACAACGTCAACACGCCCGTGCCCGATACCTGCCCCGCCACTTGATCCGTGAACTCATACAGTCCCGGCCCGTTTGTCGAAATCACCCAGTCCATAAAACAAATGTCCCCGCTGGATAGCGGGGACACAAGCGTTATTTTACAGGCGTTTACTGATCCAGGAATGACCGCAAGCGGCGCGACCGGCTGGGGTGTTTCAGCTTGCGCAGCGCTTTGGCCTCAATCTGACGGATCCGTTCGCGCGTCACGCTGAACTGCTGACCGACCTCTTCCAACGTGTGGTCCGTGTTCATGCCGATACCAAAACGCATCCGCAGCACACGTTCCTCACGCGGGGTGAGAGAGGCCAGAACCCGTGTCGTGGTTTCCTTGAGGTTCTCCTGAATGGCGCTGTCCAGCGGCAGCACGGCATTCTTATCCTCAATGAAATCACCGAGTTGGCTGTCTTCCTCATCGCCAATCGGCGTCTCCAGCGATATCGGCTCCTTGGCGATTTTCATCACCTTGCGGACCTTCTCAAGCGGCATTTGCAGCTTGGCGGACAGCTCTTCCGGCGTCGGTTCGCGACCGATTTCGTGCAGCATCTGGCGTCCGGTGCGGACCAATTTGTTGATCGTCTCGATCATGTGGACAGGAATACGGATCGTGCGGGCCTGATCCGCGATCGACCGCGTGATCGCCTGACGGATCCACCACGTGGCATAGGTCGAGAATTTATAGCCGCGACGGTATTCGAATTTGTCCACGGCCTTCATCAGGCCGATGTTACCTTCTTGAATAAGATCAAGGAATTGCAGGCCGCGGTTCGTGTATTTCTTAGCGATCGAAATCACGAGGCGCAGGTTCGCCTCAACCATTTCTTTCTTGGCCTGACGGGCTTCTTTTTCGCCCTTCTGGACCTGCTGCACAATGCGGCGGAATTCGGAGATATCGACGCCCACGTATTGGCCAACCTGCGCCATCTCAGCCCGCAGGTCTTCGATCTTCGCGGTGGACCGTTCGATCAGCATCTGCCAGCCACGACCGGACTTTTCGCCCATTTCTTCAAGCCACGTGGGGTCCAGTTCGCGGCCCTTGTAGGCATCCACAAATTCACGACGGTTGATGCGCGCTTGGTCGGCCAGCTTCACCATGTTGCTGTCGATCTGCATGATGCGGCGGTTGATGCCGTAAAGCTGGTCAATCAGCGCTTCGATGCGGTTGTTGTGCAGGTGCAGAGAATTCACCAGATCAACAATTTCCTGCCGCAGCTTTTGGTACTTTTTCTCTTCCTTGTCGGAAAACGAGCCGTCTTCGTTCAAGGTCGCACTCATCCGGGCGTCTTGCATGTCGCTCAGCTTGGCGAAGTCGCGCGCGATGACATCCAACGTCTCAAGAACCTGAGGCTTCAGCGTGGCCTCCATCGCGGCCAAGGACATGTTGGCGGCGTCATCCTCGTCATCGTCGTCATCTTTGGCGATGGGGTTGCCATCGGCGTCAAGCTCTTGCTTTTCTTCCTTTTTCTCACCCTCATCGGTGGTCGTGGAAACGACGCTTTCTTCTTCGTCGTCGTCACCCAGCTGATTGCCGAAGGTGGTTTCAAGGTCGATGACGTCGCGCAGAAGGATGTCCTCGGACAGCAATTCGTCGCGCCAGATCGTAATCGCCTGGAAGGTCAGCGGGCTTTCGCAAAGCCCCAAAATCATCGTGTTGCGGCCAGCCTCAATGCGTTTCGCGATGGCGATTTCGCCTTCACGCGACAGCAATTCAACGGACCCCATTTCGCGCAGATACATGCGCACCGGATCGTCGGTGCGGTCCAGCTTCTCGGCCTCGGCCCCGCCCAACGTGACCTCACGGCCGCCGGACACGGTGGCGACTTCTTTGCCCTTGCCGTCGTCGTCGACCTCTTCGCTCTCTTCTTCTTCGGTGACCTGAATGCCCATTTCATTAAGCATGCTCATCACGTCTTCGATCTGGTCGGAGGACACCTGATCGGGCGGCAAAACTTTGTTCAACTGGTCGTAGGTGATCGTGCCGCGCTCACGCGCTTCCATGATCATTTTCTTCACAGCTGCCTGGCTCATGTCGAGGGACATATCCCCATCGGCGTCCTGCTGGTCGGTGTTATCCTTAGCGGCCATCTGCGTTCCCTTCGTTTCAGGCGCCGGGTGATTCGGTCTAACCTGATTCGGTTGATTCGGACTTTGATCGAATCAACCAAGCATGTGAGTGATTCGCAATGCCCGGATATCTTGTTTTTCTAGGCTGTTGCGATGCGGCTATGGGAGGACCTAGTGCCCGCCCCCCCCTTTGGCAAAGCTGATTCGGTCTAAAAGTGCATCAAATGCGCTTCGTTCGTCTTTGCTGATGCGCGCACCGTTGTCCCCGGTGTCATATTCCGCGCGGTCGTCGCCGTCCTGTCGGCCGGCGTCATTCATGGCAGCCAGCGATTGGGCCAGCCGTTTGGTCAGCCGTTCGTCGGCCACATCAGAGGTCAGTTCTTCGATCGCGTCCTCAACCTCATGGGCGTGCCCGCGACGGGCGGTGAGTTTGGCAAATTCTTCGGCCAGACACATGCGCGCAAGGTCCCCGTTGTCGGGGCGGCGCACCGCTGGCGTGATGCGGACGTGGGCATGGCCCATGATCCTTTCAAGGGGCTCTTCCCCGATATCTGCGATGATTTTATCGGCCAGACTTACATCCGCATCGTGACGCAACAGCGCTGTGCGCAGCTGATCAATTTCAGGGGTGGAACACTGCATCCGTTCAAGAGCACTGTAAAAATCATTCAAGATCAGTGGATTACGCACAAGCACGGCGACGATCACGGCCTCACGCAGGTGGTCCTCCAACAGCGCACCCCCTGCCAGCGCGCTGGCCTTGGTGCTGACCTGTGCAGGCAATTTGGCGCCTTTGGGCAACCACGGCGTGCGGCGCGCACCCCCACCACCAGAGGTGTCGCGCTTGGTGCCAAAAAGCTCCCACCGCATGTCTTTGATGGCTTGCCCGTAGTGGCTGCGGATCGACGGGTCTTTGATCTGCATGATCTTTTCCCGCAGAGCCTTGTCCAGCGCCGCCTTGCGTTCGGGGCTGTCAAAAACCTTTCCGTCGACCTCACGTTGCCACAGCAACTGCACCATGGGCATGGCCCCTTCGATCTTTTCGCGCATGGCTGGCGCGCCTGCTGCTTTGAGCAAATCATCAGGGTCTTGCCCTTCGGGCATCATGGCAAAGCGCACGGATTGTCCCGCCTCAAGCAGGGGCAGCGCCAGATCAATCACCCGCATGGCAGCCCGTTGGCCCGCGGTGTCCCCGTCCAATGTGATGACCGGCTCAGGCGACACCCGCCACATCATCTGAAGCTGATTTTCGGTCACGGCAGTGCCCAAGGGGGCCACAGCAGCCTCAAAACCAGCTTCGGACAAGGCGATCACATCCATATACCCCTCGGCCACAATCAGCGGCTGGCCTTTGCCTGCCGCCTCCCGCGCGGGTTTGAGGTTGAACAGATTACGGCCCTTATCAAACAGCTCTGTCTCGGGTGAGTTCAGGTACTTGGCGTTGTCATCGGGATCCATCGCGCGGCCGCCAAAGGCAATCGCACGCCCACGGGCATCGCGGATCGGGAACATGATACGGTGGCGGAAGGTGTCATAGGGCTTTTTGCCCTGGTTTGAGGCCTTGGACAAACCGCAGCCCAAAATCAGGTCCTCGGCCACGCCTTTGCCCGTCAGATGATCCCACAGGTTTTGCCAACCCGGTGGGGCAAATCCGATCTCCCACCTCTCCAACGCCTGTGCGCCCAATCCGCGCCCTGCCAGATAATCACGCGCCTGTGCGCCTGCGCCGGTTTGAAGCTGAAGCCGGTAGAATTGCACGGCCATTTCCATGACCTCGGCCAGTTGGGTCCGGCGATCGGCCTTTTGCTGCGCCTGCGGGTCACGGGCGGGCATGGTCATGCCCGCTTCGCCTGCAAGGATCTGCACAGCCTCCATGAAGCCCACATTCTCAGTCTCGCGAACGAAGGAGATCGCGTCACCCTTCGCGTGACAGCCAAAGCAGTAGTAATACCCTTTGCGGTCATCCACGTGGAAGCTGGCGGATTTTTCCTGATGGAACGGGCACGGCGCCCACAGGTCGCCCTTGCCTTGGTTGGACTTGCGCTGGTCCCACATGACTTTACGCCCGACGACCTGCCCAATGGACAGCCGGTTGCGCAATTCGTCCAAGAATCCCGGTGGCAGCGACATGCCCCCTATATTGGGCCTCACCCCTCCAGAGTCTATCCCTTGGTCTGAAACGACGCGGGCGTGGCCTGCCGTTTGGCCCGCGCTTCACGCCATGTGATGAAGCTCACGGAGGCGAGGATCACAGTGCCCCCCAGCACAACCCAGATGTCAACGCCTTCGTCGAAGACGAAGTAGCCCAGCAGCACCGCCCAGATCAGCTGTAGGAAGGTGACCGGTTGGGTGACCGTCAAGGGGGCCGCCGCAAAGGCCAGCGTCATGGAATAATGTCCGGCAGTCGCAAAACAGGCGACCAGAAACAGCCAACCCAGATCGCCCATGGTGACAGGCACCCAGACCGCATAGGCAAATGGCGCAAGGCCGATGGTGACAGTGATCGACAACATCCCCACAACGACCGCGGCAGACACCTCTCCCGACAGCTGCTTGGCGATCAGGTAACCGGCGGCGAACCCCACAGCTGTGCCCAACATGGCGATATGGCCGGCATCGACCTCCCGAAAGCCGGGGCGCAGAATGATCAGCGCGCCGATCAAGGCACAGATTACGGCGATCAACCGACGCGGCGGCAGGCGTTCGCCCAACAGCAGGGCAGCGCCCAGTGTGACATAGACAGGCGACAGGTAATTCATCGCCGTCACATCCGCGATCGGGATGCGCGCCATCGCATAAAACCACAAGATCACCGCCAGCGTGTGCACCACCCCGCGTGCGGCAAACAGTTTGATCTGACGGGCGCTTAAATGGGCTGCCAGAATGGGCCGGATCATGGGGATCAAAAACACCAACCCCAGCAGGTAGCGCAAGAAGGCCCCTTGGGCGGCGGGGACATCCCCGCCGATATGTTTCACGATGGCCGTGACGGCCACAAAATTGAGACCCGTCAGGGCCATCCAAAACACACCAATGAGGGGACGATCTTGCGCAGGCATAGCGGCACTCAACGCCCACGGCGCGCCGGACGCAACCTTAAACCGCGCTGACGACCAAGCCGATTGCGATCACGACCATCACCACGCCGATGATGAATTCCAAAACCTGCCACGCACGCGGCTTGGTCATGACCGGCGCAAGCAACCGCGCACCGTAACCAAGTGCCACGAAAAACAACGCCGACCCGGCGCTGGCCCCAGCCCAAAACGCGACCCGCGCCTCTTCAAACTTGGACGCCACCGATCCCACCAACAACACGGTGTCCAGATAAACATGGGGGTTCAACCACGTGATCGCGAAACAAAACGCCAAAGCCGCGCGCAGGGATCCTTTGGGCGCAACCGTGGGGTCCAAAGCCTCCCCCCCCGCAAAAGCGCGCCGAAAGCTGAGGATTCCGTAAGCAAACACAAATGCCGCCCCAACCCACAGCATGACAGGGGCCACCGCAGGCACCGCTTGGGTCAAGGCGCCGAAGCCAAACACGCCCAACGCCATCAAAATCGCGTCAGAGATCGCGCAAAACAGAACCAACGGCCCCACATGTTCGCGCCACAATCCTTGCTTGAGCACGAAGGCATTCTGCGCACCAACGGCCACAATCAGCGACAACGACAACCCCAACCCGTTCGCAAACGCCCAGATCATCGCTTCGCCCTGCCTCTCTGGTTCAAAAATACCTCCGCCGGAGGCGCTAAATTTCGCGAAATTTAGCCCCCCGCTGCTTACTCTTCGCTTTCCGCGAAGGCTTGCATCACGTCGTCGGGCGCATCCAGATTGGTGGTGACAGTTTGCACGTCATCATCGTCTTCCAACGCTTCCACCAGCTTCATCACCTTGGTCAGACCTTCAAGGTCAACGGGGGATGTTATGTTGGGCTGCCAGATCAGCTTGGTCGACTCCGACTCGCCCAGATCCGCCTCAAGCGCGTTGGACACGTCGTTCAGATCGGTATCGGCACACAGGATGACATGGTTGTCCTCATCGCTTTGCACGTCCTCGGCACCGGCCATAATCGCGGCCTCAAGCACAGTTTCGGCATCCCCGACGGAAGCCGGATAAACCACCTGCCCCTTACGGTCGAACATGAACCCGACGGACCCGGTCTCACCCAGATTGCCGCCAGCTTTTGAGAACGTAGACCGGACCGTCGACGCCGTGCGGTTCTTGTTGTCCGTCATCGTCTCAACGATCACAGCCACCCCGCCAGATGCATAGCCTTCATAGCGGATTTCATCATAATCCTCAGCATCGCCCCCGGTGGCCTTCTTGATGGCCCGTTCGATGTTGTCCTTGGGCATGGATTGCCCCTTGGCTTCCTTGACGGCCAACCGCAGCCGGGGGTTTTTGTCCGGGTCAGGATCGCCCATCTTGGCGGCAATCGTGATCTCCTTCGACAATTTTGAGAACAGCTTACCGCGGATCTTGTCCTGACGTCCTTTGCGGTGCTGGATGTTTGCCCATTTTGAATGGCCTGCCATGGGTCGTCTCCCGTTCGGTCTTAGCATTTGTCAGCGCCTTCTATAGGGCACAGCCCACCCTGCCTGCAATGGCGCTTTGGTTTTCGCACCAGATCGAAGCCTGCGACCGATTTTATGCAGACAGGAACCATCGGGGATGTGTACAGGTTGTCAGGCAGGGCCAAGACGCCCCATATTGCCATCACCTCAAGGCCGCCCCTTATGACACAAGATCAGATCATCCTTTTCACCCTCTTCGGTCTGGTCTTCGCCATGCTGCTTTGGGGCCGGTTCCGCTATGACATCGTGGCTTTTGGCGCTTTGTTGGTGGGCGTCGTTCTGGGTGTGGTGCCAACCGAAGATGCCTTTTCCGGTTTTGGCCATCCTGCGACCATCATCGTCGCACTGGTGCTGGTCGTCTCCGCCGGGCTGGTCCGGTCCGGTGCGGTCTATCTGATCACCCGCACGCTGGTAGACGCCGCCCGCGCCTTGGGCGGGCATATCGCGATCATGGGCGCCATTGGCGGTGTTCTGTCGGCGTTTATGAACAACGTTGCGGCCTTGGCGCTGCTGATGCCCGTCGACATCCAGACTGCCCGCAAAGCAGGCCGGTCGCCCGGGCTCAGCCTGATGCCGCTGAGCTTTGCAACGATCTTAGGCGGGATGGTCACCCTCATTGGCACGCCCCCCAACATCATCATCGCCTCCATCCGCGAAGAGGCGTTTGGCGAACCCTTTGCCATGTTTGATTTTGCGCCCGTGGGTGGCGTCACAGCCCTCGCAGGCCTGATCTTTGTGGCGCTGATCGGCTGGCGGCTGATCCCCACGCCCGATGGCAAATCCGCAGGGGCCACGATCGACAGCTACACCGATTATCTGGCCGAATTGACCGTGCCAGATGACAGCAAACTGATCGGCAAACGACTGCGCGAACTTTATGACGACGCCGAAAAGAACGACGTCGCTATCCTTGGCCTGATCCGGGGCGGCAAACGCCGCTACGGGACGGCGCAAAACTCAACCCTTGAAGCGCAGGACATCATCATCATCGAAGCAGCCCCAGAGGCTTTGGACGAATTCCGCGCGGCGCTGAACCTAGACTTTACGGACAACCGCCGCGAAGAGTTGCTGTCCGCGGCGTCAGATGGCCTGACGGTCATTGAGGTCGTGGCCACCGAAACCTCACGCATCACCGGCAAAACGGCGGATGCCATTGGCCTTGCATGGCGGCAACGCACGGTGCTGATGGGCCTGTCGCGCAAGGGCAAGCCGGTCAAATCGCAGATGCGCAAGACCGTCATTCAGGCAGGCGATATCCTGTTGTTGCTGGCCCCCAATGATGCGGCCAACGACGTCACCGACTGGCTGGGGTGTCTGCCCTTGGCGGACCGTGGCGTGGCGGTGACCGCCAATTCAAAAGTCTGGCTGGCCATTGGCCTGTTTGCAGGGGCCGTGGCGCTGGCCAGTTTCGGGCTGATCTATCTGCCGATTGCCTTGGGCCTTGTGGTCATGGCCTATGTGTTGGCCAAAATCGTGCCGCTGTCGGAACTCTATACGCATATCGAATGGCCGGTTGTGGTGCTCTTGGGGTCGATGATCCCGCTGGGGGCCGCACTCGAAACCTCAGGTGGCACGGAACTGATTGCAGGGGCGCTGGTCGGCCTGACCGAAGGCCTCGCCCCGTGGATCATCCTGACGGTGCTGATGGTGGTGACCATGACCTTGTCCGATGTCCTCAACAACACGGCGACCACCATTGTGGCCGCTCCAGTGGGCATCCAGATGGCCGACAGCCTTAACGTGTCCGCTGATCCGTTTCTGATGGCCGTGGCCGTGGCCGCCTCCAGCGCGTTCCTGACGCCCATCGGGCACAAGAACAACACGCTTATCTTGGGTCCGGGTGGCTATTCCTTCGGGGATTATTGGCGCATGGGCCTGCCGCTTGAAATTCTCGTGGTTGCCGTCTCGATCCCCGCGATCCTTGTGTTCTGGCCGCTTTAGGTTTCGTTTTGCCCTAAATACTCAACTCCGCCCTTTCGTCCGTCACAGAGGCCAGATGAAGGGGATGACCGCAGATGCCAAGATCCCGATGCTCAGGTTCAGCGGGATGCCGACCCGCATAAAGTCGCTGAACTTGTAGCCACCGGGGCCATAGACCAACGTATTCGTCTGATACCCGATGGGCGTGGCAAAACTGGCCGAGGCCGCGACCATCACCGCCACCACCAAAGGCCGCGGGTCCAGCCCCAGCGCCTGCCCCAACCCGATGGCGATGGGCGTCACCACGACCGCAACCGCATTGTTGCTGACCGTTTCGGTCAGCACCGAGGTGAGCAAATAGACCGCCCAGATGATCAAAAACGGCGGCAGCATCGCCAATCCGGGTGCCACGGCCTCAACAATCAGCGCCACTGCGCCCGAGGCCTGCAGGGCCGCGCCAATGGCCAGCATGGAAAAGATCAGCGCCAGCAAACGCCCGTCCACAAAGGAAAACGCCTCCTCCGCGTCGATACAGCGGGTCAGCAAAACGACAGTGACCGCCAGAACCGACAACAGGAAAATCGGGGCCACGCCAAAGGCCGCAAGTCCGACGATGCCCACCAAAGCCAACAAGGCAATCGGCGCTTGCGACCGGCGAAACGCCCGTGCGGACGGCTGGGACACATCGACCAAATCCATCTCCAGCGCCAACCGCTGGATGTCCTCGTTCGATCCTTCCAACAGCAGAGTGTCCCCTACTCGCACGACCAAATCGTCCAACTGACGCCCGATGTTCTGGTTGCGGCGGTGCACCGCCAGCACATAGACCCCGAACCGCCGCCGCAGCCGCAAGGCACCCAGCGTCCGACCGATCATCTTACAGCCCGGCGTAATCAACACCTCAACCGTTTGGGTTTCCACCGCCGACACCTGATCCACGCGACGCAGTTCTTTGTTGCGTTGCAGGGATAACAGCTCCGTCATGGCGGTGCGCAGCACCACGCGGTCGCCCACCTGCAATTCAACGCCCGCCAGTTTCCGCCTGAGAGACAAATCACCCCGCACCACGTCGATCAATCGCACGCCTTCGCGTTTGAACAGCTGCACGCCTGTCACCTCACGGCCGATCAGGTTGCTGTCGGGGGGGATCACCGCCTCGGTGAAAAAGCGCATTTTTGACCGGTCGGACAACAGGTTCGCCATGCTGTCACGGTCGGGCAACAGACGGGGTGCGATGACGCCCAAATAGAACATCCCCCAGGTGACCAGTACAATGCCCAGCGGTGTGACCTCGAAAATCGTGAACGGCTCCAGCCCTTCGGCGCGGGCCACACCGTCAACAAGCAGGTTGGTCGAGGTCCCGATCAGGGTCAGCGTGCCCCCCAAAATCGCTCCGTAGGACAGCGGGATCAGCAGCTTTGACGCGCTCATCCCCATGGTTTTGGCCAGTTGCACAAAGATCGGGATCATCACCACGACCACAGGCGTGTTCGACACAATGGCCGAGGCCACGACGACAAAGGCCATCAGTGCGGCCAGTGCCAGAACGGGGCGTTCCTTGGCATTGCGTTCGGCCAAACCTGTCAGCGCCTCCAGCGATCCGGTGCGCACCAATGCGCCCATGACGATAAACATCGCGGCAATGGTCCAAGGTGCGGGGTTCGCCAGAACCGTCAGCGCGGTGTCATAAGGCAGCACGCCCGAGGCCAGCAGGATCGACACGCCTGCCATGGCCACGACCTCTGTGGGATAGGTTTCGCGCACAAAAAGCACAAACATCACCGCGACCACGCCCAGCGTCAGCAGGGCCTGTCCGGTTTGCGTCAATCCGAAATACTCAACCATTCTTGCCCCTTGGACAGATCTTACCCACGCGGAGATGCGCCCCGCACAGTGTTGCGCGCCCCGTTGTCCGGTGCAAGTCGTGACCGCAGGGGACGCACCAGCGTCAGCCCCAAAAACATCAGGGCAAGCGCGATCCACACGCCCGGCGCATAGCGTTCGTCCAGCAGGACCATCGACCACACAATACCAAATCCGGTGACCAAATAGGCGGTTTGACTGGCAAAAACCGCGCCGGCCACCGTTACCAGCCACAAAAAGCCGGTGTAAATCATTGTATGGCCCACCGCCGTGGCGATCACGGCCAAACTGGGCAGGTCTGCGCCGATGCCCTTGATCTGGCCGGTGACCGCAGCCGCCATCACCGACACGGGCAGAAAGATCACCGCAGCCCCCGCGAAGGCCTGCAAGGGATGCAGGCCCGCCATCCCGCGTCCGGCCAAAAGCGTGGAATTGAGCGCATAACACAGCGGCGCCACCAGCCCGACGGCCACGGCCCACAGCGCCCCGCTGCCTACATCCCCGCGTGAGATCGCAATCAGAACCATGGCCACGAACCCCAGCCCAAGCCCCGCTGCGCGTGCCGTGGTCAGGACCTCGCGGCGCAAGGCCAGCCCCATCAACAGGGCAAAAATCGGGATGGTCGATAATATGATCGCGACCAGACCAGCGGGCAGATGGGTGACCGCCGTAAAGGAGGCGAAATGCGGGATCAACGTGCCCAAAACCGCAACCTGCGCACAAATGGCCCATTGCGCGCGTCCCTTCGGGCGACCCATCCGCGCGGCCAAAGCCCCCGCAAGGATCAGCGTCACAACGCCTTGCCAGACCATGATCCCGAAGGGTTCAAACCCGCCCTCGACAGCGATCTTGTTGGCAGGCTGCATCGCGCCCCAGCCTGCCCCGAAGGTCACGAGAGCCAGCCACGGCAGGACGTTGGAGGGTGTCAGTCCGGCCCGTGCTGGGCCAGCCGTCCGCCCTGACGGACCGGTTCCACCCGCGTGGCTTTGCCGGTGCGGTCATCGGTTTCGACGTATAGACCGCTGAGCGTGGCCTCCCCCATGGCTGGTTCAAACCGTGCTTTAGGCATGCCGGTGATGAACCGGCGCAGGGGTTCTTCCTTTTGCATGCCGATGACGGAATTATAGTCGCCACACATGCCCGCATCGGACTGAAAGGCCGTGCCGCCGGGCAGGATCATCGTATCGGAGGTCGGCACATGGGTGTGGGTGCCCACAACGATGGACGCACGTCCGTCGCAGTAGTGGCCCATGGCCATCTTCTCGGACGTGGCTTCGCAATGGATATCAATCAAAGACGCCTGCACAGCGCCGCCCATGGGGTGGCCACGCATCACGGTGTCTACGGCAGAAAACGGATCATCAAAGGCGCGTTTCATGAACACCTGTCCCAGCACTTGGGCCACCAGTACCTTCCGGCCCCGCGTGGCTTCGAACACCCGCGCACCTTTGCCAGGTGCTGCTTTGGAAAAGTTCAGGGGGCGGATGATGCGTGGCTCGGCCTCGCAGAACTGGATCATGTCCTTTTGGTCAAAGGCATGATCGCCCAAGGTCAGAGCATCGGCGCCAGCCCCCAGCAGGGCCTGTGCGTGTTTCGCGGTCAGCCCCGCCCCGTTTGAGGCGTTTTCGCCGTTGACGACGACGAAATCCAGCCGCCATGCCTCGCGCAGCTTGGGCAGCCGTTCAAGGATTGCAGTGCGGCCAGCGCGGCCCATGACATCGCCGAGGAACAATATTTTCATGAGGTCCGTAGACCAAGACCATCGCCGTTGCGCAAGGTTGAAATGTGGGCGCTCAAAGGGGCTCTGCCCCGTCCTTCGGACTCCCCGAGGTATTTTGAAACCAGAGAAAGGAGGTCAACGTGGTTCGATCACGCCCTCTTCGGTCACGATCAGATCCAAAGGTTGATCGGTGGGTTCCAGCGGCAGGTCGGGCAATTCCTGTGCGGCATAGGCAAAACCGATGGCCAGCGTGGGTCTGAGGGCGCGCAGACCTTCAAGGGTGCGGTCATAGAACCCGCCACCATAGCCCAGACGCCCGCCCGCGCGGGAAAATGCCACCAAGGGAACGATAAGGATTTCGGGGGTGATCCAATCGCCCGTTTCGGGGATGCGCGCGCCGAAGGCACCTGGGGTCATGGCGCAGCCAGGGGTCCAGGTGCGGAACTTGAGAGGCTGGCCTGCCGCTTCAATCACCGGAAGACAGACCGGGCCGTGGGCTGCGGCCTCCTCCATCGCCGGGGTCGGGTCGATTTCCGTGCGCATCTGGGCGTAGCCGGCCAGCGGCACGCCGCGATATCCCGCAAGGACCGACGACAAGTGGCCCGCGTGGCCAAAGCCTGCCTCATGGGCCATTTTGCGCGCGGCGAAGGCCGCTTTGCGCGCGGCGTCTTTGCGGTCCTGCAATGTCACAGCAACATCACCGCCGCCAACCCGAGGAAGGCGAAAAACCCGACCACATCCGTCACCGTTGTCACAAAGGCGCCTGAGGCCAGCGCCGGATCAATGCCGATCTTTTCCAAAATCACCGGAATACCTGTGCCCGCGAGACCCGCCACCACCATATTGATCACCATGGCCAACGCGATCACCACGCCCAACATCGGCTGGCCAAACCACACATAGCCCACCAGCCCCATGATCACCGCAAAGGCGAGGCCGTTGATGAGGCCCACCAGAACCTCGCGTCTTATGACGCGCCAGACGTTGGCTCCGGTCAGGTCCTTGGTCGCAATCGACCGCACGGCCACTGTCAGACTTTGCGTGCCCGCATTGCCCCCCATGGACGCCACGATGGGCATCAACACCGCAAGCGCCACCAGCCCTGCGATGGTTTCCTCAAACAGCGAAATGATCAGGGAGGCCAGAATGGCCGTCACCAGATTGACCGCCAACCACGGAAAGCGACGTTTGGTTGTGGCGATGACCTTGTCTGTCAGGCTTGATTCCCCGTCCACACCGGCCAGACGCAGGATGTCTTCTTCGTGTTCTTCATCGAGCACAATCATCGCGTCGTCGATGGTGATCACGCCCACAAGCCGGTCATCTTCGTCCACCACAGGGGCTGAGATCAGGTGATACTGGTTAAAGGCATAGGCCACGTCGCCTTCGTCCTGATCGACGCGGAAGGTGCGGAAACTGTCCTCCAACAATTCGGTCAGATGGATCGGACGCGGCGTGCCCAGCAGGCGGCCCAAGGTCACATAGCCCACGGGTTTCATCCGCGGATCGACCAGAATGACATGGTAGAACTGTTCGGGCAGATCGTCAGAGGCGCGCAGATAATCAATCGCCTCCCCCACCGTCCAATGGGCGGGCGCGCGCACGACTTCCATTTGCATCAGGCGGCCTGCGGATTTTTCCGGATAGGCCAGCGCCTTTTCGACGGCCACACGGTCGCCGGCATCCAGCGCATCCAACACCTGTTCTTGTTGGTCCTCATCAAGGTCTTCGACCAGATCGACCACATCATCGGATTCCAGATCACGGACCACGTCGGCCAATTCTGTGGGGCCGAGGGCATCGATGATTTCTTCGCGCAGGTCATCGCCGAGCTCGGACAGGATGTCGCCATCCACCCCGCCCTTCCATTGATAGAGCAATTCCGCCCGTTGGCGATCATCGATCTGCTCCATCAGGTCGGCAATGTCAGCGGGGTGCAGCGGGTTCAGCAGCCGGTCGAGTTCGGCCTTGTCAGAGGCGGCAAGGGCCGCTTTGACCCCCGAGGCCAGCATTTTTGGCAGGCCTTCGTCGTCTTCGGTGATCTCAATAGCCTCTGACATGGCGGTCCCCTTTCGGCTGCACATTAGTGAACTTAGCGTCACCCTCAAGCGGTCAATAACAATTGGCGATTTACGATCCTCGGACGCGGACATATTTTGCGCGGTATGAATGATCTTCTTCTTTTGGGGCAAACCCTGCGCTTTGACGCCGATCCCTTCGCGACCGCCATTGAGGACGCGGCGGTGGCGCTGACCCATGGTGGTGTCCTTGTGCAGGGCGGCCGGATCGCGCAGGTGGGGGACGGTGCGGCGCTCAAGGCCGCACATCCGCAGGCCCGCGTGGTCGATCACGGGGATCACCTGATCTCGTCGGGCTTTGTGGACGCGCATATGCATTATCCGCAGACGGCGATGATCGCGTCGTGGGGCAAGCGGCTGATTGATTGGCTGAACACCTATACATTTCCAGAAGAGATGCGCTTTGCGGATGAGGAATATGCCACGGATATTGCGGGGCGCACCCTTGATCTGGCGCTGGCCCATGGCACCACGACGCTTACCAGTTTTTGCACAATTCACCCCGCATCCGTGCGCGCCTTTTTTGATCAGGCCGCAGCACGCGGGATGGCCGTGGTCGCGGGGAAGACATGCATGGACCGCAATGCGCCGGATGGTCTGCGCGACACGGCGCAATCGGCCTATGACGACAGCAAATCCTTGCTTGAAACCTACCACGGCAAAGCCCGCGCCACCTATGCCATCACGCCGCGGTTTTCGCCCACCTCTACCCCCGATCAACTGGCGGCGATGGGTGCGCTTTGGGCGGAACACCCGGAGGTGTTGATGCAAACGCATCTAAGCGAACAGACTGACGAAATCGCTTGGGTCCGCGATCTGTTTCCATCGGCCCGCGATTATCTGGACACCTATGAGCAATTCGGCCTGTTGGGCGCACGCGGCCTTTACGGCCACGCGATCCACCTTGAACCGCGCGAAATTGACCGGCTGGCAGAGGTCGGCGCCGCTGTCGTCCATTGCCCCACGTCCAACACGTTTATCGGTTCGGGGCTGTTCGACATGGCGGGGGTCAAGGCGCGGGGTATTCGAACGGGGCTTGCCACAGACACCGGTGGCGGGTCGTCGTTTTCCATGTTGCGCACCATGGCCGCCGCCTATGAGGTGGCGCAGTTGCGCGGTACGGCCCTGCATCCTGCGCAGCTGATGTGGCTGGCCACCGAAGGATCCGCGCAGGCCTTGCGCATGGGCGGGCAGATCGGGTCGCTGAATGTGGGCGCTATGGCAGACATCGCGGTGATTGATCTGGCCTCGACCCCCGCGATTGCCCAGCGCGCCCGTCGCGCGGATGATCTGTGGGAGGCCCTGTTCCCGACCATCATGATGGGTGATGACCGCGCGATTTCAGCCACTTACGTGGCAGGACGGCGCGTCTAACGCGTCAGCATCAGGGCCAGCCCCCGCCCGATGGTTGCCGCGTCCAGGGATGAGGGGACCGGAATGAAAACATCCTCTCCTCCCCTCTCAAACCCATAGCGCCCCCGCACCGCGCGCATCGGTGTCAGCGTGATGCCGTCGCGTGTCTGATGTATCAGGCCATGAACCAAGGCGTTTGCAAATCGCGTCTGGCCGATCTTCGCCTCCTGGCGAAACGCCTCCATGGTGTCATGGAACGCGCGGGTTTGTTCCCCCAGTGACAGCTTTTTCTTGCGGATCGGGGTCGACGCGTCGAGCGCGTCAAACACCCCCTGTCCCAACCCGGCAGGATCAGTCAGGTCGGCCCGCCGCACCTTATCACAGGCCGCAGCGATCCCCTGCTGGGGAAAGATCAACGCGCGCCCGTCGATGGCATAGGCCGCGGCATGCGCCTGACGATTCCGCCCGATCCCGTACATGGCGGCCTAGCAGCCTGCGCCCATAACCAGCACCCAATTGTTATCTGTCCGGCCAATGCCGAATTCTGTCACGTTAGAGGCCAAAAGATTGCGGCGGTGTCCAGGCGAATTCATCCACGCCGTCACCACGCCCTCAGCCGTGCGTTGACCGTTGGCAATGTTTTCATTGCGCGCACAAGTGTAGCCTGCAGCGCGGGCGCGATCCGAGAAGGAACTGCCATTCGATCCGGTGTGCGCGAAAAAGCCGTTCGCTTGCATATCTTGCGCGTGACGCTGGGCTGATTGAGACAACCGGCGGTCTTCGGACACAGGCGGCAGCCCGTTCTGGGCGCGCGCGGCATTCAAAAAGGACATCACGGAGCCCGACGGGGCCACAACCGCCACGGGCGAGGTCCCTGTGCTGGGCGTGGACAGGGAGGATCCGCAGGCCGACAGGGCCAAACAGGCAGCGGCGATTACATATTTCATAAGTCTCTCCTCACTCAGGTTTGCAAGGCCTGAACGAGTTGGCCTTGCCGCACAATCGCACGGTTCAAATCAAAGCTGACCACGCGGGAGTTCGCCACCACTGGGCGGCCTTCCACCCATAAATCGCGCACCCACGTGGGGCCTGCCAGCAAAAGGGCGACCGGATCCCATGATCCTGCAGCCTCAATTCCCGACACATCCCACAGCGCGATGTCTGCTCGTTTACCAACGCTGATCTGGCCGCAATCGTTCCGGCCCAAAACCTCGGCCCCGCCGCGCGTGGCAATCTCGAGCGCTTCGCGCGCGGACATCGCATCCGCCCCCAGCGCCACCCGTTGCAACAACATGGTCTGGCGTGCTTCACCGATCAGCGATCCCGCATCGTTGGAGGCTGATCCGTCGACGCCCAACCCAACCGGCACCCCCGCATCGCGCATGGCGCGCACCGGTGCGATGCCCGACCCAAGGCGGCAGTTGGAACAGGGGCAATGGGCCACGCCGGTCTTGGTGCGTGCGAACAGATCAATCTCTTGTCCGTCCAGTTTTACGCAATGGGCGTGCCAGACATCCGGCCCCGTCCAGCCAAGGTCTTCGGCATATTGGCCCGGACGACAGCCAAATTTCTCCAAGGAATAGGCGATATCCTCATCGTTTTCCGCCAAATGCGTGTGCAACATCACACCCTTGTCACGCGCCAGAACAGCGGCATCGCGCATCAGGTCACGGCTGACGGAGAACGGCGAACAAGGTGCTACGCCCACGCGCACCATCGCGCCCTCGCCTGCGTCGTGGTGGGCATCAATGACACGGATGCAGTCCTCAAGAATATCCGCCTCCCGTTCGACCAGACTGTCCGGCGGCAGGCCCCCATCGCTTTCACCAATGCTCATGGCGCCCCGGGTCGGATGAAACCGCAAGCCCACGTCATGGGCGGCGGCAATCGTGTCATCCAGACGCGACCCATTGGGATAAAGGTACAGATGATCGGACGTCATTGTGCAGCCCGACAGGGCCAGTTCGGCCAGACCAATCAGGGCCGAAACATACATCTCCTCCGGTCCGAACCGCGCCCAAATGGGATAAAGCGTCTGCAACCATCCAAACAGCAACGCGTCCTGCCCGCCGGGCACAGCGCGGGTCAGCGTTTGGTACAGGTGGTGGTGCGTGTTCACGAGGCCCGGTGTCACCACACAGCCAGCAGCGCTGACCACGTCGGCGTTGGGGGCATGGATCGCAAGGCCGATCTCAGCGATCACGCCGCCGCGGATCAACACATCCGCGCCCGACAACTCCCGCCGGTCATCGTCCATGGTGACAACAGCCAAAGCGCCCTTGATCAAAATTTCACGGTCCATAGCCGTCCCTTTCTTCAAACGAAGGCGCGGCGCAGCCGCGCCGGATCGGATTGGCGAAGCCAATTCGAAAGTCCCCCGATACCTTCAATATTTCGCTAAGACGTCGAGGGCCGCCGCATGCAGGTCGGCATTGGCCGCAGCCAAAGCCCGCCCGCCTTCATGGGCCGGTGCGCCGGTCCAATCGGTCACGATGCCGCCTGCCGCCTGAATGACCGCGATGGGGGCTTGAATGTCGTAGGCGCTTAGGCCCGCTTCAACGACCAACTCCACCTGCCCCGCCGCAAGCAGAGCGTAACCGTAGCAATCCATCCCATAACGCGTAAGCTTACAGCGCGACGCCACATCCTTGAACGCAGCACCCTCGCTCGCGGTGCCTACCTCGGGGAAGGTGGTTAGGATCGTGGCCTCGGCCAAGATGCCCACGTCGGAGGTGCCAAGCGGCCGCGCACCCAAGGGGCCCGTCATCTCGGACAGGCCAAACCCGCCCTCAAAGCGTTCGCCAATGTAGGGCTGATCAATCAGGCCATAGATCGGGCCCGCGGCATCCCGAAGGCTGATCAAGACACCCCAAGTGGGGGTGCCGCTGATAAAGCCACGGGTGCCATCGATGGGGTCCAGAACCCATTGCAGCCCGCTGGTGCCATCATCCGTGCCGTATTCTTCGCCCAAAATCCCGTCTTGCGGACGCAGCCGCACCAGCACATCGCGCATGGCGCGTTCGGCGGCGCGGTCGGCCTCGGTCACGGGGTCAAAACCGCCCGCTTCTTTGTTGTCGGATGCGAGGTTGGTGCGAAACAGCGGCAGGATCGCCGCACGGGCCGCATCGGCAATCTCATGCGCACAGGCCCGCAGGGTCGCCTGCAGGCCGTCATCTGGTTGCACATGGAGTAATGTCATCGCCCTGCCCTTTTGCCATGGTCCCCCTGCGGTAGCGGGGGGACACATAGTGCGTCAAGGGTCAGAGGCGGCCGTTAGCTGACTTCGCTGAGAACACGCGCCAGATCGAAGAGGCGGCGGCGTTGGTTCTCGGGGATGGCGTAGTAGCTGCGCAGCAACTCCAACGCTTCCTTGTCAGACAGGATATCACTGGGCATTCCGTTCATCTCGGCGGGCATGTCCTCACCGGTCAGCCCCTCGAAAAAGAACGACACATCCACATGCAGCGCATGGGCAATGTCCCACAGACGCGATGCGCTGACGCGGTTCATGCCTGTTTCGTACTTTTGGATCTGCTGGAACTTGATGCCCACTTGATCGGCCAGTTGCTGTTGCGTCGTCCCACTTACCCAACGGCGTTGGCGAATACGTTTACCAACATGGACGTCGACAGGATGCTTCATTTACCTTTTCCAATTCTTGCTTTGGCGGGCTTGGTCCAAATCGAACGCGCCGCCTTTATCGTTTTGATCTGCACCGAGTGCTTGAAGGGCGTGTCGCCCGTGCAGATAAAACACGCAACGGTTGCGCGACGTGTCCTGTCCTAAAGTGCAGGTACGTTCATGACGTTCGGTCGAAACGGCAAATTTGATGGGCCAAATAGTCATCCCTCGGCTTTTATGCTCAGATGGGGTCAACGATTCAGTTTGTGCCATTCCGGTGCCCACACCCGACAGTCCAAAAGGTTCTCATGCGCGCATTTCAAGTCACCGATCACGCCACCCCGCCTCAGCTGACCGACGCTGCGGCCCCCTCCCCCCAAGCCGGTGAGGTCCTGTTGCAGATTGAGGCCTGCGGCCTGAATTTTGCAGATTTGCTGATGGCCAAAGGCACTTATCAGGACACGCCCAAGCCGCCCTTCACCCTCGGGATGGAAGTCTGCGGCACAGTGCTGGCCACGGGCGACAGCGTGACCTCGCCCGCCGTTGGCACCCGTGTTGCAGTCTTTGGCGGCCAAGGCGGTTTGGCCGAACAGGGGGTTTTTCCGGCTGCATTGTGTCGCGCCGTACCGAACGGCATGACGCCTGCCCAAGCAGCAGGGTTTCAGGTGGCTTACGGCACGTCCCATCTGGCGCTGACGCGGCGCGCGCAGTTGCAGGAAGGGGAAACGCTACTGGTGCTGGGGGCTGCGGGCGGTGTGGGGCTGACAGCGGTGGAAATCGGCAAAGCTATGGGCGCCACGGTCATCGCTGTGGCGCGGGGGGCCGAAAAATGCGCGATTGCAAAAGCGGCGGGGGCAGATCACACGATTGACGCAAGCGATGACATCACCGCGCGCGTCAAGGCGCTCGGGGGGGCCGATGTGGTGTATGACCCTGTGGGCGGCGACGCGTTCAAGGCCGCCGTCAAAGCGACCAACCGCGAAGGCCGCATCCTGATCATCGGCTTTGCCAGCGGCGATCTGCCCGACATCCGCGCCAATCATATTCTGGTCAAAAACATCAACGTCATCGGCTTTTACTGGGGCGGCTATCTGCAATTCAACCCCACAGCCCTGACCGACAGCATGGGGGAGCTTCTGGACTGGTACGCCCAAGGCCGCCTGCGCCCCCATGTAAGCCATGTCCTGCCCCTTGAGGACGCCGCCGACGCGTTGGAGCTTTTGCGCAGCCGCAAAAGCACCGGCAAGGTGGTTGTAACGCCCTAGGGGTCGGACTCTACGCCGATAAGCGGCGCGGCGCGTTGGCCTTCCATTCGGACAGATAGGACTGGCGGATCATCTCATGCAGGGCAGCCTGCACGGGATCGTCTTTGGCCTGCATATACAGCACGATCTGGGTTTTGCCCGGATCAGGCAGGCCCGCATCGCCGGGCAGCAGATCGGTCTGTTCAGGCAATGATCCTTTGATGATCGCATTGACCGCCAGATCGGCACTGACGACGGCCTCGACCGCACTGTCGGCGGCCGATTCGAGGGTCATGGACCACTCAAAGTTCGCATCGTCCAGCCGTTTCAAAACCCCCGACCGGAAGATGCAATTCGAACAAAAGGCCACCGGAAGGGGCCGCTGTTTGTAGGCCACACCACCGCGGGCGCCGACCCAGACCAGAGGCAAGGTCACAAGCGCCTCGCCATCTTCGCCGGGGCTGCTTTCGGTAGTCAGGATCGCGTCCAATTCGCCGCGCGCGAACATCTCACGCAGGGTTTTGGTCGGCTGAGAGACCAGCTTGATCTGCATTCGCGGAAAATCGGCGGCGAACTGACGCAACACCGGCGGGATATAGGGGTAGATGATGTCATGGGGCACGCCCAGCGAAATCTCGCCCTCATAGTCTTGTGACGTCAGACGCTGCAGCGCCTCATCATTCAGTGCCAACATCCGGCGCGCATAACTGAGCAGTTGTTCGCCCTGCGGTGTGACCCCGATCTGGCGGCTGGAGCGGTCCAGCAAATCAAGCCCCAGCGCCTCTTCCAATCGTTTGAGCTGCATGGACACCGCTGATTGCGTCAGGTTCAGCACCCCCGCCGCCCGCGTGACGCCGCCTGAGTCCGCCACCGCCACAAAGGACCGAAGGGCAGTCACATCCAAATTTCTAGCCATATCACAAATCCTGATGATTAAGACGTCAAACATTCATTTCCATTATGTCACCGGATACTGGATATATCAACACATGGAATGATATTTGAAAATCGCATCACGAAAGGAAATGAAAATGGCTGTTTTCTCAACCTATATTTTGGCGACCGGATCCCGCAACGTCCAACGGGTCACGCTGCGCCGCCGTTTGGCTCTCAGTGTCACCGTCTGGATGGAACGTCGCGCACTGCGGGGTTTGGATGCCGGTCGCCTTGCAGATTTGGGCCTGACCCAAGCGCAAGCGGAGGCCGAGGCAGGTCGGCCGTTGTGGGATTTACCCTCGGATCGGGTATTTTCACACCGATCGTGACAATACTGACAATTTGACGCGGAAAACCGGATGCCTCGCGTCCGGTTTTCCTTGAATTGCAGTTCCGTCATGCCAATATCTAGCCCGAGGGGTTCGGAAGCCACCGCACCCGACGTAATTCACGTTCAACCTTGGAGGGAATTCATGGCTGACTACAGAAACCCGCAGATGACCGCCGGTCTCGGCGCGCGCACTGCGCAAATTGATGAGGGCCTGCGCGCCCATATGAACAAGGTCTATGGCCTGATGTCGGGCGGTTTGTTCCTGACGTTCATCGCCGCATGGGCCATCGGCACGATGACCGTGTCCGCGACCCCAACAGAATATGCCTTGGGGTCTGGCCGCTATCTGACCGATCTGGGTGCTACCCTGTACCTGAGCCCGCTGAAGTGGGTGATCATGTTCCTGCCGCTGGTGATGGTCTTTGCCTTTGGCGCAATGATCAACCGCATTTCGGCCGCAGGCGCGAACCTGTTTTTCTACGTGTTTGCCGCCGCGATGGGCGTGTCGATTTCGTGGATTTTCGTGGCCTTCACGGGCACATCCATCGCGCAGGTGTTCTTGATCACATCTATCGCCTTCGCCGGCCTGTCCCTGTGGGGCTACACCACGAAGCGTGACATCTCCGGTTGGGGCAGCTTCCTGATCATGGGTGTTATCGGCCTGATTGTGGCCTCTGTGGTGAACATCTGGTTGCAGTCCGATGCCTTGGGCTGGGCCGTGTCCGTCATCGGCCTGCTGATCTTTGCGGGTCTGACCGCCTACGACACCCAGCGCATCAAGAACGAATATGTGGCCCACGCGGCCCACGGTGATCAGGAGTGGTTGGACAAATCGGCGATCATGGGATCGTTGAGCCTCTACATCAACTTCATCAACATGTTCATGTTCCTGCTGCAGTTCTTGGGCAGCCGCGAATAGCGGACATCACAGTCGAACCAGATCAGGGTCGCCATCGGGCGGCCCTTTTCTTTGGCCGGTGCATTTGGGGATGGGATGATCGAATGGGCTGCGCCCATCCGATCCGAGCGCGCGCGATGCGCGCGCCCCTTTTTTAGGTATTTTTGAACCAGAGAAGCCTAGAGGAGGCGCTCCATCTCTACGGCGGGAAAGTCGATGCCGCGACCAAGGGGGACCGTTACGTCTTTGAGGGGTTCAAACCCCATGACGCGGTAAAAGGACACGGCGGTGCGGGTTGACAGGCAGCGCAGGGGGCGCAGGCCTAGGGTCTGGGCTGCGGCGATGATGTGATCCATCAGCGCCCGCCCCACGCCGCGCCGCGTGGCTGTCGCATCCGTGACCACATGGCGGATATGACCCACCCCGCGTGTGATCGCGCCGGAGCCGAGGGCTGCAAGCGTCCAGCCACCGGCCCCCAGCAGGGCGCCGTGCTGGTCTTCGACCAGATAGTAGGTTCCGCAGGTCACGAGCGCCGGCTGGGCGCGGCTGGTCTTGGGCAGGGCGAGCACCAGCACCGATGGCGCATAGTCGGGTTTGAGAAGTCGCGGATAGGACCGCGCCAGCAGTGCGTTCACCGACGTGATGTCAGCCGAAGTGGTTGGTCTGATCTGAAACATATCCCGTCCCCCAAACGAAAACGGGCCACCCGACAAGGTGACCCGTTTGAAATCCAAATGTCGGGCTGGCCGACGTGGCAGATGATCTTACTTGATCTTGCCTTCTTTGTATTCCACGTGCTTGCGCACAACGGGGTCGTACTTCCGTACAACCATCTTTTCCGTCATGGTACGTGCGTTTTTCTTGGTCACATAAAAGTGGCCTGTGCCTGCGGTGGAGTTCAGGCGGATTTTGATCGTGGTTGGCTTCGCCATGTCATCTCTCCGGTGTCGCGGGCGACGGTGCGCGCGCGTGTGAATTCATATGAAGTCCGCCTTCTACGGGGTTTCCGCCTCGAGTCAACCGCCCAAATGGTGATTTCCCGCCCAAGGTCCCTGCCTTGCCCGATCCCGCCTGTGCCCCATATCGCATCCCATGTTTATCCTGTCGGAATATTTCGGGCTGTCCACCCGGTCGATCTTTTATTTGATCCTTGGGCTCGCCCTTATGGCGTTGACCCTACAGCCGCTCTGGAACCGCTATCGCATCATCAACGTGCCGCTGTTGTTTGTGGGATTGGGCGCGATTTTGGGGGGTGTGGGCCTGCCGGTACTGAACCCGCTGAGCAACGATCTGTCCGCAAAAATTGTCGAACATATCTCTGAGTTGATTGTACTGATCTCACTGGCGGGTGCAGGTCTTGCGATTGATACCCGTGAGAGCTTTCGCAACTGGCAGGCCACGATCCGCCTTTTGGCCATCGCCATGCCGTTGACGATCCTTGGGGTGGCCTTGTTGGGGATCTGGGTTGCGGGGCTTCCGCTGGCCTCCGCCTTGTTGCTGGCCGCCGTATTGGCCCCCACGGACCCTGTTTTGGCGCGGTCTGTGCAGGTCAGCCCCCCGGGGCAGGACGCAAGCCCGTTGGAGGTATCGCTGACGGCAGAGGCGGGCTTGAACGACGGGCTGGCGTTCCCCTTTGTGTATCTGGCACTTGCCGTGGTTGCGGCTTCTGGTGCGGGCTGGTCGGAGTGGGGTTGGACATGGTTGGGGTATGATTTCATCTACCGAGTGGTGGCCGGTTACGCGGTGGGTTGGGGCTGCGGGATGGTGATTTCCAAGCTGCTGCACAGCCGGTACGGGGACGCCAGCCTAGGCGCATGGAACGCGCTGATTGTGGTTCTGGCATCGACCTTTACGGCCTATGGCGCCGCTGAAGCGGTGTCGGGGTACGGGTTTCTTGCTGTTTTCGCAGCGGCGCGTGCGGGGCGCTATTACGGGGACCGGCAAGACGGGCTTTATGCCAAGTTCGTGCACCGCGATGCCGATCAGCTTGAGAATGTACTATTGGTGATTTTGCTGGTCTGGTTCGGGATGTTTTTGACCAACGGGCTGATGGCAAATGTGGCGTGGACCGACATTGCGATAGCTGCTGCCATCTTGCTGGTGGTGCGCCCCTTGGGGGGACTGGTGGCGTTGGTCGGGTTGGAATGTGAGGACATGTCACGCTTCAAGGTCGCGTTTTTCGGGATTCGCGGCATGGGCACCGTGTTCTACATCGCCTACGCGCAAAACCACGCGGAATTCCAAGACATCGACGCGATCTGGCGCATCTGCGCGGTGACGATTTTGATGTCGATGCTGGTGCATGGCTTTGCCGCGAATTTCGTATTGCCCAAGGGGGGCCCCGACGAAGATGGCGATACGGACGATGCGGAGGTCCATCCCTATCACGAACGGGCGGAGGCTGAGGCGGGGCAGAACGACAGCGCTGCATGACCCTGCCCACCCGTCGCCACGAACATCGCATCGGGGCGACGTAAGCGCGCCTTAAGTCCTGAGTGGGCGTCACGTCGCTGCGCTGCATGACCCTGCCCACCCGTCGCTTCGAACCGACGTTAGGGACGACGCGGAGGATCTATAAGCCGGATTTTGTTCCTTGGGGGCCGTGACCCCCAATTCGATGACCATTCATCTCAAGCGACAGTTGCCTGCCGCCCTCTAGCTGCCAACCCGGACCTGCTCGGATCAAGGCGATCCTGGGTTGCCCCGCGCGGTCCCTATTTGGCATTGCTCCCAGTGGGGCTTGCCGTGCCAGCGATGTTGCCATCGCCGCGGTGGGCTCTTACCCCACCGTTTCACCCTTACCCTGCGGAGCAGGGCGGTCTGTTTTCTGTGGCGCTGTCCGTCAAACACAACGGAATTCTCCGCTGCAATTGCCCGGGAATTACCCGGCACCGTGCCCTGATGGAGTCCGGACTTTCCTATGGGTTGCCCCATCGGCCATCCAATCCTCCGCGTCAGGAATGGGCCTAAGAGGTCGGCGGGGCTTTCGCAATACCAAACCGCGCGGCCAGATCAGCGGCCAAGGCGCAATCGACAGCATCCAGCGGCCCGGTGTGCCCCGGTCTATGGCGCAGGCGGAACGCAGACAGCAGCGTGTCAAAATCCACCTGAGCCGTATATCCGGCCCGTGCCGCATCGGCGCGAAAGGCGTCCTCGGTTGGCGCGGCAGCGCCGGTCGGGGACGCAGCGATGGCGCACCCACGGCGCACCAGACGCGCCCAGTCAAACCGTGGGCCGGGGTCAATCTTGCGCCCCGGGGCCAGATCGGAATGGGCGATCACGCGGTGCGCGGGGATGTTCCAGCGCGCCATGATGCCCCCCATCAAATCCTCAAGCGCGTCCATCAAGGGGGCTGCAAAGGGCGATGCGCCGTCATTGGACAGCTCAATCCCGATGGAATGTGAATTGACGTCCGTGACATCCCCCCAGCGCCCAGCCCCTGCGTGCCACGCACGTTGGTCTTCATCGACCAGACCGACGACCTCACCTTGCGGAGAAATGATGTAATGGGCCGACACCTCGGCCTCAGGGTTACACAGCCAGTCCCGCGCGCGGGTCCAATCGGCCATGGCCGTGTAGTGCAAAACAATCAGATCAGGTACCGCGCCCCCGCGACGTGGCCCGAAGTTGGGCGACAGCGCCACGCGAAGCCCTAGTTGCCGGAGGCCAGCGTGCGGAACGGCTGTGGGTCCCACCCGCAGGCAAAGCCATCCCCATCGGGATCAAGCCCGCGCCGGTCACGCTGCGGTCCACCGCGCGCGATGAAATCGCGCTGCGCTTCGTCTGGCGTCCGGTACTTGGCACAGTTGCGCGCAAAGCGGCCAGCGGCGTTGAACCCTGCGCGGTCAAAGACGCTTTCACCCAGATTATTGGGCGCTTGGAGGGCATATTGCACGATATTGGGGCCGATGTTGCCGTTGCGGTCAGGCAGAGCTGTGGCCTCGATCAACTGATAGGCTGCGGCCTGACGCGCGCGGCGTTCCGCATCGCTTTCAATGCTTTCGCGCGATGCCACGGCCCCGAAATCCTGCTCATCCGAGATATCGGCGTTGGACGCCAGCGGCGTTTGCGATGTGGCAGCCACAGGCGCGCCGGATGCACTGCCAGACACACCGCCTGAGGCTCGCGCGCCAATCCCCGCCGCCGCCAGATCAGAGGAGTTCACCCCCGCTGCACCAGACACGGGCGTTGGCGCCCCCGGTGTCGCAATCGCGCCGTTGGGCTGCAAGGTGGGGCCCACCTCACCGCGCAACTGCGCTTCGCGGCGGGCGCGTTCCAGCTCAAATTCGGCAAAGTCATTGAACCCGACACCTTGTCCGCTGTCGGGCACTTCGGCTGCACATGCGGCCAGCACAAAGGCGCTGACGCCCAAAATCGCAAGTCTTTTCATGGCTTTGCTCTGCCTATCCGTCTGAAATATCGCTCGTTAAAGGCCTGTTTACCACCAACGCGCGGGTTTTGCTACAAAGCCTGCGGCCTGTTCCAGCGCATAGGCTGTATTCAGGAGATCGCCCTCTTCCCACGGGCGGCCAATCAGTTGCAGGCCCAGCGGCAGGCCTGCCGCATCCACACCCGCAGGCACCGCAATGCCCGGCAGTCCGGCGAGGTTCACTGTCACCGTAAACACGTCGTTAAGGTACATCTGGACCGGATCATCGAACTTTTGACCCAGCGCAAAGGCCGCAGACGGTGTGGCGGGCGTCAGGATCGCGTCGACCCCATCGGCGAACACAGCCTCAAAATCCTGCTTGATCAGCGTGCGGACCTTGCGGGCGCGGTTGTAATAGGCGTCATAGAAACCCGCGGACAGCACATAGGTGCCGATCATCACGCGGCGCTGGACCTCAGACCCGAAGCCTTCGGCGCGGGTCTTTTCATACATTTCGGTGATGCCATCGCCGGCGGCCAGACCTGCGCGGTGGCCAAAGCGCACGCCGTCATAGCGCGCCAAGTTGGACGACGCCTCAGCTGGGGCGATCACGTAATAGGCAGGCAGCGCGTATTTGGTGTGCGGCAGGGTGATATCGACGATTTTAGCGCCTGCATCGCGCAGCATGGCGGTGCCATCTTCCCAGAGCTTTTCAATCTCGGCAGGCATCCCCTCCATCCGGTATTCTTTCGGGATACCGATGGTTTTGCCGCGAATGTCACCGGTCAAGGCGGCTTCGAAATCGGGCACGGCCAGATCGGCGGAGGTGCTGTCTTTGGGGTCGTGGCCGCACATGGCGCGCAGCATGATCGCCGCGTCGCGCACGTCTTTGGTCATCGGCCCAGCCTGATCCAAGGACGACGCAAAGGCCACGATGCCCCAACGGGACACACGGCCATAGGTCGGTTTGATACCGGTAATGCCGGTGAAAGCCGCAGGCTGGCGGATCGACCCGCCTGTGTCGGTGCCCGTGGCGCCCAGACACAAATCAGCCGCCACAGCAGAGGCGGAGCCGCCCGACGACCCACCCGGTGTGAGCGCGGCATCGCCCGCTTTCCACGGGTTCACAGCGTTGCCGTAGACAGAGGTTTCGTTGGACGAGCCCATGGCGAATTCATCCATGTTGAGCTTGCCCAACATCACAGCGCCCTGATCAAACAGCTGTGTCGTCACGGTCGATTCGTATTCCGGTTTGAACCCGTCCAGAATGCGCGATGCGGCCTGCGATGCCACACCCTTGGTGCAGAACAAATCCTTGATGCCGAGTGGAATCCCGTTGAGGTCCCCGCCGTCTTTGCGTGCATCCGCCGACCTAGCCTGTTCCAACGCGACCTCGGGCGTTTTGTGCACGAAAGCCCCCAAAGCATCGGCGGCGTCGATTTCGGCCAGACAAGCCTCGGTCAGTTCCACGGACGTCACGTCGCCCTTTTTCAGGGCATCCCGCGCGGCGGCGATGGTCAGTTTGGAGAGTTCAGACATTATTCAACCACCTTCGGAACAGCAAAGAACCCTTCACGGGCATCGGGGGCGTTTTTGAGGACCGCCTGCGGCTGATCCCCATCGGTCACGACATCCTCACGCCGTTTCAGGCGCTGGGGCGTCACGGATGTCATCGGCTCCACCCCGTCAACATCGACTTCATTCAGCTGTTCGATGAACCCAAGGATCGCGCTGAATTCATTGGCCAATTCGGGCAGATCAGCCTCTTCGACCTTGATGCGGGCCAGTTTGGCCACGCGGCGGGCCGTTTCCGTGTCAATGGACATGGGATTCTCCGTTCAAACGTTTGGACAGGGCTTTACGCCGAAGCGGGGGGCGCTTCAACCGTGTGGCGACGGTAAACCTCGATCATCCAGGCCAGCATAATCCCGTTGAGGATATGCCAGAACATGTGGGTGCCCACGGGAAAGGCATCGCACAGCGGCATATCCAGACTGCGCAGGGTGATCGACAAAGACAGGATCGCGGCCCCGATGACAAAACCACGCGCCGTTAGTGGCATCTGGCGGCGATACAGCGCGGCATAGGCCAGCAGCAATATCGGCACCGCCCAGTAGAAGTTCGAAATCCCGAAAAACGGCAGCGGGTCCAACGCCAGCGTGACGCCTGCCGCGTAGGGCAGAAAGCCCAAAACCCCGACCAGCGACGCCCAAATCGGCCAGCCCACCATGTGCCGGTTGACCACAAACAGATAGACGAAGATGAAAATACCAATGGGGGCGACATCGGCCAAGGACGCCCATGCCGTGGCGTGGGTGTGAAACAGGTAACTGCCCACCCCGATGGCAAAGAGCACCGCACACAGAACACGGCCCCAGAACAGATGCGCCACACGGGTCCACATTAAGATCGCGGCAATGATGAAGGACGCATTTGTCAGCGCGTTCAAAGGCTCGGACCAATAGGTAAAATCCGTGCGTTCGCAGTAGCCGTCGAATTGTTCAAACCAGTTCATGGGCAGCCTTCCTTTGGGCGTGTGGCAATTGTCATCTGGGGGTCAGGCACGTTTGTCCGCAAAGAAACGGATCAAAAGGCCGCGCGCTTCCCCCTCAGCCAAGCCTTCGAAAATCTCCGGCTTATGGTGGCATTGGGGATGGGAAAAAACCCGCGCGCCCTGTTCGACGCCGCCGGATTTGGGGTCTGATGCGCCGTAGTAAAGCCGCCCGATGCGCGCGTTCGAAATTGCGGCGGCGCACATGGGGCACGGTTCCAGCGTGACATAAAGGTCGTGACCGGTCAGCCGTTCCTGCCCCAAGGCCGCGCAGGCGGCACGGATCGCCAGAACCTCGGCATGGGCGGTGGGATCGTTGAGTTCACGGGTCCGGTTGCCGGTGGCGGCGATGACCTCGCCTTGCGGCGAAACCACCACCGCACCCACGGGCACTTCGCCACGGGTGGCGGCGGCGCGGGCCTCGGACAGGGCGCGGTCCATGTGGGTTTTGAATGTCATGCGTCTTATTGGCGGGGGATCGTTCCGTTTGGCAAGGGCCGGAGCCTCCGGCGGGCATATTTTTGAACCAAAGAAGCGGGGCGCGTGGCCATTGCACGCAGCTCTGCAAGGCTTTAGGCGCTTGGGGATGAGTGATGATATGAAAAAGACGCCCCCCGGCGACCGGATTGCCAAGGTTCTGGCGCGCGCCGGTGTGGCCAGCCGCCGTGAGGCCGAAAAGATTGTTGAGGCCGGACGGGTCAGTGTGAACGGCAAGGTCGTGCTGACGCCCGCGCTGAACGTGATCCCCAAGGACCGTATTCTGGTCGATGGCGCACCCCTGGCCGAGGCCGAGCCGCCGCGCATGTGGCTGTACCACAAACCTGCCGGTCTGGTGACAACCGAACGGGATGAACAGGGCCGCGATACGGTCTTCAATGCGCTTCCCAAGGACATGCCGCGGGTGATGTCTGTGGGACGGCTGGATTTGAATTCCGAAGGCCTGTTGGTGCTGACCAACGATGGTGAACTGAAACGGAAGATGGAACTGCCCGCCACCGGCTGGCTGCGCCGCTACCGCGTGCGGATCAAGGGATCGCTGTCAGAGGCCAAGCTGGACACGTTGCGCAAAGGCATCGAAGTGGACGGCATCCGCTATGCCCCCATGGATGTGACCTTTGACCGCCAACAGGGCGCCAATGCTTGGCTGACTGTGGGCCTGCGTGAAGGCAAGAACCGCGAAATCCGCCGCGTGATGGACGCGCAGGGTGTGACCGTGAACCGGCTGATCCGCATTTCATACGGGCCGTTCCAGCTGGGCCAGCTGAAGCAGGGCGAGGTTGAAGAAGTCAAACAGCGGATCGTCAAAGACCAGATGGGACTGCGTGAGACACCCAAACCCCAACGTGTGCGCAAAGCGCCCCCAAAAGGGAAACCAAAGCCCCGCCCACGGGTTAGGGGGAAAGAACCGCGTCCTTGACCCTTGCCGCAGGGCCGCGGGTTCTGCATGGTGCTTTTGGCCAAATGGGGATGGAAATTTGATCTGGTTGGGGATTTTTGCGCTGAACTTGGCTGTTTTAGCCGCTTTGCGGGGGGTGAACCCTCGTATTCGGCGCAGGCGGCGCATATGTATTGTGACATATCCGGGGCCGAACAGGACAGCACATGGCGCGCATATTGATCTTTTTGATCGCCTTGGCGGTCGTGATTGCCGTGATTATCGCCCTGCGACGCGCCGTCCAATTCGCCCAATCCAGCACTGAGGACCAGCACTTGCCCAAATCCGTCCAAACCCTGTCTTACGTATTGCTGATTGCCCTGATGTTCGGGGTCGTCACCGGTTGGTTGGGGGGGCTTTAGACTACGGCCAAGAAATTTGGCGGCAGGTTCAGCCCCGATGGTGCCGCGACCGGTGTGCGCGAAGAGGTTATCGACCAGCGCCGCGTGGATGCGGCAGGGGCCAAGGCGAACGTTCTGTTTTTGCCCGGCGTGCTGTTGGCGTTCTTGTCGCTGAACGAAGGCGCTGTCGGGCTGGCCATGGGGTTGGTGGGTGCTGCACTCTTGTCGCTGGCCGCATGGCTGACACGGGACGGCATGCGCGCGCAGGCGGCGTTTGATGCGCGCAAAGTCGCCCGCAAGCCCGCCCTGCCCCGCAAGATCATCGGTGCGGTTCTAACCGGTTGCGGGATCGCGCTGGCGTCGTTGATGAATGACGGATCGACCTTGGCAGCCCTTCTGTATGGCATCGTGGCCGGTGGCCTGCACATCACCGCCTTTGGCCTTGATCCCCTGCGCGACAAACGCATGGAGGGGATCGACACCTTTCAACAAGACCGCGTGGCCCGCGTCGTGGATGAGGCCGAGGCCCATCTTGCCTCTATGCGCGACCACATCGCGTCGGTCAAAGACCGCCATCTGGACAACCGCGTGGAGCAGTTTCAGGCCGCCGCCCGCCGCATGATCCGCACCGTCGAAGAAGACCCGCGCGATCTGACCGGCGCACGCAAATTCTTGGGCGTCTATCTGATGGGCGCGCGGGATGCGGCTGTGAAATTCGCGGATCTTTACAAACGCAAACGCGACGAAGAGGCGCGCGCCGATTTTGAGGCGCTCCTGACCGATCTTGAGCAGAATTTCGCCGCACGGACCGAGAAAATGTTGCTCGATGATCGAAGTGACATGGATATTGAAATCAAAGTGTTGCGGGACAGACTGCAACGAGAGGGCCTGTAGCCCAGGCCAATGAAGGGGGACATAAATGTCTGAAACTGTTGTGAAAAATATGCAAGCGGCGCAAACGCAGCTGGCAGAAGTCGAAAAGGTGACAGCCGTGGTGCTGCCAGAACCCAAGGGCGAATTGGTCCCGTTGGAACAGGCCGATGCGCCCACCAGCGCGGAAATCACGCGCCGGATGGCCGAACTGGACATGACCGACACCAACTCGATCATCTCTTTCGGGTCCGCCGCACAGGCCGAATTGCAGGAAATTTCCCAATCCATGCTGCAAGGCGTGCGCAACAAGGATGTGGGCCCTGCGGGCGACAGCCTGCGCCAGATCGTGACCACCATTCGCGGCTTCAACGTCAGCGAATTGGACGTGCGTCGCAAACGGTCGTGGTGGGAAAAACTACTGGGCCGCGCAGCACCAGCCGCAAAATTCGCCGCCCGGTTCGAAACCGTACAGGGCCAGATCGACAAGGTCACCGATGATCTGTTGCGCCATGAACATGTGCTTCTCAAAGACATCGAAAGCCTTGATGTTCTTTATGACAAAACGCTGAGCTTCTATGACGAACTGGGCCTTTACATCACCGCCGGTGAAGAAAAGCTGCGTGAGATGGACGAACAGGTCATCCCCGCCAAAGAGGCCGAGGTCGCCGCCGCCCCTGAGGATCAGGGCGTCATGAAAGCGCAGGAATTGCGCGACATTCGTGCGGCCCGCGACGATCTGGAACGCCGTGTCCACGACCTGAAACTGACCCGTCAGGTGACGATGCAATCCTTGCCGTCGATCCGTCTGGTGCAAGAAAATGACAAAAGCCTTGTGACGAAGATCAATTCGACCCTGATCAACACGGTGCCTTTGTGGGAAACGCAGCTGGCACAGGCTGTCACGATCCAACGCTCCGCCGAGGCGGCAAATGCCGTGCGCGACGCCAATGATCTGACCAATGAACTGCTGACCGCCAATGCCGAAAACCTGCGTCAGGCCAACAAGACCATCCGCACCGAGATGGAGCGCGGCGTCTTCGACATCGAAGCCATCAAGGCTGCCAATGCGGACCTGATCGGCACCATCGAGGAAAGCCTGCAGATCGCAGACGAAGGCAAGCGCAAGCGCGCCGAGGCCGAGAAGGAGCTGAAAACGATGGAGGCGGAGCTGAAATCCACCCTCGCCGCCGCCAAAGCCCGCACAACGGGCACTGGCGACACCATCGGCACGGCAACAGGGGCATAAGGCCCGCATGACGTGGACAGGCGGCATTTGGCGACGTGGTTTGGGCTTGGACGCCCTGCTGTCTCTGGCCGCCTGTGACACTGTGGGCGTGGACGACGGGATGGCCACATCCCCCACCCCGCCCACACGCCCCGACAAAGTCGAAGTGCCCTTTCAGGCGCCTGTAGATCTGGCGCCGTCAGACGCAAGCCGCGCCTTGGCCGTGCATTACCGCCGCGTTGAAAATGACCTGCTGGCGCGCGGTCTGCTGCGTACCGACGGCGGCGGGCCGGACACCACATTCACCGACACAATGCTGGCGCGCAACTTTGTCCGCATCGCATTGTTCGATGAATTTGTCGCCACAGATCAAGGGCTTGAGGCACGGCCCACCCTCAGCCGCCTGCGCCGCTGGGAACAGCCCGTACGGTTCACCATCGACTACGGTGCTACGATCCCCGAAGCCCAGCGCACCAAAGACAGCGCCGACATCCGCAACTACGTCAGCCGCCTTGCGCGTGTCACTGGTCATCCGATGTCTGTCACCGACACCAATCCGAATTTCCACGTTCTGATGCTGAACGAAGACGACCGGCTCGGCTACGGCGACCGCCTGCGCGCCCTTGTGCCGGGCATCGATGACAGGTCCGTGCGCGCCTTTCTGGACGTGCCCCGCGATACGCTGTGTCTGGTGCTGGCATTTTCGCGCGATGGCAGTTCTGACTACGATCAGGCCGTGGCGGTGATCCGCGGCGAACACCCCGACCTGATGCGGCTGGCCTGTATTCACGAAGAACTCGCCCAAGGCCTTGGCCTTGCCAACGACAGCCCCCGTGCGCGTCCCAGCATCTTTAACGACGACGAAGAATTCGGCTTGCTGACGACGCATGACGAATTGCTGTTGCAAATGCTCTATGATGACCGCCTGCAAACAGGGATGCGTGCCGCCGAAGCCGCCCCCATCGCGCGGGTCATTGCCTCCGAAATTATGAACTCCGGTCCCAGCTGACCACAAATGCCACAACGAAAGGACCGCCCCCATGGGAATTCTTGATTTTCTCGCCGGCCAATTCATCGACGTCATCCACTGGACCGACGACACTCGCGACACCATGGTGTGGCGGTTCGAACGTGAGGGCCATGAGATCAAATACGGCGCCAAACTGACCGTCCGCGAAGGTCAGGCGGCGGTGTTTGTGCACGAAGGCCAGCTGGCCGATGTGTTTACACCGGGGCTGTATATGTTGGAAACCAACAACATGCCGATCATGACGACGTTGCAGCACTGGGATCACGGGTTCAAATCCCCCTTCAAATCCGAGATTTACTACGTCAACACCACACGGTTCACCGACCTCAAATGGGGCACCAAAAACCCCATCATGCTGCGCGACCCCGAATTCGGCCCCACCCGCATCCGCGCCTTTGGCACCTACACGGTTAAGGTCACGGACCCGCGTCTGTTCCTGACCGAAAACGTCGGCACCGACGGCGAATTCACCATGGATGAAATCAGCTTTCAGGTCCGCAACATCATCGTGCAGGAATTCAGCCGCGTGATTGCGGCCTCCGGTATTCCCGTGCTCGATATGGCCGCCAACACCCGCGATCTGGGCAAACTGGTGGCCGGTGCCATTGCCGACACCGTGGCGCAATACGGCATCACGATCCCTGAATTCTATATCGAAAACATCTCGCTCCCGCCCGAAGTGGAAAAAGCCCTCGACACGCGGACTTCCCGTGGGCTGACCGGTGATCTGGACGCCCATATGAAATACGCCGCCGCCGAAGCCCTTCGTCAGGGCGGTGAAGCATCTGGTGCTATGGGTGTCGGCATGGGCGCTGGCATGGGCATGGCAATGGCGCAACAAATGGCCAACCCATGGGCGCGCGCCGCAGCCCCTGCTGCCCCGCCCCCACCGCCTGTGGAACACGTCTGGCACATTGCAGAGAACGGCGAAACCAAGGGCCCGTTCTCCAAAGCGCGCATGGGCCAGATGGCCGCTGCCGGTGAATTGACGCGCCAAACGCTGGTCTGGACCCAAGGCCAAGACGGATGGATGACAGCGGATGAGGTGCAGGAACTCGCGCAACTCTTCACCGTGATGCCCCCGCCCCCGCCCCCCGGCGCGTAAATGACAAAGGTCGTGGCTTTGGGGGCCAAAACCGTGGTCCCCATGCTGGATTTGGCCGTTCGGGACGATCAGGATCATCTGGTCGCCCCGAACGCCGTCACCTTGCCGCAGGCCCTGTTCGAAGGCGGCAGCGAGGTTTACGGCATCTACGACGGCAGCACGCCTGCGGGCCTTTTGGCGCTGATCGATTTCGCCCATGACGCCGTCAAACTGCAAACTCGAGAAACCCGCGACACCCTTTATATCTGGCGGCTGATGATTGACGCCAACCACCAAGGTCGCGGCCACGGACGCGCCGCCTTGGCCTTTGCTGCCGACCTGGCCCAGACACGCCGCCGCCGGCAAATCGCCCTCAGCGTGGTGCCCGATGCCGCCTCAGCGCTCCCCTTTTACGAAGCATCAGGTTTTGCCAAAACAGGCCGCAAAACTGACGGGGAGCTGGAATTGACCCGCCGCGTCCGATCCCCCGAAGACCGCCCGATCGCCTCCCCCGTTGCGGCCCTCGGCTCCGCCCGTTCTCGGCTGAAACCCTCTGCTAGAGGCTTTCCAAGACGCCATTCTGCGCCTGAGACGCCCCACTGGGGCCTCTCCGAGACGGCTCTGGGCTCCGCCCGTTCTCGGCTGAAACCTTCTGCTAAGGGCTTTCCAAGACGCCTCGAACTCTCTGGTTCAAAAATACCTTACTTCGACGCCCGAACCACACACGCCACCCTGCTTGAAAACGCCCCATCTCTGCCAACCAGCGGTTTTTCGCAGAAAAACCGCCCCCCGCCCGCAGCATGCGCCGACCGTCAGGTCGTCCCTTGCTCACCCCACATGCGACGCTAGATGTCTTTTATGACCCGCCGCCGCCTTCATATTGTCCTTCACTGGACCGTCTTCATGCTCATCTTGGCGATGGTCAAAGGCGGGACCTCTGCTGATTGGGTCCGCTGGGCCTTCGTCGTCAGTGTGGCGCTTTGGGTCGGGATTGCAGTGACCAAAGGGCTGATCGGGAAGGCCGGCCCGAAACTGGGGCCAAAAACCCGCGGCATCTACCCTTGGATGCACCGTGCGCTTTATGGTGTCCTCGTGCTATCAGCGCTGCTGAACGCCGCTGAACTCACGGGCCTGTTGTCCCCCGGCCCCGCTTGGACGTCGCTGTTGGTTCTGCTGGGCCTTGGCGCATTCCACGGGCTGTTCCAGTTCTGGCGGCACACGGCACTCTACGACAACGCGCTCCGCCTGATCACGCCGCGGTTTATGCACGGCATCTTGTGAAACTATCTACGCCGCACCCCCGTTTCTTTGCCATGCGCATCTTCATGCCCCACCGCCGAACTTTGCTGAAATGGCTCCATTGGGGGATCGTGCCCTTCTTTATCTGGTTCCTGTTTGCCGACCCCGACGCCCTTCGGCGCATGGGGCCTGCTGTGTTCCAGTTCCATTCGACCATGGGCCTGATTTTCGTGACCTTGGCGCTGATCTGGACGGCGTGGATGCTACGCTCCGGTCTGCACAGCCGCCCCGGCCCCAAATTGCAGGGCTGGGCGCGCGCGCTTCACCGCCCGCTCCATTTGACGATCATCTGGGGGCTGTTTGCGGTGGCCTCTGGCGGGCTTTTGCTGGGTCTGACGGCGTCCTTTCAGATGAAAGCAGGCGGAATTATTCCCATCGGCGTCCCGCTGAACAAACCGCAGGCCCACCACTGGATCGGCCTGCTGCACACCTATCAGTTTTACGCACTGGCCGGAGTTGTCCTCTTTCACGCGGGTTTTCACACATGGCGGCACCTGAAATTGCGCGATAATGCGCTGCGGATTATGGCGCCCAAGGTCTTTCACCGCTATTTGTAATCCATGGATACTTTCTCTGCCCCCGCCCCCACCGATGAACACCGTTTTCCCTGCGACAACTGCGGCGCAGATATGCGGTTTGATCCGGGCGAAAACCGCCTGATCTGCGATCACTGCGGCAACACGCAAGAGATCACCGAAGGCCCGTGGCGCGGCGGCACGTTGCGCGAACTCGATTTTCGCACGGCGGTCTCCGGCGATCTGGCCGAAGAAGAGATCGAGGAAACCCGCGTGTCGTCCTGCCCCAATTGCGGTGCGCAGGTGGAATTCGACGCCGATCTACACGCCACCGAATGTCCCTTTTGTGCGACCCCCGTGGTCACCGACACGGGCACCCACCGCCATATCAAGCCCAAAGGCCTGCTGCCCTTCGCCCTTGATGAAGGATCGGCGCGGGGCAAGATGACCGACTGGCTGGGCTCGCTTTGGTTTGCGCCCAATGGCCTGCAGGACTACGCCCGAAAGGGTCGCACGATGTCAGGCATCTACGTGCCCTATTGGACCTTCGATGCGGACACCAAAAGCGCCTATACAGGCGCGCGGGGCAAACATTATTACGAAACCCGCACCGTCATGCGTGACGGCAAACGCCAACAGGTGCGCGTCCGCAAAACCCGCTGGCGCAATGTGTCAGGCCGTGTGGCACGGTTCTTTGACGATGTGCTGGTGCTGGGGTCGACCTCTTTGCCCAAGCAATACACCGACGCGCTGGAACCTTGGGACCTGTCTGAGATGGAACCCTATCAGCCGGAATACCTCGCTGGATTTCGCGCCGAAGGCTATCAGGTGCAGCTTGAAGACGCCTTCGTCGAAGCCCGCGCCTATATGGACCGGATCATCCACCGCGACGTCAAATTCGACATCGGCGGCGATGACCAGAGGGTGAAATCTGTGGATACCCAGATCGGCACGCTGACTTTCAAACACGTGCTGCTGCCCGTCTGGATGGCCGCCTACAAATACCGTGGCAAAACCTACCGCTTTGTGGTGAACGGCCGCACGGGCCGTGTACAGGGCGAACGTCCCTATTCCGCCATGAAGATCGCCATCGCCGTGCTGGCAGGCCTGATCGTGGCGGGGATCATCGGGTTTGTTTTGGCCACCACTCAATGATACACCGACCGAAACTTTACGCGCGTTAAATATTGGAGACGGCGATGATTCTGACCTGCGGCGAAGCCCTGATTGACATGCTCCCCCGTGAAACCACCGAAGGTGAGGCCGCCTTCGCGCCCTATCCCGGCGGCGCGGTGTTCAACACCGCCATCGGCCTTGGCCGGTTGGGCGTGGATACGCAGTTCTTTTGTGGCATGTCGTCGGATTTTCTGGGCGACGTTCTGCGCGACGCCCTTGAGGCGTCGAAGGTCGATCACAGCCCGTCGCCCGCCATGGACGCGCCCTGCACGGTGGCTTTCGTGAAACTGGTGGACGGTCAGGCGACCTATGCATTCTACGATGAAAACTCCGCCATGCGCACAGTGCCTGGTGCGCCGGATGTGACCGCTGACGCGCTGTTTTTCGGAGGCATTTCATTGGTGGGGGATGGCTGCGGCGACATCTACGAGGCGATGATGCTGGACCAGTCGGCGGCCCGTGTGACCATGATCGACCCCAACGTGCGCCCGTCATTCATTCGCGATGAGGCCGCCTACCGCGCCCGCATCACCCGCATGATGGGGGCCGCCGATGTCATCAAACTAAGCGATGAGGACCTTCATTGGCTCGAAGGGGACGGCGATCTTGCGGCCCTTGCCCGTGGTCTCGTGGCCAAGGGGGCCAAGCTGGTCTGCATCACCGAAGGGGCCAAGGGCGTCACCGGTTATACCGCCGATCACACGGTCTTTGTGGCGGCTGAAAAGGCGCAGGTCGTGGACACCGTGGGGGCTGGTGACACGTTCAACGCGGGCCTTTTGGCGGGCCTTGATAGGGCGGGGTGTCTGACCAAAGCGCGCATCGCATCGCTGGGCGACGGGGAAATCCGCGACGCCCTGACTTTGGGCGTCAAAGCCGCCGCCATCACTGTCAGCCGCGCGGGTGCCAACCCGCCATGGTCCCACGAAATGGAAGCTGACGAAGTATGAGGGCGCTGATCCAGCGGGTGACGTCCGCTCAGGTTCATGTAGACGGCGAATTGGTTGGGGACTGCGGCGCAGGCGTGTTGATCCTGATCTGCGCCATGCAAGGCGATACCGACGATCTGCCCGCAAAACTCGCCGCTAAAATCGGCAAGCTGCGGATTTTCAAAGACGAAGAGGGCCGCATGAACCGGTCCCTTTCTGACATTGGCGGGCAGGCCCTTGTTGTCAGCCAGTTCACCTTGGCCGCCGACACCTCACGCGGCAACAGACCCGGCTTTTCGCAGGCCGCCCCGCCCGCAGAGGGTGAACGGCTGTACGAAGCCTTCGCTGCCGAAATGGCCCAGATCGTGCCGACCCAAACCGGCCGCTTTGGCGCCGACATGGCGGTGAGCCTGACCAACGATGGCCCCGTGACCATCTGGATGGACACCGACGCCTAGACAGGCTTTGGGCTCCGCCCGTTCTCGCCTGAAACCCTCCAGTGGAGGCGTCCCAAGACGGCTTGAATTCTCTGGTTTAAAAATACCTAAAATCCGACGTCAGCCGCGCAAGCGACCGGCCAGAAAGGTCACGCAAAACAGCGCCGCCGCCGCACAAATGATGGACGGCCCCGCCGGTGTTCCCAACTCCCGCGCCGCATAAAGCCCACTGATAGCCGCAACCACACCAATGGCCGTGGCCCAGACCGCCATGCCTTCGGGGCCACGGGCCACCAAACGCGCCGCCGCCGCCGGAATGATCAACATCGCGGTGATCAACAACGCCCCGACGACCTTGATCGACACGGCCACCACCGTGGCCACCAGCAGGGTCAGCATCAGCCTGTCCCGTGCGGGGTTCAAGCCTGCGGCATAGGCCAGATCGTTTGACAAAACCTCAGCCAGCAGGGCCTGCCACCGCCAGATCAGCAGCCCCACAACAACGGCTGCCCCGCCCCAAATGACCATCAGATCCGCCTTCGACACCACCAGAATGTCCCCAAACAAATAGGCATCCAGATCAATCCGCGCCTCGGGCATCAGCGACACGGCCACAAGGCCCATGGCCAGCGCGCTGTGGGACAACACGCCCAACAAACTGTCCGGCGAAATCACCTCCCCCGACAGGGTTGAGATCAAGACGCCCATGGCCAAGGCCACCACCAGCACCCCCAAGGGCACAGAAATTGAAAACGCCAGCGCCAGCGCCACCCCGAGGATCGCCGCATGGGCCGTTGCATCCCCGAAATAGGCCATGCGCCGCCAGACAACAAAACACCCCAGCGCCCCGCAGGCCAGCGCCGTGCCCACCGCGGCCAGAAGGGCGCGGATCATAAAATCATCAAGCAGGGTCATTATTCGGCAGGCTCATGGCTGTGGGAATGGTCGTGGTCATGCCCGTGGTGGCTGTGATCATGGTCATGACGGTAGAGCGCCAGCGCCCCCCCTGTGCCCGTCCCAAACAATTCGCGATAGGCAGGGGCCGCTGTCACGACATCGGGCGTGCCTTCGCAACAGATATGACCGTTGAGGCAAATGACCCGGTCGGTGGCCGACATCACCACGTGCAATTCATGGCTGACCATCACAACACCGCAGCCCAGTTCATCGCGCAACGCCTCGATCAGTTTGTAAAACGCAGCCGAGGCCGGCTGGTCCAGCCCTTGGGTCGGCTCATCCAGCACCAGAACCTGCGGATCATTCAGGATCGCGCGGGCCAGCAAGACCCGCTGGAATTGCCCGCCAGACAGGCCCGCCAAGGGCCGCGTCGCCAGATGCTCCACGCCCGTGCGCGCCAACGCGGCCTGCGCCTTGGCCCAGGACACACGTTTGGGCAGGTTCAAAAAGCGACGCACGCTGAGCGGCAGGGTCGGATCAACATGGAGCTTTTGCGGCACATAGCCGATCCGCAACCCCGGCGCGCGGGTGATAGTGCCGGTGTCGATGGGCACAGCCCCCACCAAGGCACGCAGCAACGTCGATTTGCCGGACCCGTTGGGCCCCACAATGGTGACAATCTCACCCGCATCCAGCGACATGGACACGCCGTAGACCGCATGGGTGGCCCCATGATGGACATCAATACCGCTCGCCTCGATCAAGGCCATCTCAGACCTCCTGACAGGCGGGGCATGTGCCCGTGGCCTCAACCACGGTGCGCTCAATCTGGAAACCGGCCGCTACGGCGGACGGCTGCAACGCATCCTGCGCCTCGCCCTCGGCCACGGTGCCGCACCTGTTGCAAATCAAAAACGCGGGGTCATGTTCGGCTCCCGGCGTCGCACAGGCCACAAAGGCATTGAGCCTTTCAATCCGGTGCGCCAGCCCAGCCTCCACCAGAAACGTCAGCGCGCGGTAGGCCACGGGAGGCTTTGACCCGAACCCATCCGCATCCAACCGCGCCAAGACATCATAAGCGCCCAAGGCTTCGTGGGCCTCCAGCAAAATCTCCAACGTGCGCCGCCGCACGGGTGTCAGGCGCAAAGACTGCGCCGCACAAGCCGCCTCCGCTGCGCTGAGGGCAGAGCGCACGCAATGGGCATGGTCATGGGCTTCAAAACTGGATGGGCGGGATGTCATGGTTTGCTCTTGTTATGTTATAACATATCTATTATGCCCTCGCAAACCCGAAGATACAAGGACCCCTCCCCATGCGCCTGCCCCTTTTGACGAGCCTTGCCTGCCTACCCCTGTCCGCCACTGCCGAAGTGCCCCAAGTGGTGACCGACATAGCCCCCATCCATTCGCTTGTGTCGCAGGTGATGGAAGGCCTAGGCAAGCCAGACGTCCTTGTGTCAGGTGGGGCATCGCCCCATGACTTCCAGTTCAGCTTCGATCAGGCGGACGCCGTGCAATCAGCCGATCTGGTGATCTGGGTCGGCCCCGCGCTGACCCCATGGCTGGATGAGGCTTTGGACACATTGGGCGGCGATGTTGACCTACTGGTCCTGCTGGAGGCCGAGGGCTGGCCGGCCCTGCCGCTGCGTGAAGACGCGGCCTTCGAAGACCATGACGATCATGGCCATGCCGAACATGACGAACATGATGAGGACCACAAGGACGAAGATCACGAGGGACATGATCATGACGATCATGCAGACCACGACGAACACTCCGACGCGCGCCTTGACCCCCACGCATGGCTCGACCCGCAGGTGGCACAGGCTTGGGTCACGCTGATCGCCACGCAATTGTCCGACCTCGACCCCGACAATGCCGCGACCTACGCCGCAAACGCCACCGCCGCTGTGGCGGACCTCGCAGCGCTTGAGACCGAAATCACCGCCCGTTTGGCCGCAGCCCCCGCAGGCGACATCATCGTGCCCCACGATGCCTATCAATACTTCGGCACTCGGTTTGACCGCCTCGCCGTGGCGTCCATCACCCTCGACGACGCCGCAGCCCCCGCACCCGACAAAATCGCAGACCTGCAAGCACGGATCGCCGAAGACAATATCGCATGTGTTCTGACCGACCCCCAAGCCCGCGCCGAATGGTCCGACCTGATCCGCGAAGGATCAGACGCACGCACGGCACTGGCGGACCCCATCGGCGACACATTCGACCTTGGCCCGCAACACTACCGCCAGACCCTCACCGCATTGGGGGAGGCCTACGCCACCTGCTTGGGCGGATGACGCCGCGCTAAAGGGCTTTGCCAAAGATGTGCAGCCTGTGCATCGGCGACGCTCCTGACTTTTCTGCCTGTGCAAGGCTCATGGGATTCACATCGGCAATCCACGTGTTGCCGATGTGCGTGTATCCGGCCGTGCGCGCACGCCCCATCACATGATTCAGAATGACCGGATTGATCCCGCGCCCCTGAAGATGCGGCATGATCCCTGCAAAGATCACAATCGCACGGGTATTGGTCATTCGGTGCCGCAAAAAATGCCACGGCGCGGTGATCCCGATCCGTGACCGGACACGACGCAAAAACGGGTTCAGATCGGGCACGCAAATGACACAGCCTGCAGGCTCGCCCTTGTGGTGCAGGACCGCGGAAATCCGGCGGTCCATGACCCATTTCATGTCCTTGGCCTGAAAATGAAACTCCTCGGCGCTGATTGGCACAAACATCGGGTTCTCCGCAAACGATGCATTCAGAATCTCGCGGGCTTCCTCAAGGCGCTGCGGCAAGACCGCCCGCGTGATGGGCGCAAAGGCAAAGTCGGGATCCTCCATGACCGCGCGATGTCTCGCCCCCAGCCGAACCGGCGGCGCCGACGGCAGATCGCGCACCTCCATCGTCGCCATGGGGAAAGTCGGCACATAGCCGTTCTGCGTCAAAAGCCGCGCGATATGGGGCGGCGACCAAACCTGATCCAGATAGGGTGCGTGATCAAAACCGTTCGTCACGACGCCAATCTGCTGCATCGCCGTCAGATTGAAATTCCCCGCAATCTCGGTCATGCCCCGCGCGCGGCACCAGTCCTCAGCCGCCTGCAACAAAGCCGCCGCCGCTTGGGGCTCATCCGCACAGTCAAAATACCCGAAATAGCCGCGCGCCAGCCCGTGCATCCGGTTAGATGCCCCGTGAATATGCGCCGTGATGCGCCCGACAACTCGCCCGTCCCGATGGGCCGTGAAATAGGTCAACGCCCCCTCACCCGCGCCTGACATCAAAGGGTTCGCATCCGATACAAACCGCCTCAGATCAGCCTTCAGCGGCGACACATAGGGGCTGCCTGCCCCATAGGCTGCAAACGGCGCCTCGAAAAAGGCCTCAAACTCACCTGATCGTATGTCTATCGTCATGACGCGGCCCACCTTCGGGCCATCATGACCCGTCTGGCCCATTGCATACACCAGCTTGCATCAAGGCGCATCGCCCCCGTTTCTCTGGTTCAAAAATACCTATAACGCCGCGCCCACGACACGCCCCGACAGCGCAAACCAGACACTACCGTCGCCCCACACGGCAATTTTTAGACTAAAAATTGCGCCCCGCCCGCCGCAGGCGCATGGCCCTTAAAAATCAGTCGGCGCGCCGCCTTCGGATTTCCGACGGGCGACAAAATCCTCCAACTCGGACCGGATCGCCGCATCCATCGGGGGGGCCTCAAATGTGTTGATGATGTCTTTGAACATGTGATGGGCGCGCTCTGCGGTCCATGTGGCGCCCGCAACGTCCCAAGCTTCGAAATTGCGCCAATCGGACACGAAGGGCGAATAAAACGCGTTCTCATAGCGGTCTTGGGTGTGCTGGATGCCAAAGAAATGCCCGTTCGGCCCGACTTCTTTGACCGCCTCAAGGGCGATGTCGGCGGGGCTGGTCGCGGTCACCTCAGGTTCCATATAGCGCTGGATCATCTGGATCACTTCGCAATCCATGATGAACTTTTCGGGCGATGCGATCAGCCCGCCTTCTAGCCAACCGGCGGCGTGATAGACCATGTTCGTGCCCGACTGCACCGACGCCCAAAGAGAATTCGATGTCTCCCACATGGCCTGCCCGTCGGGCACATTGGCCGCACAGACCCCCGACGACCGCATGGGCAACCCGTAAAACCGCGCCATCTGGCCCGTCATCTGCGTGGCGCGCATGTATTCTGGCGTGCCAAAGGCCGGCGCGCCGGACTTCATGTCGACGTTGCTGGTAAAGGTGCCGACCACGCAGGGCGCGCCGGGGCGGACGTATTGAAACAGCGCGATAGCGGACAAGGCCTCGGCGATGGACAGCGCCACAGCGCCCGACATGGTCACCGGTGCCATGGCACCGGCCAAGGTAAAGGGCGTGACCACCACCGCCTGCCCCCGCCGCACGCAGCGCAGACAGCCATCGATCATAGGCACATCGTGTTTGAGCGGCGAGGTGGAGTTGATGTTGGTATACATTCGAGGTTTGGCCTCAAATTCCTCATCCGACCAACCGCCCGCGATGCGGACCATCTCCATCACGTCTTCGACCCGTTCGCGGCCCAGCGAATAGGCGTGGCCGACCTTGTCCGTCAGGGTCATCTTGTCAAACACCACATCCAGATGGCGCACGCTGGCGTGCACGTCGACCGGTTCCACCGGATAGCCGCCTGCAAAATGGATGCAGTTGAAATATTGCGTCAGCTTCAGCAGGTTGGCGCATTGCTCTCGGTTGCCGGAGACTTTCTTGCCGATCTCAAGATCGAAATAATTGGGCGGGGAGGACACGTTGCCAAACAGGATATGCCCGCCGCCCAAGGTGATTTTTCGGTCGGGGTTGCGCGGCGTGATGTCGAACTGCGCGGGCGCCTGGCCGATCATTTCCATCACCCAATCGCGGCCCATTTTGACGTTGGTGCCGTCGACTTTGCAGCCCGCCTGCTTGAACAGGGCAATGGCCTCTTCGTTCAGGAATTCGATCCCGACCTCTTCAAGGATGCGCATGGCGCCATCGTGCACGGCCTCAACACCGGCCTGATCCAAAGGCTCCGTCGGGCGGTCGGTGTTCACGGGCAGCCGCCATGGCATCTGCGCAATACCTGCGGTTTGACGTTTGGCGGTGTTGGCGGCACGGCCACCGGATCTGCGACGACGGGGAGTGGGATCAGACATGGGGCGACCTTTCGTGTTGCCCCCAGACTGGCACCAAACACACCCGCCGCCACGCAAGCTGCGACATCTGATGTCGCAAACCGCGTCTTTGGCCTAGGACGCGTGCCCCAACCACGCCGGAAGATCGGCAATCGACGGCAAAACCACATCCGCGAAGGGGGCCAGATCGGCGCGGGTGGCGCCCCCCGTCAGGACCGCGACACAGGTCATCCCCGCCGCGCGTCCTGCGTCCAGATCATGGGTGCTGTCGCCCACCATGGCGACCTCGGCCGGATCAAGACCGGTTTCCGCACAAAACGCCAACAGCTGCCCGGGGGCGGGTTTGCCGCCATGGCCGCTGTCAAACCCTGCGATGAAATCGAATTTTTCGACCACGCCTGCGGCGGACAAATGCGCCCGCGCAGGGGCTTGTGCGTCGTTGGTCGCCACGCCAAGGCGCAATCCCGCCGCACGAAGGTTATCCAAAAACGGGATCAGCGGCGTGGCCTCGACCTGTGGGGCCTGCGCGGCCATCGCGCTCCAGCGGTCAAGCAAGGCGTCCAGATCGGTTTCCGCCACAAACGGCAGCGCGATCTGGGCAATTTCGCGGGCGGTGCTGGCGATCACCGGGCTTTCGGGATGAAATCTGTCCGTGTCCAGATCGAACCCCATGGCCGCCGCCAAAGGGGTCAGGCGCGCGGGATCACCGGCTGTTTCCGCCTCAAGAACGCGGCGCGCCCAAGCGGCCCATGTGGCATTGAAATCGAACAAGGTGCCGTCCTTGTCGAAGACGATTCCGCGCAGTGTCATGTCCAATGAACAGCCTCGGCCCCAGGTAATGCATAACGCGCCATTAGGGGTTCTTCATACTTTATGGTTTCCGCGTCGCAAAATGCCATCACCCAAGCGTCATCCATGGTGATAAATTCCAGCACCGAAGCAAGGAATGCGGGGCTGTTTGCAAGCCCCCTCAAATCCTCTGCGGCAGCACCCGAAGCCCCTAAAAACAAAGGCAAAAGGTCTTCGTTGGTGGACAACCAGATCAGGGCGGATACGGCGATCTGTTCGGCGCGTTCTGGGGACATGATTTATAATTACCGATGCGGAAAGGGTTTCTTAACCATTTAAGGATCAAACTGAGGTCAGGAGAGATTGGGGTAAAGCTCGGAAGGAAGCAAGAATGGCCGGCGATATTCTTATCATAGACTGTGTGGCGACAAACCGGATCGTCCTGAAGGTCAAACTGCTTGCCGCCCAGTACCGCGTGCGGCCCCGCGCCTCGGTTGAGGATGCGCGGGCTGAAATCGCGGCTTCCCTCCCCGATTTGGTCATCATGGACACCTGCAACAATGCCAAAGCGGCGCTGGAGTTTTGCCGCGCCCTGAAGGCCGATGACATCACCGCCCTTGTCCCCATCGTGGCCACGGGCGGTTTCGCGACCCCGATGGACCGTGTCAACGCGCTTGAGGCGGGGGCCGATGACGTGCTGACCAAACCCTTTGACGACCGAATTTTACAAGCCCGCATCAGAAGCCTGCTGCGGGCCCGCGACGCAAGGCAGGAACTGCGGATGCGCGAAGGCACACGGACAGCCCTTGGCTTTGCCGAGGCCAGCTGCGGCTTTGCCGCGCCCTCACAGATTGTGCTGGCCTCACCCCATGTGGATGCGCTGGAACTTAGCGGGCTTCAGTCGATGATGGAAAATGTGCAGGCCAATCCGGCCAGCATTCACCAGATCATCAGCGGCCATGTGCATCAGGTGAAAACCGACCTATTTGTGCTGGATTTCCGCGCCGGTTTGATGGACGACAGCGTGCTTTACCGGCTGCTGGCCGAATTGCGCAGCCAATCGGCCACGCGGCATGCGGGCATTCTGGTGCTGCTTCCCGAAGATGAACGTCACGCAGCAGCCATGGCGCTGGATCTGGGCGCGAATGATGTGGTTTTGTCAGACATCCATTTGGGCGAAATCCGCCACCGCTGCGCGGTCCTGTTGCAAGCCAAACATGAAGCTGACGCCCTGCGCCGCACGGTCGAAACAGGGCTGAGGGCAGCGATTACCGACCCGCTGACGGGGCTGTTCAACCGCCGCTATGCCCTGCCCCATCTGGCGCGCCTGTCCGAGGAAAGCCGGTTAAGCGAACGTCAGTTCGCCATCATGGTGCTCGATGTGGATCACTTCAAAAAGGTCAACGACACCTATGGGCACAAGGCGGGCGATGAAATCCTCAAACAGGTGGCGCGCCGCCTGCAGGACAACCTGCGCGCGGTGGACTTACTGGCTCGGATCGGGGGGGAAGAATTCCTCGTGGCCATTCCCAACAGTGACCTTGTTCATGCCCGCACAGCGGCAGAACGGCTGTGTCAGCTGATCCGCGCGACCCCGTTCTACATCACCGAAGGGTCGACCGTTGATCTGACCGTCTCCGTGGGCGTCAGCCTGAGCGGCGGACGCGACGCCGCCGATGTGGTCGAAGACCTCGGCGATCTGGTGAGTGCGGCGGACGGCGCGCTTTATGCGGCCAAATCCGCGGGCCGCAACAAGGTCAGCCTGTCAGCCGCCTGACCGTTGATCCGACGTCTCGCCCCGGTCGGGGCGGCCCGCACCGGGCCCACGACGCAGCTGGTTTTCCAGACGGTCGGCAAAGGCCTCTCTCTCCTCACGTGACATATCCTGAATTTGGGCGGCCACGGCCTCGATCACGGCGGCTTGCCCGGCCTGAAGGCGATCGCGCTGACGCATCAGGGCCGCGCGAAAGGCGGCCTCGTCAAAGGTGTCGGACCGGACGGTTTCAATCAGCACGGTCATGTCGGCGCGGATGTTGCGGCGGTCGGACGCGCGGAACGCGCCGCTGTCGCGCAGCGCGTCGCGCAGGGCCTCACGTCTGGGGCCATCCATGGCGCGGGTCAGCGGGCCTGCGGTCAAATCGAACCGTTGCAGCCCGCCTTTCGGGCCACCCGACAAGACCGCACCAGCCAGCACGCCCGCCACCAACAGGTTCAGCGCAAGCGAGGCCACCAACAGACGTTTCGTCCAGTTGCGGGGTTTGGGGGGGGTGTCCGACATGGTCTATCCTTCCAGTGCGCTCAGCAAATCGCCATCCAGAACCGGCACCTCAAAGGTGCCGCCCCAAAGGACGTCTGTGACGTTGGTCACGGCGTCAGGCGGCGCCACACCGATCCAAAGACCCGCGACCGTGGCCGCTGCCAAGCCGCTGAACGACGGCCAGCCGCCAATGGCATCCAACAGGCTGTCCCACAAACCGGGCTGCGGGGCGTCGTTGCGGGCCATAGGCCCGCCTGCGGCCAGAACGCTGTCCGCATCCATCATGATACGGTCCATCAACCCGTCTGACAGCGGGACATCTTCGGCGCGAATCTGCGCAAAGGTGCGGTCCAAAGTCGTGTCGTCATCCGGTGTCATCATCATACCCCAGTTCTGATTTGCGCCCTGACAGCTTTGCGATCAAGGCGCGCTTGCCCCGTGCGATCAGACTTTCGACCGTTCGCACGTTGGTGTCCATAATCTCGGCGATCTGTGGATTGCCAAGTTCTTCGAGATGCCGCAGCGCCACAGCCTGTGCCTGCCTCTCCGGCAGATCCGCCAGTGCCCCCTGCAGGGCAGCCATGCGCGCTTGGCCTTGCAAACCGTCGGCCGCCGACGGCGCGCCATCTTCAGGCTCCGCGATGGCATCAAGCGACACACCGCGTCCGGATTTGCGCAGCCGGTCTGTGCACAGGTTGGCCACCACGCGGTACAACCACGTCGTCACCTGCGCCCGTTCCGCCTGCCAATCGGGCGCAATTTTCCACAGGCGCATCATCGCCTCTTGCGCGACGTCTTCGGCCTCGGTCCGGTTGCCCAACATCCGGTAGGCCTGCCCCATGACCCGTGGTGTCAGCCGCTGCGTCAGCACCAGCGCCGCCTGGCGGTCGCCGGCGGCAAAGGCGGCCAGAAGGGACGCGTCGTCTGCGGTGGGTTGGGCCTGTGCCATTGTAAGGTGCAGTTATCCATGTCGTCCGTCCCCTCGCAAGGGGGTGGCATCGGGGGGCACTGTGGCAGCCCCCCGACATCTTGTCTTAGTTGTTGTCGCGGGAACGACGGTCTTGCATGCGCTCTTGTGCGGCTGCGAATTCCTCCGCGTTCAATGTGCCGTCTTCGTTGGCGTCGACGCGTTCGAACATCCGCTCAGGGTTGGCACCGCGACGCTCACCACGGTCACCGCGCGCCTCTTGGATTTCTTCCATCTGCAACAGACCGTCGCCGTTCGCATCGGCCTTCTCGATCTGTTTGGCGATGCGGTTGGCCATACGTTCCGCGCGGTCGCTGTCGGCACGCGCCAGCATTTCTTCAGCGCTCAGCGCGCCGTCACCGTTGGTGTCGGCCTCAGCAAAGCGGGCATCGGCGCGGGCAGCCATGTGGGCTTCGATTTCCGCCATGGTCACGCCGCCGTCCGCATTGGCGTCCAACTCTTCAAAAGTGGGCAGAGACATGCCGCGGCCACCCTCGCGGGCTTCCGCAGTGGCAGCAAGGGTCATACCGGCGGCGATGGCCGCGATCAAAAGGGAGGTCTTCATCAGGTTTATCCTTTGTCTTACTCGATCAACGCGGCCCGTCTTGGGCCGTCGATGTGCATAAAACGGACGCGGCATCTTTTTCCGTCGCACCGTGCCGAAAAAAATTTGCCGCGCCCCCCGCGACACTTTCGCCTCTGTTCTTTTGCGCCCCGAAGGCGCACCACCCCCCTATTGAGAAATCGTGCTGCCGAGGTCCCGATGACCGACACCAAGACAAATCCGATAGACGACCGTCCCACCAAACCCGCCATGCTGCGCGGGTTCCGTCAGCGGTGCCCCAATTGCGGCGAAGGAATGTTGTTTAAGGGCTACCTTAAGGTTGTGGACAGCTGCCCGGTGTGTTCCGAAGACCTGCACCATCACCGTGCAGATGACGGCCCCGCCTATCTGACGATTTTGATCGTGGCGCATGTTCTTGGCTTTCTGATGCATTTTGTCTGGGTGTATTTGCGCCCCGATCCTTTTGTAATGGCCACGGTGCTGACCATCTTCAGTGTTGCGCTGTCTCTCTATTTGCTGCCACGGTTGAAAGGCATGATTGTGGGCATCCAATGGGCCCGCCGGATGCATGGTTTCGGGCAGGCCGACTGACGCCCGATTAAGAAGGGGCGGTATTTTGGACCAGATCGATAAATCGGCCCTGCGGGATGCTGCGACCATCATAATTCTGCGCGACCGCGACACCAACCCGGCCATCTTGATGGGCCAACGCGGTGCTGCGGCGGCCTTCATGCCCAACAAATTCGTCTTTCCCGGTGGGGCGGTGGACGCAGGTGATGCGCAGATCGAACTGGCCCGTCCGCTCCCCGCTGATGTGGCCGCCCAACTGGCCGAAGACAGCGCGCTGGCGCCCGCGACCCTCGCCGTGGCCGCCATTCGTGAGGTTTGGGAAGAAACCGGGCAAATCCTTGGCACCCGCACCCCATGGCCTGACCCACCCGCCGACTGGCGCGATTTCGCAGCCGCCGGATACCGGCCTGATGCCGCAGCGCTCGAATTTGTGTTTCGCGCAGTCACCCCCAAAGGCCGCCCCCGCCGCTTTGATGCGCGGTTCTTTTTGGCCGACGCCACCGATCTGGCCAGCGACCCCGATGATTTCAGCCGCGCCGAGGATGAGTTGAGCCATCTGCATTGGGTCCCGTTGGCTGAGGCCCGCAAACTGGACCTGCCTTTCATCACTGAGGTCGTTCTGGCCGAAATCGCAGTCCGTCTGCGCGCGCCAGACGCGCCGCGGTCCGTTCCGTTTTTCCGCAACGACGATGAGGCTCATCTGGTCACGCGGCTGGGCGGCAAACGCCCCTTGGACGGCTAGATCGCCAAGATCAAGACCAGCACAGAGGCCGTCACCAAGGCCCCGCCCAGAATTTCACGCGGCGCGATCCGTTCCTTGAAAACAAAGACAGACAGCGCCAGTGACAGCAGTAACTCCACCTGCCCCAGTGCGTTAACATAGGCCACGTTCTGCAAGGTGAAGGCCACGAACCAGCAGGTCGATCCGATCATGCTGGTGATCCCGACCAACCCCGCGATCCGCCAAGCCCGCAGCACACGGGTGATCTCTCCCGGCTCGCGCAGGCGCATGTACAGGGCCATGGCGATGCTTTGGGCCGCTGTCACGCAGGCCAGTGTCAGCGTAGCGCGCAAAAACACATCGCCCCCGTCCAACGACAGCGACGCGCCACGATACCCCACACCAGAGCAGGCAAACAACACCCCCGATGCCAGCCCCAGCCCCACGGCGCGGTTGAAAATACGCCGCCGCCACGGCTGATCCGACGGACCCGGCGGGTCCGACAGGATCAATGTGCCGATCAGACCGACCACAATGGCCACCAGCCCCGCAAGCGCCACGCGGTCCCCCAGAACCAGCATCCCAACGCCCACAGACATCAGGACTTCCGTCTTTTTGAACGTGATCCCGACCGCGAAATTGCGGTGGCTGAACAGCGCCACCACACACATGGTCGCCAATATCTGTGACGCCCCACCAGCCAGCGCATAGGCCCAGAATACAGGCGGAATCGCGGGCAGCGTCTGGCCGGTCATCTGGGCGTAGATCAGAACCCCCACCGCCACCAAGGGCGCCGAATAGACGAAACGCGCAAAGGTGGCGCCTGCCGTGCTCAACACGCTGGCGTTCAGTTGCTTTTGCAGACCAAATCGCGCGGTTTGGGCCGTGGCGGCCAGAAGGGTGACGGGGATCCATGCGTCCATCCCCGTGTGATCCCCTATTTAACGCGCGCGCGCCAGAGCGGATGGGCCACCGGATCTTTGGCGCGCCAGAAATAGCGGCCGAAGACCTCGGCATAGGATGCAAAACGATACCCGTCATTGCGGCGCAGATAGTGGTCACGGTTCGCGCGATACAGGGCAGGCAAATCGTACCACGGCACCTTGGGGTGCATGTGGTGCACGACGTGCAGGTTGTTGTTCAGGAACAAAAAGGCCAGCGGGCCACGGTCTTCGACGATGACCGTGCGGGCGCGTGCCGCCACATGGGCGCGGTGTTCCAGATAGGTGCGGATGCGCAGCAGGGCGTGGCCCCCATAAGCCGCCACCCCGTAGGCCCACAGCGGTAACGGCGCCACCCAAACCACCGCGAGCACCAGCCCCGCCGCTGGCAGATGCGCAAGCCATCCGGCCAGAACCGCACGGTCCCCGCCCCGTGCGGCGCGCCAATCGCTCATCATCCACATCGCCTGCCCCAAAAGCGGCCCGATCAACAACCGCCCCGCCAGCCGGTTGTTGAACCGCAACACCGCTTGCATGGGGCGCGACAGGGATGCCCAAACGTCGGGGTCCAGATAGTTGCTTTCGGGATCATCATAGGGATCGGTCAGGGCCTCATCACGGTGATGGGCCAAATGGGTGGCGCGAAACCGCGCGTAGGGCACCGTCAGCGTCAAGGCCGGAAAGACCAAGCTTGCGTTGAGGGTTTGATGCGCGAAGGGATGGCCATGGACCACTTCGTGGGTCAGTGACCCGTGCAACGCGATGGCGGGGATCAACACCAAGATCGCAGCCCAGACCGGCAGCCCCCAAAGCGCCAGGCCCACAGCACCGTAAATCGCCACGGCCAAGCCCAGCGTCGGCCATTCCACCCGTGTATCATCGCCCAGTTTCGCCGTGCGGCCTGTCCTCATGTCCATCGTTGGTCCCCTTTGCCCCATCTTTTCAGGGCGACGCGGGGGCTGGAATTCCGGAAATGGTTAGCAAAGCCTGCAAATGATGATATAATCAAACATATGTTGGAAATATTAGACAAACGGGATCGTGCCGCTGTGTTCCGGACGCGGCTTGCCACGGCCATGGACGGGGCCAATGCCACGCAATCGGGCCTTGCGCGGGCCATCGGGGTGGACCGATCGACCGTGTCACAGCTTTTGTCAGGGGACGGCGCACGTCTGCCCAATGCGCAGGTGGTGGCGTCTTGTGCGTCCACTTTGGGTGTTTCGGCGGATTGGCTTTTGGGGCTGACCGACCGCCCCGAAAGCGCAAGCGATCTGGTCGCGGCCTCGATGGAGGTCACAAAAGCCCCCCGCGCCTTGATTGATGAGCAGATATTCGACTGGCACCGTGAGGCCGCGGGCTACAAAATCCGGCACGTCCCCGCAGGTTTGCCCGACATGATGAAACGGCCCGATCTTTTGCGCTGGGAATACGGGCCGCAGTTGGGGCGGTCGACAGAACAGGCAATCGGCGCCTCCGCCGACCGTTTGGCGCTGATGGAGGCCGCGAAATCAGACTACGAAATCGCCTTGCCCCTTTATGAACTGGAAAGTTTCGCCGCCGGAACGGGGTATTATGCGGGCGTGCCTGCGGATCTGAGACATGAGCAGCTGGATCATATGGAACAGCTTCATGAGGATTTGTACCCGACATTGCGGCTGCATCTGTTTGATGCCCGCAGGCTATATTCTGCGCCGGTGACGGTGTTCGGCCCGCTGTTGGGTGTGATCTATCTGGGTCAGAATTATCTGGCCTTTCGCGACACGGACCGTGTGCAGTTGCTGACGCGGCATTTCGATTTGCTGGTGCGTGAGGCGACGATCACCCCCCGTGACCTTGCCACCCATTTGGGCAAACTGCGCAAACTGTGCCGTTAGATCACGGCTTGGGGTCCGGGTTTTCGGTGTGTCCGTCCACGTTGATCACCTGTCCTGAGACCCGCGCGGCCCCCTCAGACCCCAAAAACACAGCCATATTGGCAATGTCTTCGGCGCGCACAAAGGTCCGCATGGATGTGCCTGCGGCGTAGCCTGCATAGACATCATCGCGGGTCATGCCCTTGGCCACAGCCTCCCGCGCCAAAACGCCCTCCATCCGGGGGCCTTCGACCGCACCAGGGCAAATGGCGTTGGCGCGAATGCCGTAAGGGCCGAGTTCCATGGCCAGTGTTTTCATCAGGCCGATGACGCCCCATTTGGCCGCCGCATAGGGGGCACGGTTGGGGTAGCCAAAGACACCGGCTGTGGATGAGGTCAGGATCAACGCGCCCGACCCGCGCGCCTTCATCAAGGGGGTCGCATATTTCGCCGTCAGAAAGGCCCCGCCAAGGGTCACGTTCAGGCAGGTCTGCCAATCGTGCCACGCGACGTCCTCGACCAATGCGGTGGGGCCTGCGATACCGGCATTGGCGCAGACAACATCCACGCCACCAGCACTTGCGATCTGTTCAAAAAGCCCGCGCATCTGGTCGTCATCTGACACATCGACCTTCCGCGCGGTCCACGCAAGTGGGCAGGCGTCCAGTGCGGCCTGATCCACGTCCGTCACCCAGACATCGTAGCCCACAGCGGCAAAGGCTTGGCCCATGGCAAACCCGATGCCTGATGCGCCTGCCGTGACCAGAACGCGGTTCACCCGCGTTTGCCCACGGCGGCACCCGCCCCCTCGGGCAGATCAAGGGCGGCATGGGCTGTGGCCAGACGGGCCAACGGGTCGGCCACCTGAGGGGCTGGGTCGCTGGCGCGGCGGGTCTCGAGGCTCACGTGGATCAACATATGTTCGCCCGTGGCCAGCAGCCGGTCACCTTCGTACATGCGGTGAAAGAGGTGCATCTTCTTGCCTGCCCCAGCCAGCACCTGCGTTTCCACGCGGATGCGCGCCCCGGCGTGAACCTCATCCAGATGGCGAATGTGCGTCTCGGCGGTAAAGTAACTCCCCCCCGAGGCGATGTAGTCTGGCGTACAGCCCACGATCAGCATCAGCCGGTCGGTGGCGTCCCCGAAGGCCTGCAAATAGCGCGCCTCGTTCATGTGGCCGTTGTAATCGGTCCAATCAATCGGCACGGCGCGGTCCACGGTCAACACGGGCCGCGTGATATCGGCCACGTCCTGCAAACGGTCCGCGATCTGGCCGCGCTGGTTCAGCGTTTTGTCGTGCAGGTTCATCACCGCCCCTGCCCCCCAATCGCGCGCCTTAAGGGTCCGCATCATGCCCACAAGGTTCGCGTCGCGGTGACGTTCCAATTCGCGGATCGAATACTGCCCTGATTGCGCGTCCGACTGATCGGCGATCTGGTCAATCAGATCATCGGTCAGCTCCGGCACATCCATCAGCTTGGTCCAGGGCCAGGACAGACACGGCCCGAATTGCTCGATGAAATGGCGCATCCCGGCCTCCCCCCCCGCGATCCGGTAGGTTTCAAACAGGCCCATCTGCGCCCAGCGCAGGCCAAAGCCCATGCGGATCGCCTCATCGATCTCCTCGGTCGTGGCGATACCGTCGCGGATCAGCCACAAGGCTTCTCGCCAGACGGCTTCAAGAAACCGATCCGCGATATGGGCGTCGATTTCGCGGCGCACCATCAGGGGATACATGCCAAGACCGCGCAAGGTGGATTCGATTTCGGCCAGCCGGTCGGCATTGGCAGACGTGCCCACGACCTCAATCAGGGGCAAAAGGTAGACGGGGTTGAACGGGTGGCAGACGACGATCTGGTCTGGATGCGCGGCCCCCTCCTGCAGCTCAGACGGTTTGAACCCCGAGGTCGAGGACCCGATCACAGCCTCAGGCGCGCAATGGGCCTGCACGGTGGCGTAGGTCTTTAGCTTCAGGTCCAGCCGTTCCGGCACGCTTTCCTGAATCCAAATGGCCCCTTTAACAGCATCGGCCATATCGTCATGAAAACTCAACCGGCCTTCGGCAGGCAGGGCCATGTCATAGAGGCCGGGCAGCGACGCGCGGGCGTTGTCCAGCACCTCGGCAATCTTGCGTTCCGCCTGCGGGTCAGGGTCAAAGACCTGCACATTCCATCCGTTCAGCAAAAACCGCGCAGCCCAGCCGCCGCCAATGACCCCGCCGCCGATGATCGTTGCCGTCTGTGTCATATGCCTGTCCTCCCCCATTGGCCCTGCGCGCATGTCGCAGCCAACATGGGGGGCAAGTCAAGCCTATCCCGCCGCAGTCTGGTCCGTTTGCGGCACGGGCGATCCAGGATGGTCGAATTCATCGGCTGGCACTGGCGCGCGCCGCACGCGCGGATCGCAGGCAACCATGGGACTGCCCTGATCGCGGATGATGATCCCGCCCCGCGCGCGGCAGTCTTCAAACGACATGGAGGACCCAAGGACGAAGAATTCAGTAAAACCACCCCCCGCAGCCGGTCATACGGGCGCGCCCGCGGCGCCGCCCAGATTGAACCCGCCCATCTGTTCACGGGCCGTAAGGCCAAAGATCACGGTGCCCGTCAAAATGAACCGCTTCATGGCTCAACCCTCCTCAGTTTTGACAGATCATATCCGTACCAATCCAGAATGTCCCGTGCGGCGGTGATCCTGTCCGCGCCCCCAGTTGCGGCGCGATCCAGAATGGCCACAAAGCCACCGTTTGGGTTGCCGATGGCCATGGTGCGGTCGTCAAAATCCATCCAGTACACCCAGATTTCAGACGGCTGGGCGGCGGGCACCGCATCTTGCGCACGGAACCGTCCAGCGAGGGTCTGGACATAGGGCACTTGTACCGTCTCGGCCTCACACAGGTCTGCCGAGGCGCACACGACGCCCTGCGTGACCAAGATCAAATCCTGCCCATTGGCTGCGAAGGACACAGCCGTTTGCCCGTTGGGCCACGTCCCCAGGGCGGCCTGCCGGACAGTCCAGTCCCCCGCCAAATCCTGCGCCACCACATCCGCTTGCGATCCCAGATTGGCCGTAGGAGTGCGCAGCAAGGACACATCGGCGGCGGGCGGCGCCACCACCTGATCCGCCGCACAGCCCGCAAGCGCAAACAGCGCGCAGATCGCAAAACGCGTCATCCGTCCACCCCCTGACACGTCGCCCCGTCTGGACCCACAACGATGCGCCCGCCCAGCCCGATGCAGGTCGTTTCCTCGACCATGGTCACACCAAAAACCTCAGGTCCGGCAGGTGCGGCACATCCGGCCAAAACCGCCAATACGATAAGCCCCCTCACCCTTTGGGCGCGCGTTTGGTCAGGCCCAGCTTTTCACGAACCTCCGCCGGGCCAATGACCCGCGCGCCAAGGTTTTCGATGATGCCATGCGCGCGTTCAACCAGCTGCGCATTGGTCGCCAGCACGCCGCGATCCAGCATCAGATTGTCCTCCAACCCCACGCGCACATTGCCCCCCGCCAACACGGAGGCCGCCACATAAGGCATCTGCGACCGCCCCAGACCAAAGGCCGAAAACGTCCAATCGTCCGGCACATTGTTCACCATCGCCATGAAGGTATTAAGATCATCTGGCGCGCCCCAAGGCACCCCCATGCACAGCTGCACCAAGGCATCGGACTTCAAAATACCCTCGGCCACCAGCTGTTTTGCAAACCACAAATGACCGGTGTCAAAGGCCTCAATCTCGGGCTTTACGCCCAGATCGGTCATCATCTGCCCCATGGCGCGCAACATACCTGGCGTGTTGGTCATGACATAATCGGCCTCGGCAAAGTTCATCGTGCCGCAATCAAGGGTGCAAATCTCAGGCAGGCATTCGGCCACATGGGCCACACGTTCGGTGGCCCCGACCATGTCGGTGCCCTCCACCACAGGCAAAGGGGCCTCAACCCCGCCAAAGACGATATCGCCGCCCATGCCTGCGGTCAGGTTCAACACCACATCCACATCCGCCGACCGGATGCGGTCCGTCACCTCACGGTACAATTCCAATCGGCGAGATGGCACACCGGTCTCGGGATCACGCACATGGCAATGGACCACAGAAGCACCAGCCTTGGCCGCATCAATGGCGCTGTCCGCGATCTGTTGCGGTGAACGCGGCACATGCGGGCTGCGGTCTTGGGTGCTGCCCGACCCGGTCACGGCTGCGGTGATAAAGACGTCTCGGTTCATGGTCAGTGGCATGGTGGTTCTCCCTTGGTGCGGCGACCTTACTGCGCATCTGTTGACAGACAAGCCCACAAAGGCGACACCCGCCTTCATGAAAACCGACACACATCAGCTGTACTTTATCACCGCCCCCTAAATCCGGCGGCCGGTTTTCTTTTTCGCACCTTAACAAAACCAACCCGCCGCCTCGGCGTGGTTTGATATGCGCCGAGGTGGCCAAAGCACACGGGACCATGACCCTACCTGACCTGACAATCACTCCCGCCCGCCCGGCAGACCTGCCGGCCATTTTGACGATGATCAAAGCCCTCAGCGCCTTTCACGGGGATGACGCTGCGGCCAATCTGTCAGACCTGCAAGACATGTTCTTTGGCCCCACAGACCGCGCGACAGCGCTGATCGCCACATCAAAGGGCACACCCGTGGGCTACGCAGGCCTGACGCCGACAATGGTCATCCATGACGCGAAACTGCGGCTTGATATCCACCACCTCTATGTTGTGGAACCCTACCGCGCCAAAGGCGTGGGTTCCGCCCTGATTACCGCCGCCAAGTCCCACGCTCTCGCCATCGGGGCCACGCGCCTCACCATCGGCACAGACGCAGGAAACGCCACAGCCATCGCCAGCTATCGCGCCATGGATATTCTGGAGGAAATCACAGGCACCGGCCCAAGGTTCCGCGTCGATCTGACGGCCTGACGCCCCTGCTTCATCTGGCCCGAAAAACTCCCCCCGGAGGGTCGTTTTCAGTATAAGAAAACGGCCCTCCGTGATGGGCTCACCCCAGCCAAAGGCACCTATAAAAACAACGCGGCGCAGCCGCTCCTTTTGGTCAATACGGCATCGGATGGGCGCGGTGGGTCTGGTCGATGTCGTCCAAGACCTCAGCGGTCAGTTCAAGGTCCGAGGCTGCCAGCAGATGCTGCAACTGCTCCGACGTGGTGGCCCCGAAAATCGCGCTTACTTTGAACGGGCGCGACCGTTGAAACGCCATCGCCATATGCGCCAGGTCAAGCCCGTGTTTGTCTGCCACAGCCTTGTAGGCGGCCACGGCTTCGTGGGCGCGGGGCTGGTTGCGCCCGCCCAGGGTCGCCCCGATGGACATGCGCGATCCTTCGGGGATCGCCCCGTTGGCGTATTTGCCCGTCAACAGACCCGCCGCTAAGGGCGAGAAGGAAAAACACACGACGTCCTCGTTGTGGGACACCTCGGCCATGTCCGTGTCATACAGCCGGCACAGCAGCGAATATTCATTCTGCACCGACGCCACGCGCGGCGCGCCGATCTGCTCTGCGATGTCGATCCATTTCGTCGTGCCCCATGCGCTTTCGTTGCTCAGCCCAAAGGCGCGGATCTTGCCTGCCGCCTGCGCCTCCTTCAACTTTTCCAACACGCCTGCCATGTGATCCACCACCTGCGCGCGGTCTTGGCCGGATGGGTCAAATGTCCAGTTTTGGCGGAACATGTAGGATCCGCGCATGGGCCAATGAAGCTGGTAGAGGTCGATGTAATCCGTGCCCAATCGTTCCAGATTGCCGTCCAGAATATCCAGAATATTGTCCGGACCATAGCCTTCGCCCCCACGTGCCATCGCCATGTCACCGGCGGCCTTCGTGGCGATCACCACATCGTCGCGCCGCCCTGAGGCCTTTATCCACGCAGCGATACACCTCTCACTGTCGCCCACGGTCTCCTTCAGGATCGGGTTGACGGGGTACATCTCGGCGGTGTCCAGAAAATTGATGCCTGCGTCCAGCGACATATCGATCTGGCGGTGCGCGTCCTCTTGCGGGGTTTGCCGGCTGTATGTCATCGTGCCCAAGCACCAGTCGCTGACCATGATCCCCGTGCGCCCCAATTCGATCTGTTTCATGGTCTGTCCTTTCCGCCTGTGTCCAAGGCCTCGGACAATAGCCCCCACATTCGGGTTCACAAGGGGGGGGCTTCACAAGGGGGGCGGGCTGCCTATTGTGGTGCTATGCATGATGCCCCTGAAAGCACCCACGACCGTCTGAGCGGCGAATTGGCCCGCATGAGGCTGCGCGACGTCGGATTTTGGGGCGGTTGGGCCCTCTTGATCGGGATTGCCGCGATCTATGGCTTCTTGGCGCTCAACAACGTCACCAACGCACGTTACGTCACAGGCGTGGCGGGCGACGTCCTGCCCCTGACCTCCGAGACCGGCCAGCGGATCGTGCTGCGCGTCACGGTTGAGGGCCAGACACGCGACATCCCTCTGCCCAGCCAGTTGGTGCATCCCGCCAAGGGCGCGCTTGTGTGTTTGCGCGCGGGCGAACACCGCTTCACCGGCCACACCAGCTATGTGTCCGTCTCTGACAGTTTGTGTAGCGACACAGGGCAATAACCGCTGGTCATTTGACGCGACTCAATCGCTTATTGCGGTATGCGCCTGTTGATTTCCTTTGCGGCTTTGTTTTTGTCGGCCTTGCTGTTGCAGCTGTCGTCGGGCGGCGTGGGGCCACTGGATGCTTTGACCGGGCTTGAGGCCGGATTTTCACGCGGCGACGTGGGTTTTCTGGGCTCGATGCACTTTTTGGGCTTCTTTATCGGCTGCTGGTGGGCACCGCGTTTGATGGGCACCGTGGGTCACAGCCGCGCCTTTGCGGTGTTCACGGCCATGGGTGCAATCGGCATAGCGGGCCATATCCTGATCTTTGACGCGACCGTCTGGGCGTTTTTGCGCATCGGGTCGGGAATATGTATCGCCGGGTGCTACACCGTCATCGAAAGCTGGCTTCAGGCCAAAGTGACCAACGAGAACCGTGGCCGCGCCATGGGCACCTACCGCGTGGTGGATATGGGCGGATCGCTTGTGGCGCAGTTGATGATCGGGTCCTTGGCGTCGCTGGAAACCTATGTGGCCTACAACCTGCTGACGATCTTGTGCTGCGCATCTTTGCTGCCCCTCGCCCTGACCCGCGTGCCGCAGCCAGAAACGCCCGCTGCCCCACGCTTGCGGCCCAGACTTGCGTGGCAGATGTCACCGCTGGCCGTCGCTGCTGTGCTGGTCGCGGCCCTGTCCAGCGCGTCGTTCCGAATGGTCGGCCCGATCTATGGACAAGAAGTCGGCTTGGCTGCCAGCCAGATCGGTCTGTTTTTGGCGGCCTTCGTGGCAGGCGGGGCCATCGCGCAATATCCGGCAGGTTGGCTGGCCGACAAATACGACCGCCGCTGGGTTCTGGTCTGGCTGTCGGTGGCGTCTGTGGCGTCCTGTGCGATCACCGTGGCGTCGTCCGGCATCGGCACCGTCGGTATCATGGCGGCCGCTGCGTTCTTTGGGTTCACGACCTTCCCGATCTATTCGGTCGCCGCATCCCATGCCCATGATTTTGCGACATCGGACGAACGGGTGGAACTGTCCGCCGCGCTGATGTTTTTCTACGCCGCAGGCGCCATCGCAGCACCTTGGCTGACATCACGCCTGATCGACGGCTTCGGGCCCGAGGCGCTGTTCATCTTTATCTCCGCCGGACATCTCCTGCTGGTGGTCTTCGGCCTAGGCCGCATGAAAGTCCGTGAAACACGCGACGAGCGCACCCCCTACGTCTACGCCCCGCGCACGTCCTTCATCATCGGACGGCTGCTGGGCAAATCGCGCGAACGGTGAACGCGCACCCCCTAGCCCTCCCGCATCCTGTCGGCTAAACCGCGCTGTGAAGCAAAGGACGTATACCCCATGGCCCGCCACCTCATCACCTCCGCCATTCCCTACATCAACGGGATCAAGCACCTTGGCAATCTGATCGGCAGCCAGCTGCCCGCAGATTTATACGCCCGCTATCTGCGGGGCCGTGGTCACGAGGTGCTGTTTTTGTGCGCCACAGACGAACACGGCACCCCTGCGGAATTGGCAGCGGCGAAGGCGGGCAAGCCGGTGGATGAATACTGCGCTGAGATGTGGCAGGTGCAGGCCGATCTGGCGGATGGATTCGGGCTGTCGTTTGACCACTACGGCCGGTCCTCATCCGACCAAAACCGCAAGCTGACCCAACATTTCGCTGGCGTTCTGGCCGACAACGGCCTGATCGAAGAACGCTCCGAGGCGCAGATGTATTCCCATGCGGACGCACGGTTTCTGCCCGACCGCTATATCGAAGGCACCTGCCCCAACTGCGCCTTTGAAGACGCGCGCGGCGATCAATGCGACAACTGCGGCAAGCTGCTGGACCCTGTCGATCTGATCAATCCGCATTCCACCATCTCCGGTTCTACCGATCTGGAAATGCGTGAGACAAAGCACCTTTATCTGCTGCAATCGAAACTCAAAGACGACATTGACCAATGGATCGACAGCCAGACAGGCTGGCCGGTGCTGACCACGTCGATTGCCAAGAAATGGCTGCACGACGGCGACGGGTTGCAAGACCGCGGCATCACCCGTGACCTGAGCTGGGGTGTGCCTGTCAAACGCGGCGACGACGACTGGCCCGGCATGGAAGGCAAAGTCTTTTATGTCTGGTTTGATGCCCCCATCGAATACATCGCCTGCGCCCAAGAATGGGTCGATGCAGGCAAAGGCGACGATTGGGCGCGCTGGTGGCGTACGGACAAGGGCGCAGATGACGTGCGCTACACCCAGTTCATGGGCAAGGACAACGTGCCGTTTCACACCCTGTCCTTCCCCGCCACGATCATCGGATCGGGAGAGCCTTGGAAACGGGTCGATTACCTTAAATCCTTCAACTATCTCAACTATGACGGCGGCCAGTTCAGCACATCGCGCGGACGCGGCGTGTTCATGGATCAAGCGTTGGAGATTCTGCCCGCAGACTACTGGCGCTGGTGGCTTCTGAGCCGTGCGCCGGAAACCTCTGACAGTGAATTCACGTGGGACCAGTTCCAGACGGACTGCAACAAGGACCTCGCCGATGTGCTGGGCAATTTCGTCAGCCGCGTGACCAAATTCTGCCGGTCCAAATTCTCAGAGGAGGTGCCTGCAGGCGGCACCTTCGGTGAAGCTGAAACCGCTCTCATCGACGATTTGCAAACCCGTCTGGCAGCCTATGAAGCCGCGATGGACAACATCGAAATCCGCAAAGCTGCCGCCGAATTGCGCGCCATGTGGGCGGCTGGCAACGAATATTTGCAGGCCGCAGCCCCCTGGGCGGTGTTCAAGGAAGACCCCGATCAGGCCGCGGCGCAAATCCGCCTCGCCCTAAACCTGATCCGCATCTACGCGGTTCTGTCTGCGCCCTTCATTCCAACGGCTGCGGGCAAATTGCTGTCGGCGATGAATACGCTTGATACAGACTGGCCGTCAGACATGAAAAAGGCTGTCGTGGCGCTAAAGGAAGGGCATCCCTTCTCCGTACCGGACAACCTTTTTGGTAAAATCAGCGATGATCAGCGCGAGGAATGGGCTGAAAAATTCGCCGGACGCCGCGATTAATTAATTGTCGGCCTCTTGGGCTTCGTCCATCGCTTCGTCGATTTCACGGTCGGTCTCAATCGCGCCCGATGTGGCGTCCATATCGTCCGCCTGTTCGACAACGGCATCCGGTGTGCCGTCGGGATCGACCGCGTCGTTTTCAACTTCGTCCGCGCCGATAAAATAGACGGCGGCGACAACCGCCACGATCAAGGCCAATGTGATCCCCACAATGGGGCCCCAATGACGTTTCTCTTGTTTCTCAAGGTTTGTTTGCGGTGCGCTCATGGTAGGTCCTTTCTGTATTGCACATCCAACCCGCAGCACGCCCCATATGTTCCACCGGATCTGCGGAAGGTTCGCACGACGGGGTCCGCAAATCCTGACTTAACAGCGGGCGCAATCGTGCTAACCTCCGGTTAACCTTAATTCCTGGAGTATCTCATGCGTTCCCTTTTTGCCGCCGTAGCCCTTGCCCTGACGTCCACAACCGCCCTCGCAGCCCCTTGTGGCAACGACAGTTCGGGCTTTGCCGCTTGGAAACAAGCCTTCGCACAAGAGGCCGCCGCCGCAGGTGTCGGTGCTGCCGGCCTTCAGGCGCTGGCCAACGCGCAATATTCCCAATCCACCATCAACGCGGACCGGAACCAAACGGGCGTGCGTTATGAATTGAACGACTTTATCCGCATCCGCCTTGGATCACTGGACAGCTTTGCAGGCCAGATGCGCCGCCAACGCGACCAGAACGCCACCTTCTTTGCCAATCTGGAACGCGCCTACGGCGTGCCTGCGGGCATTTTGCTGGCCATCCATGGCATGGAAACGGGCTTTGGCCGCACCATGGGCAACACGCCCGTGGTCGACAGCATCACGACCGTCGCCTACGACTGCCGCCGGTCGGCATTCTTCACGCCCCACGCGATTGCAGCCCTTGTGCTGGTGGACCGTGGCGGGCTGGCCGCAAACCAGCGCGGCGCCGCCCACGGCGAGATGGGCCACACCCAGTTCCTACCTGGGAACGCCCTGCGCTACGGTGTGGACGCCGACGGCAATGGTCGTGTTGATCTCTATTCCGTGGCCGACAGCCTTGCGTCCACGGCCAACTTCCTGCGCCAGAAAGGCTGGCAGCCGGGGCAATCGTTTCAAGAAGGCACCACCAACTTCCGCGTTTTGAACGAATGGAATGCCGCAACGGTGTACCAGCAAGCCATCGCCTTGAGCGCCGCCCGCCTGCAATAAGGCGCAGCGCGGCTCTTCTTTGTCTCAAAAATATCCCCGCCGGAGGCTCCGACACAAGCCTCCGGTGGATGCGTATTTGGGATAGAAAAGCCGGAAGATAGGGTGACATGCGGCCAAGGACGCGGCTTATAGCCCGGCAAGCTCTCATCGTTCTTGCAGAACGACTGCCGCTTGCGGTGGTGCGATGCTGCCGTTGCTTTTGCTGTGCAAAAGCAACGTGGTACCCGCGGCCGGACTCGAACCGGCACGGCCCAAAGGCCAAGAGATTTTAAGTCTCCAGTGTCTACCATTCCACCACGCGGGCAACGCGCCCGACCATAGGGAATTCGCAGGCGGCGTCCAGTCAGATATCGCGGTCGAGGGGCCCGTCTAGCAACGCGCGCTCCGCCAGCCATGGATTGATCCGAAGCGCGGCGCGCAAGACCTCTTGCGCCTCCTCGTTTCGGTCCAATTCGATCAGCGTCAATGCCTTGCCGGTCAACGCGCCCAAATGCTGGGGTCATAACACGATCGCGCGGTCCAGATCGATCAAGGCCCCCTCAAAATCGCCCGACAAAAACGCTGCAAAGGCGCGCTGGTTGTAGCCTTCGGCGTACTCAGGGCAGTAATCGATCAATTCCGTTAAGGCCGCGCGGCTGGCGTTGGTATCGCCCATCCGCAACAGCGCGACACCCTCTTGCAGCATGCCTTGCGCCAAAGCATCCGGCGCATCAAGCCAGATTTCCCACATCTGGCCAGACAAAGCCCGTGCAGCACGCTCATCGGGGGCCACCTGCATTTGCGCCACAAGGGCCGCGATCTGTGCCGTGTAGTCCTGCCCCTCAGGGCAATCCGCCGCCACAGACCTGGCGGTTAATGTTATCAGGGTTGCATATCTCATGGGCCTAAGGATGGCCCACAGGCGGCTTCCGTCAACCTGTGCCCGGTTGCGGGGCCACGACATCCTCTTTCACCGCTTGCATCGCCACATAGGTCGATGTGTTCGCCACATGGGGCAGAGTGGAAATTCGTTCCGCCAAAACAAGCCTGTAGGACGTCATCCCGCTGGTCCGCACCTTTAACAGATAATCAAATGCGCCCGCAATCAGATGACATTGTTCAATCTCCGGAATGCGCGTGACCTCACGGTTAAAGGCGGCCAGTGCCGCCTCTCTTGTATCGCTCAACTTCACCTCGACAAAGGCCACATGGTCGCGGCCCAGCTGTATGGGATCAAACTGCGCGCGATAGCCACGCACCACGCCCGTCTCCTCCAACCGGCGCAACCGCGCCTGTGTTGGCGATTTGGACAGCCCGATGCGTTGCGCAAGCTCCGTCACCGTGATTCGACCATCGACCGCGATCACATCCAGTATTTTGCGATCAAATACGTCTAGCTCAGAAGTCAGATCGACCATGAAACACCCTCTAATTTAGTCAATATGACCGCGCCGCCTTCATCTGACGGAAAATCATCCATCATTACTTGCGATATACTGACCACACCTCCTGCCTACTCTGCAACCCTTTTGGAACCGGTGCCCCATGCCCAAAGACACTACATCCCCGCTGCGCCATGCCATCGACACCGCCTATTTGGCCGATGAGATGGACACCGTCCACGTCCTCGCGGATCGTGCGGCGCTGACCCAAACGGACCGACGCGACATTGCCGCCGCTGGTGCCGGTCTTGTGACCCGCATCCGCACCCAATCCGATCCCGGCCTGATGGAGGTCTTTTTGGCCGAATATGGCCTGAGCACCGACGAAGGCGTGGCCCTGATGTGTCTGGCGGAGGCCCTGTTGCGCGTGCCCGACGCCCCCACCATCGATGCGCTGATCGAAGACAAAATCGCCCCCTCCGATTGGGGCACGCACCTTGGCAAATCCTCGTCATCGCTGGTCAACGCCTCCACTTGGGCGCTGATGTTCACGGGCCGCGTTTTGGACGACGACCGCGGCCTCGCCCAGCCCCTGCGCCGTGCGGTCAAACGTCTGGGCGAGCCTGTCATCCGATCCGCCGTGGCCCGCGCCATGCGCGAAATGGGCCGTCAATTTGTACTGGGCGAAGACATCGACAAAGCCATGGCGCGGGCGGCGGGCATGGAAAAACTGGGCTTCACTTACAGCTACGACATGCTGGGCGAAGCCGCGCGCACAGACGCGGACGCGCGTGCCTATCACCTTGCCTATAGCCGCGCGATCTCGGCTATTGCGGCCAGCTGCACCCACGGCACGGTCGCGGAAAACCCCGGCATCTCGGTCAAACTCTCGGCGCTGCATCCCCGCTACGAAGAGGGCCAGCGCGCCGACGTTCTGGCCACCCTCGTGCCGCGCCTGCGGTCTCTGGCGATGCTGGCCAAATCCGCAGGCCAAGGGTTCAACATCGACGCAGAGGAGGCCGACCGCCTGTCCCTGTCCCTTGACGTGATCGAAGCCGTTGTCTCAGACCCTGCGTTGGACGGCTGGGACGGCTTTGGCGTGGTCGTTCAGGCCTTCGGGCCGCGCGCTGGAGCTGTCATCGACTGGCTGGCGGACCTTGCCCGCCGCACGGGCCGCCGCATCATGGTGCGTCTGGTGAAAGGCGCCTATTGGGACGCGGAAATCAAACGCGCACAGGTCTTGGGCTTGCCCGGCTTTCCCGTCTTCACCGCTAAGGCCCACACAGACGTCAGCTACATAGCCAATGCGCGCAAATTGCTTGGCCTCAGGGACGTCCTTTACCCGCAATTTGCCACCCACAACGCCCATACGGTCGCGGCCATCCTGCACATGGCGCGCGGCTGTCCCAAGGACAGCTTCGAATTCCAGCGCCTGCACGGCATGGGCGAAGCCCTCCATAAAATCGTGCTGAAAGACAACGGCACCCGCTGCCGCATCTACGCACCCGTGGGCGCGCACGAAGACCTTCTGGCCTACCTCGTGCGGCGGTTGTTGGAAAACGGCGCGAATTCCAGCTTCGTCAACCAGATCGTGGACGAAGACGTGCCCGCTGCGATCGTCGCCGCAGACCCCTTCGACCAGATCGGCACCCTGCCCGACCTGCCCAAGGGTCCTGATCTGTTCGCCCCCCACCGCGCCAATGCAAGGGGTTGGGATATCACGCACCGCCCGACGCTGGACGCGATTGACCAGACCCGCAACGTGTACCAAACCCATCAATGGCAGGCTGGTCCCCTGTCTTCATCTGGCCAAAAAAACTCAAATCCGACGGCACAACCGGTCAAAAACCCCAGCCAGCCGGGCGATATCGTGGGCCACGTGACCCCTGCCACGCCCCAAGACGTGGCCGCTGCACTGACAGCGGCCCGCCTGTGGAACACGGACGCCACGGGCCGCGCCGCTGTGCTGCGGCGCATCGCGCAAGCCTATGAAGACCACGCCGAAGAATTCTTCGCGATGCTCCATCGTGAGGCGGGCAAAACCATGCTCGATGCGGTGGGCGAAGTGCGTGAGGCGGTCGATTTCCTCCATTATTACGCGGCCGAGGCCGAGGCCCGCCACCCCACCCCGCGCGGCACATGGACCTGCATCAGCCCTTGGAATTTCCCACTGGCGATTTTCACGGGCCAGATCGCCGCGGCCCTTGCTGCGGGCAATGCGGTGCTGGCCAAACCGGCCGAACAAACGGGCCTCATCGCGCACCGCGCGGTGCAGTTGATGCACGCCGCAGGCGTGCCCGCCGAAACGCTGCAACTGTTGCCGGGCGGCGGCGATGTTGGTGCGGCGCTGACCCGTTCCGATCAGATCAACGGTGTGGCTTTCACCGGCTCCACCGCGACGGCCCTAAAAATCCGCGAAGCCATGGCCGCGCACTGTGCGCCCGGAACGCCTCTTATTGCGGAAACCGGCGGGCTGAATGCCATGATCGTGGACAGCACAGCCCTGCCCGAACACGCCGTCCGTGATATCGTGCAATCGGCGTTCCAGTCCGCAGGACAGCGCTGTTCGGCCCTGCGGTGTTTGTATTTGCAAGAGGACATCGCCGACACGGTCATCCCCATGCTCAAAGGGGCGATGGACGCGCTTTGTTTGGGCAATCCGTGGGATCTCAGCACCGATGTGGGCCCCGTGATTGATGAGGCCGCCCGCAAAACCATTCAGGACCATATCGACGCGGCCCGCGCCGAAGGCCGCGTGATCCACGCCCTCGACACGCCCGATGCGGGCACTTATGTGGCGCCAACGGCCCTTCAGGTGAACGGGATCGCGGACTTGAAACGGGAAATCTTCGGCCCTGTCTTGCACATCGCCACCTACAAGGCCACGCAACTTGATCAAGTGATCGAGGACATCAATGCCACGGGCTACGGGCTGACATTCGGGCTGCACACCCGCATTGACGACCGTGTACAGCATGTGATCGACCGGATTGATGCGGGCAACATCTACGTCAATCGCAACCAGATCGGGGCCGTTGTGGGCAGCCAGCCCTTCGGGGGCGAAGGCCTGTCCGGCACGGGCCCCAAGGCTGGCGGGCCGATGTATATGCCGCGCTTTGCGTGGACCTGCGACCGGCCCGCCGCGCAGCCGCAGCCCGCCGATCTGCCCGGCCCCACGGGCGAATCCAACCGTCTGGCCACCCACCCGCGTGGCCCCATCGCCTGCCTTGGCCCTGACGCACGCGCGCAGGCAGAGGCCGTGCGCGCCCTTGGCGGCATCGCCATCACACCCACGGTGGACACCCCCGATGCGCTTGAGGTCCTCACCTGTGCGGCGGTGGTCTTTGACGGCGACACAGCCACCGCGCGCAGCTATGAACAGGCGCTGGCCCGTCGCACGGGTCCGATCGTGCCGCTGATCACCGGCCCGCTGGATGCGGGGCATGTGCTGCAGGAACGTCACGTCTGCGTCGACACCACGGCCGCAGGCGGCAATGCCGCGCTTTTGGCGGACGTGGGCGGCAGCCGCGATTAACCACTTGACCGTCCGCCGCCCTTGGCGGACGGTTGCCCCATGTTTCCAATCCGCGACCACAATCCGTCCGCCCGCATTCCCTACGTCACCTACCTGTTGATCGCGATCAACGTGGCGGTGTTTGCGTGGCAATATGGCGCCCTGCAAGACGTGCGGGCCTCCAATCAATTCCTTTATGATTACGCCTTCTGGCCGATCCTGTTTGCCAACGGCGAAGGATTTACCGGCTTTTTCACCCATATGTTTTTGCACGGCGGCTTTATGCATCTGGCCGGTAACATGCTGTTTTTGTGGATTTTTGGCGATAACATGGAAGATGAGATGGGGCACATTCCCTTCGCCATTTTCTACGTTCTGTCCGGCTTTGCCGCAGCCTACATCCAGTATTTGCCAGACACGTTGTCGCAAATCCCCATGGTCGGCGCATCTGGGGCGATTGCGGGTGTTATGGGCGGCTATCTGTTGCTGTTTCCCAAAGCCAAGGTCGATATTTTTGTGTTTTTCATCATCTTCTTTCGCATCTTCCCGATCCCGTCGTTTATCGTGTTGGGTGTCTGGATGGCGCTGCAGGTGTTCAACGGATTGGGCAGTGACCTCAACGGGGGTGGCACCGCCTATTGGGCCCATGTAGGGGGCTTTATCGCTGGGTTCTTGATGACGATCCCGCTGTGGCTGCGGCGGGGGGCTGCGGCCTATTGGGACCGCACAGACGGGCATCCGCCCCACCCCGAAACACGCTATCCCACGTCGAACGTGCCCGTGATCCGGAGGCGAAAATGACCCGCGTCACCTGCCATTGTGGTGCGGTTGAACTGCGCGTGACCCTAAAGGAACCGGTGTCAAACGCGCGACGGTGCGATTGTTCGTTTTGTGCAAAAAGAGGCCCCGCTGTGGTCTTCGTGGGGGCCGGTGACCTTGAAATTGTGCAAGGCGAAAAAGACCTCACGCTTTATCAATGGAACACGGGGCAGGAGGAACATTTCTTTTGTTCGCACTGCGGCATCTACACCCACCACCAACACGCCGACCCGCGTGAAGGCTATGCCGTGAACCTTGGCGCGATTGAGGGCGTGAACCCCGCCGACCACGATCCGATGCCGTGGTTGGACGGGCGCAACTATCAGCCTGCCGATTTTTCCAAGGTGCGCTCATGACCCGCGTGACCTGCCACTGCGGCGCGGTTGAACTGCGCGTGACTTTGGCCGAACCCTTGTCGCATGCGCGGCGGTGCGACTGTTCCTTTTGCCGCCGTCGCGGTGTGCCTGCCGCCACCGTCATGCTGCCCGATCTTGAGGTCGTCAAAGGTGCCGACGCCCTGTCGGTCTACAGTTTTGGCACCCACACGGCCAAACACCACTTTTGCAAAATTTGCGGTGTTTATACCCACCATCAGCGGCGATCCAATCCCGATGAATACGGGGTCAACATGGCCGGAATTGAGGGCGTGCATCTGCCAGACCACGGCGATATCCCGTGGCATGACGGCGTGAACCACCCGTCAGACCAGTGATCAGCCCTTGCGCAGAACGCGGGCGAATTGTTCAAAGATCGGCTCAGCACCTGCGATGATGTGACCATCACCCAGCAAATCACCCTCAGGCATCAGTGGCTCGACAAAGGCCCCTGCCTCTTGTGCGATGATGATGCCAGCGGCAATGTCCCAGGATTTCAGGTTGTATTCCCAGAACCCTTCAAACCGGCCAGCGGCCACCCAGCACAGATCCAACGCGGCGGCACCGTTGCGTCGCATGCCGGAACACGCGGGCATCAGACGGCCCAGATCGCGCAGCATTTCGGGCAGGTAACGGCCACCATCCGGCGGCAGACCGGCCGCAAAAACCGCATCGGCCAAACGGTTGCGGCCTGACACGCGGATGCGCGTTTCATTCATCCAAGCGCCTTCGCCTTTTTCGGCAAAGAACAACTCGTCCTTGGCCGCGTCATAGACCACGCCAGTGACGATTTTACCCTTGTGTTCCAAGGCAATAGACACTGCCCAATGGGGCATGCCGTGCAGAAAATTCGTTGTGCCATCAAGGGGGTCCACGATCCAGCGGCGGGTCGGGTCCTCCCCCTCGATCGCGCCGCCCTCTTCGCCCAGAAACCCATAGGTCGGGCGGGCTTCCATCAGGGCTTCGCGGATGATGGTTTCGGCGTTGCGGTCGGCACGGGTCACAAAGTCACCAGGGCCCTTCTTGGACACCTGCAGGTTCTCGACCTCGGTAAAGTCCTTCAGCAACGCGCGGCCTGCACGACGGGCCGTTTTCATCATGACGTTAAGATTCGCGCTGGTCACCATTGTCGTCTCCTTCAGGCGGGGGCCGGATTGCCGCGCCCATTGTTCGTGGCGCGTATAGGCGAGGCGCGATTGACCGACAAGGGGCTGCTTTGTGCGCCAAACATGTCAATTGACACTTCAATATCCCTGGGGAGACGGGGCATAGTGGCGGCAACGAACACGCGAGCATAACGTTGGGGCCATGATGATCGACCGCATTGCCGTTGCAATCCGTCCCCATTTCGCAGCGATTGGCACCCTCAGCACGCGTGACATCCCTTTGCAATTGCTGTCCGGCTTTTGCGTTTGTGTGATTATCGCTTGGAAGGGCTATGTCCTGCCCGCCGTCCTGATCATGGGCTGGCTTGTGGCATCAGAACTGATGGTCATCCGGTTGTTTCACCGCAAAACGCCCTTTCGTCATTGGACAAAGGACCACCTTTTGCTGGCCGCTTTGGGGTTGGCGACGATCAACAACATCATGTATGTCCTGCCTGCACTTTACATGGCGACGGACCCGTCACTGGCGATCAAGATTGCGGCCCTTTTGTGGGTCTTGGGGATACAGGTCTATACCGTCAATATTTGGTCGCGCCATCCGGTATTCCTGTTCGCGTTGTTGGTGCCTTCCATGACCATGACGGTGATGACGGTTTTCGAATTTTCCCGCACACCGCCCACGGGATCGACCTTGACGGAATGGGGCATCACCTTTGGTTTCGTATTTCTGTTCATCTACGCCACGATCGACAGTCTGCGGCATCATCTGGCCACCGAACGGGCCCTTTTTGCCGCACAGGCCGAATCTGCGCGACGTTTAAACCAATTGGAAGAAAACCAGCGGCTGGACCCGCTGACCGGTCTGCTGAACCGTCCGGCCTTTGATGCGGCCTTGCATGTAATGCTGACGGATCGGAACCTGACAGGCGGCGAAATCGCGGTGGTCCTCATTGATCTCGACAATTTCAAACCCATCAATGACACCTACAGCCATGAGGCCGGTGACCGTTTGCTGATCGAGACCGCCACCCGCGTTCGCCGACGTGTCGCGGACCATGGGATCGTCGGGCGTCTGGGCGGGGATGAGTTTATTTGCGCGATACATGATTTGCCCGACGGCGACGCCGCAATTGATTTTGCATGGGATCTGGATGCGGCCATCAAAGGCCCGATCCAGTGGAACGAGCGCACCCTCAAGATCAATGCAAGTATCGGCGTCGCCATGACGTCAGAGGACCGGCCTGCGCTGGAAGACACCGTGCAATCACTGTGTTCTGCGGCCGATCAGGCGATGTTTGCGGCCAAATCCTCCCCCAACAGCAATCCGGTCCTGTTTGACGCCGCAAGCTTTGCCCCACGGATGTCCCCGCAAGACAAACAAGCCCTGATCGAGGCCCTGTCGACCAATGCGATCCAGCCGTTTTACCAACCCAAAATTCACCTTCCCAGCGGCAAGATCATCGGGTTTGAAGCCTTGGCCCGCTGGCGGCATCCCGACGGCACCCTGCGTCAGCCCGATGATTTCATTGCGCAAATTAACGAACTCGGCCTGCAAGGTGACTTCATGACCCTCATGGCCAGTCAGGTCGTTGATGACGTGCAGGCCCTGTTGGATCGTGGCCTTGATCCAGGGCATGTGTCGTTCAACGTGCCCGAAATTGCACTGGCGACCCTGACCGGTTGCCAAGACCTTGCGCGGATCGTCAAACGGCATCCGGACACGGCCAAACACCTGACGTTTGAGATTACGGAGGATGTCTTCATCGCCCGCGCGGCAGAGGCCATCCAATCCTCCATCGCGGCCTTCCGTGCCCTTGGGGTGCGCGTATCACTGGATGATTTCGGCACGGGATTTGCGTCGTTTCATCACCTCAGCCAGCTCGATTTTGATGAGTTGAAGATCGACACCAGTTTTGTGGCAGGCCTCGGCCAGGATCCGACATCGGATGTTCTGGTGCGTGGGTTCCTCAGCATCGCGTCGGGTCTGGGCGTCAGCGTCATCGCCGAAGGGGTCGAAACCGAAAGCCAAAGCCGCGATTTGATCAACATGGGCTGCGTGATGGCGCAAGGATATCTGTTCAGTCCGGCCATTCCGCTGGACGCCGCCGCCGCCCAGTTGGAACGCCAACAGGCCGCTTAGGTGCGCTGCAATTTCACGGCTTCTTGCCGCGCTTTGCGCACCAGATGGGACACATAGGGCAGATCAACTTCGTCATCGCGCACAGCCGCATAAAGACGCCGCGTGATGCCGGTTTCGGTCAGGGGCCGCGTCACATAATCGGACCCATAGGCTGTCTGCCGCACAACCCAATCAGGCAGCACCGCCACCCCGCGATTGGACGCCACAAGCAACAAGATCACCGCTGTCAGTTCGACCTTCCGCACCTCTTTGGGCTGCACTTTCGCAGGCATCAAAAGCTGTGAAAACACATCCAGCCGCGCCTGATCCACCGGATAGGTGATCAATGTCTCATCGCGGAAATCCTCTGCCGTAACGAACGGCTTTTGCGCCAGCGGATGTTGGGCCGAGGCCACAAAAACCGGTTCATAATCAAAAAGCGGGATGAAGGTGGTGCCGGGCACATCTTCGGGGTCAGACGACACGACCAGATCCACCGCCTCCTTGCGCAAGGCTGGCAGCGCATCGAAGGCCAGACCGGGGCGGATATCCACATCCACATCGGGCCATGTCTTGCGAAAATCCTCCAGCACGGGGAACAGCCATTCGAAACAGGCGTGACATTCAATGGCGATGTGCATGCGGCCCGCGCTGCCCTGAACCAGACCGTTGAATTCAGCCTCAAGGGCTGCGACCTCAGGCAGGATGCGGTTGGCTGCGGCCAACAAGCGCTGCCCCGCCGCCGACAGTTTGAGGGGTTTGGACCGGCGCACGAAAAGCTCAACCCCCGCCTGATCCTCGATCCCTTTGATCTGATGGCTCAGCGCGGATTGCGTGATCCCCAGCATGTCAGCCGCCCGGGCCAGACCGCCGGTGTCATGAATGGCCTTGATCGTGCGCAGGTGTCGAAACTCGATATGCATTTGAGGGGAACCTCATGATGATCGTGAAAGTTATGAATTTGCCTCATATATGCCGATCCTCGATAAAGGAGCAACCTTTTGGAGACCCCCATCATGCCCGCGCCATCCGTTTCGTTTGAATTCTTCCCGCCCAAATCCCTGCCCGCATCCTTTCGGCTGTGGGACTGTGTGCAAACCTTGGCGCCGCTGGACCCGTCTTTTGTGTCGGTGACCTATGGCGCGGGCGGCACCACCCGTAAACTGACCCACGAGGCCGTGGAAGCGATCACCAAAACCACCGACCTCAACGTGGCGGCCCATCTGACCTGCGTGGATGCCACACGGGCGCAAACCCTTGAGATTGCACAGACATACAAGGCCGCAGGTGTTTCGCACATCGTGGCCCTGCGCGGCGACCCCCCCAAAGGCGCGCACAGCTTTCAGCCCAACCCAGACGGATTTGACGGGTCCATCGACCTGACCCGCGCGCTGGCCGATCGTGGGTTTGTGGTGACCGTGGGCGCCTACCCCGAAACCCATCCGGACGCGACCAACGCGCAGGCCTGCATCGACCACCTCAAGGCGAAAATCGACGCAGGCGCCACCCGCGCCATCACCCAGTTTTTCTTTGAAGCCGATACATTTTTGCGCTTCCGCGATGCCTGCGCGGATGCGGGCATCACGGCCCCCATCCTGCCCGGCATCCTGCCCGTCGAAAGCTGGAGCGGCGTACAGCGGTTTGCCAAAGCCTGCGGTGCCCACATCCCCGCGTTGCTGCAAGACGCCTTTGACCGCGCAGAGGGCACCGACAGCGCGGATTTGCTGGCCACCGCCCACGCGACCGAGTTGTGCGATGATCTGTGCGCCGAAGGAGTCGACCACCTTCATTTCTATACATTGAACAAGCCGGAACTGACCCGCGACATTTGTCATGCGTTGGGGATCACCCCCAAAACAGCCCTGCAAAACGTGGCTTAGGGCTGATCAAAATTCCGGAATTTTGATCTCGGGTCTAAATTTCCGGAAATTTAGGCCCGCTCACCCGCAGGGACCGCACCTGACTTGGCGCGCCTTCGGAGGTCCACACTTTCGTGGACCCGTTCGGACGGGTCGCGCCCGACATTCCGAGCCCGCCGTGTCAGAAACAGCTTTGACCAGCCCCGCCATTTCCCTGTCGAGGGCGCGGTGGCATCCGTGTCAAAACGCCCGATGCATCCGTCCGGCAAGGGGAGCCCGCAGGCCGTGAGCCGTTCCAACATCCAGACCATCGACAGATTGGCGAAGGGACGTGCAGGTTCATATCCGTTCAGTTGCCCCCCCACATCCCCATGGGTTCCGGGAAACCAGACCTGTTCCATATGGCCCGACCAGCCGGGCGGGGATGACCAGAGCACCGGCGCATAGGCCTCCCGACTTTCGTCAATCGCCAACGCGTGAAAGCCGTTGCGCACAGACCTGCCGAGTGCGTGGTTGTGAAAGGCGTGTTCCACTTGGCTCCAGCGCCAGATCACGGGCAGGCGCAGGCCCAGCGCCTTGACGGTGTCCCAAACGGCGACGGCTTCAATTTCAACCGAGGGATGACAAAACTTACGTCGAAAGGCAGCAGCGGCAGGGCCACGTCCGCCCCGACGATAGTGGCGGTAGGCCAGTTGGACATTGCGTTCGGTCGCATGTTCGGGCTGCACCAGCCCGACCAGATCAATCACCCCCGCCAAAGACCGCACCGCATAGGCCCCGCGCGAATAGCCCGCCAGCACGATTTCATCACCGGCGCGATACCGCGAAGCCAGTGCCCCATAGGCCCGTTGAATTTGCCGATTGATCCCACGGCCTTGCATCACGTCCAACGTAGCGCCCCACGTGTGCCACTGAATGCCCGGTTCATAGTAGAGGGTCAGGTTTTCGCGCTGTCCTACTTCAAGCAACAGCTTGTAAAGCTGACCTGCATGGGTTTCGCATCCGTCCGCCAAGGTCGACATGGTGCCGTCCAGAATGACCACATGGGTCGCCGCCCCGCGTTTGCGGCCCGCCCCTCCTTCGGGGTGGGGCTGCCGCCCCAGCAGAGATCGCAGCCATCTAAGCAGCGGCGCCCCCTTTCGCAGCGTTGATCATCTGCCAAACTCGGTGCGGCGTAAACGGCATCTGTACGCCCCGCACCCCGACGTCCCACACCGCGTCCTGCACCGCATTGGTGATCGCGGCCAGCGCGCCAACGGTTCCGGCCTCCCCACAGCCCTTCATGCCCATAGGGTTATAAAGGCTCGGCGTGGCTTCTGTGTCAAAATACATCATAGGCACATCATCGGCACGCGGCATGGCATAGTCCATGAACGATGCAGTGAGCAGCTGGCCATCTTCGTCATACACAACCCGTTCCGTCAGCGCCTGACCGATGCCCTGGGCCACGCCGCCATGGACTTGCCCTTCGGCCAGCATCGGGTTGATAAGATTGCCAAAATCATCAATCACCGTATAGCGCTCGACGGTGACAACACCGGTCTGGGGGTCGATTTCCACCTCTGAAACATGGGCCCCATTCGGAAAGCTGCGTTGTTCCAGTTTGATCCGTTTTGAGATGCTCAACAGATCATCACGGCCCGCATCGCGGGCCATATCAGCGACCTCAAGCATGGTTGGGGTCAGGTTTGACCCTGCAATGCGGAACCGTTCATCATCAAAGGAGACCTTTGTGGCAGGCACGCCCTCGGCCTCTGCCAAGAATGCGGTGAAGCCTTCGATCATGACCTCAACAGCAGCCAAGGTCGCCGTGTTCTGCACCGTCACAGAGCGCGACCCGCCGGTGCCACCGCCTGTCGCAATCAGATCGCTGTCGCCTTGGATCACGGCAATCCGGTCGGCTGGAATACCCGTCTGATCTGCCAGAAACTGTGCGAAAACAGTCTCATGGCCCTGACCGTTGCTTTGGGTGCCCACAAATATCGACACAGTGCCATCCTTGTTGAAATCCACACGAGACGTTTCAGCAGGATTGCCCAAAATACTTTCGATATAGTAACACAGACCGATCCCACGCAACGCCCCCCGCGCAACACTGTCAGCCCGACGGGCGACAAATCCAGCCACGTCCGCCTGCCCCATCACACGGGTCAACACGCGGTCAAAATCGCCCACATCATAGGGTTGGCCCGTGGCGGACATATAGGGAAACTGGTCGGGACGAATGAAATTGCGCCGCCGCAATTCGAACGGATCAACCCCCATCTGGCGCGCAGCGGCATCCATTGCGCGCTCAAGCACATAGATTGCCTCAGGCCGGCCGGCCCCTCGATAGGCGTCGACCTGCGTGGTGTTTGTGTAGACGCCAAGGGTGCGCATATAGACGGTCTGGATGTCGTAGACGCCGGGCAGAACCTTGGAAAACAGCTCCGTCTGGATGGGCTGGGCGTATTCGGAATTATAGGCCCCCATATTGGCCACTGTATCCACGCGGTAGGCGACCAGCCTGTGATCGGCGTCAAACCCCAAGGTCGCGGTCGAGTTCAGATCACGGCCTGCATTGTCGCTTTGCATGGCCTCGGACCGGTCCGACATCCACGCGACGGGGCGGCCCAATCTGTGCGCGGCATAAGACACTAGAAATGTCTCGGGGTATTCCATGGCCTTCATGCCAAAGCCGCCGCCCACGTCTGGGTTCGTCGCGCGCACTTGCGTTTTGTCCAGTTTGAGAAACCGCGCCATGTTGTCCCGTGTGCCCCAGACGCCTTGACCATTGACCGACACATGCAGCCTGTTCTCGCCTTCGGGTTCGGCATAGCAGCCACGGGGCTCCATGGAATTGACGATGACGCGGTTGTCTTCGACAGGAACGGTCACCACATGGGCCGCGCCGTCCATGGCGGCGGCAACAGCCGCCTCATCGCCCAGTCCGAAATCAAAGGCGATGTTGTCGGGGGCCTCTGCGTGCAAAGACGCCCCGCCAGGGCTGAGCGCCACATGGGCCTCAAGGTCATCCACATCGAAAACGATCATCTCTGCCGCGTCGCGGGCCTGTGCCAACGTGTCAGCCACGATGAACGCCACAGGCTCCCCCACGAACCGCACACGGTCGCGCGCAAGGATTGGGCGTTCGGGGGCGGCCCCTTTGGTGCCATCGCGGTTGGTGACCACCGTGGCCCCCATGGCGACATCAAGCCCCTCAGCCTCCCGATCGGCGAGGGTCAGGACCAGATGAACACCCTCGGCCCCTCGCGCATCCGAGGCGTCCAATTCGGCAACAACACCATGGGCCACGGTCGATCGCAGCACATAACCCCGCAACGCCCCCTGCGGCGCGATGTCATCCACATAGCGCCCATGGCCGGTCAGAAACCGAAGATCCTCAACCCGTTTGACCGATTGTGATTTGCCGAATTTGTCCATGACGTGACCTCTGTTGATGTTGGCTTGGACCCTAGCGGGTCCGCCGTGCGCGTCCAGCCCCCAATCGCCCCCTTGCGCGCGCCAGCATCCCCTTTCAAACTGCACCAAACCAGCGTCAGGACAGCCCATGGACCACGTTAAATTCACCCAGATGAAAGACGGCGACGCCGAAGACTATGCGTTTTTGACCGATCATGAGGTCGCATACACCAAAGGCACGGCGGACCGTCTGCTCACCGCGCTGGTGTCGCTGGACGAAAGCCTGTCGGGGTATCAAATCACCCGTCTGGGACACTCATTGCAATCGGCCACACGGGCCGAGGCCGACGGGGCAGACATCGACTGGATTGTCGGGGCGTTGTTGCACGATATCGGGGATATCTTCGCCCCCTACAATCATGACGAATATGCCGCAACGATCCTGCGGCCCTTCGTGCGCGAACAAGTCACATGGGTCGTCGAAAAACACGGCGACTTTCAACTGGTCTACTATGGGGAACACGTGGGCGCGGACCCCGAAAAACGTCAGGCCTATGCGGGCCATGCCTATTTCGACGACTGCGTGACCTTTTGCGAACGCTGGGATCAGGCCTCCTTTAACCCCGCCTACCCCCACAAACCCATCGACCATTTCGCCCCCATGGTGCGCGACGTCTTTGCCCGCACGCCCTATGATCCGGCCGTCCTACGTCCCGGCCACCGCGCCCCACTTGCAACGGCGCGTTAAACAGCGCCCGTTGGCGTTTTGAGTATTTTTGGCAAAACGAAACCAAAGGTAACGCTCCCTTAACCCACGGCGCGTTAACGTTAATGCACGGTACAGGCTGGAGAGCCGATGGCCGTGCAAGACGAAGCCACCCCTCGTGTCACGCAAGCCTGAGCTTACGCGTGTCCGGGGGGTGTCTTTACCCGCCGCGCTTGGGCACCCTGTTTCGTTTTGCCCAAAATACTCAAATTCCGCCATTTCGTCTGTCCCTTATCCTCTGGCCCATATCCTCTGGCCCTTGGGCGCTTGTTTGGCTATCTCACAGGCAAACACGGATCAAAGGATCGCCCCATGGCACTGGAAAAGAAATTCGACGCGGCCGAGGCTGAGGCCCGGATCACAGATCGCTGGCTGTCTGCGGACGCCTTCAAAGCAGGTGCCAACGCATCGCGCGCCGACACCTACTGCGTCATGATCCCGCCCCCCAATGTCACGGGCGTGCTGCACATGGGCCATGCCTTCAACAACACGCTTCAGGATATTCTGGTCCGCTGGCACCGCATGCGTGGGTTTGACACGCTGTGGCAGCCGGGCACCGACCACGCAGGCATCGCCACACAAATGGTGGTGGAACGTCAACTGGCCGAAACCCAGCAGCCCAAGCGCACCGAACTGGGGTGGGAGGCGTTTTTGCAAAAAGTGTGGGACTGGAAAGAGACCTCAGGCGGTACAATCATCAACCAGCTCAAACGCCTCGGCGCGTCCTGTGATTGGTCCCGTGAGGCGTTCACCATGTCCGGCGCCCCCGGTGCGCCCACGGGCAACGACGGCAATTTCCACGACGCCGTCATCAAGGTCTTTGTTGAGATGTACAACAAGGGTCTGATCTACCGCGGCAAACGGCTGGTCAACTGGGACCCCCATTTTGAAACCGCGATCTCGGACCTCGAAGTCGAAAACATCGAAGTCGATGGTCACATGTGGCATTTCAAATACCCGCTGGAAGGCGGCGCGACCTACACCTACGTCGAAAAAGACGAGGACGGGAATACAACACTTAGCGAAGAGCGTAACTATATCTCCATTGCCACCACGCGGCCTGAAACCATGCTGGGTGACGGCGCGATTGCGGTTAATCCGAAAGATGAACGTTACGCGCCAATCATCGGAAAACTCTGTGAAATTCCGGTCGGGCCGAAAGACCAACGCCGTCTGATTCCGATTATTGTCGATGACTATCCGGACATGGATTTCGGCTCCGGCGCGGTGAAAATCACCGGTGCCCATGACTTCAACGACTACATGGTCGCCAAGCGCGCCAAGCTGCCGATGTATGCGCTGATGGACACCAAGGGGGCGATGCGCGCCGATGGCAAACCCTACGCCGAAGTAGCAGCCATCGCCCGGAAGATCGCCAATGGCGAACAGGACTTTGATGAGGCGATGATCGCCGCCATGAACCTTGTACCCGAAGCCTACCGCGGCCTCGACCGGTTCGAGGCCAGACGCGCCGTTGTCGCGGACATCACCGCTGAAGGCCTCGCCGTGATGGTCCCCGCCCACGATCCCCGTCTGGGCAAGAACGCCATCAAACCCGTGGCCCCCGAAGAAGGCGGCGAGGCGCGCGAGGATCAAGAAGTTCCGCTGGTTGAACCCAAAAAGATCATGCAGCCCTTTGGGGATCGCTCGAAAGTGGTGATTGAGCCGATGTTGACGGACCAATGGTTCGTGGACACCGACAAAATCGTCGGCCCCGCGCTGGATGCGGTGAAAGACGGGACGGTGAAGATTCTGCCAGAGAGTGGCGAGAAGACGTATTACCACTGGCTGGAGAATATTGAGCCCTGGTGCATCTCGCGCCAGCTGTGGTGGGGGCATCAGATTCCGGTTTGGTTCGATCAGAACGGAAACCAATTCTGTGCCACAACCGAGGCGCAGGCGCAGGCTGAGGCCGGTGACAATGCCGTTCTCACGCGTGATCCCGACGTCCTCGACACCTGGTTTTCCTCTGGCCTTTGGCCCATCGGCACCCTCGGCTGGCCTGAGGACACGCCGGAACTGAAGAAATACTTCCCCACGTCCGATCTGATCACCGGTCAGGACATCCTGTTTTTCTGGGTCGCGCGGATGATGATGATGCAGTTGGCCGTCGTCGATCAAATCCCCTTCGACACCATCTACCTCCATGGCCTCGTGCGCGACGCCAAGGGCAAGAAGATGTCGAAATCCACCGGCAACGTCATCGACCCGCTGGATATCATCGACGAATACGGCGCCGACGCGCTGCGGTTCACCAATGCGGCCATGGCCTCCCTTGGCGGTGCGCTGAAACTCGACACCTCGCGCATCGCGGGCTACCGCAATTTCGGCACCAAGCTGTGGAATGCCGCCCGTTTTGCCGAAATGAACGAAGGCTTCGGCCTGCGCGGTGATCGCCCCTCTCCTACCAAATCCGTCAACACATGGATCATCGGGGAAACCGCCAAAACGCTGGAGGACGTGAACGCCGCCCTCGCCACCTACCGCTTCAACGATGCCGCCGATGCGCTGTATAAATTCGTCTGGGGCAAGGTCTGCGATTGGTATCTGGAACTCAGCAAGCCGCTCTTGATGGATGGCACGGACGCGGAAAAGGCAGAAACGCGCGCGACCCTGTCGTGGGTCTTGGATCAATGCCTGATCCTGCTGCATCCGATCATGCCCTTCATCACCGAAGAACTATGGGCGCTGGCGGGTCACACGACCCTGCTGGCCCACGAAGACTGGCCCGATTATGGCACCGATCTGGTAGATGACGCGGCCGATCAGGAAATGTCATGGGTGATCCAGATCATTGAAAACATCCGCTCCACCCGCGCCCAAATGAACGTCCCTGCGGGCCTTTACGTGCCGCTGGTTCAGGTTGAGGCTGACGCCGCCGCCCAGACCGCGTGGACAGGCAGTGAGGCGCTAATCAAACGGCTCGCCCGTGTGGACAGCCTGACAGTGGGTGACGCCCCTAAGGGATCAATGATGGTCGGCACACGTGGCGCGACCTTTGCGTTGCCCTTGGCCGACATTATCGACGTGGACGCCGAAAAAGCCCGCATTTCCAAATCCTTGGCCAAAGTCGAAAAGGAAGCAGGCGGGTTGCGCGGACGGCTGAGCAACCCCAAATTCGCGGCCAACGCCTCGGAGGAGGTGGTCGAAGAGGCCAAATCCAACCTTGCCCTGCGGGAAGAAGAAATCGCGCAGTTGAGCGCCGCTTTGGCCCAACTGAACGAGATCTGATTTAACCCGACATCAAGGTTAACGCGCGCCCTCCAACCAGAAGCGCGCGCGTTTGCACAAAACCCTTGCGGAACGCGGCCCCATCTTCATCTGGCCCGAAAAACTCCCCCCGGAGGGTCGGTCCGCCTCAACCCGCACAGGGTCTTACGGCACGATCCGCTCAACCGCGCGCATCATGCCTAGCGATTTATCATAGACCAAGGTCAACACCCGTCGCCCACCGCCAGACCGCGCCAAAGGACCCGCCAGCCGCGCACCCGCTGCTGCTCCGGTTGTCGCCAAAAACCCACGTCGCGTAAATTTCATCGCAAAATCCTCCTCTAAAAGAGATGGGAGGCGCCTTCCCTCTTTTCAAAGGGGAAGGCGCGCCGCACACTCCCCTCCATGAGCCAAACACCCAAAACGTCACCGCATCTGACGCCCCTTGCCGCGTCCCTTCCCGCAACTGTGCCCTTTGTCGGCCCCGAAGCACAGGAACGCGCCAACGGCCAGCCGTTCAAAGCGCGTCTTGGCGCAAATGAAAGCGTGTTCGGCCCCTCCCCCAAGGCGATCAAAGCCATGAAGGCCGCCGCTGGGGACGTCTGGAAATACGGTGATCCGGAAAGCCACGACCTGCGACACGCCCTTGCCGCCAAACATGATGTACCGGCCGAAAATATCGTTGTAGGGTCCGGCATCGACGGGCTTTTGGACAGCATTGTCCGCCTGACGATCACGGCAGGCGATCACGTGGTGACCAGCGCAGGCGCCTATCCGACCTTTAACTACCACGTCACAGGCTATGGCGGCACGATCCACACAGTCCCCTACACCGCCGATCACGAAGACCCTGACCGTCTGATCGCCAAAGCGCGTGAGGTCGGCGCGAAGCTGATTTATCTGTCCAATCCCGACAACCCTATGGGCACCTGCCACGACGCGCAGACCATCCAGTTGATGATTCAGAACCTGCCCGAAGGCTGCCTTTTGGTCTTGGATGAGGCCTATGTGGAATTGGCGCCTGACGGCACGGGCCCTGCCTTCAACATCTTCGACGCCCGCGTCATCCGCACCCGCACCTTTTCCAAAGCATACGGCATGGCCGGGGCGCGGGTGGGATATGCCGTGGGGCATGTGGATTTCATCACCGCCTTCAACCGCGTGCGCAACCACTTCGGGATGAGCCGGATTTCACAGGCCGGTGCCTTGGCCGCCTTGGCGGACGACGCCTATATCGACGACATCCGCAGCCAGATTGGGACATCCCGCGAGGCACTTTATCAGATTGCCGAGGACAACGGATTGCGCGCCATTCCGTCCGCCACGAATTTCGTGGCGATCGATTGCGGGCAGGACGGCGATTTCGCCCGTGCGGTTCTGACCAACCTGACAGCGCAGGGGATTTTCGTGCGGATGCCCTTTGTTGCCCCCCAAGACCGCTGCATCCGGATTTCATGCGGGACTGCCCCCGATATGGTCCTAGTGGCCGAAGCCCTGCCAAAGGCGCTTGAGGCTGCACAAAAGCTTTAGGTGATTTTTCACGAAACCGCGTTAGGGTTAATGCGTTGAGAGAGAAAGGAGCACCTGATGAGACGATATCCCGGACGTGTCGAAAATTACACAAACGCCTTTCTCGCGACCGTGTTCGGCATTCTATTTATGGCGTTCTTCACCATCGCCGCCCTGTGGGGGACGGTTTGGGTCATCTTATCGGCGGCCTTGATTGACGGGCTGATCCGCCTGCGCGCGGCCCGCCTAGCCCCGACTGAGGTCGGCCAAGACGGCTGATGCCGCTTCCAGCGCACCGCGCCCGTGGGGGATATCCAACGCCTTGAGGCCCGCATCAATCGTGCCCAGAAACCCCAGCACCATGTGCCCGTTCACGTGTCCCATATGGCCCAGCCGGAAATAGGCGCTGGCCGGTGTGCGGCCCAGACCGATCCCCAGCGTTACGCCCATCTTCTCTTCACACCACGCCCGCAGGGCATCGCTCTGCCCTTCGTCCAGTTTCAGCGATGTGACAGCCCGCGACCGCGCGGCCTCATCTGCCACGTTAATCTCCATCGGCCCCGCCGACGACCAGACATCAATCGCCGCCCAAATGGCGCGCGCCAGCCCTGCGTGACGGGCCCAAACGGCCTCGAGCCCTTCTTCGGCGATCATATCCAATGCCTCGCGCAATCCATAAATGTGGTGCGTGGGGGCGGTGCCATCGAAAAACTTCCAGTATTCATCGGCATCCACACGGGGCCGCCAATCCCAATAGCGCGACACCTGCGAGATGGTCCCGCGCACGGCGTCTGCCGTGTCGTTGAACCAGACAAAACCGATCCCCGGCGGCGTCATCAGCCCCTTTTGGCTGGCCGCCACGGTAATATCGACGCCCCAGTCGTCCATCCGGTATTCATCGCACCCCAACGACGCGATGCAATCACACATCAACAGCGCGTCATGCCCTGCCGCATCCATCGCCGCACGCACGCCTTTGATGTCATTCAGAACGCCGGTCGATGTGTCGACCAAGACCGTCAGCACGGCCTTGATGCGCCCTTGGGTGTCGGCACGCAACGCGGCCTCAACCTGTGCGAGATCCACGGCATCGCTGTCACCGAAATCAATCGTCTCAACCGTGGCGCCAAGGCCCTCGGCCATCTCCCCCCAGCCCACACAGAACCGGCCCGTGGCGAGCACAAGCACGGTGTCGCCCGCGCCGATCACATTGGACAGCGCGGCCTCCCAGACCCCGTGTCCGTTGCCAATATAAATGGCCACATTGTGCGCGGTGCCTGCCACGGATTTCAAATCAGGGATCAGACTGCGCGTCACATCATGCAGCTCACCAGTGTAGATATTGGGTGCGGCGCGGTGCATGGCGCGCAAGACACGCTCTGGCATGACGGACGGGCCGGGAATAGCAAGGTACGACAGACCATTGGCAAACATGCGCAGATTCCTATGTTGGGGTAACGTCGCGCTGAACGTAACCGCCCTGTGCGGCGCGTCAACCAACACCGCCTTTCCCCTGCGACCATTCGGGCGTAGACGGAAGACGACCCTAAAGGACGGCCCCCGCATGACGGACCAAAACACAGGCGCTGAACGATCCTCCCGCCAGATGCTGGGATGGCTGTGGCGTGAATATCTGAGCCGTCACAAACTGCTACTGGCGGCGGCTCTGATCCTGATGATCCTCGAAGGATCCACCTTCGGCGTTCTCAGCTACATGATGAAGCCGATGTTCGACAACGTCTTCATTGGCGGGCAAAGCGGGGCGATCTGGGTCGTGGGCGGCATCATGTTTGGCCTGTTTGTCACCCGCGCGGTGACGTCCGTCGCCCAGCGCGTGATCCTCAAACGGGTGGCCGAACAATCTGCCGCCGATCTGCGCACAGACCTTTTGCGCCACCTGATGCTGCTCGACACGGCCTTTCACCAGCACCATTCACCGGGGACCTTGATTGAACGGGTACAAGGCGACGTACAGGCGCTGGGGCAGGTCTGGACAGGTATCATCACCGGCCTTGGGCGTGATCTGATTGCCGCCATATCCCTATTCGCGGTGGCACTTTATATCGACTGGCTGTGGACGGTGATCGCCCTCATCGGCATCCCCGTGATGATCCTGCCATCCCTGTTGATCCAGACCTTCGTACGCCGCAAAGCCCGCGCCGCACGTGAAGTGGCCGCCCAAATGTCCACCCGTCTGGATGAGGTCTTTCACGGCATCAACCCGATCAAACTCAACCGTCTCGAAGAATATCAAGCCCAGCGGTATGAGGCCCTGACAGGCCGCCGCGTCCGCACAGAGACCGAGGCCGCCTTCGGCCAAGCCCTGATCCCCAGTTTCGTCGATATCATGGCCGGTCTGGGCTTCCTCGCGGTGCTGACCTATGGCGGCAGCCAGATCATCGACGGGCAAAAGACCGTGGGCGAATTCATGGCCTTCTTCACCGCAATGGCCATCGCCTTTGACCCCCTGCGCCGTCTGGGCAACCTGTCGGGCTTGTGGCAGGCCGCTGCGGCGGCGGTCGACCGCTTGCTGGACCTCTTTGATGCGCAGCCCACGCTGCTGTCGCCCGCCTCTGCGCGCGACATCCCCACCGCCGCCCCGAACATCCGGTTCGAAGACGTCCACCTCAGCTATGATGACCTGCCCGTCCTGAACGGCACCACCTTCACAGCCGAAGCCGGTCAGACCACGGCCCTTGTCGGGGCCTCCGGTGCGGGCAAAAGCACGCTTTTCAATGTGCTCACACGTTTGGTTGAACCACAGGCAGGCACCGTCACCCTCAATGACACTGCCATTGCCGATCTGGACATTGCAGGCCTGCGCGGCCTGATTTCGACCGTCGCACAGGATGCAGCGCTCTTTGACGAAACCCTGCGCGACAACATCCTTTTGGGAACAACGGGGATCGACGAAGACACCTTGGCGCAAACATTGCAAAACGCCCATGTGACCGATTTTCTGGACAACCTGCCCGCAGGCCTCGACAGTTCTGCAGGCCCGCGCGGGTCCAACCTGTCGGGCGGCCAACGACAGCGCGTGGCCATTGCCCGCGCCCTGATCCGCGACACGCCAATCCTGCTGCTGGATGAGGCCACAAGCGCGCTGGACACCAAATCGGAGGCCATCGTGCAAAGCGCGCTGGACCGCCTCGCCAAGGGGCGGACCACGCTTGTGATCGCACACCGCCTGTCGACCATCCAGAACGCCCACAAGATTGTCGTCATGGACAAAGGCCGCGTGGTGGACGAAGGCACCCATGACGACTTGCTGGACCGTGGCGGGCTCTATGCCGATCTTTACCGACTGCAGTTCCGCGATGGCAAACAAGTGGTCGACAGCACCAACCGCCCCGCACGCAAAGGCCGCGTCACACCGGAACGTGCCGCCCCGATCAGTTGGCTCAGCCGTCTTTTCAGGCGGCAACCGCGTACCTAGATACACCCCATGACAGATCGCACCCTCATCCGCCTCACCGGCACCGACGCCCGCGACTTTCTGCAAGGGCTGGTGACCAATGACATCACCAAAGCCGCGCAAGGCCTCGTCTATGCGGCGCTACTGACCCCGCAGGGCAAATTCATCGCGGATTTCTTTGTCCATGACACGGGCGATGGCCTGCTGATCGACGTGGCGACCACCCACGCGCCCACCTTGGCCCAAAGGCTGACCATGTACCGTCTGCGCGCGGATGTGCAGATTGAGGAAAGCCCCCTCATCGTCTCACGCGGCACAGGCACCCCACCGGAGGGCGCGCTGCAAGACCCCCGTCACCCCGACATGGGATGGCGTCTATATGGGGACACAGACCTGTCCGATGACACCGATTGGGACGCCCTGCGCGTGGCCCATGTGATCCCCGAAACCGGGATTGAGCTGACCCCAGACACCTATATCCTCGAGGCCGGATTCGAACGCCTCAACGGTATCGACTTTCGCAAAGGCTGCTACGTCGGCCAAGAAATCGCCGCCCGGATGAAGCACAAAACCGAATTGAAAAAGGGCCTTGTGCAGGTCGCCATCACCGGCACCGCTTCTGTGGGCACTGACATCACGGCCAACGGCAAAGCAGCTGGCACACTCTACACCCAATCGGGCAACCACGCCCTCGCCCATCTGCGCTTTGACCGCGCCACGGACGACATGCAGGCAGACAGCGCGGTCCTGCGCCGGTCCTGACTTCATCTAGCCCCTTGGGGCTCCGCCCGTTCAAGGTGCAAACGATCCACTGGATCGTTTGTGTTCCACCTCTCACGCTCCCGCCGGAGGCGCATCTTTCACCACGATCAAATGCCCGCCGTGAGGGGCTCACACCCGCCACATACCCCCATCAAAACAACAAACGCCGCCCCGACAGGGGGCGGCGTTTTCAATGAGGTCAGCGCAGGAGATCAGGCGCGTTCGGAGTACTCCATCGTCTCGGTGTTCACGATGATGTCTTCGTCCTGCCCCACGAACGGCGGCACCATAACGCGCACGCCGTTGTCCAAAATCGCAGGTTTGAAGGAATTGGCCGCTGTTTGGCCTTTGACCACCGGCTCGGTCTCGACAATCTTGCAAGTGACCTTTTGTGGCAAGGACGCGTTCAGTGCCTCGCTTTCGTGATATTCGATCACCGCGATCATGCCGTCTTGCAGGAACGGGCGACGTTCGCCCAACAATTCCGCAGGCAGTTCGATCTGCTCATAGGTTTCGGTGTCCATGAACACCAACATTCCGTCGCTTTCGTAAAGGAATTGTTGATCTTTCTGCTCCAAACGGACCTTCTCAACTTTGTCAGCGGACCGGAAACGTTCGTTCAGTTTGGATCCGTTGCGCAGGTTGCGCATTTCAACTTGGGCAAATGCGCCCCCCTTACCGGGTTTCACATGATCGACTTTCACCGCAGCCCACAGGCCACCATTGTGTTCCAACACGTTGCCGATTCTGATCTCGTTGCCGTTGATTTTCGCCATGGGTCAATTGTGTCCAAATTTTGTCGAAAGGTTGAAGATTTGTTAACCGAGCCTATATCCGGTGGTGATACCCCGTGCAAGCCAACCAGAAGTTGTTGGTCGAATCGGGAAGGTATGCCATACACGCATGGCTGCCATTCCAAATGAAGCCCCCCGAATCGGGCGAATGCGTGCATATTGCACCGCACGCCAGGTACAAGACTAAAAACAACAACGACCCAAACTAAGGACCGAATATGCGAGATTTCGTCGACGGCACAGCGTTTAACAATGAACAAGGCAACCGCGCCCGCAAACTGTTTGCGGCTGTGGTATTGGCCGCCTTGGATGACGCCATCGCTGATGACAAGAAGTATGGCAACGGGCCTGAGCAGATTGCTCGCTGGGCACGTTCGCGCGACGGCCGTGAGGTTCTGTCTTGCGCGGGCATCGACCCGAATGAGCGTGTTGTTCAGGGCCTCATGGACTTCGTAGGCAAAGGTGTCCGCACCTCCGTGGCCCTCTCCCGCGAGGAGAGCGAGCGCCGCGCTGTGGCAGAAGCTGCAGAACTCGAAGCGCGCGCAGCTTAAGCGCCACTTCACCATCAAGACTGCCAAAAGAAAAACGCGGCCCTCTGCTCGGGGCCGCGTTTTTTAGTTGCAAACGTCTAAGGGCGCCTATTGGCCCCCATCGAACATGAACATCCACACAAAAACCGGCACGGCCTCCGCCACCGCCAAAAGCGCGATCAGCGCACGCATGATCCAGCCCTTGAACCGACGCCAAAGAGCCCCGCTCAAAATCAGGGTCAGACCGATCTCAATCGGCCCCACAATGCCCGCATAATGATCGCGGTCCCAATAGCTGACAGGGCTTTCGAACACCCAATTCGTGATGGGCCAGAAATGCGCCCGCCCGTCATCATGATGCAGCGGAAAATCCAGCCCGATGTGCAGCAAGGCCGCCCCGCACAGCGCAATCGCCCAAGCCGAACGGCAGGCCAGCGCCAGCCCCAGACCGATCCCCCACAGGATAAACGAATTATCGATGCGGAAAATCGTCTGCCAGAGGTCGGAGAAATACAGCTCTCCGAATACCACCTGCGGGTCCGTGCCCAGCACAAACAGATGAAACCCCGCCATCAGGTACAAGGACAAATCCGGGATCAACGCCCCCGCAATCGCCGCCGCCGTCACCTTGGCGGCGTCCGGTTTGGCAAAAGCCGCCATGCCGAAAATCAGATGTGCGGGTGTGTTCATCACTTTCCTCGCGCGTCGTGCCTGCTAGACATGCAGCGTGGAGGACAGCCATGACAAAGGCAATCATGATTCAGGGCGCGGGATCCAATGTGGGGAAATCCATGTTGGTCGCAGGCCTGTGCCGTGCGGCTGTCAAACGCGGGCTGTCGGTGGCTCCGTTCAAGCCCCAGAACATGTCGAACAATGCGGCCGTCACCGCCGATGGTGGCGAAATTGGCCGCGCCCAGGCCTTGCAGGCCCGCGCCTGTGGTCTTGACCCGCACACGGATATGAACCCTGTTTTGCTCAAACCCGAAACGGACGTGGGCGCGCAGGTTATCGTTCAGGGTAAACGGTTTGCCACCATGCGTGCCTGCGAATACGGCACCCGCAAGGCTGAACTGATCCCGCGCGTGTTGGACAGCTACCACCGTCTGGCCGCCGGTCACGACCTGATCGTGATCGAGGGCGCGGGCTCCCCCGCTGAGGTCAATCTGCGCGCCGGTGACATCGCCAACATGGGCTTTGCCGAGGCCGCCGATTGCCCCGTCATCCTTGTGGGTGACATCGACCGCGGCGGTGTGATTGCGCAGCTGGTGGGCACGGATGTGATCCTGCCCCCTGAAGATCGCGCGCGCATCAAGGCCTTTGCGATCAACAAATTCCGCGGCGACACGACCCTGTTTGCGGACGGAATGACCGCCATTTCGGATCATACTGGCTGGGTGCCACTGGGCATTGTGCCGTGGTTTGCCGATGCGTGGAAACTGCCTGCCGAGGACGTGATAGATGTGGCCAGCCGCAAAGGCGGCGCCATCAAGGTCGTCGTCCCACGCCTGAACCGGATCGCCAACTTTGATGACCTTGATCCACTGGCGGCCCAACCTGACGTGACAGTCGAAATCATCGAGGCCGGACGCCCTCTGCCCGGTGATGCCGATCTGGTGCTGATCCCGGGGTCAAAATCCACCATTGCCGATCTGGCCCACTTCCGCGCACAGGGCTGGGACACGGACCTCATGGCCCATGTGCGGCGCGGCGGACACGTATTGGGCATTTGCGGCGGCTACCAGATGCTGGGGCGTGAAATCGCAGATCCCGACGGGATCGAAGGCCCCGCCACGCGGGTGCGCGGGCTGGGCTTGCTGGACGTGACCACGACCATGGCCGCCCACAAACGTCTGGCGCTCAGCGAGGCGGTTTTTGACGCCACGGGTGACGCCGTTTCGGGCTATGAAATCCACATCGGGGAGACGGTCGGCCCCGACCGTCAAAACGGGTGGCTGACATTGGAAGGCCGCCGCGAGGGCGCCGCGTCCGCCGATGGCCGCATCAAAGGCTGCTATCTGCACGGGTTGTTCGCAGCTGACGGGTTCCGCCAATCCTATATGGCGCAAATCGGCGCGCCGATTAAGGCCATGAACTATGATGCGGGGGTGGATGCGACTTTGGACGCGCTGGCCGATCACCTCGAAGACTGCCTAGATGTCGATGCGATCCTGCGACTGGCCGAACCAGTGCGGCGTTAGTCGAATTCCTGACTGGACAGAATGCGGTAAATCTCACGGCGGACCAGTTTGCGGACGTTGCGCGTGATACGCTCCCCCAGAGGGCCGGACAGTTCTTCGCGCACCACTTGAGAGACCAGATCACGCAAAGCGTCTTCGTCTAAGGTCGTGCCCTGCGCCATCAGATCATCAAGGTTTTCGTCCAGATCGTCGTCGTCAAAATCGTCCTGCGCGTCGGATGTCGTGTCACGATGCGTGAACGTCACCGCAGCCTCGGGTGCTGCCGCCGCAGGGGTCGTATCGGGCGTATCGTCTGCCGGGTCTTCAATCGTTTCAGCCTCATCCGCGTCGGCAAACTGGCGGGCAATTGCGCCGGGCCACGCGATGGTTTGGCCCGCCATTTCGCTCCCATCGGGTTCGAAATCATGGGCGTCCTTGCTGACGGCGGCTTCAAGTTCGGCGATTGTGGCGACAAGTTCGGACCGATCCGTGGCCTCCATCCTGGAGTCTGAGGCGTCTGAGGCATCGTCCGGTGCATCGAACACCATGTTCGTCAACTCCAGCGGGGCCTCGTCGTTGGCGTCGTCGGTGTGGGCCGGTTGGCCTTCATTCGTAAAGGTATCAGCCTCCTCAACCTCCCACTGGGGCCCGCCTTCGTCGCGACCGGCGTCGTGATCAACGTCATCTTCCGCCATGTCGGACCATCGGTCATCATCTGCCTCGGCCATGTGATCAGAGGCATCATCCGCGTCTTGCGTCGCATCATCCTTGGGTGCAGCCGCCCAACCGTCGTTGTCGTCCTGATCCTCCTGCGGGTCCTCTTGGTGGCCGTCCTCATGGTGCGGGCCATCATCCGCCCCCTCTTCAGGGTCAGGTGCGGTGTTGTCATTGACCAGAAAGGCAGGTGTCAAAACGAAGCGATCAACGACGGGTGCTGCGTTTTCGGCCGGCGCGTGGGCGGACGCGTCATCGGCGCGATCTTCTGTGAACCACTCCGCAGACGACCGATCCGCATCAGCGGAGGTGTCATCGTCGGACGGCTGATCTGGCTGGGACACCGCAGGTGCTGCGGTGCGCGCCTTGTCACCGTCGCTCACAAGCCTGCGGATGGAGGACAAGACGTCCTCAATTTCTACGTTCGTGACCGGATCGGACATTGTTTATCCTGCTTTCGCCTCAGACCACCAGCATAACCGTCCGTCCGATTCCAAACAACCGATACTCGGCATTTGAACTACTATTGAAGAGATTCCAGCACCCGGTCGAGCGCCTGCCCCTGTTCGGACACCGCCGAAGGAGCCTCCCGTACAAGGTTATAATAGGCAGCAGGATCATAGCTTTGCACGCCGAGGTTCAACCGCTCAGCCGTCAAAAGCCCCATGGTTGCAAGCACCCGGTAGCTGGCGACGACTTCGTCCGCCTGGGCCGAGATCATGCTGGCCTGCGCATCGAGCAATTCCTGTTCCGCATTAAGAACATCAAGCGTCGTGCGGGCACCCAGCGTGGCCTCCTCGCGGACACCGCGGAACGCCGTTCGGGCGGCGCGGATTTGCAAATCAGACGCTTGCCGCCCCGCGCGGGCCACAGCCAGAATGGCATAGGCGTTGCCCACCTGCTGGTTGACCCCTTGAGACGTAATCAGCAACCCAGCGCGGGATGCGTCACGGTTGGCTTGGGCCTGACGGATGACAGATTGCAGCTGACCGCCTTGATAGATCGTGCCGCCATAGGTCAGGGACAAGGTCTGGGTGCTGTCGCCTTGGTCGTTAAAGCCCAGCGTCCCTTGCAGGTTCAGCCTTGGGTTCAGCGCGGCCTCGGCCCGCTGGATGTTCAGCTCTGCGGCGGTGACGCCATGTTGCGCGGCGCGCACATTCGGGTGGTTGCGCACGGCGTAGGCCCGTGCCGCTTCGATGTCATGTTGCAGCTGTGCGGGGCTCACGACGGCCAACCGGCCGGGTGCCCGCCCCACGGCGGCACGGAATTCTTCGTTCGACTGGACAAGCTGGCCCTCGGCGGCTGCCAAAAGGCTACGGGCGGAGGCAAGGCGCGCTTCGGCCAGTGACACATCCGTGCGCGTCACCTCACCCACCTCAAACCGGTCGCGCGCGGCGCGCAGTTCTTGTTGGATCAGGGCCACATTGCTGCGGCGCAACGCCAGAAACTCGGACGAGCGGCGCACATTCAAATAGGCTTCGACGGCGCGGAACAGAACCTGCTGTTCCACGTCGATCAACCCCTGTCGGGTCTGCAACACCAGCTCTTTTTGGGCTTCCGTCGCCAGCGCACTGGCCCCACCGTCCGCCAACAGCAAACTGGTGGTCACGGACACGGTCGCGGACAAATTGTCAGACAGGTTGCCGGTATCCCGAAACGCCGAAGAATTCTGGTAAACCGCCTGCGCCTGCCACGTCACAATGGGACGCAAAGCGGCAAGGGATTGCGCCACATTTTCATCAGCCGCCCGCAAAAGCGCGCGGTTCTGATCCAGAAGGCCAGAATTGTGGTAAGCATCGCGCAGCGCCGATGCCAGATTGTCGGCCTTGGCCGGTGCTGCCAGTGCCGAAGCCGCCACAAAGGCAAACGCAAAGATGTGTTTCAGTTTCACGGATCGGTCCCTTGCAATTGCTTTTGATACGGGCGGCTGCGGCCCGTGGATGTGACTAGAACGAAAAAGCGGCCTCTTTGGCGAAGCCGGACAGAACAGGTGCGCCTGCGTTGAAGGCCATGCGCCAGTTGACGGCGCCGTCGATCTTGCGACCGATCCGGACCTCACCCAACGCGCCTTCGGCGAAAATGGCGATCATCCGCCCGCCCTCTTTGATCTGATCCAGCAAGGCTGCGGGGATATCTTCGACCGCGCCCTGCACCATGATTACGTCATAGGGGCCGTTTTTGGCCGCACCTTCGGCCAGCGCGCCTTCGAACACGGCGGCATTGTCCACGCCCTGCGCGGTCAAAATGGATTGCGCATCCGCGACCCGTGCGGCGTCATCTTCGACAGCCACAACGAAATCCGCCATATGCGCCAGCACGGCTGTGGAATAGCCCAGCCCACACCCCAGATCGAGGACCACATCCGTTGGCTGCACATCCACCGCATCGAGCATCTTGGCAAAAGTGCGCGCCTCAAGGATCACTCGGTCCCCGTCAAGCACGAGGTTTTCACCCACATAGGCGGCATCACGCAGACGGTCGGGGACGTATTCCTCACGCGGGGTGTCCAAAAGGGCATCGATGATGGGGAATTTTGTGACATCGGACGGACGCACTTGCGTATCGACCATCAAAGTACGGCGGGATGTGTAGTCAACCACGAGCTAAACTCTTTCGTTCAGAATCTGTTGATCCTACATGCCACAGCCCCTGCCCTGTCGCAACGTCGAATGGGCCATTCTCGCCGTCACACCCCGCCAAGTTCGCGCAGGATCGGTGAAGTTGCGATTTTGGGCTATTGAACCACCCGACATTCACCGCTAAACGATCCCTCGCACCATAGGCGGCGAGTTGGCGGAGTGGTGACGCAGCGGATTGCAAATCCGTGTACACCGGTTCGATTCCGGTACTCGCCTCCATAAGCTTCCACTCAATTTGACGCTGATTGAACAGTCAGGTTGAACGTTTGGGTCGGTGGCAGGGCGGCCCCTCGCGGTGCGCGACACAGCCCATCAGGAAAACCTTGAGGCCAAACGCCAGCTGATCCATACGACGTGCGACGTCGCGACTGCCAAAGCAGACTGAAACGGGCACGGAGGAGCCGCCATGAAAACCGTCATCTTGATCCCCGCGCGGTACGCTTCGACGCGATACCCCGGAAAACCGCTGGTCTTGTTGGATCAGCCGGACGGCACGCGCAAAAGCCTCATCCAGATGACATGGGACGTGGCCCAACAGGTGCGCGGTGTGGATGCCGTTTATGTGGCCACCGATGACGATCGCATCGCCACTGCCGCACGCGCGTTCGGGGCGGATGTGGTGATGACCTCTGCGGCCTGTGAAAACGGAACGGCGCGTTGTGCCGATGCGCTGACCCGCACGGGGATCGAGGCTGATTTGATCGTCAACCTGCAAGGCGATGCACCGCTGACGCCTGCGTGGTTTCTCGAAGACCTGATCGACGCTATGGGCAATGACCCTGCTGCTCAGGTGGCAACACCGGTGTTGCAGTGCGACGCCCAGACCTATGGGATGTTTATCGAAGATCGCAAAGCAGGCCGCGTGGGCGGCACGACGGCAGTGTTCAACGCCAACAAGCATGCGCTTTATTTCTCAAAAGAGGTGCTTCCCTACATCGACCCTGCCAAAGTGCCGGACACCGACATTCCCGTTTTCCATCACGTGGGCGTTTATGCCTACAGACCCGCTGCTCTGGCGCAATACACCTCCTTTGCGGAAGGGGCGTTGGAACAGCGCGAGGGTCTGGAACAGCTGCGCTTTTTGGAGAACGGCGTGACGGTCGCCTGCGTTATAGTGGACGCCAAGGGCCGCGTGTTTTGGGAACTGAACAACCCCGAAGACAAGCCCCGCATCGAAACAGCCCTAAGGGACATCACATGACCGACCCCAAAATCGTCCACGTTGGTGACATCGCCATCGGTGCCGCCAATCCCATAGCCTTTATCACCGGCCCCTGCCAGCTTGAGGGGTTGGACCACGCCCGCATGATGGCAGAAAAAATCGCGGAGGCCTGCGCGCCCACAGGCACGCAATTCATCTTCAAGGCCAGCTATGACAAGGCAAACCGGTCGTCGATTACCACACAGCGAGGGCTGGGGATGGACGAAGGTCTGACGATCCTGTCCAAAATCCGTGATGAATTCGGATGCCCCATCCTGACGGATGTCCATGACACCGCCCAGTGCGCCCCCGCAGGTGAGGTGGTCGATGTGATCCAGATTCCCGCCTTCTTGTGTCGTCAGACCGATCTGTTGTTGGCCGCAGGCGAAACCGGTCGCGCCATCAACATCAAGAAAGGTCAGTTTCTGGCCCCTTGGGATATGGGCAACGTGGCCGAAAAAGTCGCGAGCACCGGCAACGAAAACATTATGTTGTGTGATCGGGGCACGTCCTTTGGCTACAACACGCTGGTCAGCGATTTTCGCGGCCTGCCGACCATGGCGGCCACGGGTTACCCTGTTGTGTTTGACGCCACCCATTCGGTGCAACAACCCGGGGGCCAAGGCACCACCTCTGGCGGCCAGCGACAGTTTGCGCCGGTTCTGGCACGGGCGGCCTGTGCGGTTGGCGTCTCTGCTTTGTTTATCGAAACCCATCAGGACCCCGATAACGCGCCCTCCGACGGGCCGAATATGATCCCCGTGGATCAGATGGGGGATTTGATCGCCAATCTGCGCGCCTTTGATGCGCTGCACAAAGGTCTTTAGCCGCCAAACGCCTCTGACAGCATTTTCACACCGCTGATCGCCAGAAATACGGCAAAGGCCAGCCGCAAGGCGCGGGCATTCAGACGGTGGGCGATGTTGGCCCCAAGGGGCGCAAAAATGAACGTCGCGATTGAGATGATGATCGCGGCGGGCAAGTTGATGAAGCCCACCGAGAACGGCAGCAGCCCTTCAATATTCTGACCTGCAAGGGCATAGCCAAGGATGCCAGGCACAGCGATCATCAGCCCGAACAAGGCGGCCGTCCCGACGGCGCGGTGGACCGGAAAAGACATCAACGTCATGGTCGGCACGGACAAAGTCCCGCCCCCGATCCCCATCATCGCAGAAAACGCGCCGATAGGCCCCGCGATAGCCGCACGCGCCACGGGATGGGTGGGTGGTGCATCAGCCAAGACAAAGGGTTTGGGATTCAGCATGTTCACCACCACAAGAATGGCGATGATTCCGAACACCGCTGACAAGGCAGCCGCGTTCACATTGGCGGCCAGAATGCCCCCGATAAAGGCACCGATGAAAATGTAGGGCGCCCATGCGCGGAACATCTCAAGGTCGATCGATCCTTTGCGATGATGTGCCCGCGCCGAGGAAATGGATGTCGGAATGATCGTCAGCAAAGACGTGGCCACCGCAAAATGAATGGCCACAGTGGGGTCAACGTCCAGCATCCCGATTTCGGTCAGCCAATACAGAACGGGGACAATCACGATGCCGCCGCCCACGCCCAAAAGCCCCGCCAGCGTGCCAGCGACCGCGCCCACCGCCAGAAGAATGGGCACCAAAATGGCCAATGTCGCAAAATCTGTCATGGTGATGCCCTGCCCCGGTTGCCGAATATTGGCACAGACAAACCCCCATCCGCCCCCGATTGCAACCAAATGGGCCGTGCCTGCCAAGCGGTTGCACGGCGCGGGGCCGCCTCACCTTTGACGTTTACCATAGACTGGCTTATGGTGTTGCGGTGGTGTGTGTTTGACCGGTTGGCCTAAATGACCCGCCCAATGAGTATTGTCGCCCAGGGATCACAATGAACGCAGTGTTAGAGTGGGTTACACGGTTTGCAACGGGTCTGCATCGCATTCAGAAAATGACGATCCTGTTGTTGGTGGACGTGGCCTTGGTACCGCTGTCCTTGTGGCTGACCCTGACCTTTGTTCAACATGAATCGGCCTCCGACATGTTTGCGATGACTGTGCCGTTCTGGGTGCTTGTCTTTGTGATGTCCGTCAGCGGGGGGATATTCTCTCTCTTTTTTGGGCTGCCACGGATCAAACTGAACGCCTTTGAACAAAGCGGAATTCAACGGACCGCCGGATATGCGACCCTAGTGGGGTTGGTGGGGATCGCGGCCAGTCAGGTGCTGTTCGGGCCGGTGAGCCAAGCCAGCGATATGGCCGTGTTTACCATGGTTTTGTTGATTATTTCGGTCAGTACCCGCCTGTTGCTGCGCAACCTGACGATCTGGCTCTACCACCGCGGACAGGTCCGCCAACGGGTGCTGATCTATGGTGCGGGCCAAACCGGCGTGCAGTTGGCGACGGCGCTGTACACAGATGACACTGTGGTGCCCATCGCCTACATTGATGACAACAAGACCTTGCAGAATATCACCGTGGCCGGCTTGCCGGTGCTGTCCCCACTGCGGATTGAGGCGCTGATCTCAGAACTGGCGATTGACCGCGTGGTTTTGGCAATGCCTTCCATCAGCCCGCCCAAACAGGCGCGGATTGCCCGCCGCTTTGAGGACCTTTCGGTTCAGGTGTCGACCCTGCCGTCTTTTGCATCGCTGGTGGGTGAAGGCGGTTTGCTGGACCGAATCCAGCCGGTGAACCCGTCGGACTATCTGGGACGCGACAATCTGGAATGTGATCTGCAAGGCCTGTGCGATATTTATACAGGTCAAACCGTCATGATCACCGGAGCCGGTGGATCGATCGGGTCTGAACTGACGCGCCAGATTTTATCCTGCCGCCCCGCCCGCCTGATCCTGTTTGAAAACAGCGAATACGCCCTGTATCAGTTGAACCATGAACTGGAAGACTTGGGGATCACTGAAAAGGGCGTCGAAATTTGCCCCGTGCTGGGGTCTGTCACAAACGATAAGGCCGTGCGCCGGACGATTGCGAACTATGATGTGGGTATCGTTCTTCATGCCGCCGCCTACAAACACGTCCCGCTGGTTGAGGAAAACCGCCTTGCAGGGCTGCACAACAATGTCATCGGCACCAAAATCGTGGCCGAGGCCGCGCGTGATCTTGGCGTCAGCCATTTTATCCTCGTCTCCACCGACAAGGCGGTGCAACCCACAAGCGTGATGGGGGCCTCGAAACGTCTGGCGGAACTCTTTGTGCAGGATTTGGCCTCGCGGGTTATTGATACCCGATTTGGCATCGTGCGGTTTGGCAATGTTCTGGGGTCGAGCGGGTCCGTCGTGCCGCTGTTTTCCGAACAGATCGCCCGTGGTGGTCCTGTGACCCTCACCCATCAGGAAGTCACTCGGTATTTCATGACCCTGTCCGAGGCCGCCCGTCTTGTTCTGATGGCAGGCAATTACACCGGCATGGATGAAGGACATGGTGATGTGTTCTTGCTGGACATGGGTGACCCCATCCCGATCAAACGGCTCGCCCGTCAGATGATCGAGGCCGCAGGCCACACGGTCTGCGATGCAGCCAACCCCAGCGGCGATATTGAAATCATCATCACCGGCCTGCGCCCCGGTGAAAAGCTGCACGAAGAATTGGTCATGCAAAAACACGCGCAATGGGCGACGCAGCATCCCAAAATCAACCGCGTCGAAGAAGAACGCCTGTCCGAGATCGAGGCCGCGACCGCCTTGCGCGACCTGAACCGCGCGATTGAGACAGACGATGAACAGCTCGCACTCGATGTGATTGACCGCTGGGTTTACCCCTCCTTCAAAGCCCGTGCCGCGCGCAAGATGGCGCAGCCCCGCCGCCCGCTTGAATCCGAGGCTCCATTCACCTGATGCACGTCCTGGTGTTCGGACAGACGGGCCAGGTGGCGCAAGCACTGCAAACCTGTGCCGCAAGCCGCACCGGCGTGACGATCACGGCCCTCTCACGGGCACAGGCGGACCTGTCTGATCCAGACGCATGTGCCGAGGTGATCAACGCCATACGGCCCGATGCCGTCATAAATGCTGCGGCCTACACAGGTGTCGATGCCGCCGAGGCAGACGCCGCCCGCGCCGAAGCAATCAACGCCGCCGCCCCCGGTGCGATGGCGCGCACCTGTGCAACACACGACATCCCCTTTGTCACACTGTCGACGGATTATGTCTTTGACGGGACCGGCAGCGCCCCATGGACGCCCGAGGCCCACCCAAATCCCGCAAATGTCTATGGCCGCACCAAGCGGATGGGCGAAACCGCCGTTCAACAGGCCGGAGGCCGATGGGCCATTGTGCGCACGTCGTGGGTGTTTTCCGAACACGGCCGAAACTTTGTCAAAACAATGCATCGTTTGGCCCAAACCCACGCATCGGTGCGGGTTGTCGATGATCAGGTGGGTGGTCCCACATATGCGGGCGACATTGCAGGCGCCTGCCTGACAATCGCAACCGCATTGGCCGACGATCCTTCAAAGTCAGGGATATATCACTACAGCGGCAGCCCCGATATCAGCTGGGCCGGTTTTGCCCGCACGATCTTTGATCAGGCGAACCTGACCTGCACCGTTGATCCGATCCCCACGTCAGACTATCCGACCCCCGCGGCCCGCCCTCTTAATTCGCGTTTGGAGTGTTCCAAAACCACTGCCATATTCGGCATAGAACGCCCCGCGTGGCGGAGGGCCCTGACGGGCGTTTTGACAGAATTGGAAAAGCCCAGAATATGACCCTTCCTTCTTCCAAACCACGCAAGGGCATTGTTTTGGCCGGCGGCACCGGATCGCGTCTTTATCCGATCACTTTGGGTGTCTCAAAACAGCTTTTGCCGATCTACGACAAACCGATGATCTACTATCCCCTCACGGTGCTGATGCTGGCGGGGATCCGTGACATCGCAATGATCACAACCCCGCAAGACCGCCCGCAGTTCGAACGCACATTGGGCGATGGCAGCCAGTGGGGCATCACGTTGACCTATATCGAACAGGCCAGCCCCGACGGGTTGGCGCAGGCCTATCTTTTGGCAGAGGATTTTCTGGACGGCGCCGCCAGTGCGATGGTTCTGGGCGACAACATCTTTTTTGGCCATGGACTGCGCGATCTGTTGCAGTCGGCCGATCAGGTCACGGAAGGCGGTACAGTCTTTGGCTATCACGTCGTCGATCCCGAACGGTACGGCGTCGTGGCATTTGATGCGCAGGGCCATGCCACGGCAATCGTGGAAAAACCGACGGTGCCGCCGTCGAACTATGCTGTGACGGGTCTCTATTTCCTTGACGGCACCGCATCGGAACGGGCGCGGTCCGTCACACCGTCCGCGCGGGGCGAGTTGGAAATCGCGACGCTTCTGGAAACCTATTTGCATGACGGGCAGCTTCAGGTTCAACAAATGGGCCGTGGATTTGCATGGCTTGATACCGGAACCCACACCAGCCTTCTGGATGCGGGCAATTTTGTGCGCACTCTAAGCAGCCGCCAAGGCCTGCAAACCGGAAGCCCTGATGAGGTCGCCTTTGAACAAGGCTGGATTGATCGCGCCATGTTGACAAAACGGGCCAAGACCTTCGCCAAAAGCACATATGGCGACTACCTTTTGCGGCTGGCAGCAGACTAGGTTCTATGACGTTCCTGTTTTGGTCTGTGTGGTGAGATCGGCACGTCCATAGGACGAGGAAAACAGGTCAGCCAAAACAGAATGTATCGATTTTGTCGCCATTCGGCGGAGGTCTGCCACAGGCTGGCAATGGTCGCGTGCCAAAGGCTTGCAAAACGGGAGCACGCAGGTTACGCGACGGCCAATAAATACAAAAGACCGCGCAGGATGCGCCAGAATATAGAAGGATACGTCGTCGCTATGAAGAAGGCATTCATCACTGGAATCACGGGTCAAGACGGCGCCTATCTCGCGCAATTGCTTCTGGAAAAAGGCTACGAAGTGCACGGTGGTGTCCGCCGAATTTCGCAACCTGAAACCACGCGGCTGGACATCTTGGGCGTCGCGAAAGACGTGCATCTGCATGAATTTGACCTGTCCGAGTCCTACTCGATTTTCCGCACGCTGCGCGACATCCAGCCGGATGAATTTTACAACCTTGCCGCACAATCGTTTGTCGGCGCGTCTTGGGAACTGCCGGTCTACACCGCCGACGTTGACGGCATGGCCGTTGTCCGCATCCTCGACACCCTGCGCACGGTCAGCCCGCACACACGGTTCTATCAGGCGTCCACGTCCGAGATGTTCGGCCTTGTTCAGGAAGTCCCGCAGTCCGAAACGACCCGCCTTTACCCGCGCTCCCCTTACGGGGTGGCCAAGGTCTACGGTCACTACATCACGATGAACTACCGTGAGAGCTTCGACATGCATGCAAGCTCCGGTATTTTGTTCAACCACGAAAGCCCCCTGCGCGGCAAAGAATTCGTGACCCGTAAAATCACCTTGGGTCTGGCGGCTTTGGCCAAAGGCGGCACCGACGCGATTGAACTTGGCAACATGGACGCCAAGCGTGACTGGGGCTTTGCAGGCGATTACGTCGAAGGTATGTGGCGGATGCTGCAGCAGGATGTGGCCGACGATTATGTGCTGGCCACCAACGAAACCACAACGATCCGCGACTTCTTTACCTTTGCGGCCGAAGCCATCGGCATGGATCTTGAATGGTCCGGCGAAGGCGAAGCAGAGACTGCGACCGACAAGAAATCTGGCAAGCTCGTCATGAAAGTGAACCCCAAGTTCTATCGCCCTGCTGAGGTCGATTTGCTGATCGGGGACGCAACAAAAGCCAAAGAAAAGCTCGGTTGGGAACCAACTGTGCGCGTGCGCGAACTGGCTGCAATGATGGCAAAGTCAGACTTTGATGCGTTGGGCTAAGACACCGCTCCGCCACAAGCTTCTGAATTTGAAGGCCCGAACGGCGGGAATTCGCGGAAATGTAGATGGCGAACAAGGCGATGCTTTGTTCGGGTGGGCTCAGCTCTCGGCTGAGCCCACTCGACGTTTGCGGATCGGGCTTTTCGCGCGCGGTGCGATGCTGGCCGAAACCGTTGCAAACATCCACCGTGAAGATCTCGAAGCGGCGGGCATCGGGGACGGACGGCATGCCTTCGCCATTCATCTCGGCGCCAGCATCAAAGAGCTGGTGATCGCAAACGGTGGCCGCGCCGACATCAAGGTTGTGGACCCGAAACCCGTCAAAATCGGCACATGGTCACCGGCTGGGGCGACGGTCGACCGGGACAACCCGCAAAACGGCTATGATGGCAAACGTGATGGCGCAAAACCTGCGCGCAACGATCTTGAAAATGTCCTGTATTCGGACATCGCACAGCTTAAGGCCGCGCTTGACCTGCCCGCATCCAACGTACCGACGCGCGCGCCGTTGCCGGCAACCCATGCCAAACTTTTCGCGCAAACCGATTATATCAATCCGGACCAAACGCTGCCGTCCAAAATGTACGGCTACACCGAATACATCCGCTACCGCGATCGTCTAGATGAAGTTTTCGACACCGCAAACACGCCTGTCGATATCGAACATTTCTACAAACGTTACCTGACGCTTTACAGCGCCATGCGCGGCGGCCTGCGCGTGCCCCTTTCCGCCGAGGTGATCGCGCATCTGAACGAACCCGTGATCTTTGGCGGTGCGGTTGGCCCCTTTAGCCGCATCATGTGGACCATTGCCCTTGAGACGCCGACCTTCACGCAAAACATCCATCTCAAGGACGAAGACTGGTACGATTGGGCGATCTTCTGGTGGGCGCATCTTCAGGTGAAATCACTGCATTGCGAAGACTGCCTTGTGCCCGATTATATGATTGAACGGCTAAAGGCCGTGCCGGAGGACGCTGCATCCGCCGACTTTCCGGTCAGCGAATATATGCGCCGTCTCACGATGGAAGTCCCCGCCTTCGCAACCTTTGACCAAAGCACCACAGCAGGCCGACGTGATCTGACCTGCGCATTTGCAGTGCGCGCCATTTCCCGCCCCGAAACTCTGCGCTATTTGCCGGACGGGACGCTTGACCGTTTGTTTGATGACGACAAGGCCTTCGCCAAATTCGCAGCAAAGCTTGATAATGATCTGTCGGGTTTCACCCGCGCGGACTTCGCCCATGCGATGCGGCATGCAAATTTCGACATTGATGCGATGGAGGGGCTGTTTTTCACCGCCGAAGGCCACCGTGTCGAATGCGCGGCCCTGCCCGCGATTGCTGCATCCGACGATCCGGTCGACGTGCAGGTGATTGGTCCGTTCAAAAAGGCCTCCGGTCTGGGGCAAGCGGTGCGTCTGTCCGCCGAGATGCTTGAGGCGCAAGGCATTTCCGTCAACAAGGTCGATTTCGGCTTGGACAACCCTGCCCCCGAAGGCTTTTCGCGCGCTGAGGCCGTGTCAAATTACCAAGATGCGAAGATCAACATCATCCACCTCAACGGTGAAGCGATCCCGCTGGCCTACGCCTATCAACCTGACGCATTCACCGACAGCTACAACATCGGCTATTTCTTCTGGGAATTGGACAGCCCCGGCGCCTGCCACTACCTGGGTATGGATATGCTCGATGAGATTTGGGTGAGCACCGAATTCGGGGTGAGCATCTTCCAGCCCCACGTGGACATTCCCGTCACCAACGTCGGGATGAGCTTTGAAGACATGCCCGAAATCCAACGCACCGACGCGCGGGCATTTCTGGAAAAGACGGCCAAGGTCGGGCCGGACAGTTTTGTCTTCATGGTCACGTTCGACAGCTTCTCATTCGTGCAACGCAAGAATCCTGTCGGCGTCCTGAAATCCTTCATGGCGGCCTTTCCATCGGACGATCCGGCCTATGCGTCGGTCCGGCTCATCATCAAAACCCAAAACCGCACGAAGGTGGCGGATACTGCACAGCTGAAAGTCTGGGGCGACATCGACCGTCTGATCAAGAAAGACAGCCGCATCGTGCTGATCAACGAAACCCTGCCCTATAAGGACCTGTTGCGTCTGAAAAAGGGGTCGGATGCCTATATCTCACTGCATCGGTCCGAAGGTTGGGGCTTTGGCCTGATTGAGGCCATGAACCTTGGCGTGCCCGTCGTTACAACGGCCTATTCCGGCAATATGGATTTCTGTTCGCCCGATACATGCTGGCTGGTTGACTACGATCTTGTTGAGTTGGGACCCCACGACTACATTTTCGTGCGCGAAGGCCAACACTGGGCCGAACCCGACCTAAAGGACACGGTGCGCGCCCTACGTGAGGTTTTTGCCGATCCGACAGAGCGTGCCCGCCGTGTCGCGGCGGCCCACGACAAGATCAACCGTGAGTTTTCGACGAACCCGATTGCCAAAAGATACGGCAACCGGATTAATGAGATCCAAAGCAAGATCGCAGCGTCAATGACGAACGCGCAAGGAGCATCATGATGGATGCGTCGAAGGTGGATATAGACGGCTCTGAACTCTCCCTTCAGCCGACCATAGGGATCAGCTGGCCGGGCTGCGGACAGGACCTTTTGCGCGCGCTTCTTGACCGCTACGTCCAACTGGCCAATGACGCGGCCGGTATCACGGACCATGCCCCCGTCCCGTTTGAAGTGTCGGACGCCATGGCCCCGCAAATCGACGGTGCCAGATACATCGTCCAAACGGGCCCCTATGCTGATACTGTTATTCCGCTGTTTGAAGAGGCCGTTCAACACGGCACGCCGGATACAGCCGCAGGCTTCCGCCAGATCGCCTCAACCTCCTACACGGGGTATCTTAAATTTCGGCGCAGATGGATCGATTCCCCATTTGCCCGTTCGGGCCTCGTTCTCAAGCTGCATTTGGCTGACCTCATGGATGCCCCCGCCCTGACATTGGGCCTTGCGATCAGGCACCTTGGCCCTTCCCATACCGTCAACGAAGCCCTGATCGACGAGACGATCAAGCAGGTCCCCGTCGACGGTGCCTTGCGTTCGAACGTCGGGCTGCCCCCCGCAAACGACGACGCGTTGAAGACATTCCGCCACTATGACGAAGAAATTTTCGGTGCAATTTCGCGCATAAAGCTGCGCCGCGAAGATGTGTTTCAGTGCTTCGACGATATTTTAGGACATCCCCCGATTGAGGAAAATGTCATCCACCTGCAGCGGTTCGCATCACCCGAATGGTTGATCGACCACCTGAAACAAAGTCGCGAATACAAGATGAAGTTTGGCGGTGCCAATGGGGCCAGCAGCCCAGCACCGTCCAAACCCGCAGCGCCAGCCCCCGTCGCCCAAAGCGCACCGGTAGAGCCTGCCAAAAAGGATGGTCCAACCGTCCTTGTGCATCTGCACATTCCCAAAACCGCAGGGACCAGCCTGAACGGCAAGTTGATGCAAGGCCATCCCGTCAGCACCCGCGTGACAGCCGTTGACGATATTCCGAACAACAAACTGAAAAACATGTCCGCCGAAGACCGGGCCAATGTCAGGGTCATCGCCGGCCATTGTGTTTACGGCCTGCATGACCTCCTCCCCAATCCGTGCCTGTACATCTGCGTCTTACGCAAACCGCAAGAACGTCTGTTCAGCTTTTACCGGTTCATTCAACGGTCCACGGATCATCCCAACCACGCTTGGGCGATTGCCAACGCACCGACCTTTGGCGCATTTTTGCGCAACATCGGTGAGATGAAGAACCTGCAAAGCGAAATGGACAACGGTCAGGTTCGGCGCATTTCAGGATTTATGGGCGTTGCGGAACTGAGCCAACCGGTCTTTGAACATGCCGTTCGACATCTTCTGGCCGAGAACATGGTCTTTGGCCTGACCGAACATTTTGGCGACTTCCTCCACGATCTGGCGACCCGTGACCTGATTGTCGACAGCACCGAAATTTTTGCCAATGTGGGTACCGGACCGTCCGACTTTCAGGCAGAGCTTGCCAAGCTGTCCGCCGATGAAACCGACGTTCTCAAACGCTACACGATGTGGGACCAACGGTTGTACAACATCGCGCAATCATGGATCGGGATCTGACCAAATTCTGACAAATCTGCAGGATCGAACTTCTGCTCAGAAGATGCTTTACTAGAGTTGGCCTGGATAATGCCCCAAACGAAGCGAAACGTTTAATACTAGGATATACGATATGATTTTTCCCGTTCTTCTTTGTGGTGGTTCAGGAACCCGTCTTTGGCCCCTGTCCCGCAAAAGTTATCCCAAGCAATTTACTGATTTAGTTGGCGACGAAAGCCTGTTTCAGACATCCGCACGTCGGTTCGTTGGTGAAGGTTTCGCAGACCCGCTTGTGGTGACCGGTGACCCGTTCCGCTTTATCGTCAGTGAACAGCTGGACGACATCAACGTAACCCCCGCAGGCATCATGATCGAACCGGACGGCCGCAACACCGCAGCGGCTGCGGCGGCCTCGGCGTTGTTTGTGATGGCGAAAGACCCCGACGCTTTGATGCTGCTGGTGCCCACAGATCACGCGGTCGCACACCCTGATATCTTCCGCGCCGCCGTAGAAGACGGTCAGGCGGCAGCCCTTGCAGGCGACATCGTGACCTTCGGTATCGTGCCGACCCGTGCCGAAACCGGCTACGGCTGGCTTGAAACCGGCGAAGAATCGGCAGACCGCGTCTTCAAACTCCAGCGGTTTTTGGAGAAACCGGACAAGGACCGCGCAGAGGAGCTTTTGGCCGACGGCCGCTACCTTTGGAATGCAGGTGTGTTTCTGGCGAAGGCCTCCGTGTTGATTGACGCGTTCAAACAGCATGCACCGGATATTTTGGCGGATGTGCAGGCGTCTCTCGAAAACGCAAAACCGGACCTTGGCTTCATCCGCATTGATCCGATCAAATGGGCCAACGTGCGCGAAGAGTCGATCGACTACGCTGTAATGGAACCGGCCACCAACCTGTCCGCCGTGCGCTTTGACGGCCATTGGACCGATCTGGGTGGCTGGGAGGCCGTCTGGCTTGAGACTGACAAAGACGACGCCGGCAACGCGCTGTCCACGAACACCACCGCCTTTGATTGTGAAAACTCTTTGCTGCGCTCCGAAAGCGATGGCATCGAATTGGTCGGTATCGGGCTGAAAAACACCGTCGCCGTCGCCATGCACGACGCTGTCATGGTCGCCGATATGTCAGACAGCCAAAACGTCAAAAAAGCGGTGACCGTTCTGCGCGAACGAGGCGCCAAACAGGCGGATCAACTGCCCGTCGACCACCGTCCGTGGGGATGGTTGGAAACTCTTGTTCTGGGGGAGCGGTTTCAGGTAAAACGTATCCACGTCAATCCAGGGGCCGCACTCTCACTGCAAAGCCACGTTCACCGCTCTGAACATTGGATCGTTGTACAAGGCACCGCGAAAGTGACCGTCGACGAAGAGGTCAAACTCGTGACGGAAAATCAGTCCGTCTATATCCCGCTGGGCGCTGTGCACCGGATGGAGAACCCAGGCAAGCTGCCGATGATCCTTATTGAGGTTCAGACCGGCAGCTATTTGGGCGAAGACGATATCATCCGCTACGAGGACGTATACGCCCGCAATTAACGGGTTTTTGACCCCATTATTCGGCAGGCTCCCTTCGGTCTTCCAAACCTTCGGGGCGGCTTTCAGGGCCGCTTCAACCGAGCTGACATCAGGGTGTCAGCCCGTTTTCGTTCAGAACCAACGGCCAATCGCCAGCAGGCTGATCAATCGCCCTGTGGTGGACTGATACGACATCGCGCAAGCGCTCGCGCTGTTCACTGCTGTCGACCCGGGTACGGTCCAATAGCTTACTGCATCGTCCTGCCGACCCTGTGACAAAGCAGGCGGCTGGTAAAAGGCTACCGGAAACGTCCAGTTGACCTCGGCAGACCGGAAAATCGCGCCAGCCGCAATTGTCACATCAACAGTGAACTCAGGGCTCCAGCAGATTTGGGTCCCATCAGCAAAGCGGACATATTGGCCATCGGCATTGGCGCCCCGTTCAATCGCCGCACCCGTCGGTGTTCCACCGGTTTGAGACACCGCGCCAAGAAGCGTGCCAGGCCCATAGGTGTTTTCCGCAAGGGCGAGTTTTCCGCCCGTCGTATCTGTTGGCCCCGACTGAACAGCGGCCCCGCTGATCGACCCCGTTGCTCCATCAAAGCTGACCGCAGTGGTCCAGTTGGACCCGTCGTCCGAAACCTTGATCGAAAACGCATCATTGCCCGATGTGCCCATCTCAGCGCGGCCCGAAAATCCTGTCTGGAACAGCAAACTGGCCGTGTCTGCGGGCAAGGCTTTGTTCACCTTCACCTGATGCCCTGCACCATCATGGGTCAACAAGGTGGCCGGTGCTGCAACGCTCAGGCGGTTGGTCGTATCTGCGGTGGCGTTCAGCCCCAGAACATCAGGCATCGCGTCTGCGGCGCTTTCCACCCATGTTGATCCGTCAAACCGAATGGTGACGTCCCCCTCAAGACTGAAGGCAGCCCATCCTTCCTGTGGGGTCACTCCGTGCCAGCCGGAGCCGTCCCACAAAACGATCTGGCCATCAGACCCCGACCAATCGCCCTGCGCGGCGTTCGGGACGACAAACCGTTCACCTCGGTTCGGCGCGGACGGCGGTGTCGACGCGGTATGACTTTGCACCGCCAGTTGGGTGACAATCTCCAACTTGGAAATTGCCTCGTTGTGGGTGACATGTTTCTGGGCTTGGGCGGGCTGGATATACGGCAAGCCCAAGACGGGCGAAGTTTCGGACATGGGGCGATCTCCTGACAATCTACGCCAGAAGATAGGAATCCATCCTTAACAAATCGAAAGACGGCCGTTCGCTCGCGGCGCAACACCCTAGCGGGTGGTGCCCCGCCCCAGCCGGACACCAACACCGTCACGCTCCAAAAGGGCTTCCCACCATGAACGGTGGTCCAGATACCATTGCACCGTCTGCCGGACCCCTTGAGTGATCTGCACTGATGGCCGCCAGCCAAGATCATCGCGAATCCGCGTCGGATCAATCGCATACCGCATATCGTGACCCGGCCTGTCCTCCACGAAGGTGATCAAATCACCATAGGGCGCATCGGAGGGATGCAAATCATCCAGCTGTCCGCAAATCATCCGGACCAAATCGATGTTCGCGACCTCATTCTCTCCGCCGATGTTATAACTCTGCCCGATCTGCCCCGTCTCCAGAACACACAGCAAGGCGTCGGCGTGGTCCTCCACATGCAGCCAATCCCGCACATTCGCACCGGTTCCGTAAACGGGGATCGGACGGCCCGCCAAGGCGTTCAGAATGACTGTCGGGATCAGCTTTTCGGGAAACTGATACGGCCCGTAGTTGTTTGAACAATTGGTCACGATCACGGGCAAATCATAGGTCGTGTGCCACGCCCGCGCCAAATGATCGGACGCCGCTTTTGATGCCGAATACGGGCTGCGCGGATCGTAAGGACTGGTTTCGGTGAACAGCCCCGTGGCCCCCAAAGATCCGAAAACCTCGTCGGTGGAAACATGCAAAACCGTGCACCCCTGCGTCCGTGCGGCCTCAAGCACGTTGAATGTGCCCAGAATATTCGTGGTCAAAAACGTCTCCGGCCCATCAATGGACCTGTCGACGTGGGATTCCGCGGCGAGATGCAGAACCGCATCGGGCTGGTGCCGTTTGAACACCGCCGCCAAGGCCGCCCCGTCGCGGATATCCATCTGTTCAAACCGGTAGGCCGCGCTGTCGGCAACACTTGATACATTGTCCAGACAGGCGGCGTAGGTCAGACAATCGACGTTCACAACCTCATGCCCGCGCGCAATTGCCAACCGCACGACAGCAGACCCGATAAAGCCTGCCCCCCCTGTCACCAACAGTTTCATAGCAGCCCCTCAAACGGGCTTGCTACGTCTGCAAAACGGGGAGCGTTAGCGTCCTTGTCTGACACCACAGGCCTGCGCCCCTCAAGCGGCCATTCGATGCCCAGACTGTCCCACGCCACGGCGCCATCTGCTTCGGGTGCATAGGCAGCCGAGCATTTATAAAGAACTTCGGTCATAGGCTCCAACGTGATGAAACCGTGCAAAAACCCTTCGGGCACATAAAGCTGGCGCCCGTTTTGCGCGGTCAATTCACATCCGAACCACGCGCCGTAGGTGCTGCTGCCTGCCCTGAAATCGACGACGACATCCCAAATGGCACCGCGTCCGCACCTGACCAACTTGGCCTGACCATGGGGCGGCGCCTGATAATGCATCCCGCGCACTGTGCCCACCTGTTCGGACAGCGAATGGTTGTCTTGGACAAAGATGTCCTCAATCCCTGCTGCGTGAAACACCGCCTGATTGTAGACTTCGCTGAAAAACCCGCGACCATCGGAAAACCGCTCAGGCTCAACCGTCAAAACGCCGTCCAGCTCGGTTGCCTCTACCCTGATTTTTGCCACGTCTTCGCCTGCCCGTTCCATTTCACGCGCGACACTGTGGCAAGACCACAAAATCAAGCGACCTGTTGGTAAAAACCCGCCCGCATGCGGGGCAGGCTCTTGTGATCAACCCTAGATGTCGATGTCAGCAATCTGGATCTGGCCGTCCCGAATGTCATTCAAATCCGTGTCCGCCAAAATGAATTCAAATCCATCGGTTGCGAAAACAACGTCATCCCCACGCTGCGACAAGGCAGACGCTACATCGGTCGCAAGGGCGGTATCGATCAAAATACTGTCCCACAGTTCGAAATCGAGGATCGTCGTCGACCCGTCCTGATCATCCTCGGTGAAGAGGAACACATCCGCAAAGCCGCCGCCGGCAACCAAATTCGTCCCGCTACCAGCCAAGATGTAATCATCTTGTCCGAAGGCGTTGATGAACTCGATCAACGCATCCGTTGTCCGGTTGACGAATTCACGGCTCTCGATGAAGCGTTCAACCACGGTTTCGCGCGGCATTCCGTTGTCCAAATTGTTCAGCCAGCCTGCAAGCCCACCTTCATCGGGCGCGCGCTGCAGCACGTTCAGATACAGCAGTTCAACAAAGTCTTCATTCGTCGTGTCCGAATACAGGTTCTGGAATTCGGGGCCCGCCATGAACCGGCCCGCAACTTCCACAAACGTCATGCCGTTGGCGAAATTGTCCATCCAGCCGAGGAAGCCACCCACATCGGGTTCCCGTCCGAAAATCCCCTCATAAAGACGATACAACCGACCGGCATAAACCGTCGCGTCAGAATCGTTCTCATAAGTCACAAGGTCAGCAGCCGTCAGATTGACATGTTCCTGACTTTCCGAGAACCGGCGCACAACTTCGGCGCGGCTCATGCCGGTGTTGATGTTGTTAACCCAACCATCCAGTCCCGTCTGATCAGGTTCGCGGCCAAGGACGTTTTCATACAGAAGGGTCACGAATTCGATGGTGGACGTCGATCCGTAGGTCACCTCGAATTCGCGGCTTCCGATGAACGCATTCGCCACATCGTCAATCTCGATCTCGCCCGTCAGCAGACGGTTCATCCAGACTTGGTGACCTTCCGTGTCCGGTGTCCGCCCGAAAACCGCATTGTAGATGCGGAAGACCTGCGCGGATACAAAGGTGCCATAGCCGCCGTTGGAATCGCCAAAAATGACATCATTGCCTTGCTGGCCGGACAAAAGATCGTTGCCACCCCCGCCGAACATCAGGTCATTGCCCCGCCCCGCCGCGAGGCCTTCATCTGCATCACGCCCGTTGATCCGGTCATCGCCGTCGCCCGTCACGGCATTCATAATCGAATCTGTATTCTGCAACGCCCAGAATTCAGTATCGACGCGCACCGCGCCATTCACACCCATATCGATGGTCACGTCACCCGTGACGGCAACCATGTTGATTGTGTCGTCGCTGTCGACGCGCTCTTCGCCGCCGATCCGGTTGCGTCCGGCTTCGACCGAGACCAGATCAAGAAAATCGTCCGTAAAATGCCAGACGTCCGATGCGTTTTCGTCGACCGTATCGCCGACAAAGGTCACGTTGACATCATAGACCGTCCCTTGGTCTGCGCCTGCGTCGTTGGCCACACGCACAATCCATTCACCTTCGGAATCCTGCCCGCGCAGCGAAGCAATCCCGTAGGTCCAAACGCCATCGATAATTGCACCTCCGCCATCATCCGTGCGCAACTCGATTTCATCGCCCCACGGCGTGATAAGATGAATATCCAAATCCGCGGCATAAGTGTGATAAAGATCGATCGTCACGTAGACATGTTGGATCAAGATACCATCTTCCACGTTCAGCGTGATATCCGTCGCCGCATTGTCCAAAATCGCGTAATTCGCGCTGTCGACGACTTCGACGAACTCTTGATCTACGGGGTTGGCGTAATTGATTGGCAGGGCGGACCAGATTTCGGCCATGCGCACTGCCGCATAGGCATCGACCGCACCAAAGCCGTAGCTCAGGTTGTAGGTCATCCCGCCACCGTTCCATGTGCCATCCCCGATGGTCACCCACTCACCGGCTTCAAACCCTTCGGCAGTGTCACCCAAAGCCGATCCCGTCATGCTTGCACTCAGCGCGAGGATCATCTGGATATCGGACAGGTTCAGATCGGGGTTTGCCTCAAGCATTAGCGCGATCACACCCGCCGTGACCGGCGTGGCCGCCGATGTTCCGCCAAAGGTGTTGGTGTAATTGTCCGAACTATAGCCCGCACTTCCGGTCAGGTCCGTCGTGACCGATCCCGCGCCCGCGCTGACCAGCAAATTGGCCCCGTAGCTGGAATAGCTGGCCACCGTGCCGTCGGGGTTCAATGCGCCCACACCGATCAGAAAGTGGGAGTTGTTAGACCCGTCACCTTGTGCGTTGCCATAGTTGCCGACTTGCTGTGCACCAGCATTGTTCGCGGAATTTCCGACCGCCTTCACCATGACGGTGCCGAGGCCCCCGCGGCCCGCGATCACCGCATCCCACATCTCTTCTGCTTCACGCCGGCCTTGGCTGAACGGATCACCCAAACTCAATCCCGGATTGAAATCCGTGTTGTACCCGTAGCTTTGGTTGATGATATCGAATTCACCCATGTGGGCGATTGCTTCGTAGGTGTAGCCGTCAAGAAACGCATCGTTCAGGAAATCCACCGACGTGAGGGACGCGTTAAAGGCGACCCCGACCCCGCCAATACCGTTGTTGGACCCCGCGATCAGCCCGCCGACCGACGTGCCGTGTCCGTCAGACGAAGAATTGTTCAACCCGTCATCGCCCGCCATCTGAAGCGACGCGTCATAATTGTCCACGAGGTCTTCGTGATCTGTGTCCATCCCGTCGTCATAAACCGCAACCGTCACGCCTTCGCCGGTGTAATCGGCCCAGATCGTTTCGATGTCGCCAAGCAGGTCAAAGTGCCATTGAGTGTCGTAGAGCGGATCGGTGATGTTTGGGTTAGACATTCAAATTCCTCAACAATTGGACAGATCGAAAAATGATGGATGACGGTCCGGGTATCCAGCCCACCGAACCACTTTTGGATATCGCATGGCATGACAATAACGCAAGAAATCAATCCAAAATACGTTATTTCTAGATTAAAAATGTGTCATTCTGAATATCGGCAATTTCCGTATTCAGCAGCATGATCGATCCACCGTCGTGGTCCAACACAACATCCTCGCCGCGTTGCTCCAAAGCGTCCAAGACATCCTCACTGCTTTGAAAGTCAGCGTTTATCAATTCGATCGAATCCCACATTTCGAAATCGACGATGACGTCATCGCCATGGCCATCCATATCAAACACAAAGACATCGCTGTTGGCGCCACCTTGAAGCAAATCGTCGCCTTCTCCGCCCTCAAGGATATCATCGACACCAAAGTCCTTCATAAAATCAATCAGATCCGGCGTGGTCTTCATAATGAACTCTGCACTGTCGACGAACCGCGACACCACATCGGCGCGGCCCATGCCGGTGTCGAGGTTGTTGATCCATGCCGTCAAACCCTCTGCGTCAGGCGCGCGCCCCAGCACATTTTCATACAGCAATTCGACGAAATCGGCATTTGTCGTGTCCCCGAAAACGAGCGTGAATTCACGGCTGCCGACAAATCGTGAAATGGCATCAAGATAGTCCATCCCATCCAACAGATTTCCGGTCCATGCCGCAAATCCTTCGGCATCAGGCTCCCGCCCCAAAACCGCTTGATAAATTCGAAAGACATTGTCGCCCCAGCTCACTTCGTAGGCCGAAAAGCTGTAGTCGAGAACGTCGAGGCTCATCGCATTCACAAATTCCCGGCTTTCCGAGAACCGCCAGACCACGTCGGCGCGGTCCATGCCATTTTCAAGGTTCCCCACCCAAGCGGCAAAGCCTTCCTCATCCGGCTCACGACCCAGAACGTTCTGGTATAACATCCGCACAAAATCTGCGTCGTTCAACCCGCCGTAGATATTGGAAAACTCGCGACTTCCAACAAATCTGTCTGCGATATCAATGCCGCTCAGCTCTTGATCCAGCAAACGCTGTGTCCAGCTAAAATGTCCCATCTCATCGGCGGCGCGGCCCAAAACCGCCTGATAAAGACGTGCAACGACGGACGCGGCCTCGTCAAAATCGTTGTTTTGCAAGCCCGCGAACACGACGTCGTCGCCCGCACCGCCCACAAGGAAATTGGCCCCGTTTTCGCCGAAAATCTGTTCCGGAAGGATCGGCAAAGGCTCCGTTGCCACATGGGTCACATCAAACAACATCTGATAGGTCAGATCGCTCTGTGAGATATCGTCGCCAGATTGGCTGAAGACCAGCAGGCTTTCGCCCTGAAAAGTAATTTCGATCCCGCCGTCTATGGTTTCAAATTGCAAGGCAGACAGATCATACGCCCGTCCAAGAAACGACAGGTTGATCTGGTCGACCCCCACCTCGAAATCCTCAATGGTGTCTGTCACGCCGTTGTCGTCATAAAAAACAAATGTGTCCGCACCCGTGCCACCAACCAACACATCGGCCCCCGCGCCGTCGATCAGGATGTCATCGCCAGCCCCCCCCTGCAGACGCCCCCCCGCCGAGGGACCTTGCACAAGGTCATCCCCATCGGTCTGTTCGTTTAGCATACCGCGGATATCGGTTTGCACCGTGATGACAGACAGCCCGTCCCATCCTTCGCCCGCCACCACCAACTGCAGGCCGCCGTCACGTTCGACAAATTCCATTGCCGTTATGTCATCAAGCCGCGCGTCCAGCCTGTCCTCCAAGGTGGCCACCGACATCAACCGACCGCTCGGCAGCAATGTGAAAACCGACAGCCCCGAATCCGCCCCTGAAACAGCAATAAACACGCGGCCATCCATTTCGACCGTTTCAAGCAGACCAACACTCTCAAAGCGTGTGTTCAGGTCATCAATGACCTGATCGCGCAACGTCATCTCCCCCCCGTTCAGCGACAGCACACTCAACGAGTTCGACCCCGTAGCCGCCACAATCGCATAGTCAGTGCCGCCAAAACTAACGATATCGATGGCCGTAGGCATCGATATGGCCAGACCATCGCTGGCATCCAGCCGGTCGGTTCTGTCCAGCTCGCCGTTCGATACTTCGAACAGCGTCACGGCGTTGCCCGTGACATCCAAGGTGGCCACATAGGTTTGGCCACCCTGTTCAAAAGACGTCATGCTTGACGTGCCGGAGAATGTCCCGCCTTCCCCCCTTATCTCGGACGACACGGCCACGACCTCCCCCGCACCATCCACGGTCCAAACGCTCAGCGCGCGGTCCCCGTTCGCGATCGACACAAGAAACCCGCCGCCGCCTTCATCTTCGATCCAAAGGGCGTCGCCCAGATCAGGGAAATCCGCCCCGATGGAGGTCAAAGCAGGCTGTCCGCTTCCGCCAATGGCAAAGATATCCACGCCGTCAACGGCCCCGCCCGTCACCGCAAGATAGCTTTCCCCCGCAAAGGTCCATATCGCCAAATCGGCAGACGATGACCGCGCGTCCTCGGTCAATAGACTTGCAAAGTCGCGTCCGGCCAGCCCACCGCCTGCCCATAACCATTCGGTCATGGCACCGAAAGCGCCACCGGACGTGTAAATCACATCATGATCAGGGCCACCCCACATGATATCTGTGATTGTGCCCGGCAGGCTGTCGGCGGATGTCGCCCAAACGCCTTCATACACAAGTTGCAAATCGTGCTCCGAAAATCCAGATACGGTTCGAAGCGGGAAGTGACGGGGGAGGATGCAATATTCTGGATGAGACGGTGACGCTCGTAGGGCAAACCTGTAAGTCTCGATTCAAGTTTGATGCGAATGTCTGAAATCACTAGAAAGTCGCCCTCCCCGTGCTGCCTCAGATCCACATCCTCATGGCCACCTACAACGGTGCCGCCCACCTGCACGAACAGCTTTTGTCGATTGCGTCTCAGGATCATGCAAACTGGGCGCTTTGGGTGTCGGATGATGGATCGACAGATGATACTGTCGCCATTGTGCGCGAATTTGCCGATGCGCACCCGTCCCGCGACATCCGTATCCTGACCGGTCCCGGCAAGGGCGCCGCTGCGAACTTTCTGTCGTTGTTGTGTCATCCGAATTTGCCCGAAGGGCATGTGGCGTTGAGTGATCAGGATGACATCTGGTATCCGCATAAGCTGAGCCATGCGCTGACGACGCTGAAGGGCCAGACGGGGCCCGCCATCTACAGCGCCCAAAGCCGCCATATCACGGCAAATGGCACGCCGATCCGGCACAGTCGCATTCACAAAGGCCAGCCGGATTTTGGCAACGCCTTGGTTCAAAACCGCATCGCCGGACATTGCGCCACGCTTAACCCCGCCGCGCTGACCCTTGTGCGCGCGGTCGGGCCGGTGGATGTGCCGTTTCACGATTGGTGGCTGTATCAGCTTCTGACGGGTGCGGGCGGCAACACCGTCGTGTGCCCGGATGTGGTGCTGGACTACCGCCAACACGACGGCAATGTCCTTGGTGGGAATCAGCGTCGTCTTGCAGGGGTCAAACGGGTCGTGGGCGTGTTGGGGTCCAAATTTTCAACGTGGCAGCGCCAGAACATCGCGGCGCTCGACCTCGCGCGCCCTGTCCTGCTGGCCCAGACACAACGTCGTCTCGATATCTGGAAAGCGGCCCCGCGCTGGGGCTTTGGCCGCGTGCGGGCCAGCCGTCAAATCGGCATGACTCGGGACACCGGTCCCGCCACGTTCCTGATCCGCCTCGCCGCCCTGTTGGGGCGGCTTTAGCCTGTTCAATTCACCTGCGCGGCCAGCCCGAATACGGATCCGAGGGCTGCGAAAATGCTACCAGCGGCGATCAGGGGGCTTTCGCTGACGTAGACCAGATCACCGGGCTGGATTTCAAACTGCCCTGCTGAAAACAAACCATCCGCCGTCGTCAGATCAAGCGTAAAGACCGTGCGCGGATGATCGGGGCCTCTGCGGTCGGCGGTCACTACGCTGGCTGGATATCGCCGCAGGATCAACATGCCTTGGGCATCTGCGCGGTTATCTGAGACGCCCCCGATGATCGACAAGGCCTCAAGTGCTGTTACCAAATCTTGCGGGAAGGGGTGAATTGCCTCGGACCCTGCGGCCCCCAGCGACAGGAACGACCGGTCGTCGGCCTCAATGAAAATCGTGTCGCCGCCATGCAGTGTTGTGTTCAGGGACGGACGGTTCAAAAGGCGGTCTGCCGACACACCATAAAGATCACCATGGCGCTGCAACCGGACCTGCGGGTTCAACAATCTCGCGTCAATCCCGCCCGCGTCCGAAATCACTTGCAGGATGGTCACGTCGTTGTCCGCCAATGTGTAACTTCCCGGAGACCGCACGCCACTCACCACACTCACCGTGCGCGCGCGCCCCTCCATCAAGTTCAACTGAACCTGCACCGAAGGCGACACATCAAGGTATTTCTCCTCAATGACCGCCCGCGCCCGTTCGGGGCTCATGCCACTGACCCGTTGTTCGCCGACATAGGGCAAAAACACACGTCCCGAAGACGACACGCGTTGTTCCGGCAGGGTCACCGACCGCTGTCCAGGGCTGATCAACAACCCGTTGTCTTCGGTGCTCCAGATGGTGATGGCCAAGGTATCGCCAGCTGCAATGATGCGGTTATTGGGCTGATCGACGCGGCTGATCCAGTTCAGATGTTGCGTGTTGATCGTGGGCCAATCGGCGAACACCGCCAGATTGTCGCGTGTGACTGTTTCAATAGCGAATTCCGGACGCCCAAGGTCATCGGCCTCATCGCTTGCGGCCAAGACTTCTGTTTGAAGGCCAGCGCCCCGCGGCACCAACGAACAGCCAGCCAAAAGCACAGCACACAAAAAAGCAGCAGCAAAACGACCCATGTTCCCCCCGGATGGCCACCAGCAGCGTTGGCCGTAGTCAGTTCTTATTGTCGCCGACACTAGACCATCCCCCACAGGTCAGGAAGATAAAAGATGTCCACAGTTACATGCAGGGCACAACGCACTGGGGACGGGGTTTGACCCTACCAGACAACCACGCTACCCCACCTGCACACCCTGCGATCCAACTCAGACCCAAAGGCGCACCAAAATGGCACCCAAGTTCGGAACAAGCGGCCTGCGCGGCCTCGTGACAGAATTGACCGATGAACTGGTGGCCGATCACATTCACGCCTTTATCGCGGCCTGCCCCACAGGCGGTGCGGTGCACATTGGCGAAGACCTGCGCCCCTCCTCACCGGCTATTGCCGACGCGGTGGCCTCGGCTGTGACAGATGCGGGGCTGACCGCAATCCGCCATGGGGCCCTGCCCACACCTGCGCTTGCACTTGCGTCAATGACCGCAGGTCAGGCGGCGGTGATGATCACCGGCAGCCATATCCCCGCCGACCGCCACGGCCTGAAATTCTACGTTCCGAGCGGCGAAATCAGCAAGGACGATGAACAGGCGATCACCGCAGCTTTGGGCCAACCCGCCCCCAGTAAAACCGCAACAGCGCAAACCGATGCCACGGCCCTGCCCGCCTACGTGGACCGCTATGTCAGCGCGTTCGGCGCAGGCGCCTTGTCCGGTCTGACGATCGGCGTCTATCAACACAGCTCCGTTGCGCGCGATGTCATGGTCGATGTGCTGACGGCCCTTGGCGCAACGCCCGTCCCCCTTGCGCGGTCCGACGTCTTTATCCCCGTCGACACCGAGGCCGTGGACCCAGACACCCAATTGATGCTGGCCGATTGGGCAAAAACCCACGCGCTGGACGCCATCGTGTCCACGGACGGGGACGGCGACCGGCCGATGGTCGCAGGCCCCGATGGGGCCATCATTCCCGGTGACATCCTTGGCCCGCTGACCGCGCAGTTCCTCGGCGCTGATGTGCTGATCACGCCCATTTCGTCCAACAGCCTGATTGATGATATGGCATGCTTCACCTCTTGCGACCGCACGCGTATCGGATCGCCCTTTGTCATTGCAGGCATGGAAAACGCGCTGGCCCAAAATCCTGCTGCCAACGTCGGAGGCTACGAAGCAAACGGCGGCTTTCTTCTGGGCTATACCGCCACGGCCCCCGCAGGCCCGTTGCCCCCGTTGATGACCCGCGACAGCCTGCTGCCCATGGTGGCCCCCCTTGTTGCTGCAAAGGCGCAACAGTTGACGCTGACCGCGCTTACGGCAACATTGCCGCCCTGCTTTACCGCCGCAGGTCGCGTCCAGGATATTCCAACAGACAAATCCTCCGCCCTGATTGCGGCGCTGACCGCAGACGGCGCTGCACGGGCTGCGTTCTTCGAAGGGGTGGACGCGGAAACAGCCGTAGACCTGACCGACGGGCTGCGCGTGACATTTGCTGACGGCGCGGTCATCCACCTGCGTCCGTCGGGCAACGCGCCGGAATGCCGCTGCTATGTGGAACACGCCAATCCCGACACCGCAAAATCACTTGTTGAGGCGCATTTGGCAAAGCTGGCCAGTCAGCTGGGCGGTGAGTAAGCACGCCTCAGGTAGTCCCCATCTGACGCCGCCTTGGTGAATGACGATTGCCACGCGCGTCAGGTCCGCTAAACGCAACGCCGTTGTCGCCGCCGGTGAATGATGAAATATCTGCACCACCGGATGTCATGTTAGGGTCAGGGGAAAGCGTGTTTAGCCTATTCTATCGCATTAAACGCTTGTTTTCCCTCTATGTGGCGTATCATGGGACACAGGATCAGCCGACCACATTGGATCGCGTCCGGCTTATCCCTGGGTTCGTTGTTGCGGGTGCTCAGGCTGTGCCATTTGCCTTGCGATGGATCAGATACCGCGACCCTGCAGCCCGTGCCCGTGTCAAACAGATATTGGATATGTCGGGGCCCGCGCCCGTCGCCCTTAACCCCGCCATGCTGGCCAAACCCGCCGCACTGCGCACCGATGCGGCCACTGGGGTGACTATCATCGTCCCCGTCTACAACAATCTGGCCATGACGATGGAGGCCCTCGGGCGCGTCATCGACCATACCGATGTGCCGTGGCGCCTGATTGTGATTGATGACGCCAGCCCTGATCCGGCGATCCGCCCCGCCCTGCAGGCCTTTGCCCAAACCCAAGGCGACCGGGTCCAGCTGGCGCTGCAAGACGTGAACCTTGGCTTTGTCGGCACGGTGAACAATGGGCTGACCAAAGCGCTGGCGTGGGACGACCCCGTCGTGCTGCTGAACACCGACGCCTTCGTGCCCCGTGGATGGGCCTCGCGGCTGTTGGCCCCGATCTGGTCTGATCCGAGCGTGGCGTCAGTGACGCCGATGTCCAATGACGCGGAGCTGGGCTGCGTGCCCGCGATCAGCCGCCCTAAAGACATCACCGCAAATCTAGCCGACAGGCTGGACGAATATGCCCAAACCCTGAATGGCGGGCCCGATTGGGTCACCGCACCGGCGGGCGTGGGGTTTTGCATGGCCATGGCACCTCAGTATGTGCGCGACATCCCCCAATTTGATGAGGTCTTTGCACCGGGCTACGGTGAGGAAGTCGATTGGTGCCAAAAAGCCCAGCGCCGCGGCGGGCGGCATGTCTACCTGCCCACTCTTTTTGTTGCGCACATGGGCGGACAAAGCTTCGGGTCAGAGGCAAAACAAAGGCTGATCGCCAAGAACTCTGAGGTCTTATCGCGTCGATACCCGCGTTTTGATGCGGAGGTTTTCGGGTTCTCCCGCAAGGACCCTTTGATCACAGCGCGGCTGTTTCTGGGGCTGGCTTGGGCTGTGGAAGAAAACAAAGGGGCGGTGCTTCCGGTCTATATCGCCCACTCAATGGGCGGCGGCGCCGAGATTGATCTGCGCCGACGCATCGCGCGGGATGTTGACACCTGCGGGGCCGCACTTGTGGTCCGTCTGGGTGGTGTCTTTCGGTTTAACGTAGAACTCTGGTGGCCCAACGACGACCCACCGACGGCGGCAGGGACGAACGACTGGGACGACGTTTTGGCGGTTCTGGCTCCGGCGACCGCAAGACGGGTCGTCTATTCCAACGCTGTGGGCGATATCGACCCCTACCAAGTGCCGGATTTCATCCTTGCTTTGGCCCCGGACGAGGCGACGCAGATCGAGGTTTTGGTCCACGACTACTTCATGGTCAGCCCCTCCATGACCCTATTGGGTCAAGATGGCGTCTACCACTGGCCGCTTGATGCAAGTGACGGCGCGCATCACAGCCGCCGTCGCGATGGTACCCGCGTGACTTTGGCCTCTTGGCAATCACAATGGTCGCGGGTCTTGCAGCGGGCCCAGCGCGTGACGTGTTTCTCGCACTCCAGCGTCGAAATCCTACAAACCGCCTACCCTGCGCTGACGTCGCTTGTTCTGGCCCCCCATGCCCTGCCCGTTGATGTTCCCAAGGTTTCAGTGCCCGAAGGGGGCATCACCCTAGGCGTGTTGGGGAATATGTCGCCTCAAAAAGGTGGTGAGGTCGTCAGACGGATCAGCCAGTCCCTTCAGACCAAACCGGAGGCCAAGCTGGTGGTCTTGGGCGCCATCGATCCCGTCTATACCATGGCAAAGGGCACCGTCTGTCATGGCCCCTACTCCGTGGGCGATCTGCCCGATTTGGTGGCGCGATACGGGATCACCTGCTGGGTCATTCCCTCAATCTGGCCCGAAACATTTTCATTCACCACCCACGAAGCAATCGCAACGGGCCTGCCCGTCATAACCTTCGATCTGGGTGCGCAGGCCGAGGCGGTGCGCCACGCCAGTGCGCAGGGCGCGACAGGCCGGATTCTTGAACTTACGTCAGACGTGCAAAGTGCCGCGCAAGACTGTATTGACGCGGCAATTGAAGTGGGCCGAAACCGGCCGGGATGGCATCAGGGCTGACATGGCGCGAACTAAACGGATCATCCTTCATGTCGGTGCGCCCAAATGCGGCTCGTCCGCATTGCAAACCGCGATGTCCCTACAGCCGCGCCTGAAGACCGCGACCAGAGAAACGCTCTCCTATCACGCCTTGCGTCCCCAAGGGGACAGCTGGAAACCCGTGTCGGGACGTATGGTCAAGCTCGGCCGGACAATGACGTCAGCGGGCTATGTCAGCTGCCCTGACTTTCCGGACACCGCCGACCATCACGCCATTGCAGCGGGGCTGGACCAAATCTACCGCTCGGCGCGCCCGAAATTCACGCCCGTGATGTCCCAAGAAGGATGGTACAACCGTGCAGGGCTGTTTCAAAAGCTGTTGCCGCACTGGTTTGAACCCTCGAACGACGCACCACAGATCGAAGTCATCGCCTACGTGCGTCCCCCAATTGATTGGCTGAACGCGGCCTATTGGCAATGGGGGGCATGGGGCGGTCAGGATGTCGAAACATGGATGGCACGGACCAACCTGAACTTTCGGATGGGGGCGGCCTTGGGTAAGTGGGCGGCACTGCCAAACGTCAACCTCAGCGTACAATTCGGCGGCGATGTCTTGACCCATTTTGAGAAGGCATTCGACGTCAGGATCAAACACCCCCAACAGGTCAATTCGGCACAAAGCCCAGCGATGATCGGGTTCATGCAGCGCAACCCTGAATTTCGGTCCTCGGGCCACGATGTTGAGGCGGAATTCATCGTCCAACGTTGGTGCCCCGCCGTCGACGCGCGGCGCCTTTGGGCGCTCTCGCCACGTCATTTCGCGCAACTGGATCGAATATTGGGGGACGATACGGACGCGCTGTTTGCCCTGTCGCCCGACAACGCCCGAAAGGCGCTGGGCGATCCGCGCTGGACGTCCCAGTTCTCCTATCTTGATGTTCTGGCGCTTGGCCCATCCGACCTTGCAAACAGGACAGAGCTTGCGGCCCTGTTCACATCCGTCTGCGCAGGGCTAAAGGCCGTGTCGTCACACAAAGGCCGCCACACCGTCGACCTTCCGCCCGCACCGGAAGCGGATGCTGCGATCGACGTCTGGGATGCCGCCATCGCCCATGTCTTGCGACAGATCATTCAAATGGACCGCGATTTGCGGCGCGTCGGGCTTCTCAACCGAATTGAAGTAATCGCGGCGCGTCTACCGTTCAAGCGTTGATTTATGATAGCGGCGCAGCATCAGCATCCCGATGGACAACGTGGTCAGGGACACCGTCAGGATGTACGCCTCACTGACATAATGCGCATCATATGACCCGTAAAACCCGCTGCGCACCAAACCGATCACGTGCACCAACGGATTGAACCATAGATAGTCCTGATAGGGCTGCGGGATCATTTCGAACAAAAAGAAGATGCTCGACAGGATGAACATGGGCCGCATCAGAACGCCCCAAAACCGCTTGTAAAGCGGAAAACGCACCATCATGAAGCAGTTGAACATTCCAACCCCCAAAGACAACAACGCCACATAAAGGTAGCCCTTGATAATGACCGCCGGATCGGGCGTCACCCGCGTTTCTGCGGTCAGCAGTATCCCCAGGATGATCAGGTAACTCACCATGATCTGGGTCACCAGATTGACCAAAAACCGCGCCAGAACAGCATCGAAAAATGTAACGCGCGGATAGCTCAGCAAGTTTTTTGAGAAATTGAGAGAGTGGCCAAGCTTGTTGGAAATATCCGTGAACATCATAAAAGGCAGCATGCCGGTTGCGTAAAACATCGCGAAACTGACACCCAGAGCGGGCGATCTAAACGCCAGCCCGAAGATTAAAGTCAAAAGTCCGATCCCTGCGATCGGTTCCAGAACGGCCCAAAGGTATCCCCCAGGGGACCGGCCATAGGTCGTCGACATTTCTCGCAACATCAAAGCGACGATCGTCCGCAGACTGGCGAACCGCGGCAGACGGTTTTGGACCGCAGGTTTCAAGGGGGCCGGGATGTCGGATTGCGGTGTCATATCTTTCCGATTTCACATTTGGCAGTATCAGCCAGACGGACGCTCTAGGTAGTTGGGCCTAGCACATTCGTTTCGAATTGGGTAGCTGTCCTATAGCGCGTTCATTTCGCTGAGTTGGAGTTAAAGTGTCAGATCAACCCAAACTGACCGCTGTCTCGCAAGACGTGACATCGCCCGCACAGTCCGGGGGCGCTCAAAACACCGCCCCCAGCGGCCCCGTGGCGGCCGTTCCGGATAAAGCACCAAACGGCCCGCCCGCACAAAAGGCTGCTGCACCGGCCAAAGAAGCACCCAAACCCGCCGCCCCACCGAATGACGGCGCAGGCCGGCCAGTATCAAAGCCCGCCTCAAGCGCCCGAATGAAACGTCGTCACTGGGGTGTCATCAGCAGCTTTTTCGTTTTCGTTATGCTGCCGATCGTCGCCGTCGGCTACTATCTTTGGGTCTATGCCAGTGACCAATACGCCTCGACGGTGGCGTTCTCTGTGCGCACCGAAGAGACAAGCTCAGCCCTTGAATTGCTGGGCGGCATCACGGAACTGTCTGGGTCCAGTTCATCAGACACTGATATTCTTTACGAATTCCTGCAAAGCCAAAAACTCGTCTCGGACATTGATCGTCTCATTGATCTGCGCGCCATGTGGTCGAAGCCAGACAATGATCCAATCTATGCGTTCAACACAGACGGGACGATCGAAGATCTGGTCGAACACTGGAACCGGTTTGTTCACATTTCTTATGACGATGCCGCAGGCCTGATTGAGGTGCGTGTCAACGCCTTCGACCCCATCGATGCAACGCTGATCTCGCAGACGTTGTATGACCAGTCGTCGGAGATGATCAACGGTCTGTCGGACATCGCACGCGAAGACGCGATCCGGTATGCACGACAGGAACTGGATGGCGCAGTCGAACTTCTTCGCGAAGCCAGACAGGATGTCACAACCTTCCGAAACGTGAACCAATTGGTCGACCCGTCGGTCGATCTGTCGACGCAGGCGGGGCTTTTGGGCAGTCTCGAAGCGCAATTGGCCGAAGCCCTGATTGAACTTGATATGCTGCCGGGGTCGGGTCCGACGGACCCGCGTGTGGCACAAGCCCAGTTGCGGATCGAAGTGATCCAGCGGCGCATCGAAGAAGAGCGCGCGAAACTTGGGGGCACCGGTGCCGATTCAAATGAGGCCTACGCCAACCTGCTTGGCGAATACGAACGCCTCGTCGTGAACCGTGAATTTGCCGAACAACGGTTTGCAAGCTCCCAACTGGCCTATGACGCAGCCCTCGCCGAAGCAGGTCGGCAAAGCCGGTATCTGGCCGCCTATGTTCTTCCCACCACCGCCGAAAGTTCACGCTATCCGCAACGGTTGAGCATTCTGTTCATCTGGTCGGTGTTTCTGGTCCTTGTCTGGTCCATCTGTGTCTTGGTTTTCTATGCGATCAAAGACCGCCGGTAAGGTGTAGCCATGATTGAATTTCGCAACGTGACAAAATCCTTTGTCACCGACAGCCGCACCAGAACCGTGATCTCCGATCTGACGTTGAAACTGGAAGGGCGCAGATCCTTGGGGCTTTTGGGCCGCAATGGTGCGGGCAAATCGACCCTGTTGAGCATGATTGCCGGCACATCGGAGCCCACAACAGGCCAAATCATCACGCAAGGGCGTGTCTCGTGGCCGGTTGGGTTCGCGGGGTCGTTTCACCCTGATTTGACGGGCCTGCAAAACTGTCGCTTCATCGCGCGGATTTACGGCGTGGACACCGATGCGCTGGTGGATTTCGTGGAGGAATTTGCCGATCTGGGAAGCCACTTTCGCCTGCCACTGCGGACATACTCCTCCGGTATGAAGTCACGTCTGGCGTTTTCGGTGTCTATGGGGATCGAATTCGACATCTACCTTGTGGACGAAATTACAGCGGTCGGTGATGCGGCCTTTCGCGCAAGTTCGGACCGTCTCTTCCGGGAGCGCACCAAATCCGCCAGCGCGGTCGTGTGCAGTCACTCCCTCGATCAGATCAAACTGCTGTGTGACTGCGCCTTGGTCTTTGGGCCCAACGATATCCGGTTCTTTGAAGACCTTGACGATGCGATCCGCACCCATCGGCAAAACATGGCGCAGATCCGCCGCTAGGGCGCGATGAGGGGTTCATCCGTCGATACGTGAATTGCTGAGGATGGCGAAAAAATCCTTGATTGCCTCGGGCAGCTGACGTCTTAGATCACCCAAAAAGCGGGACGTTTCGCCTGCCCCATCGGCGCTCAGCTAACGAGAAACATGATCTGTCGTGGAAAGCGACGCCCCGGCGGGTTCGCTAAACTCTTTCTTTAGTTTTCCTCAAGCGAGACCAGCTTGATCCCCAGTTTTCGAGTATCTTCGCTCATTCCTAAATCGTGAGGAGAAACACGTCCCACGGAAAGAACCTTAATCAATTGGTTCAATTCACTCACCAGATCGACACTTCGCGGCTCACGCCCCTTAGACGCAACAACACGATCCATTTGAAGGGACAGATTTCCCGAATTGGAAAATTCGCCAGACGCCTCCCCAAATTCTGGATGGCTCAATGTGACGGACAATGGATCAGCGGCAGAATTGATCACCATAAAGTTCAATGTGAGAGAGTCGACGTTTACCAGTTCTGTCGGCGATACTTGGATAGAAGCCGTATCCTCAATCTGCCAGACCCCATCCACATCCGGCAAAGCCCAACCAGACGCCGCGTGTTTGCTACAGACGGAAACATCGCCAAAGAAAAGGCTATCAAAGCTGTGATCGACACAATGGGTCACTGCGATCGGACGAATGCCAAGGAGCCGATCATCCAGTGATCCGTTTATCGCAAACGGACTTTCGAGCCATTCAGTCACGAACGACAAGGTGCCACGGCCGTTTACGAAGCGGGGACACTGAACTGATATCTGAACGGGTTCATTGAACGGAATGGTGAAGACCTGCGGGTCCAGCCCCTCTCCGTCCACGGTAAGACCTTGGGGTTTTGCGACCGTTGCGCCAAATGCCTGAAGTTGCAGATCAAGCATTTCAGCGCCTTTGAAATGATCTTCCAAAAGGATCAATTCTGTCTTTCGTCGCCTTGACCACGGACCTGTCGCATCACTTAGATGCCATCCTTCACCTAAATGGACGCCGTCTTGAAAGGCGGGGCCGTCATGCCGATTGGAAAATAGCCCCAGCATCATGATGTTATCTTTCATCATCTCAACTTCCTTTCGAGGTGGTTGCATGCGCGCTCTGCAATTCCATGCCAAACACACCGCATCCGATAATGATCTGATCATTGCTCATGCTTGAGAGCCCGATTTCGGGTGGTGTCATGCCTCCATCAGTTTCGATGGTCAGTAAGATAGGCGCAGAGGTTTGTGCTTTCTTAGTCTCCAAGGGAATTAAGAAGTCTTGCGGAGTAGAGCTATCGTATGTCTCGACGGCCTGAACTTGGCCGTTGATTTTTGCAGTGACTGTTACTGGATGGTCAGAAGAAGCCACCGGCCTAATCTCTAGTTTCAGTATTTTGTCATCCTTGGTGTTTGGCATCGTCCAATTCTGGGTCAGAATCGGGAGCAAAAACTGCATATGTCCCAGCGGGCTGCCCACCCCCCAACCAGCGGTTCTTGTGAGATTTTTGGCCAATGCCTCTGTGTGCGGAAGAAGAGCAAAATCGGCTTTGAACTCCTTTCCCGACCAAACTTGAGGGTTCTCAAGAGCGGCCAAAATATTGCCTTGATCCCGAGAAACCATTTCGATGCTGACCAACCCAACACCCAAGATTCTGGGGTTTTGAGCCTTGGTTTCGGCCGACGGTTTGAAGTGGAACTCGAGAGAGTTTCTCCCATCTTTCCGAACGGTTTCCGAAGGTAAGTCAATAATGACGTTCTTAAGCGAACCTTCGGCGACAGCTGGGATTTCGTAGACTGCTTTTCCGTTGAGACAAACCTTGAAAGGTTTGGATTTGCGACTTGGCGCAAAGAACTTCAACGAAATGACAAGACTTCGCGCCACATTTGACCGTTGCAATGGCGCAAGCGCGAATTCCACTGTCGAAGTCGTAGCTGCGCTCCAACGGCCAAAGGTTTCTGCAGGATGCCAGGCATCGTCAAAAGAAAGACTGAGGGCCGACGCATTGACACTAGCGCTTGCGGGCCGGCCTGAAATCAAGGGCGTCAATGCGACGGTTTTCGGACTTACGGCCACCTGCGACACAATTTGATCCACAGTCCGATCCCAAGAGACGGGTTCATATGTGTCCCTAATGAGCTGTTCTCTATCACTCCGGGCGACCGCGCTGCTGGCGTAAAAACCAATCTTGTGATTGCCACGTCGCGAAATCTTCCGGGTCAATATGCTCCACCAATTCCGGCGCAATCTCTGGTACGGAACTTGAATTCGTCGCAAGACACAGCTTCCCTGCAACAAGGCTCTCCGCGACGGGCAATCCCCATCCTTCGTAGTGCGAAGGAAAGACTGTAAACAAGCATTGCTCGTAAAGCTGTCCAAGCACAGAGTCGTCGATGTCGCTGAGAACATGGATACGACTGGCAACCCTGGGGTCACGTGCGATCATGTCTGAAAGCGCTTGCCCATTCCAGGCCACACCCCCAACGATCACCAAATGCAAATCCAGATGCGCCCTATCGTCTGCAAACCGCGACCAAACTCGGTACAGCATCTCGTAGTTCTTCCGAGCGTGCATCGCACCAACAGCAAGAATGAATCTCTTCGACGACAATTCAGCGACCGGGCCCTCTTTATCCCCGGGCCGTTCACGATCCTTTGAGGCGAAGACCGGGTCTGCCAAGCGCAAAACAAACGGTTCTGGCAGATCGATGCGTGACATCCCACCGATGTCTTTCAGATCGCTTGCGCAACTTTTGGAGTCCGTAAAGAATCCGTCGGATATCTGCAGCAGTCGTTCAAAGTTTCGCTGGAAAACCGGGGAATATTCCGGCTGAAACCAGTGTGGAAACTTCAGCGGAACCAGATCGTAAACAATAGAAAACAGTGTCGCATCATTGCGCAGCTTAAAGTCTTCAAGGCCCCGAATGTATCTTTCATTCTGCATCCAAGCGCTTCCGCCCATGACAATGCGGCTTCCTGGGTCCAGTTGAACGGCTGGGGTATCCGTCAAACCATCGAACCGTGAGCGATACCGGAACGCGGCACCAAATCGGACAAATTTCTTGGGCATTTCCAAGAAGCGACGAATACTATCTTGCCAAAACACGAACTGAACATCGTCAGACACTTTGGTGAAATGCTGTGCGAGTTCGCTTTCAACCCTGCTGATACCGGTCGTTCGTCCCGTGTGATGGGCAAGGGTCGTCACATCCAAGACAATACGACCTTCCGGCGTTCGTCTGCTGGGTGCAGGCGTTTTCGCGGCGGGGAAGGATCGTAGTTTCTGCGCCATTGTCTTTTCATAGACGTTCGCTGTGGCCCTGCCGTACTGTTCCCATGAATGGTTTTCCGCTACATGAGAGGCCAGCTTTTGCCCGTTGGCGTCTCGATCTGACCGGTTGAGGGCCCTTTCAATTGCAGCTTGAATGGATAGCGGATCGCCTGGCTCACAGTACTCGGCCATATCCTTAAAATACTCCATTTCGGATGACCGGTTTGACAGAACCATGTTTGAACCGGCGGCCGCCGCTTCGAGTGCGGCAAGCGATGCACCTTCGCTCCAACTTGGCAGTGAAAAAACGCTCGCCCCTTTTAGAACCGAGCGCATCATTGGACTTCCCGCATCGAGACGACCGGTCTCGATTAAGTGGGGACCCGCCGTTTCGCGGACCAGATCTAGATAATTCTGGTCACCTGCGTGCCCGACCAAGACGAGGGTCAGATCCATGTCGCGCAGGGCCCGCGCCAAGAGCAACTGGTTTTTCCGGGCCTCAATTCGTCCGACACAAACGACATAGTCTTTCGGGCCAACATAATTCCGCAAGTAGGTCTCATAGAACAATTCTGGGTCTCCGCCGCCCCAGAGGTCCCCGTCGACGGGATTCAACACAATGCTTGTGCGTTTGTCTTCCAATGTGACGCCAATCTGCGAAAGGGCTTTCCGCTCCGCATTGCTCAGAAGGATTGAATGATCGGCGAGGCTGATCATCTCCTCGATCATGGCGTTGTAACCCTGGACTGCTTCCATCAGGCGGCCCCGACCATCGTGCAGATGGTCTTTCCAATGCCCTGCTGTCTCGGCGACCGCCTCCATATCGGACAGGTCCATCGATGGAAGCACCGATTGCCAAAAAGGAAGCTCACTCAAGTCGAGGTAGATGGGCGAAAAAACGACACGTTTGTCGGCGGACTTGAGGTGACGTAGCGTGCGCATCGCGGTCTCGGGGTTCCAGACATTGAACAAATGCACAAAATCTTCCGACACGTCCTGTGCCGTGCTACGCCCACCAAATGTCGTTGATCTCGCCGATACGCCGAGAGTCCGCAATGTCTCTGCTGTGCGGGGCACGCGTAACCCTGGCCCGCCTTTGGTCGTCTGTTCATTACCATGCAGCAAAAGCGCGACCGAAGGAACGTCCGGAGTAGGTGCCACACGTTTCGGCAAAACCCTTTGCGCAATCTTGCCCGCAATGGACTTGTTGGACTTGGCTTTCAGGTCACGGAAAGCACGATCATGGGATTCTGCATAAGCGTCCCAAGTATATGCCAAGGTGCTCTCGCGAAGGTTGCGTTTCTGTTCAAGAAGTTCGCCAAGAACGCGGCGTAAATCAGCTGAGTCACCAGTTTTGAATGGGATGTGAGGAAACTGACTCACCCAGCCCACATCTGAGGCGATGACGGGCGTCCCCACAGCCAGCGCTTCGGGCACACACATGGGCCCCCCTTCATAAAGGGCGGGAACCAATACATAATCTAGAGAACGATAGAAATCCGGCAGGTCGTCATCTGCGATGAATTTCCCTGGTTTGGGCCATCCGGTTCCCGTGAAATGCCAATCGATACCGTCCATGTCCATCAGTTGGGACACCACGCCCTCACCTTTGCGACCGGTATGATAGGTCCGGCCCACCACCCCGATGCGAAGTTTTACCTTGAACCGGTCAAGATCGACGCCAGGCGAAATAAGCTTGGCGTTCTTGATACCTTCCTGTTTCATCAGGTCGACGTACTTCTGGCTCATGCATATGCTAAGATCCAAGTCTCGCGCCGTTTGAAAAAACAGGTCCTTGAGATGGGGCATCGGCTCCATATGGGTAAACATGCCAGCTTCCAAGGTTGGCATCGGCTTTTTCCGGCATGCGAAGGTGATATAATAATTCAGGTCAGCCGATGGATCGGCGGCATCGACTAAAGTCACGCCTTCCAGTCGCGTTTCTAACTCCCGCCCTAGTCGCTCAAGGATCCAATTCCGGTCAGACAGGACAACACTAATTTTCATCGGCATCGATATTTTACTCGTCTTTTGGCTGAAACCCGTCACTTCGGGGACGCGCTGGACTTGCGGATGATCAATTGCGGCGCGCAATGCAGG
>NZ_CBFHNH010000005.1:0-179503 GCF_965657175.1 Pseudooctadecabacter sp. | reverse complement strand
AGGTTCGGCTTAGCCGACAAAAGGTCCGGTGGACCTTTTGAGGAGATCACGGGCGGAGCCCCTGAGGTTCGGCTTAGCCGACAACAGGTCCGGTGGACCTTTTGAGGAGATCACGGGCGGAGCCCCTGAGGTTCGGTTAAGCGAGTTTTCAACCCAAGTGCCGCGAAAGAACACTGCACGGCCCGCCCAACACCGGACTGAAATCCTGCCAGCCTTCACTTTCCCTAACCGCTGATGGCCCGAGCGGCTAGGCCACATTATCTTCAATGTCTTCAACATCCTCCCGATAGGCTCGGGCTGTCTTGGCAGCATACATCGACGCATCTGCGGCCATCATCAATTGGCGCAGATCGCTTGCATCTTTGGCCAAGGCAAACCCCATGGACGCGGCGAGCGTCAGGATATTGCCTTCGACCTTGATGGGCGCAAGGTTGGCTTGTTCCAGCCGTCGCATCACCTTTCGAACCACGCGTTCGGGATCAGGGTCAATCACGACGGCGGCAAATTCATCCCCCCCCAGCCGCGCCACCAAATCACGGGTGCGCGCGCTTGATTTCAGGCGGTGTGCCACGGTTTGCAGCGCGACATCGCCCACATGGTGGCCGTAGGTGTCATTGATCGGCTTGAACCGATCCATATCGAAAATCATAACGCCCAAGTGGCCCGCGGCCATGGCGTCAGCGATTTCGCGGCTTTCCATGGCCTCATCAAACCCGGTCCGGTTCAACAGGCCGGTCAGACCATCGGTGCGTGCGTCTTCGCTCTCACGTTGAAAAGCACGCGCAAGGCGGCTGACAGTATGGCTGACGTAGAAATGCCCGAGCGAGACGATGACCAGCAGGAAGGCAATGAACTTGGTTGAGCGGTTGAGCACCTCATCACCGATCTGGGGGGGCGTCCAAAACAGATAGGCAAAAGTGTCCGTTCCAAAAAGCGGGAGAGCAATTTCGCTGCCGTGTTGGGCCGGCGTAAAGGACAGTTCGACATTCTGGGCCAGTTGCCCCTGATTGATAAGATCTAAAACATCGGGTCCCAAAACAAAGATGTTCACAACGATCGGCAAATCGGCGCGCGCGAAATCGGCTCGGTTTTGAGGGTTCATACGGGTGGCAGCCACAAAGGCCAGCGTCGTGTCGATGCGGGTGAAACCTGCGATCACATCACCGGAGATCGCAGGCAGGTCGCGCACGGCTGACACGAAGGGGCTGGCGCTTTCAAAGGCCTGCGACTGAGGCGGCAATCCTTCCGTTTGGCTTTCAAAAACATACAAAAGCCGGTCATCCTTGCCGAAGATATAACTGTAATCAATCGCGGCAGACGTCGTTGTGGCGGCGCCCACATCCCCATAGATCGCCAGCCCGTTTGGCGCCAAAACCCATCTGTCGCCGGCCCCCCAGCGCGCTTCGTCACGGGTCGCGGCCACTGTTTTCGACGTCTTTTCAAAAAGGGACAATTCGACCAGTTCCGCCGCGTATTCATGCGCCAGATCATCCATAATATCGGTCATCCACACGACCATGACCACAATCACGGCCAGAACTCCAAACCCCATCGCTGCAAGCGTAAAGCGGATCCGATTGGGGATGCGTTTGATGGTGGATTTCGACTGATTCACGAAAGGCGGCCCTGGTTACACTGGCCTCCCATTAAGGGTTCCGCCCTACAAATCCGTTAACAGGCCATTTTTCTGCATCCCGCGACCATCTGGCCGCCCCCGCAACCTTGACCTTACCGGTCCCACGGCATACCCATCACCCCAGCTAGGGACCGTGCGCCAACCCCGCACATATCAAACGGAGCAGCCGACACATGGGCATCGCAACCGGGGCGAATATCGCCGAGGCCGACAAAGATTTTGCAACGCAGGAATTGAACCGTGAGTTGACGGACAAGGGTTTCCTTGTGACCTCCTCTGCGGACCTGATCAACTGGGCGCGCACAGGGTCCTTGCACTGGATGACCTTCGGGTTGGCCTGCTGCGCGGTTGAGATGATGCACACCTCCATGCCGCGCTACGACGCCGAACGGTTCGGCATCGCGCCGCGCGCCTCCCCTCGTCAGTCGGACGTGATGATCGTGGCCGGTACGCTGACCAACAAAATGGCACCCGCCTTGCGCAAGGTCTACGACCAGATGCCAGAGCCACGTTACGTGATCTCAATGGGGTCGTGTGCCAACGGCGGTGGCTATTATCACTACAGCTATTCGGTTGTGCGCGGCTGTGACCGCATCGTGCCCGTGGACATTTACGTCCCCGGTTGCCCACCCACGGCTGAGGCACTGCTTTATGGCATCCTGCAACTGCAGCGCAAAATGCGCCGCACCGGTACAATCGTCCGCTAAGGCGGGCTGTGACGAACATCCGCTGCGGCGGACGGGCTCGATCTTGAGGAAACGACATGTCTGACGAACTCAACCAACTTGGCCAGCACATCGAATTGAAGCGGCCCGATTGCGTGCTGTCTTGGGATGTCACCAGTGGGGAACTGACGGTGAATGTGGCACCTGCGAACCTTGCGGGGATTGTGGAATTCCTCAAGACCGACAGCAGCTGCAAATTCTCGTCCCTAGTGGACATCACGGCGGTGGATTACCCAGGCCGCGCCCAGCGGTTCGATGTGGTTTACCACTTCCTGTCCATGTACCAAAACCACCGCATCCGCCTGCGCGTCAAAACCCGCGAGGATGAGATGGTACAGTCGATCATGGATGTGCACCCGTCGGCCAACTGGTTCGAACGCGAAGTGTTCGACATGTTCGGGATCATCTTCAAAGGCCACCCGGACCTGCGCCGCATCCTCACCGATTACGGCTTTCGCGGCTACCCGCTGCGCAAGGATTTCCCGACAACAGGCTACACCGAGGTCCGTTATGACGAGGTGCAAAAGCGCGTCGTCTATGAACCCGTGTCCCTGACGCAAGAATACCGACAGTTCGATTTCATGTCCCCATGGGAGGGTGCGGAATACATCCTGCCCGGAGATGAGAAAACGAAGGAGGAGGCGAAATGATGGACGGCACCAAAAACTTCGACGACGCCCTCACAGGCGAACAGCAGATCCGCAACTTCAACATCAACTTCGGCCCGCAGCACCCTGCGGCGCATGGGGTTTTGCGCCTTGTCCTTGAACTGGACGGTGAGATTGTAGAGCGGTGCGACCCGCACATTGGTCTTTTGCACCGTGGCACCGAAAAGCTTATGGAATCGCGGACCTATCTGCAAAACCTTCCGTATTTCGACCGTCTCGATTACGTGTCGCCCATGAACCAGGAACACGCATGGTGTCTGGCGATTGAAAAGCTGACAGGCACGGTCGTGCCCCGTCGCGCGTCCCTGATCCGCGTGCTTTATTCTGAGATTGGCCGCGTTCTGAACCACCTGATGAACATCTGTACCCAAGCCATGGATGTGGGCGCGCTGACGCCGATTTCTTGGGGCTTTGAGGAACGCGAAAAGCTGATGGTGTTTTACGAACGCGCCTGTGGTGCCCGTTTGCACGCCGCGTATTTCCGTCCCGGCGGGGTCCATCAGGACCTGCCCGATCAGCTGGTCGAAGACATCGACACATGGGCGCAGGAATTCCTGCCCGTGGTCGATGACCTTGACGGGTTGCTGACCGAAAACCGCATCTTCAAACAGCGCAACGTCGACATCGGCATCGTGTCTGAGGAAGAAATTCAAGAGTGGGGTTTTTCCGGCGTGATGGTGCGCGGGTCCGGGCTTGCATGGGATTTGCGCCGCAGCCAGCCCTATGAATGCTACGACGAATTCGATTTCCAGATTCCAGTTGGCAAGAACGGCGATTGCTACGACCGCTACTTGTGCCGCATGGAGGAAATGCGTCAATCCACGTCGATTATCCGTCAGGCCTGTGAAAAGCTGCGCCATGAAAAGGGTGATGTGATGGCACGGGGCAAGATGTCCCCGCCGACCCGCGGTGAGATGAAGACCTCGATGGAGGCTTTGATCCACCACTTGAAACTCTATAGCGAAGGCTTCCACGTGCCCGCGGGTGAGGTTTATGCCTGCGTCGAGGCCCCCAAGGGCGAATTCGGTGTTTATCTGGTGGCCGATGGCAGCAACAAACCCTACCGCGCCAAGCTGCGTGCGCCGGGCTATCTGCATTTGCAGGCGATGGATCACGTCGCATCCAAACACCAGCTCGCCGATGTGGCCGCGATCATCGGGTCGCTCGATGTCGTCTTCGGGGAGATTGACCGTTGATTACGGGAATGGGCCTGTTTCCAGCGGCGCTTCTGGCGTCCGGTTTGGGGCTGCATGCGGTGCCCACGGGGATGTTCATCACCCTCACGGGGCTGGCCGCCACGGGGGGCATGTGATGATCCGCTTTGTTTGCGCTTTTGCCCTGATGGCCGCTCCGGTGGTTGCCCAGACCGAGGATGAGGTCGCCGCCATGACCCGCGCCGTGGAAGAGGCGGGGTGTGTTGTGACGGCCGACAATGGCGATGCGGTTCAGGCCGCCTCGGGCCTTGATGCGGACCAGACCATGGCCGTCATCGCACAAATGTACACCGACGGACTTGTCGCGCTTCAGGCGGACGGGACCATGAAATTGACCAACGAGGTTTGCCAATAGCGCGAACCGTCCGACCGACGACAGGACACCGACCCTATGCTGAGACGCCTCCACCTCGAACAGCCTGCCAGCTTTGCCTTCACGCCCGACAATCAGGCGTGGGCCGAAAAGCAGATCACCAAATACCCTGAGGGGCGCGAGGCCTCTGCGATCATTCCACTGTTGTGGCGTGCGCAGGAACAAGAGGGCTGGTTGACCCGTCCGGCGATTGAAACCGTGGCCGAAATGCTGGGTCTGGCCTATATGCGTGCCCTCGAAGTGGCGTCGTTCTATTTCATGTTCCAGCTGCAGCCCGTGGGCTCTGTCGCGCATATTCAGGTCTGTGGCACCACGTCGTGCATGATTTGCGGCGCCGAAGATCTGGTCGCTGTCTGCCAAGACAAAATCGCCCCCAACCCGCATGAGCTGTCCGCCGATGGCAAATTGTCGTGGGAAGAGGTCGAATGCCTCGGGTCGTGCGCCAATGCGCCCATGGCGCAGATCGGCAAGGATTATTACGAAGACCTGACCGCCGCCCGCATGGGTGAGATTATTGACGAGTTGGCCGCAGGCAAAGTGCCGCTGCCGGGGCCGCAGAATGGCCGCTATGCGTCCGAGCCTCTCAAGGGTTTAACGACGTTGACGGAATTCGACAGCGGCAAGAACCAGTACAACGCCTCCGTGCAGTTGGCCCATGACCTTGGCGACAGTGTGAAACGCATCGACGGCACCGAAGTGCCACTGCTGGCCCCATGGGGGCAGGCGGCCCCAACGACAAATGCGCCTGTGCAAGTGACGGGTGCCCCAGCGAACCAGCAAAAACCAGTGGCCAAACGCCCTGCGGTCAAAAAGGCCACGGATGGCAAAACGCCCGGTCCCAAACCTGCGGCAAACAAACCGGCCAGCAAGGACGGCATCACCAAGCAAGAGGCCAACGCCGACAGCGCCGCCAAGCCACGCGGGAAATCCAACCCGCCCGCCACCGCTGCCGCTGCCTCTAGCACCGCTGAAAAGAAGCCACGCACGATGACCGCCCCGCGCAAAGCGGGCGCTGACGATCTGAAATTGATCAGCGGTGTGGGCCCCAAACTTGAAGGTGTCCTCAATGAATTGGGCTTTTGGCATTTCGACCAGATCGCCAAATGGACAGAGGCTGAGGTCGCTTGGGTCGACAGCCGCCTGAAATTCAAAGGCCGCATTGAACGCGACAACTGGATCGCGCAGGCTGCCGACCTCGCCTCAAAGGGCTGAAAAACCCACCAACATGCGCCATTTAGGTGCCAATCGCCGCCCAAACGCCACATTTGGGCGGCTTTTGTCGTTTCTCCCCCTTATCAAGTGGGAATGCGCTGGCTAAGGTCTGCGTAATTCTGCCGCAGGTCTCCCTGCGCGGGGGGAGAAAAAAGAAGGGTTTTTGAAATGAAAGATACTGCACCGAACAGCTATGGTGTTCTCGCCGTGGCGGCCTTGTTTGGCATCGTTGCCTTCGCTGTGTCCTATCTGGTTTTGGACTTCGCTGGATTTGCATCGTTCCTGATCGGCGCGATTGTGGCCATCATTACGGCGATCGTGTTGTGGCTGGGCTGGCGCGAACCTGCGGCGGGCCCAACGGGACCACGTCAACAGTCCGCAGACGCGACCGCGACTGCGTCTTCTGCCGCACCGGCGGCGGCGGCACCCACACCTGCACCCACGACTGCGGCTTCTGCTGCGGCCCCCGCCGCTGCTGCCACAGCGTCGGCCCCGGCCCCGGCTGCCGTTGCGGCCTCACCGGCCCCTGCTGCCGCGCCAGCTGCGAAACCCAAAGCGGCGCCTGCTGCAAAGAAAGCAGCACCGGCCAAGACTGCAGCTCCTGCGAAAAAGGCCGCACCGGCCAAAGCCGCAGCAAAACCTGCTGAAAAGGCAGCCCCTGCGCGCAAACCTGTCGCTGCCGATGGCAAGCCCGAGATGATGTCCAAGCCCCGTGGCGGGGCTGGCGATGACCTCAAGCAGATCAAGGGCGTCGGTCCGAAGCTTGAAAAAATGCTCAACGGGATGGGCGTTTGGCACTTCGATCAGGTCGCTGGCTGGCGCAAGAAAGAAGTCGAATGGGTTGATGAAAACCTTGAAGGCTTCAAAGGCCGGGTGAGCCGTGATGAATGGGTCAAACAGGCCAAGGTCCTAGCCAAAGGTGGCACGACCGACTTTTCCAAAAAGGTGAAAAAGGGCGGCGTGTATTAAACACCCCCCCCCATCGCTTAAAAAGGGCCGCGACAAACCTTCGCGGCCCTTTTCTTTTGGGCGCTATGCCTGCAAAAGACCCCCATGAGCCGAAACCAGACGCCTGACACCGCCAAACAGGGCCGGACCGCTGCACTTGTGATCGCAGGGGCGGGTCTTCTTGCCATTTTCGCCCCGCAACTTTCGCGGGTCTTTGGCGGCGGCGTGCGGTTGGAAATGCTCTTCTATCTCATCTCACTTGCTGCGTTCATTTGGTCACTGGTCGTGACATGGAACCTGTGGCAAAAGACCAAAGACAAATAAGACGTTGCCGCCATTCGTTGCCATGAATGGCCTTAGAGTTAAGGGAACACGCGATGCTTGCTGATCAGGACCGCATTTTCACCAACCTTTACGGGATGCACGACCGCACCCTTGCTGGCGCCAAAAAGCGTGGCCACTGGGACGGGACCGCCAAGATCATCAAGAACGGACGCGACTGGATCGTGGATCAGATGAAGGCCTCTGGTCTGCGAGGTCGGGGCGGGGCGGGTTTCCCGACCGGTCTGAAGTGGTCCTTCATGCCCAAGGAAAGCGACGGACGGCCTGCCTATCTTGTTGTGAACGCGGACGAATCTGAACCCGGCACCTGCAAAGACCGCGAAATCATGCGCCACGATCCGCACACGCTGATCGAAGGCTGCCTGATTGCGTCATACGCTATGAACGCAAACGCCTGCTACATCTACATCCGTGGCGAATACATCCGCGAAAAAGAGGCCCTGCAGGCCGCCATTGATGAGGCCTATGAGGCCGGTCTGGTCGGCAAGAACGCCTGCAAATCCGGTTGGGATTTTGAGATTTATCTGCACCACGGGGCAGGGGCCTACATCTGCGGCGAAGAAACCGCGCTGATCGAATCTCTTGAAGGCAAAAAAGGCATGCCGCGCATGAAGCCGCCGTTTCCGGCGGGTGCGGGTTTGTATGGTTGCCCCACGACGGTGAACAATGTCGAATCTATTGCCGTGGTGCCCACGATCCTGCGGCGCGGGCCTGAATGGTTCAGCTCATTCGGGCGTCCGAACAACGCGGGCACGAAGCTCTTTGCGATTTCCGGCCATGTGAACAACCCGTGCGTGGTGGAAGAGGCCATGTCGATTTCGTTCGAAGAACTGATCGAAAAGCACTGCGGCGGTATTCGCGGCGGTTGGGACAACCTCAAGGCGGTGATCCCCGGTGGGTCGTCTGTTCCATGCGTGCGCGGTGAAAACATGCGCGATGCGGTGATGGATTTTGATGCGCTGAAGGAAAAGGGGTCGTCCCTTGGCACGGCAGCGGTCATCGTGATGGACCAGTCCACCGACATCATCAAGGCGATTTGGCGGCTGTCCAAGTTCTACAAGCACGAATCCTGCGGCCAGTGTACGCCATGTCGCGAAGGCACGGGCTGGATGATGCGCGTGATGGACCGTCTGGTGAAGGGCAACGCGTCGGTTGAAGAAATCGACATGCTTTTGGATGTGACCAAACAGGTCGAAGGCCACACCATCTGTGCCTTGGGCGATGCGGCGGCTTGGCCGATCCAAGGCTTGATCAAGAACTTCCGCGACGAAATCGAAGACCGGATCAAAACGGCGCGTATCGCGGCGGAGTGACAAAATTCCGGAATTTTGTCGGGTTCTAAAATTCCGGAATTTTAGGCCCGCAGGAAGGCGAAGATGAAACAGGTTTTGGACGGTATCGCATCGTTTCTGGCAGCCGTTGCCACGGTCGTGATCTGTGGCCTGCCGTCCTATTTCACCTACCGCGCGATTGAGGTTGGCGCCGCGCCCATGTGGGCTTGGGGCGCAATTGCGGCTTTGGCAGGCGTGGGTTTGCTGATGGCGGTGGCGTTTTTGGGCAAAGCCGTCAATGGCATCGCCCCGTCCCGTGAACGCAGACGCCGATAGACAGCACGCGACGGCCTCGCTAGGATTTGTCCAAAGACGTGAGGCGCGTATGGATTTCAATGATTTTTTAGGTCCCACGGGAACCGAAGGCACCCGATGGATGCGGATTGTCACCGGTGTTCTTGGCGCGTTGGCCGGAGCCGCCCTAGGCGTGTTTGGCGCATCGGTGCTGGAAGAAACGGCGCTGACGTGGGGCATCATGGGCGCGCTTTTGGGTGGGTTTTTCGGGGCTGTTTTCTCCTTTCTGGTCATCGTGGGCCTGTTGATGATTTCGGGTGTCGTTCTGGTCATCGGCTGGAACATCTATTTCGGGGGCAGTTGATGCATCTGGCCGAACTCAACATCGGGCTCTTGTTGGCCCCCACGGATGATCCGCGTGTGGCGGAGTTTATGACCAACCTCGACCGGATCAACGGCATGGGCAAACGCATGCCCGGATTCGTCTGGATGTCCGAAGGCGACGATCCAAGTGCAGGCAACACAGAAAATCACATCGGGGATGATCCGCAGCTGGTGTTCAATCTGACCGTCTGGGAGGATTTGGCATCGCTTGAGACCTTTGTGTACAAGACCGTGCATGCCAAATTCATGGACCGCAAAACCGAATGGTTTGAGGTTCTGGATCAGCAGCATTTTGTCATGTGGTGGGTTGATGAGGGGCACCGGCCCAGCCGCGACGAAGCCCTCGCGCGGCTTGATGACCTTCGTGAAAACGGCCCGTCTGAACGGGCTTTTGGCTGGGATGATATCCGCGCCGGACGTGTGTGACGATTTCCGCCGATCAAACGTCTATCAGATGTCTGCTATTGAATAGCACCCTGTCATACAACACATCTAGGCCAATAGCTGCGGGGATTCTGCGGCTAGACATTGGAGTGAGCAGATGAAGTTTTTGGCCCCCCTCGCGTTGAGTGCCGCCCTGTCCGTGACCGGCGCGCAGGCCCAGGGTTTTCCGGGCGATGTGACCCGCGTGACCGAAGGATTGATCGCCGCAGGCATGGCGATTGAACTGGGTGACAAATGTGATGATGTCCGCGTGCGCTACATTCGGGGGATCAACTTCCTGCAAAGCCTGAAGGGCGCCTTGCAGGACGAAGGGTTCTCCAACGCTGAGATCGACGCCTATATCGACAATGACGCGGAAAAAGATCGGCTTGAGGCCATTGCCCGTGGCCGTTTGGCGGACCTTGGCGTGGTGACATCTGACCCCGCGACCTACTGCACGGTGGCCCGAGCGCAGATCAATCAAGGCACGCAAGTCGGGCAGTTGTTGCGCTGATCTGACCTACAAATGATCTATGCAGCCGGGGCAGGGGGAAACCCATGGTCCGGCTGCGTCTTTTTCGACGTCAGAAAGTTGGCATTGGCGCTGGCATTGCTTTGCATCCCACGTTAGAACGCGCTCATCTTCGGCCCTTGCCAAGGGCTTATAGATAAAGAGCCATACGGGAACAGGGACGCGACCCATGTCAGACGCACAGGCTGATCTGCGAAAGATCATCATCGACGACAACGAAGTTGAAGTGCCGAGCGCGATGACGCTCATTCAGGCCTGCGAAGAGGCTGGCATCGAAATCCCCCGGTTCTGTTACCATGAACGTCTGTCCATCGCGGGCAACTGCCGGATGTGTCTGGTTGAGGTCGTGGGCGGCCCGCCCAAGCCCGCAGCCTCCTGTGCCATGCAGGTGCGCGATCTGCGTCCCGGCCCCGAAGGCCAGCCGCCGGTCGTGAAAACCAACAGCCCCATGGTCAAAAAGGCCCGTGAAGGCGTGATGGAATTCCTTTTGATCAACCACCCGCTGGATTGCCCGATCTGCGATCAGGGTGGCGAATGTGATCTGCAGGATCAGGCGATGGCCTACGGCGTCGATTTCTCTCGCTACCGCGAACCCAAGCGTGCGGCGACGGACCTCGATCTTGGCCCGCTGGTTGAAACCCACATGACGCGCTGCATTTCGTGCACCCGTTGTGTACGCTTCACGACCGAGGTCGCGGGCATTTCCCAAATGGGCCAGACGGGGCGTGGGGAAGACAGCGAAATCACAAGCTATCTGGGTGAAACACTCGATTCGAATATGCAGGGCAATATCATTGATCTGTGCCCCGTGGGCGCGCTGGTGTCCAAACCCTACGCCTTTACCGCCCGTCCGTGGGAGTTGACCAAAACCGAATCTATCGACGTGATGGACGCACTTGGGTCCAACATCCGTGTGGATACCAAAGGCCGCGAAGTGATGCGGTTCTTGCCGCGCAACCACGACGGCGTGAATGAGGAATGGATTTCCGACAAAACGCGCTTTGTCTGGGATGGCCTGCGCCGTCAGCGTCTCGACACACCTTATATCCGTGAAAACGGCAAGCTGCGCAAAGCGGGCTGGGACGAAGCCCTGACCGCCGCTGCCGCTGCCATGAAGGGCAAGAAGACCGTCGGTCTGGTTGGTGATCTTGCCTCAACCGAGGCTGCGTTTTCCCTCAAGTCCTTGATCGAAGGGCAGGGCGGTGTTGTCGAATGCCGTGTGGACAATGCCAAACTGCCAGCAGGGAACCGCTCTGGCTATGTGGGCAATGCGACGGTCGAAGAAATCGATGATGCGCAGATGATCCTGCTGATCGGCACCAACCCTGAGGTTGAGGCCCCCGTTTTGAACGCGCGCATCCGTAAGGCGTGGCTCAAGGGCGCCAAGGTTGCCGTGATCGGCGAGGCGATTGATCTGTCCTACGACTATACGCACCTTGGCACAGATCGTGAGGCGCTGGCCGCACTGGCCAAGATGGACCATTCCGACAAGGACGGTGTCCGGGGTGTCATGATCCTCGGCATGGGGGCCCTGACGGAGGCCGACGGCGATGCCGTTTTGGGCACCGCTATGGCCACGGCTGAGGCTGGATCGTCCAAGTTTATGGTGCTGCACACCGCCGCTGGCCGTGTGGGCGCGATGGATGTGGATGCCACAAATGAGGCCGGTATGAAGGCCGTTGAGGACGCCGAGGTCATCTATAACCTTGGAGCCGATGAGGTCGAAATCGCCCCGCGCTCAAGCAGCGAAGCGGTGGCGCAGGATGGAAACGGCCCGTTTGTGATCTACCAAGGCTCCCACGGGGATCGGGGTGCGCACCGCGCGGACATCATTCTGCCAAGCGCGGCCTACACCGAAGAAAACGCGCTGTTCGTCAACACCGAAGGCCGCCCGCAACTGGCCATGCGCGCAAGTTTTGCGCCCGGTGAGGCCAAGGAAAACTGGGCCATCCTGCGCGCGCTGTCCGCTGAACTGGGCGCCAAACAGGATTGGGACAGCCTTGCTGGCCTGCGTCAGGCCATGGTTGCAGCCCATCCGCATCTGGCACAGATCGATGAGGTTGCGGACAATGCTTGGACACCCGTAAAGCCCGGCAAGCTGGGCAAAGCGACGTTCAAGACAGCGATCAAGGATTTCTACCTGACGAACCCGATTGCACGCGCCAGCCAGTTGATGGCCGAACTCAGCGCGAATGCGAAAAAGCGCGCCGAAGCGCCCATCGCGGCTGAGTAAGAATGCGGCACTGCGCCCTCATAGGTCTTATGGCGCTCGCCGCCTGTGACACGCCACCCGTGGTGGAAGGTGCTGTGCGGTATAACGGGGTTGAGACCCGCTTGCTTGAGGGTGATTTGGTCAACTTCCGCGTCACCGTCGCCAATACGGCGGACGAGGATGTGGTGGCTGACTATGCGACATGTGCGGCCGCACAATATGCGCTGATCCGGGGATATGGATTTGCGCGAAATGTGCGGACGATTGTGAACGAAGAGGGTGGCATTTGGACGGGGGATGCTGTTTACACCATCTCGCCTGCCTTGCCACGTGGGCTAAGAACGATAGACGCGGAAGTGACGGTGGCCGATTGCGCTGCACGTGACATTCCGACCGTCTAAGGCCGTAGGGCTGAGGGAACAGATATGGTTGAATTCTTCACCAACACCAATCTCGGGATTGTATTGACGATCCTCGGGCAAAGCTTGTTAATCCTGATCCCGCTGTTGGTCGCTTTGGCCTTCTTGATGTACGCCGACCGTAAGGTCTGGGCGGCGGTGCAGATGCGCAAAGGCCCCAACGTGGTCGGCGCCTTTGGCCTGCTGCAATCCTTTGCGGATTTCATCAAATACATCGTCAAAGAAGTCGTTGTTCCGGCGGGTGCCGACAAGGGCGTTTTCTTCCTCGCCCCCCTTATTTCCTTCGTTCTGGCGGTCATCGCCTGGGCGGTGATCCCGTTCAATGATGGCTGGGTGATGTCCGACATCAACGTGGCCATTTTGTACGTCTTCGCGGTGTCCTCATTGGAGGTTTACGGCGTGATCATGGGCGGCTGGGCGTCGAACTCCAAGTACCCGTTCCTTGGCTCGCTGCGCTCTGCCGCGCAGATGATTTCTTATGAAGTCTCGCTGGGCCTGATCATCATCGGTGTGATTATCTCAACCGGGTCGATGAACTTCGGGGATATTGTGGCCGCACAGGAAGGCCCCTATGGCATCCTGCACTGGTATTTCATCCCGCACTTCCCGATGTTGTTCTTGTTCTTCATCAGCGCGCTGGCCGAAACCAACCGCCCGCCGTTCGATTTGCCTGAGGCTGAATCCGAACTGGTCGCAGGCTATCAGGTGGAATATTCCTCCACCCCGTTCCTTCTCTTCATGATCGGGGAGTTGATGGCCGTTGTTCTCATGTGCGCGCTGGTGTCGCTGCTGTTCTTGGGCGGCTGGTTGTCGCCGGTGGGCTTCCTGCCTGACGGGATCGGCTGGTTTATCCTCAAGATGGTGCTGGTTTTCTTCATGTTCGCCATGGTCAAGGCCATCGTGCCCCGTTTCCGCTACGACCAACTGATGCGCATCGGTTGGAAAGTGTTCCTGCCGCTGTCCCTGTTCTGGGTCGTGCTGGTGGCATTCCTTGCAAAATTCGAAGTCGCTGGCGGCTTCTGGGCCCGCTGGGCGATTGGAGGCTGATATGACGCAGATCGACTACACCCGCGCGGCAAAATATTTCCTGCTGCAAGACATCTTCAAAGGCTTCAAGCTGGGCTTCAAATACTTCTTCAGCCCCAAGGCTACGGTGAACTACCCGCATGAAAAGGGGCCACTCAGCCCCCGCTTCCGCGGCGAACATGCGCTGCGTCGTTATCCAAATGGCGAAGAACGCTGCATCGCGTGCAAATTGTGTGAGGCGATCTGCCCCGCGCAGGCCATCACGATTGACGCTGAACCCCGCGATGACGGCTCCCGCCGGACCACGCGCTATGACATCGACATGACGAAATGCATCTACTGCGGGTTCTGCCAAGAGGCCTGCCCCGTGGATGCGATCGTCGAAGGCCCGAACTTCGAATTCTCCACCGAGACCCGCGAAGAACTGTTCTACGATAAGGAAAAGCTCCTCGACAACGGCGACCGCTGGGAAGCAGAGATTGCCCGCAACCTTGAGATTGATGCACCCTACCGATGAGTGATCAAAACCCCTTTGACGCCTGGATGAAGGCCGGACAGGACTGGGCCAAGGGCCTCAGCCCTGAGTTCGCTGACGTCATGGCGAAATCCATGAAAGGTGTTGAAGACCTGATCCCGACGATGCCTGCCGACATGATGGAAGCCTTCATGGGCAAAGGGGCCAACGCGGAGGGGCTGGGCGCCAAGACGCGGCTTTTGTTGACGTTGCAGGGCCTTGTCTTTCAGGGCGCAGTGGCGGAACCGCAGATCAAACTGACCGTGCGCCACGCGCTTGAAGCCGGGGCCACGCAGATCGAAATTACCGAAACCATCGCACTTGCCGGCATGTTCGGCGGTGCGGCGGGGATGCCAAAGGCGCTCGACCTTGCGTCACAGGTTTTCAAGAAGGACCAAGACACATGACCCCAGTTGTCATCGCATTCTATATGTTTGCCACCACGACCCTGTTGGGCGGCCTGATGACCGTCATCAGCCGCAACCCGGTGCATTCGGTGCTGTGGTTGATCCTTGCATTCCTGTCCTCGGCGGGGCTGTTCGTGATGCTCGGGGCTGAGCTTTTGGCGATGCTGCTGATAATCGTCTACGTGGGCGCCGTCGCGGTGTTGTTCTTGTTCGTGGTCATGATGCTGGACGTTGATTTCGCGGAGCTGAAGGCGGAGATGGCGAAATATATGCCGCTGGCGCTGATGATCGGTGTGATCTTGTTGATGCAGCTGGCGCTGGCCTTTGGGGTCTGGGGCTTCTCCGACGGGGTTGAGACACGGATCGCGCAGCCGATTGACGATGTTGAAAACACCAAGGCGCTGGGGCTGGTTCTTTATGATCAGTACTTCCTGTTGTTCCAACTGGCTGGCCTGATCCTGCTGGTAGCAATGATCGGCGCGATTGTTCTGACATTGCGTCACCGCACGGATGTGAAACGCCAGAACGTGATGGAGCAGATGATGCGCGATCCGGCGAAGGCCATGGAACTCAAAGACGTGAAACCGGGGCAGGGGCTGTGATGCCAAATTTTCAAGGAAAATTTGCTGACAAACTCTCGTTGAGAGTTTGGACCCGGCAAGAAGGAACGACGCTATGACAATCGGACTTGAACATTACCTGACAGTGGCTGCGGCCCTTTTTGTCATTGGCATTTTCGGGCTGTTTTTGAACCGCAAGAACATCATCATCTTGTTGATGAGCATCGAATTGATGCTGCTGGCGGTGAACATCAATTTGGTCGCGTTCTCGAGCTTCCTTGGCGATCTAGTGGGGCAGGTGTTTACCTTGTTCGTGCTGACGGTCGCCGCCGCAGAGGCCGCCATCGGCCTTGCGATCCTCGTATGTTTCTTCCGCAACCGCGGCACGATCAACGTTGAAGATGTCAACGTCATGAAAGGCTAAGACCCATGGAACAGATCATCCTCTTTGCCCCGCTGGTCGGCGCCCTTCTGGGCGGCTTTGGCTGGAAAATCATGGGCGAGACGGCGGCGCAGTGGCTGACGACATCGCTGTTGTTTCTCGCCGCGATCCTGTCTTGGGTCATTTTCCTGACCTTCGATCCGTCGGCCCATGCAAATGGGTACTACACGGTTGAAATCATGCGCTGGATCCAGTCCGGCACGTTGGACACATCTTGGGCCATCCGGATGGACCGTCTGACGGCGATCATGTTGGTGGTGATCAACACGGTTTCGGCCTTGGTGCACCTCTATTCCTTCGGCTACATGGCCCATGACGAGAACTTCCCCGAAACCGCCTACAAGGCACGTTTCTTTGCCTATCTGTCGTTCTTCACCTTTGCGATGCTGATGCTGGTAACGGCTGACAACCTCGTGCAGATGTTTTTTGGCTGGGAAGGCGTGGGTGTCGCGTCTTATCTGCTGATCGGGTTTTACTACAAAAAACCCTCTGCCAATGCCGCCGCGATCAAGGCGTTTGTGGTCAACCGTGTCGGTGATTTCGGCTTTGCACTTGGTATCTTCGCGATCTTCTACATGACCGGATCGATCAATTTCGACGTGATCTTCGGTGAGGCTGAAAATATTGCCAATTCCACGCTAACTTTCCTGTGGCGCGACTGGAATGCGGCTGAGGTGATTGCCGTGCTGCTGTTTATCGGGGCCATGGGCAAATCCGCGCAGTTGATCCTGCACACCTGGCTGCCCGATGCCATGGAAGGCCCGACGCCTGTGTCCGCGCTGATCCATGCGGCGACCATGGTGACGGCGGGTGTCTTCTTGGTCAGCCGGATGTCGCCGATCATGGAATTTGCGCCATCTGCCACCGGTTTTGTCGTCTTCTTGGGGGCCACGACCGCGTTCTTCGCGGCGACCGTGGGCCTTGTGCAGAACGACATCAAACGTGTCATCGCCTATTCGACCTGTTCGCAGCTGGGTTATATGTTCGTGGCCGCAGGCATCGGTGTCTATTCCGTTGCCATGTTCCACCTGCTGACACACGCGTTCTTCAAGGCGATGTTGTTCTTGGGCGCGGGGTCGGTGATCCACGGGATGCACCACGAACAGGACATGCGGAACTATGGCGGGTTGCGTCATAAGCTGCCCTATACCTATTGGGCGATGATGATCGGCACTTTGGCCATCACCGGCGTGGGTATTCCGCTTTTGTACCTTGGCTTCCCTGTGGGCTTTGCCGGTTTCGTGTCGAAAGATGCGATCATTGAAAGCGCCTTTGCCGCGGGGCAAGGCTATGCCTTCTGGCTGCTTGTGATCTCCGCGCTGTTCACCAGCTTCTATAGCTGGCGCCTGATGTTCCTGACGTTCTTTGGGGAACCACGGGGCGACAAGCACACCCATGAACATGCGCATGAATCCCCCAAGGTGATGTTGGCACCGCTGGCGATTTTGGCGGTGGGCGCGATCTTTGCCGGAATGGTCTTTTACAAGCCCTTCTTCGGGAACGCGAAATACGTCGCAACATACTTTGGCACGCAATACGCAGCCCTTGATAATTACGCCGAAGAGCCGCAGGCCGAGGGTGCGGAAAATCGCGGCGACGAGGACCAAAACGACGAAGCCAACGGCTACGACGCGGCGGAAAAATCCTACGACACCCGCTATGCCTTCGCCGGTGAACCCGGGCAGGGCGCGATCTATGTGTCCCCTGACAACACCACGTTGGATGACGCGCACTCCGTGCCAACATGGGTGAGACTTGCCCCGTTCTTTGCGATGCTGCTGGGCTTTGTGACCGCCTATATCTTCTACATCCGCAAGCCGGAGCTGCCCAAGCAGTTGGCCCAGCAACAGGCGCCGCTTTACAATTTCCTGCTGAACAAGTGGTACTTTGATGAACTGTACAACGCGGTCTTCGTGCAACCTGCCAAATCCATTGGACGTTTCTTGTGGAAGCGCGGGGATGGCGATGTCATCGACGGCGGGATCAACGGGATCGCCATGGGAATTATCCCGATGCTGACCCGTCTGGCTGGGCGTGCGCAGTCTGGCTACGTCTTCACCTACGCATTCGCCATGGTGATCGGGATCGCGGTGATCCTCACCTACTTCACGATCTTCGGGGGCTACTAAGATGGACAACCTTCTGTCGATCACGACATTCATTCCCGCCATCGCGGCGGCCATTCTGGCCCTGTTCCTGCGCGGCGAAGATGAAGCCGCACAGCGCAATGCCAAATGGCTGGCGATGGCCGCCGCGGCCATGACCTTCATCGTGTCGCTGTTCATTCTGGCGGGCTTTGATGCGAACAACACGGACTTCCAGTTCGTGGAAGAACGCACATGGATCATGGGGCTGAATTACAAAATGGGCGTCGACGGGATTTCGATCCTGTTTGTGATGCTCACCACGTTCCTGATGCCGTTGGTCATTGCCTCCTGCTGGTCGGTGACGACCCGCGTGAAGGAATACATGATCGCGTTTTTGTTGTTGGAAACGCTGATGTTGGGCGTGTTCCTCGCCCTTGATCTGGTGCTGTTCTATCTGTTCTTTGAGGCTGGTCTGATCCCGATGTTCCTGATCATCGGCATCTGGGGCGGCAAGGAACGCATCTACGCGTCGTTCAAATTCTTCCTGTATACCTTCCTCGGGTCGGTTTTGATGCTGGTCGCGATGGTGGCGATGTACGCACAGGCCGGCACGACGGACATTCCGACATTGATGAATTTCTCCTTCGGAACGGAGACGTTCTCGATCCTTGGTATTCAGATCGTGGGCGGTATGCAGACGCTGCTGTGGCTGGCGTTCTTTGCCTCTTTCGCGGTGAAAATGCCCATGTGGCCGGTGCACACTTGGCTGCCCGATGCGCACGTGCAGGCGCCTACGGCGGGGTCCGTGGTTCTGGCGGCGATCCTGTTGAAGATGGGCGGCTACGGCTTCTTGCGGTTCTCGCTGCCGATGTTCCCCATCGGGTCCGAGGTTATGGCCCCGCTCGTGTTGTGGCTGTCGGCCATCGCCATCGTCTACACATCGTTGGTGGCCCTTGTGCAGCAGGACATGAAGAAACTGATCGCTTATTCGTCGGTCGCCCACATGGGCTTTGTGACCATGGGCATCTTTGCGTTGAACCAGCAGGGGCTGGACGGCGCGATTTTCCAGATGCTTAGCCACGGCTTCATCTCTGGCGCGTTGTTCCTGTGTGTGGGCGTGATCTATGACCGGATGCACACCCGTGAAATCGACGCCTACGGTGGTCTTGTGAACCGGATGCCGGCCTATGCGCTGATCTTCATGTTCTTCACCATGGCCAACGTGGGCCTGCCGGGCACCTCTGGTTTTGTGGGTGAATTCCTGACGCTTATGGCGGTGTTCCAAGTCAACACATGGGTCGCGGCTGTGGCTACGACCGGTGTGATCTTCTCGGCCGCTTATGCGCTGTGGCTCTACCGCCGTGTCGTCATGGGCGACCTGATCAAGGAAAGCCTGAAATCCATCACCGACATGACCCGCCGCGAAAAGGCGATCTTTGCGCCGCTGGCGGCCATGACCCTTTTGCTGGGCGTCTATCCCGCCCTCGTTACCGATATCATCGGGCCATCGGTCGCCGCTCTGGTCGGCCAGGTCGAAACCGCGCGGGCCGCCTTTGAGGCGTCCTCCATGCTGGCCCAGAACTAAGGAAACCTTGCGATGTTGTCCCAAGATCTCAACACCATCCTGCCGGAAATCGTCATTTCGCTCTATGCGATGGGCGCTTTGCTGGCGGCGGTCTACACGGTGAAAGACAAGGCAGCGCCGCTGCTGGTCTGGATCACATCCGGCCTGTTTGTCGCCGTCGCGTTCTGGATCGGCACAACCGGCGAAGGCGCGACCGAAGCGTTCTCCGGCATGTTCCAAGACGACGCCTTTAGCCGCTTTGCCAAGGTCGCCATCCTGCTGTCCGCCGCCGCCGTGTTGTTGATGAGCCAGGACTACATGGCCAAGCGTGACCTGCTGCGGTTCGAATATCCGCTGCTGATCGCGCTGGCCGTGGTCGGTATGATGATGATGGTCTCTGCCGGTAATCTGATGTCGCTCTACATGGGGTTGGAACTGCAATCGCTGGCACTTTACGTCGTGGCCTCCCTGCGCCGCGATAGCGTGAAATCCACTGAAGCGGGTCTGAAATACTTCGTGCTGGGCGCACTGTCGTCCGGTCTGTTACTTTACGGTGCATCGTTGACCTACGGCTTTGCGGGCACGACGTCTTTTGCTGGCATTATTGACGCCACAGACAACGGTGTGTCCCTTGGCCTGCTGTTCGGTCTGGTGTTCCTGAGTGCCGGTTTCGCGTTCAAAGTCTCCGCCGCACCTTTCCACATGTGGACGCCGGATGTCTACGAAGGTTCCCCCACGCCGGTCACTGCGTTCTTCGCGACGGCCCCCAAAATCGCGGCCATGGCGCTGTTCGCGCGGGTTGTGCATGACGCTTTCGGTAATTCCATCAGCGACTGGCAGCAGATTGTGGCCTTCCTGTCCGTGGTCTCCATGTTCCTCGGCGCAATTGCCGCGATCGGCCAGCGCGATATCAAACGTCTGATGGCCTATTCGTCCATCGCCCACATGGGGTTTGCCCTGATGGGTCTGGCCGCTGGTACGGCCTTCGGCGTGCAGGCCATGCTGGTGTATCTGGGAATTTACGTGGCGATGAACATCGGCACCTTTGCCTTCATCCTGTCCATGGAAAAAGACGGGATGCCGGTCACGGATATCCAGTCGCTGAACATGTATTCCAAGCGTGAACCGCTGAAGGCGGTTGCAATGTTGGTGCTGCTGTTCTCTCTGGCGGGCGTGCCGCCGATGTTGGGCTTCTTTGGCAAGCTCTACGTCTTGCAGGCCGCCTATGGGGCGGGTCTGGGCTGGCTTGCCGTGGCCGGTGTCATTGCGTCCGTCATCGGGGCCTTCTATTACCTGCGCATCGTGTTCTTCATGTACTTCGGCGAAGACCGGGATGAGGCGCGGTTGGACAAAGGCGACACGCCCGTCCTCTGGGGGTTCCTTGTGGCCTCTGCGGCGGTCATGGTCTTGGGCGTTGTGAACCTGTTCGGGATCGAACCGCTGGCCGAAGCGGCATCCCTTGCCCTTGTCAACTAAGCCCGATTGGCCGGCGGACGTCGGCCATATCCATCACGATGAGGTCACCAGCACTCTGGATGCCGCACGCCTGCGGGCGGCTGGGACATTGGCCCCCACATGGATCACGGCGACCCGCCAGACCGCCAGCCGAGGCCGGCGGGGCAGGGCTTGGGTGGCACCAGTTGGCAATTTCAACGGCACGTTGATCGTGCCCTGCTCAGACCCAGAACAGGGGGCTTTGCGGTCATTCGTGGCGGCACTGGCGCTGCGCGACGCGCTTGAAGGCGTGATGGGTGCGGGGCCCAAACTGGCCCTGAAATGGCCCAACGATGTGTTGGTCAATTCCGGTAAAATCGCGGGGATACTTCTTGAAAGCCTCACCCCCCATGGGCGGTTCGAAGGTGTGGCCGTTGGGATCGGGGTCAATCTGGTGGCCGCCCCAACGTCCGATGATGTCGAAGCCCGCGCCGTGCCGCCTGTCAGCGTCAAAGGCGAAAGCGGGGTGGACGTGACGTCTGACATGTTCCTCAGTCACTTGGCCCCGGCCTTCGTCCAATGGGACGCGCAGCTTGCCACCTATGGCTTTGCGCCCATTCGCACCGCGTGGCTGTCCCACGCAGCTAAGCTTGGCGAAACGATAACCGCCCGCCTGCCAAACGAAGACGTGACGGGACGCTTTGAAACCGTGGATGAAAACGGCTATCTGATCCTCACCACCGCCAAAGGCCCGCGGACGATCGCGGCGGCGGATGTTTACTTTTAGGGGGCAGGAATATGCTGCTGTGCATTGATTGCGGAAACACCAATACGGTTTTTGCCTTGTGGGACGGGGACCAGTTCGTCTGTACCTTCCGCACGTCGACCGAATGGCAACGCACAGCGGATCAGTATTTCGTCTGGTGGAAAACGTTGCTGACCCATCAGGGGATTGAGGCGCAGGTCGATGACGTCATCATTTCCTCCACCGTGCCGCGCGTTGTGTTCAACCTGCGCGTCATGGCGGACCGCTATTTCAACACGCGGCCTCTGGTTGTGGGCAAACCCGATTGCCTGTTGCCGCAGCCGCCGCGCGTGGATGAGGGAACCCAAGTGGGTCCCGACAGGTTGGTCAACACAGCCGGTGCCTATGTCCGTCACGGAGGCGACCTGATCGTCGTGGATTTCGGCACCGCGACAACCTTTGATGTGGTGGCCCATGACGGGGCCTATGTGGGGGGCGTGATCGCGCCCGGTGTGAACCTCTCGCTTGAGGCGCTGCACCAGGCGGCGGCGGCCTTGCCCCACGTTGATGTAACGAAACCGCAGGCGGTGATTGGAACGAACACCGTCGCCTGCATGCAATCGGGTGTGTTCTGGGGCTATGTGGGCCTTGTGAATGGCATCTGTGACCGGATTAAGGGCGAATACGACCGCCCCATGACCGTCGTAGGAACCGGGGGGTTGGCACCATTGTTTTCAAGTGGTTACGCCCTCTTTGATGTAATTGAAGACGATTTGACGATGCACGGATTGACCGTGATCCACGCCTTCAACAAGGACAACGAATAATTAAATGAGCAAATCCAGATTGATGTATCTCCCCCTCGGTGGCGCGGGTGAGATCGGTATGAATTGTTACGTCTACGGCTACGGCCCTGAGGACGCAGAGCGCCTGATCGTAGTCGATCTTGGCGTCACCTTCCCCGACATGGACGGCACCCCCGGTGTGGATCTGATCCTGCCCGATGTGGCGTGGCTTGAAGAACGCCGCAACCAGATCGACGGCATTTTCATCACCCACGCCCATGAAGACCACGTGGGCGCCGTGGGGCACCTGTTTGAACGTCTGGGCGCGCCCATTTACGCGCGGGCCTTCACCGCCAATATCGCGCGACGCAAGATGTCTGAACACGGGTTTTCCGAGGCGACAGTCACGACCGTTCAGCCCTGGCCTGAGACGGTGAAAGCGGGGCCGTTTACCGTGGGCTTCGTGCCGATCAGCCATTCCATCCCTGAAAGCAGCGGTCTGGTGATCGACAGCAAGGGCGGGCGGATCGTGCACACCGGTGATTTCAAGATCGACACAAACCCCGGCGTGGGCGAACCGTTTGATCACGAGTTGTGGAAGTCCCTGGGCAAGGACGGCGTCAAAGCGCTGGTCTGCGATTCGACCAATGTCTTTTCCACCGCCGAAGGCCGCAGCGAAAGCACCGTAGGACCCGAGATTGAAAAGTTCCTCGGCACCGCCCAAGGCATGGTCGCGGCGACCACTTTTGCGTCCAACATCGCCCGCGTGCGCACGATTGCGCAGGCCGCCGACAGGGTAGGGCGGTCCGTCTGCCTTCTGGGCCGGTCCATGCGCCGCATGGTCGAAGCGGCCAGCGAGGTGGGCATTCTCGACGATTTCCCCGCGACGATTTCCCCCGAAGACGTGGGCAACATCCCCCGCGAAAACGTGCTGTTGCTGGTCACGGGCAGTCAGGGCGAACGCCGTGCGGCGTCCGCGCAGCTGGCCAATGGCAAATACATGGGGATCACGATGAAGGAAGGGGACACCTTCCTGTTCTCGTCCAAAACCATTCCGGGCAACGAACGCGGCGTGATCCGCATCATGAACCAGCTGTCCGAATTGGGCGTAGACGTGGTGGATGACAATGGTGGTTTGTACCATGTGTCCGGCCACGCGAACCGCCCCGATCTGGAGGTCATGCGCGACCTGATCAAACCGCAAACCTTGATCCCCATGCACGGCGAACACCGCCATCTGCGTGAACACGTTAAGATCGCCGAAGGCGCGGGCGTGCAGGGCGTGCTGGCCGTCAACGGCATGATGATCGACCTCAGTGGGAACAAACCCAAGGTGGCCGAATACATCGAGACGGGCCGCACCTATCTGGATGGCACCGTGAAAGTCGGCCAGTTTGACGGCGTGATCCGCGACCGCATTCGCATGGCGCTGAACGGGCATGTGACGGTGACATTGATCCTCGATGAAAATGATGAACCGCTGGGCGAACCCTGGTGTGAGGTCATGGGCCTTCCGGAGGTTGGCCGCAACAACGCACCGCTGGTCGATGTGTTGGAAGAAGACCTGAACCAGTTCCTTGGCCGTGCAAACGACAAGACACTGACCGATGACGACAAGCTGGAAAAAGAGCTGCGTCAGATCACGCGCCGCACCACCCAAGCGGAAATCGGCAAAAAGCCCGAAGTGACGGTCGTGATTTCACGGCTCAGCTAAAAGGCCTACAGATGCAAAAAGGGCGCCCGGTGTGGCGCCCTTTTTCGTTTGAAATCAGCGGGGTGGTTACCCCATGCGTTCTTCGAAGCTTTGCATGATAAAGCTGGGCGCATCATCGCCCATGCCCACGACCTTTGGTCCGCGATCATGATTGCCGCGACCTCGGCCACGGCCCCCGCGGGACCGTTTGGGTTTGTCATCATCGTGCTTGGGCGCGTCCTGTTTCGGGGCGTCCTGTTTGGATGCATCGGCCTTTGGGGCCTCTGCTGGCTGTTCGGCGGGCGTCGCCTCAGCCTGCGGGGCGTCTTGCGCCGGTGCAGCGTCTGCTTTTGCGTCGTCAGATTTGCGGCCACGGCCGCCACGGCTGCGAGTGCGCTTGGGCTTGTCTTCGCGAGGGGCGTCTTCGGCTTTGGGGGCGTCAGCCGCCGGTGTGCCACCGGGCACCTCAATGCGCGGCACTTCCATTTCGACCAGACGTTCGATGTCTTCGAAATTCTTTTCGTCACGCGGCACGCAGATCATAATCGCCGTGCCCTTTTTGCCCGCGCGACCGGTGCGGCCAATGCGGTGCACGTAGTCTTCGGCGTGGCTGGGCACGTCGTAGTTGAACACATGGGAGACGTTGGGAATGTCCAGACCACGTGCGGCCACGTCGGAGGCCACAAGGAACCGGATCGATCCGTCGCGGAACCCTTCAAGGGTGCGCATGCGGTGGGATTGATCCAGATCACCGTGAATGGGGGACGCATCAAGGCCATATTTCTTCATGGATTTCGCCACGATATCCACATCGACTTTGCGGTTGCAGAAGATGATCCCGTTGCGGCATTCCGCGCCTTCGCTTTCAATCAAGTCCCTGAGAAGCTTGCGCTTTTCAGAACCTTCGCGATCCTTGCGGGAGGCTTTGAACATCACAACGCCTTGTTTGATGTTCTCGGACGTGGTGGCGGCACGAGCCACTTCAATCTTCTCAGGGTTGCTGAGGAAGGTATTGGTGATCCGTTCAATCTCAGGCGCCATGGTCGCGGAGAAGAACAGCGTTTGGCGGGTGAAGGGCGTGAGACCAAAGATACGTTCGATGTCGGGGATGAACCCCATATCGAGCATCCGGTCAGCCTCATCCACGACCATGATTTTCACGTCGGACAGGATCAGTTTGCCACGTTCGAAATGGTCCAGCAGGCGGCCCGGTGTGGCGATCAGCACGTCAACACCCCGGTCGATCAGCGCATCCTGTTCCTTGAACGACACGCCGCCGATCAGCAGGGCCTTCGTCAGTTTGGTGTGTTTGGCATAGGCATCGAAGTTTTCAGCAACTTGGGCGGCCAGTTCCCGCGTGGGGGCCAGCACCAAAGACCGCGGCATCCGCGCCCGTGCGCGTCCGCGTTTCAGCAGGCTGATCATCGGCAGCGTGAAGCTGGCGGTTTTTCCCGTGCCGGTCTGGGCGATGCCCAACACGTCGCGGCCTTCGAGGGCGGGGGGAATCGCACCCGCCTGAATGGGTGTAGGCGTTTCGTAGCCCGTTTCTTCGACGGCCTTGAGGACCTTCTTGTCGAGATTTAAGTCGCTGAATTTAGTCAATTTTATCCCTTACGTGGAGTTTGCAGCACTACTGGCCGCACATCTTCACGCGACCGGGCGGGCCGAATTGCCTGCCCTCTTGGGTGGGCCACACCTACGGTTGAGCGGGGCTAAGGTCAAGGAAACAAAGGACAACGTGCTTGCATGGCGCAAAGACGCCACAGGCTTGGGGTCCTGTGGCGCTTCAATTAAAATGATCGGTCAGAAAGTCGTAAGAGCGCGCGGGCGTTGGTCAGCACCGTTGTCTGCCATGTTTCGCTGTCGGTCACGGTTTAAAGCGCGCCCCGCAGGGTGATGCGTTCGCCTTCGACGTAGCCAGCCAGCGGATCGGCCATGGTGACTTGCAGGGAGGTGCCATGCTCGGGATCGCCGCAGAAAGGGCAGAACCCCATGTCGGAGATCAGGATGAATTCTTTGATGTCCGTCTCAGAATACAGCGGGACAACAGAGCCGAAGATGTCGAATTGCTATACCCCGTTTTCGATGGCGGAGCGGAAGACCTTACGGACCTCGTAAGAGGTGTCGGTGATGATTTCCTCAACCTCGATCTGGTCCAGCAGCGCCCAGTTGGCGTCGTCGGCCCAAACGGCACCGGCAAAGGTGGCCAGCGGGGCAGAGAGGGCGGCAATCGAAACACTGGTTTTGGTCATCGGGGTCTCCGTCATTGAACAAGCGCGACACAAGCCAGAACGATTCGCGTGATCCAATCAATTTTTACAGGGTCAGCAAAATGCTGCGGATCGGACTCAGCTGGCCATCATTTCCTTTGTGGCGGTCAGTTGGACATCGGGGTAGTCGCGTACGACGCGGTCGATGTCCCACTGCAAACGGGTGAGGTAAACGACATCGCCGTCGCTGTCTTCGCCAATGTGCTGTTTGTTGGCGGCGACGAAAGCCTCAACCGCGTCCTTGCTGCCCGACACCCAGCGCGCGGAGGTGAATTGCGATTGTTCGAACCGCACGGGCAGGCCGTATTCCATCTCGATCCGGCTGGCGAGGACTTCGAATTGCAGCTGGCCCACGACGCCCACGATAAAGCCCGATCCAAAGGTGGGTTTGAAGACTTTGGCGGCGCCTTCTTCGGCAAATTGCATCAGCGCCTTTTCAAGGTGCTTGGCTTTCAGCGGATCGCCCGCGCGCACGCCTTGCAGCAGTTCCGGCGCAAAGGACGGGATGCCTTTGACCTGCAGCGCCTCACCTTCGGTCAGGGTGTCGCCGATGCGCAACTGGCCATGGTTGGGAATGCCGATGATATCGCCGGCCCAAGCTTCTTCCGCCAGTTCACGGTCTGACGCGAGGAAGAGGACGGGGTTTGAGATTGCCATGGGTTTCTTGGTGCGCACATGGGTCAGTTTTTGCCCACGGGTGAAGTGGCCCGACGCCATGCGCACAAAAGCCACGCGGTCGCGGTGCTTGGGGTCCATATTGGCCTGCACCTTGAACACAAAGCCCGTGACCTTGCCCTCGTCCGGCATGATCTGGCGCGGTTCGGCCGATTGGGGCTGGGGTTCGGGGCCAAAGGCGCCGATGCCCTCCATCAGTTCACGCACGCCAAAGGAATTGATGGCGGAGCCGAACCAGATCGGCGTCATGGTGCCCTCAAGTACGGCCTTGGGATCAAGCGTGGGGAGGAGTTCCTTCGCCATCTCAATCTCTTCGCGGAATTGTTCCAGCAAGGGGGCGGGCACGTGGGCCTCCCACTGTGGATCATCAAGGCCGTTGATCTGGATGGATTCCGCCACGGTGTTTCTGTCGGCGCGGTCCATGATATCAAGGCGGTCGCGCAGGATGTCATAGCAGCCGATAAAATCGCGGCCCACGCCGATGGGCCAGCTGGCAGGCGTCACATCAATGGCAAGGTTTTCTTGAATTTCGTCAATAATTTCAAAGGTATCGCGGCTTTCGCGGTCCATCTTGTTACAAAAGGTCAGGATCGGCAGATCGCGCAGGCGGCAGACCTCAAACAGTTTTTGCGTCTGGCTTTCCACACCTTTGGCCCCGTCGATGACCATCACGGCGGCATCGACCGCTGTCAGCGTGCGGTAGGTGTCCTCCGAAAAGTCCGAGTGGCCGGGCGTGTCCACCAGATTGTAGCGCAACGATCCTTTTGCAGAGGCGAAATCAAACGACATCGCGGAGGCAGAGACCGAAATGCCTCGGTCCTTTTCCATCTGCATAAAGTCCGACCGCGTGCGCCGCGCCTCACCCTTGGCGCGCACCTGTCCGGCCATCTGAATGGCCCCGCCAAACAACAGGAATTTCTCGGTCAACGTCGTCTTGCCCGCATCAGGGTGCGAGATGATCGCAAAGGTGCGGCGGCGGGCAATTTCGGCGGGAAGGTCAGGGCGATTTGTCATGGCGCCGCTATAGCGGTGGCGCGGGGCAAGGTCTAGCTGGACGATGCTTTCTTGAGAAGCTGCACAATATCTGGCCGCGTGGCCAGGCTTTCTGGGACTTCGAAATCATTGTGCGGCGCGGTGGCGTGGGCATCCAAGGCCACGTCATCGGGCAGGGCGGCACGGGTGCGGGTGTCGACCAGCAGCGTTTCAGCGGCGATGCCTTCGGCGTAGATAATCTGGTGGTCATCGAACAGGATTTGGTAATAGTCGACGAACCCGCCGTCCTGCTGGGTCACTGTATCGCCGTTGATCAGATGACGCACTTTCACAAGGACTTCGGACCGGCCCGCGCCCAAATGATCCTCTCGTTGGTAGATGAACAAACGGTGGTCCGGTGACAGGACCAGATCACGGGTGTTGAACAACGCGCCTTCGCGGATGACCACGGGGGCGTAATCCCCCACCGCCCGCAGGGTGGTTTCCCCGATCCAACGGATCGCTTGGGGGCCTGCGTCGCGGGTCAGCACGCGGTCCCCGACTTGCAAGTCTTCGATCGGCACCTGCGCACCGGAGGCCAGTGTAATATGCGTGCCGCGTGCAAAGCGGACGCAGGCCACATCCCCGAATTTCATCTGCGCCGTGTCACGGTCGCTGCCCACAAGGCGGTACTCAGTTTCGGGGTTCAGGGTGGCCAGCGGCATCAAATAGACCTCGGCGGCATCCTCGCCCTCGACCTCCACCAAGATCAGCGCCTCATAGGTGGCACCATCGGGCGCCATGAGGGTGATCGCACAGTCCAGAAACAGCAGATTGCCGGGGGTTCCCGTGGCGCTTGCGTCCGAGATGACAAAGCCGCCGTCCCCACCGATCTCATAGGTCAGTGCCGTGCGGGCAAAGTCGGGTGACAGGTGGTAGACATCATCAAGGACCAATTCGTCCATAAAGGAAATCGCATCGCCCTCGGCCACGCCATCAACAACGCCAAAAGCGGCGGATGGAAAAACAGCGATGGTGTTGCGGGCGGTTTGGGACATCTGGGCTACATACTGGGAACAGGGGTGGTCATTGGCAATACAGCTAACGTAGAAACGTGGCGAAATATGGTCCTCGCACAGGTTTTGCGAGGGCACGGATATCGGAGGAGAGACATCATGGATATGGGCCTGAAAGGCAAGCGCGCATTGGTGTGCGCATCGTCAAAAGGATTGGGGCGCGGCTGTGCGGAGGCCTTGGCCGGTGAAGGCGTGGACCTGATCCTCAACGCACGCGGCGCTGAGGCGTTGGAGGCCACGGCGGCCGAAATCCGTGATCTTCACGGGGTCGATGTCGTGACCGTAGCGGGCGACATTACCGACGGGGAGGTTCAGGCGCAGGTGATCAAGGCGGCACAAGGCGTTGATATCTTGGTCAATAACGCCGGTGGTCCGCCTCCCGGCATGTGGACAGATTGGAACCGTGACGATTTCATCGCGGCCTTTGACGCCAATATGCTGGCCCCGATCGCCCTTATTCAGGCCTTGGTGCCTGCGATGATGGACCGGGGCTGGGGACGGGTGGTGAACATCACCTCGGCTTCCGTCAAAGCGCCCATTCCGGTGCTTGGTCTTAGCAATACAGCGCGCACGGGTCTGACGGGCTTTGTGGCAGGCACATCGCGGCAGGTCGCGGGGTCCGGTGTGACCATCAACAACCTGTTACCCGGCATTCACGCCACAGACCGCGCCATCAGCCTTGACCAAGGTGTGGTTGCCGCCCAAGGCATCACCATGGAAGAGGCCAAGGCGCAACGCGAGGCTACGATCCCCGCTGGGCGCTACGGCACCCGTGAAGAATTCGGCGCGGCCTGTGCGTTTCTGTGTTCGGACAAAGCGGGGTTTATCGTGGGTCAGAACCTGTTGCTCGATGGTGGCGCGCTGAACGCCACGATCTAGAGGGGGGCCAAAGTCTCATCGAGACTTTGGGGACAGACTTTCCATGAAAGTCTGCGCCCTTGCCTCGGTGGGGGTGCGTTGCTATCTGCACCGTTGAATACCCGATATTTTCCGTAAGGAATAAACGACCCCGTGGACAGGCCTGACACCGACATCCCCCGTCTTGAAATTCGCAACCTTGCGCGCAGCTTTGCAGGCCGCAAGGTGGTGGATGACGTGTCGCTGACGATTATGCCGGGGCAGGTGACTTGTTTGCTGGGCCCATCGGGCTGCGGCAAATCCACCACCCTGCGGATGATCGCGGGGATTGAAACACAGGACGCCGGTGAAATCTGGTCGGACGGTGCATTGGTGTGCGATGCGTCAACGCATACCCCGCCCGAGGCCCGTGGCATCGGGCTGATGTTTCAGGACTTCGCCCTGTTTCCCCATCTGACCGTTGCAGGCAACGTGGCCTATGGGCTCAAAGGCCGCGCGTCCAAGACCCGCGCACGGGTGGAGGACCTTTTGGCCAAGGTCGGCATGTCCGCCCATATCGACCGCTATCCACATGAGCTTTCGGGCGGCGAACAGCAGCGTGTGGCGCTGGCCCGCGCGCTGGCGCCGCGTCCGCGCATTATGTTGATGGATGAACCGTTCAGCGGTCTGGACGACCGTCTGCGCGACGATATTCGCGATGAGACGCTTGATGTCCTCAAGGCCGAAGGCACCGCTGTTCTGCTGGTCACCCATGAACCGGGTGAGGCGATGCGCATGGCCGATGAAATCGCGCTGATGCGCGGCGGCAAAATCGTGCAAAAGGGTGCGCCCTATAACATTTACAACACGCCGGTGGACAAAGACGCCGCCGCCTTCTTCAGCGACGTGAATGTGGTGTCAGCCACCGTGCAGGGGGCGCTGGCGCAATCGGCCTTTGGTCAGTTTCTGGTGCCCGGTGTGGCCGATGGGACGCAGGTGGATATCGTCATCCGCCCCCAACATTTGAAAATTGACTTCGACCGGTCCGGCAAGGGCCCCAACCCCACGATTGCAGACGGCACGCCCGCGCGCGGCACTGTCAAACGTGCGCGGTTTATGGGGGTCGAAAGCCTTGTGGAATTTGACTTGGACGATGGCAGCCAGATGTCCGCCTTGGTCCCATCGGTGTTTTTGCCCAAACCGGGCATGGTCCTATGGTTGATGATCCGGCGCGACAAATGTTTCATCTTCCCGCGCGCGCATCAGCCGGTAATCTGACAGACGTTTGCCTTCTTCGTCCACAAAGAGGCTGGGCAGCACACGGCAGGCCGTGATCTGGTCAATCCGCAGATCGTCGAACTTACGGGTCGTGTCGCACCACACGATGCAGGTCCACAGCCGTCCCCAGTAATCCAGCTGCAAGGGCCGCACCGTCCGGTCACGATCTGTGGTCAACTTCAGCTTTTGGCGCGCGCGGATGGCGCTGCGGATTTTTGGCAGATGTTGAAAGCCGCGTGCGGCATCGGCAAAGGGGTAGACCGCCAAGGTGCGCGGGGCGTCGCCCTCGGGCAGCACCCCGTCGAGTTTGGTGGCAAGCGATGTGGCCGCCGCCGCCAGATCGGGATCCTGCGCCTGCCGCATGGCGGCGAGGCCCACATGCAGCGCCTCCAACTCAGCCATGCTCAGGTTCAGGGGCGGCAGAGTGATGGCGGCGGTGACGCGGTAGCCCGTGCCGCGTTCGCCTTCGATCGGCACGCCTGAGGCCGCCAGCGTGTCCATATCACGGTAGATCGTGCGCAACGACACCCCCGTGGCGCGCGCCAGATCGGCGGCGCGGTGCAGATCGCCGTCCCGTAAAAGGCGAATCAATGTCATCAGACGGTCAGCGCGGCGCATTTGCCCTCCTTTGCATGTGCAGAATTGTCAAAAATCTGTCAGTTGTCAATTTAGTGACACAAAAAGCCTGAAACCCTTGTAAAATTGGCTCCGATTTGTCGATTTTCGCTTTCCTCGGGGGTGGTTTTGCGTACAACTGGCCTTCGCAATGATTTTGCGGGTGCAACATGCCCGCCTTTGGTTTCGGAGAGAGAACATGCTCAACAACATCGGCCTTCCTGGCCTTCTTCTGATCGCCGTCGTGGTTCTGGTCCTGTTTGGCCGCGGCAAAATCTCGTCGCTGATGGGCGAAGTCGGCAAAGGCATCACCGCGTTCAAAAAGGGCGTGGATGACGGCAAGCAAGAACTTGAAGACGGCATGGCCGAGGCCAAGGATGTCACCCCTGCGGAAGAGACCAAAGAAGAAACCAAGGTCTGAACGTAGCATAGGGATTGCCTGATGTTTGATCTTGGCTTTATGGAAATGCTGGTGATCGGGGTCGTCGCCCTGATCGTGGTGGGGCCCAAAGATTTGCCCGGACTGTTTCGGTCCGTGGGGCGGTTCATGGGCAAGGCCAAGGGGATGGCGCGGGAGTTTTCCAGCGCCATGAATGCCGCCGCGGATGAAGCCGGAGTGGGTGAGATCAACAAAACGATCAAAGCCGCCGCCAACCCGCAAAAATTCGGTGTCGATAAGATCCGCGAAGCCACCAAGATGGAAAAGCCGGCCTCTGATGCGGAGGCGGCCAAACCCGCCACGGCCACAGACAAACTGCGTGCGGAAATGACCGAAGAACGCAAGGCGACGGCGGAAAAGATCAACAAGGCGATGGCCGAGAAAGCCGAACAACGTATGGCTGCCGAAAAGGCGCAGGCTGAGGCGGCTGAGGCCGCCGCGAAGGACGCGACATGAGCCAGACCGACACCCCCGATGAGGTCGAAGACAGCGCAGCCCCGCTGATCGAACATCTGGCCGAACTGCGCACGCGTCTGATCCGCTGCGTGGTCTATTTCCTGATCGGGATGATCATCTGTTTCACGGTCGCCACGCCGATCTTCAACTTCCTGACGGCCCCTTTGTGTTCGGTTCTGGCGGACCGTGGGCAGGATTGTGATCTGATCTTTATCTCCCCCCAAGAGGGTTTCTTTGTGGCGATCAAGGTGTCGCTGCTGGGCGGGTTCATCCTGTCGTTCCCGTTTATCGCCAACCAGATGTGGCGGTTTGTGGCGCCGGGGCTGTATCGCAACGAAAAGGGTGCGTTTTTGCCGTTTCTCGTGGCTTCGCCCTTTATGTTTTTGTTGGGCGCGTCCTTTGCGTTCTACGTTGTCACCCCGCTGGCCTATGATTTCTTCTTGGGGTTTCAGCAGTTTGGCGGTGAGGGGGAGGCCGTGGATGCCGGTATGAATGCGGCACCGCTGTCGGTGGTGTTCCAGGGCTCCGCCCAGGAATACCTGAACCTGACCGTGAAGTTCATTGTGGCCTTTGGCCTGTGTTTCCAACTGCCGGTGTTGTTGACCCTGATGGGCAAGGCCGGTCTGGTCAGCGCAGAGGGGCTGCGCAATGTGCGAAAATATGCGGTCGTGGGCATTTTGGTGCTGGCGGCCTTGGTGACGCCGCCCGATGTGATCACGCAGATCATCCTCTTTGTGGTGGTCTACGGCCTGTACGAGGTGTCGATCCAACTGGTCAAACGGGTGGAACGTCAGCGTGAGGCCAAACTGCGGGCCGAGGGTCTGTGGTTTGAGGACGACGAAGAGGCCGAAGATTTCGAAGCGGCAGCTGATGACGCTGAGGATGATGGGGCCACCAAGTGAGCGATGAGGCCTTAGCCCGGATCGCGGCGGCGCTGGAACGACTGGCGCCGCCCCCCGCCACAGCCCCCGATTTCAGCGCCTCTGCCTACGTCTGGCACGCGGATCCGGACCGGCTGGACCCTGTGGACACCGTCAACCGTGTGGACCTGTCTTTGCTGGTGGGCATCAACCGCAGCCGCGACACGCTGCACGCCAATACCTTGCAATTTGCCAAAGGGCTGCCCGCGAACAACGCCTTGTTGTGGGGCGCGCGCGGAATGGGAAAATCCAGCCTTGTCAAAGCGATCCACGGCGCAGTTCACGCATCGCACGAAGGCCTGAAAATCGTTGAGGTCCAGCGCGAGGACCTGCCCAGCATTGGCCGCTGTCTGGCGCTTTTGCGGGGGCGTCCGGAACGGTTTATCCTGTTTTGTGATGACCTGAGCTTTGGTCACGATGATGCGCATTACAAGTCGCTGAAGGCGGTTCTGGACGGCGGGATTGAGGGACGGCCTGAGAATGTGGTTCTTTATGCCACGTCAAACCGCCGTCATCTGATGCCCCGCGATATGATCGAAAACGAAAAGCAATCGGGAATCAATCCGTCCGAAGCAGTTGAAGAAAAGGTGTCCCTGTCTGACCGTTTTGGTCTGTGGCTGGGGTTCCACCCATGCACCCAAGACGAATATCTTGAGATGATCCGTGGCTATTGCGACACCCACGGGATTGCGATTTCGGATGAGGATTTGCGGGCGGAGGCCATTGAATGGCAGGCCACACGCGGGTCCCGGTCTGGGCGTGTGGCCTGGCAGTATTTCACCGATCTGGCCGGTCGGCGCGGCGTGTCGGTTTAGGCGAAAGTCTTCTGATTTTGGCGGGCGAACAAAATTCCAGAATTTTGTTACGGCAAGTAGTCGGCAGGGTCGACGCTTTCCAAACCATCGCGCACTTCAAAATGAAGGAAGCTGGGGCTGCCTGCGGCCACTTTTGCGATGGATTGGCCTTGGGTGACGCTGTCGTCTTTGGCCACGCTCAAATCGTCCACGTTCACATAGACGGTCAGGATATTGCCTGTGTGGCGCACCACAACGATCTGCGCGCCGTTGGTGTTTTGCGTGATCGCGGCCACCGTGCCTGCGGCGGCGGCTTTGACGGATGTGCCTGCGGGCACGCCGATATCAATGCCTTCGTTGCGGCCCGGATTGTAGGCGCGGATGATGTCGCCTTGTACGGGGTAGATGAAGGGCGCGCTGGTCGCAGGCGTTGAGGCCTGCCCGATATCCGGCGCGGGCACGGGTGCTTCGACGGCGGGGGCTTGCGGTGTGGCATCGACGCTGGGCAGGGGGGCCACCGCGCTGGGCGGGGTCGGTGTGCTGGACCCTTGGCCAGGGGCCGCTGTGGCAGGACGGCTTGGCGGGGTTGCGCCTGCTACGGGGATCAACAACTGCTGGCCTTCACGGATCGCAAGGTCAGACCCCAGACCGTTCCATTCCGCCAGCGCGGCCACAGGCACATCGTACAAACGCGCGATCTGGAACGCCGTTTCGCCACGGGCCACGCGGTGCAATCCGGGTTCTTGCCCCGTTTGCGGCGCGGGTGTCGCGGCGGCGGGTGTTGTTGTCTGTTCGCCTGCGCGGTCAATCGCGTCAGAGGCCAGCGTCGTCACATTCACCGCAGGAGGCTGAGTGGGGGCCGTGGTCACGGCGCCCGTCGCAGGTGAGGGTTCGGCCACGCGCGCGGGCAGGGCCACGATTTCATCGCGGCGCAGGGCCACATCGGCGTCGACGCCGTTGAAGGCGGCCAGTGCATTGGCGTCCAAATTCAGGCGGGTCGCGATCTGGCGGACGGTTTCGCCACGCTGGGCCACGACCACCTGATAATTGGGGTAGGAAATCACGCCACGGTCATCGGGGCGGGGCCGGTCGGCCAGGTTCTGGGCGGCTGCCGTGGTGTTACATCCACCGCCCAACCCCCTGAGGTCACTGTCCAAATTCAGCGGGGTCAGGTTGAAATTCTCGTCGCAGGCGGCAAGGGCCAGCAGGGCCGTTGAGGCCAGACAGACGGACCGGATGCGGGATATGCTTTGGCGGGGCATTGTGGCTCACTCCTCAGGATGTCGGATCTTATGCCCGACTTTGCAGTGTTATACCGCGATTTCAGTCTTTCCCCAAGCCCTCAAGCAAGGGGACGAAGCGCACTGGGCGAATTTCCTCATACTCGAACCCTGTTTCTGTGCGGCTGACGCGGATCAATTGCTGGACGCTGTCCGACTGCCCCACGGGCAGGACCATGATGCCCCCCACCTTAAGCTGTGCCAGCAGTGGCCCGGGCGGGTCCTCGGCGGCGGCGGTCACAAGGATGCGGTCAAAGGGGGCCTGATCGGGCAGGCCGAAACTTCCGTCGGCGGTGAAGGCCGTCAGATTGGTGATGTCGAGCTTGGTAAAGATCGCGCGGGCATCGCGCATCAGCGTCTTGTGCCGGTCCACCGTATAGACGCGGCGCGCCAGATGGCTGAGGATTGCGGCCTGATAACCAGAGCCCGTCCCGACCTCGAGGACCTTGTCACGCGGTTGCACCTGCAAGGCCTGCGTCATCAGGCCGACGACGGACGGCTGACTGATGGTCTGGCCGCAGGCAATAGGCAGGGGCATGTCGTCATAGGCGCGATCGGCGAAATGGCCTTTGACAAACAGGGCGCGGTCCGTGCGTTCCATGGCCGTCAACACCCGCGCGTCCGTCACGCCTTTGGAGCGCAGCGCGAACAGGAATTGCATCTGGCGTTCGGCAAGCGTGGACATCATGAGAGGCGTGTTTCGAGGTCTGACAAAAGATCATGGGCCGTCAAATCGGCGCGCATGGGGGTGATGGAGGTGTAGCCGTCAAGGTTCGCGGTCACATCGGTGCCCGCGCCCGTTGGCACGTCTTGCGGGCCACCGGTGACCCATAAAAAGCGGCGGCCGTTGGGGGCCGTGACCGGCGTCATGCCGAACTTGGTGTCGCGGCGGAACCCTTGGGACGCGACTTTGTGGCCTTTGACATCACGGGCGGACACGGGCGGGAAATTGACGTTGTAGAACACGCGGTAGTCGTCCTGCGTCCAGATGCCTTTTTCCCAGATGGCGCGGACGGTGGCCGCACCATGGACTGCTGCGGCCTCAAACGGGTCATCCAGATCGCGGTTGCCAGGGCCGAAAAATTGGCTGAGCGCAATGCCGGGCACGCCTTGCAAGGCGGCCTCCATAATCGCGCCGATGGTGCCGGAGTAGAGCGTGTTGTCGGCGGCGTTATTGCCGCGGTTGACGCCGGACAGGATCAGATCGGGGGGCGTGTCTTTCATCACATCATAGAGCGCGGCCAGCACGCAATCCGCAGGTGCGCCCTCCATAGCAAACCGTTTGGGGCCGAATTCGGTGATCAACGAGGGGTGCGCATAGCTGATGCAATGGCCCACACCTGATTGTTCAAATGCGGGGGCGACGGTCCAGACCTCTCCATCTTGGCCAGCGACGTCGCGGGCGATGGCTGTCAGCGTGGCCAGACCGGGGGCATTGATGCCGTCGTCGTTGGTGATGAGAATGCGCATGATGTGCCCCTTTGTGGATGTGATACGCCAGCGGGTTTGGGCCGACAAGCGGGGGCGTGCAGTGGGCGCGCGGGCGTTGCAGGAAAGACTCTGACGGGCCGGGATTTGAGGCGGGCCGACCCTCCGGGGGGAGTTTTTTGGGCCAGATGAAGACGGGACGCGCAAATCCGCCACGGGCGCGCGGGACGGCAGACGGGGCTAGGCGAGGATATCGGGCAGCAAGCGGGTGGCCTCTTCGCGGGGGTCCGCCAGCGTGCTGCGGTCTTCGCCGGGATAGAACCGCGCGCGGGTGGCGCTGGCCATGGGCTGCGGTTGCAGGATTTTCACCTGCGGGCCGGTTCTGGCCGTTTCTGTCTGCCACGATTGGGCCAGCGCGATCTGGGCCGATTTGGTCGCCCCGTAGGAGCCGAAAAACGGCGCTCCGCCGCGTGGGTCGTCAAGAAACACCGCTTTGCCTGCTGCCCCCAGAAGCGGTGCCACATAAGAAATCAGCCGCGATGTGGCGGTCAGGTTCACATCTATCGATTTGCTGAAATCGGACGGGTTGACGTGGCTGGCAGGGGTCAGTGGTGCTGCGTGAATGGCGGCGTGGACCCACAGATCGAGGCTGCCCCAGCGATCAAAGATCGACCGGCACAGCTGTTGCATGGCGGCGTCCACGGTGATGTCCATGGGGGCCAATGTGGCCTCACCGCCCAAGGCTTTGATCCGGTCGTCGAGGTCTTCGAGCGCCCCGGTGGTGCGCCCGAGTGCGATGATGTGATGGGTGGGGGCCAAAGCCTCAGCCAAGGCCGCGCCCAGCCCGCGGGAGGCGCCGGTGATCAATGCAGTTTTCATAGGCGTTCTTTAGGCGCGCGCGCGCGGTTTGGCAATGCGTGCGGCTAGCCGATGACAAGGCGGTGCATGGTCTGGCCATCGGCCACCATCGCCCAGCCGTCGCCCGTCCCGATGAGGGTCAACCCGTCTTGGGGTGTGCCTTGATCGAGCATCAGGTTGGCCCCGTGGCGGCGGATGAGGGCGCGGGCGCTGTCGGCGGTTGTGTAGATGCCCAGCAGGGTCAGCGGCCGGTTGAGGCCGGTGGCAGGTTCGGTGGCCGCGCGGGCGGTTTCCGCGTTGGTCGTTGGCATGGTATCGCTCCGATCAGTCGTGTCGAAGGCGATTTAGGCATCATGCTGCAGGTGCGAAAGGGGGTGTGACGGAGCGTCAGACCGCCTCGGCACGAAATGGCCGATGGGCCTTGTTTTGCGGGCGTTATTCTGCAGCCGTTTTCATTTCAAACCCCTGTTCCAGCATGTCTGCCGGTTTGACGGGGTATTCGCCGGAGAAGCAGGCGTCGCAATACCGGGGCGCCTTTGGGTCGCGGCCCGATGCTTCGCCCACGGCTCGGTAGAGGCCGTCGAGGGAGATGAATTTCAGGCTGTCGACGCCCAGATGGTCGCGCATTTCATCCTCGGACATTGTGGCGGCCAGCAGCTTTTCGCGCTGGGGCGTGTCGACGCCGTAAAAGCACGGCCATGCGGTGGGGGGCGACGCGATGCGGAAGTGAACTTCAGCCGCGCCCGCATCGAGAATCATGTCCTTGATCTTGCGCGAAGTGGTGCCGCGCACCACGCTGTCGTCCACCAAAATGACCCGTTTGCCTTGGATCAACGCGCGGTTCACGTTGAGTTTCAGGCGCACCCCCATGTTGCGGATGCTTTCTGTGGGCTCAATAAACGTGCGGCCCATGTATTGGTTGCGGATGATGCCCATGGCGTAGGGAATGCCCGATTCCAGCGAATAGCCGATGGCCGCAGGCGTGCCTGAATCGGGCACGGGGCAGACCAGATCGGCCTCCACGGGGTTTTCCTTGGCCAGTTCGCGGCCAATGTTTTCGCGGGTTTCATAGACGCTGCGCCCGCCAAGGATGCTGTCGGGGCGGCTGAAATAGACGTGTTCAAAGATGCAGAACCGCGATTTTGCGGGGCGGAAGGGGTGGTGGCTTTGCACGCCTTTTTCCGTGATGACGACCATTTCGCCGGGTTCGATTTCGCGCACGAATTTGGCGTTGATGATGTCGAGGGCACAGGTTTCAGACGCCAGCACCCAGCCGTCGCCCAATTGGCCCAGCACCAGCGGGCGCACGCCCAGCGGGTCGCGGCAACCGATCAGTTTGGTGCGGGTCATGGCGACAACGGAAAACGCGCCTTCGACTTTGCGCAGCGCCTCTTCCATGCGGTCGGGGATGGAATTGCCCATGGACCGCGCCATCAGGTGGATGATGCATTCGCTGTCTGATGAGCTTTGGAAGATCGACCCGCGCCCGATCAGTTCTTTGCGCAGCGCCATGGCGTTGGTGATGTTGCCGTTGTGGGCGATGGCCGCACCGCCCATGGCGAATTCGCCAAAGAAGGGCTGCACGTCGCGGATCTGGGTGGCGCCCTTTGATCCGGCGGTGGAATAGCGCACATGGCCGATGCCGATGGGGCCGGGGATCATGGCCAGCGTGTCTTCGTCGGTGAAATTGTCGCGCACCAGCCCGAATCGGCGGGCGGAGTTGAACCCCTGTTCGGGATCATGGGTGACGATGCCGCCTGCCTCTTGTCCGCGGTGTTGCAAGGCGTGCAGGCCAAGGGCCACAACGGAGGCCGCGTTGGCGACGCCGACCACGCCGAACACCCCGCATTCTTCCTTGAGTTTATCGTCGTCGAAGGGATGGGCGGGGGGCATTTGATCGCGCAAAGTCTGGGACACGTGGGGCAGCTCCGAATCCGGGGTGGCGTGTGGGGGCGGTTTAACCCTTCGTTACGATTCTGTCACGTAAGGATCGGCGGTTTTGGGCTGGGCCTGTGGCGCGCAGATGACTAGGCTGATGCCCAATCACAATGAAGGGACAGCGGATGGTTGGTTTGATTGCAGCAGCGGCGATGGTGGCATCGTTTTTCCTGCCTTGGGTGGCCTTTTTCGGCACCGAATTGGCACCCGTCTACTTCTTTGATGAAAACGCCCCGCCCATGGGGGATTACCCATGGCGGGTCTATGCCGTGATGGCCAGCTTTGTCGTCGCGGCTTTGGCGGTTCTTTGCGTTGTTTTGCGCCGCAGGGCCGGTCTGGTCATGTTGATCGCGGGGGGTATTCCGGTGGGCCTGATCGCGGAGCCCATCCTGCGCGGTGTGGATCAGATACAGGACCTGCCCGTAGAGGTGCCGCGCGGGCTTCCGGGGGGGGGCGATGTGCAGGGCCTGCTGGACACGCTGTCGCAATATATCGCGATTGGCCTGCCAATGTATCTGATCGCGGCGGCCGTTTTGGTCTTGGTGGGGCTGGTTCGCGTGGTGCGCGGGACCTGACCGGTTATTCAGGTGCGCCGCAGTTGCCGACCAACTGTTCGTACTGTGTGGTGATCCAGCCCAAAGCGGCCTCCGGGTCGCGGTCTTCGACGGACCCCGTGAGGTTGGAGAACACAGCGATGGCGCGGGAATTTTCAATCATTTCGATGTTTTGGGACTCCAGCACCGTTTGGTAGACGAAGAACGCAACGGCGACCAACAGAATGCCGCGCAGGGCACCAAACAGGAACCCAAGGCCCTGATCGAGCCCACCCAACACCGACCGTTGGATCAGCGATGAAAAGAGCGGCGTAAAGATCGACGCAATCACCAGAACCACGGCAAAGACGGCTGCGAAGGCGGCGATGATGCTAAGTTCACAGCTGTCGCCAATGAAATCCCCGATGACGGGAATTTGGCGGACCAACGGGGTCACCTGATCGGCAAAGATGAAGGCCACGATGGTGGCGACGATCCAGCCCGCGATGGCCAAAGCCTCACGTACGAAACCACGGCTGTAGGCCAGCAAAGCGGACAACACGATGATGAGGGCCACGACGCCGTCGATAATAGTAAAGTCAGCCATGGTATTCCCGATCTACGCTGGGGGCTATCTGGCCCCGAAAACCTGTTCCACAAACGTGTGAAGGTCCTGCATTTCGCGCACCCCGACACCTGCGTCACCGCCGCGCTTTGCGCGCACCGGCGTGATTGCGGAGGTAAAACCAAGTTTTGACGCTTCTTTCAACCGATTTTCGGTCTGGGGCGCCGGTCGTAGGCCCCCTGAGAGGCTGATTTCGCCAAATATGACACTTTCCTTGGGCAGTGCCGCGTCTTCACGTGCGGAAATCAGCGCAGCAGCCACCGCCAGATCGGCGGCAGGTTCGCTCACCCGCAGGCCGCCTGCCACGTTGAGGTACACATCAAGCCCCGTGAAAGGCACACCCGCGCGGGATTCGAGGACGGCAAGGATCATCGCCAAACGCGAGCCATCCCAGCCCACAACCGTGCGGCGCGGCTGGCTGTGGGGGGAGGGCGCCACAAGCGCCTGAAATTCGCACAACATGGGCCTCGACCCTTCGATGCCCGCAAAAACCACCGACCCCGGTGCCGGATCGCCGCGTTCGCTGAGAAACAGCGCGGAGGGGTTTTTAACCTCAGCCAGACCTTTGCCCGTCATCTCAAACACGCCGATTTCATCGGCGGGACCAAAGCGGTTTTTGACCGCCCTTAGGATGCGGAACTGGTGGCCCCGTTCGCCTTCGAAATAAAGAACCGTGTCGACCATATGTTCGACCACACGCGGGCCCGCGATGGCGCCTTCTTTGGTGACATGGCCCACCATGACCACGGCGATGCCCCGCGATTTGGCAAAAGACGTCAGTTCATGGGCCGCCGCGCGGACTTGGGATACGGAACCCGGTGCGGCCTCGACCGTGTCGAGCCACATGGTCTGGATGGAATCGATGATGACGAAATCGGGCTGCTCCGCCTCAAGTGTGGTCAGAATATCGCGAAGGTTGGTTTCCGATGCGAGTTTGACGGGGCTTTCCGTCAACCCCAATCGCCGCGCGCGCATTTGCACCTGCGAGGCCGATTCCTCACCCGAGATATAGAGGACCTTCAGCCCGTTGCGGGCAAACCTTGCGGCGGCCTGCAACAAAAGCGTGGATTTGCCGATGCCCGGATCGCCGCCCACCAGGAGGGCCGAAGCTTTGACCAGACCGCCGCCCAGCGTGCGGTCCAATTCCCCCACGCCGGATAGCGTGCGGGGCGGTTCCTTTTCGGTCGTGGCCAAGTCGGTGAGGGTGATTTCCTTACCGCGGATGCCGCCCATGGCCTTTTTCGATTTTGGGCCTGTGGACAGCGGCTTGACCTCTTCGATCGTGTTCCATTCGCCGCAGGTATCGCAGCGGCCTGACCACTTGGTCGTGGCGGCGTTGCATTTGGAACAGATGTAGGTGGGATCTTTGGCCATGTTCTTGTTTTGGTCCTGTTTCGCGTTGGACGCAAGGGCCGCGTGTGCAGCCTGTGTGGGATTTGAGTTTTTTTGGCCAGATGAAGGGGGGACCGCGGCGTGTTACCGGGGTTGTTTTGCCAGATGGCGGGCGGTGAGGATGGACACCGCGATGGAGCCTATGACGCAGGCGGTGAAAAGATAAAGGCCCCAGCCGCCCTCAACCGTGACGCGGCCAGCACCTTTGACGACCACCACATAAAGCGCGATGAGAAAGATGTCAGCCATGGCCAGTTTGCCCAGATAGCCCAGCACGGGCAGCGTTTTCGCCTTGAGCAGGTCAAAATGCACAAGGGCCAGGCCAATGGTTTTGAGGTACGGCGCGAAGATCGCAAAAGCCGTGACAATCAGCGCAAGGAACACATCACTGGCCCAAAGCGATTGCACGCCCGAGATGACCGAAATTTCGTCCATGCCAAAAATGGGCAGCAGGGCCGCGCGCAAAAGCGGTGCGAACCACGCGATGGGAAAAAGGACAAGCAGCGACAGGTTGGCTGCGCGAAGGATGTTAAGCATGTCAGGCCCTTGAGCGTTTCAAACCTTGTCGCCCAAAGCAAAACGCCCCGCAAGGGCGAGGCGTTTTAAAGATTATTCGGCTGCGGGTTTTTGCGGCAGGGGCACGATCTCGGCGCTGTCTTTGCCCAAGGTGTAGCCCAGTCCGGGCAGCGTGGCCTCCAGCTGTTCTTCAAGCTGGCTCAGTTGGCTGGCCACGACGCTTTCTTCCAGTTCGACCTGCTGGGACCATTTGCGGATGTCGCGCAGGTTGTGGTGGGCCTCAACGATGAGGGTTTGCTGACGCTCGACCTCTTCTTGACGTTGACGCAGGAAGGTTTTGGCGCGGGCGACCTTTTCGTCGTTGTAGATATCGGCCAGTTCGCGCGACTGATGGGACATTTGGGCGGCCAATTCCATGATCTGCGGCTCCAACGTGTCCAGATCAGGGTGATCGCGAAGATAGGCGAGGCGTTCGCGCACAGCGTCGAATTCCGAACTCATCGTGAAGACGCCGGAGCGGTCGGCGGTGTGGCAGACGTGATAGGCACGGGCCACGTCCTCCATCGACACACGAAAATCGCGGTGTGCGCGTTCCAGCGACATGATGCGGCCCGCGCTGGGCATGAAGAAAAAGAGAGAGGCCAGCATGACCGTCAGCGCGATTTGCGTGACCATGCCTGCGTTGGGAACGGTATACTCCCCGAAGACAGCGGTGAACGTCAGCCATGGCACCGCACCGAATGCGGCGGCAGTGGTGTAGGCAATGGCCGCAAGGCCCGTCACCAGAATGAGACCCAAAGACATAGAATGAAGCACACGGTGACCACGTGCCACCAAAGACCGATCAGACACTTAGAACCCCCCAGGTTTGGCTGTTTAGATCGTTAACTCTAATCTAGGCAAAAAGTTGCCGACGCCTAAGGGGAAAAACGCAAAAACTGTCACCAAGTCATGAATTCCGGAAGAAAAACAGGATCTTGCAGAGGTTTGTTTCCGAATGAGCGACAAAACGTCTGGTCTAAAGGGATTGTTTTGGGCGTTGTGTAGGGGGACATCTTGTAGTTCGAAAATCCGCCTCCACTATATACAGCACAGCAGAGCACATCTGCGGAAACCTACGCCAGATTGAATACGATTCGGTGTCTACAGCGCAAAGTTGATCTGGCTCAGGTTCACAAACGCCCCGATGCCAGCCATCAACAGCAGGCCACCGATGACCAAGAAGACGCGATAGGGATGTTTGGACCGCTTGGTTCGGATCGCGCCGATCCCGCCCCAGAGGACCAAGATAAGTCCCACCAGCGGAAGCAGGTAGGCTGCGACGAGAAGGGCGATAAGGTCCATGCGTAGTCCTTGTGTTGTGGTGGGTCGCGCCGACAGCCGTCAGAGGGACCAGTCCGCTTGACCGAGGGCGTAGGCGTAAAGAGCGAACAGTCCTGCGGCGATGACAAGCCCCACAAGTAACACAATCACCAGGATTTTTGCCCAACGTTGGCCTTTGCCCCAGCCGGTGTAGGCCAGCGCGATCAAAAGAACGGGGAGGGCCACGGGCCCCACATCAAAGAGCAGGTCGATCATCTGACAGCCTCAATCGGGCCTGTGGCGCGACCGTTGATGAACTGCGCAAGATACGGGTCGTCCGCGTGGTCGAGGTCTGCCACGGGGCCGGTCCAGCGGATTTTGCCATCGTGCAGCATCGCCACGTCGTCTGCGATGGCACGGACGGAGGACATGTCGTGGGTGATGGTGATGGCTGTGACGCCCAGATCGGTGACAATTTCGCGGATCAGGTCGTTGATGACACCCGCCATGATCGGATCAAGGCCGGTTGTCGGTTCGTCGAAAAAGATCACCTCGGGATCAGCGGCAATGGCACGGGCGAGGCCCACACGTTTTTGCATGCCGCCCGACAGCTCAGCGGGCAGGCGGTCGGCCACGTCGGCGGACAGGCCGACACGGCGCAGTTTGTCGAGTGCTGTGGCGCGCGCCGTGGCACGCGGTTGTTTGAGGCTGCCGCGCAGCAGACGGAAAGCCACATTTTGCCACACGGGCAGGCTGTCAAACAGGGCAGCACCTTGGAACAGCATCCCGAAGCGGGCCAAAAACGCGTCGCGATCGGTTTTAATGATGTCGGTGCCGTCCACGGTGATGGTGCCGCTGTCCGGTGGGACAAGGCCAAGGACAGATTTGATCAGCACCGATTTGCCCGTGCCCGACCCCCCGATGACGACCATGGAGCGACCTTTACCCACGTGCAGATCGACACCGCGCAGCACGGCATTGGCCCCGAAGGATTTATGGACGTTGTCCAGAGTGATCATGGACGGATGGTCCCTGCGGGGCGGGCGGCCCAAATTCGCGAATCTTGGCGGCGCGGGGGAAGGGGGTGTGAATGGTTCATGCGGAAAAGAACGCCTCTGTCAGGGCGAAGTTGGCCGCGAGGATCGCCACGGCGGCGGCGACCACGCTGGATTTTGTCGCACGGCCCACGCCCATGGCGCCGCGGTCGCTGTGCATGCCGTAGTAGCACCCCATGAGTGCTGCGATGAACCCGAAGACAGCCCCCTTAACGAGGCTTGAGACGATGTCTGTTGCCGTCAGAAAATCGGCGGTGTTTTGCAGGTAGGCTGCCGCGTTGAACCCCAGTCGTTCGGTGCCCACCAGATAGCCGCCATAGATGCCGATGATGTCGCCCACGGCAACAAGCACGGGCATGACCAAGGTGGCGGCCAGCACGCGGGGCAGGGTCAGGTATTTCATCGGGTTGGTGGACAGCGTGACCAGCGCGTCGATCTGTTCGGTCACCTTCATGGTGGCGATTTCGGCGGCGATGGACGACGTCACCCGTGCGGCGATCATCAGGCCCACCAACACCGGCCCCAATTCGCGCACCATGCCGATGGCCACGATCTGGGGCACCACGGCCTCCGCCGAAAAGCGCGCGCCGCCTGCGAAGATTTGCAGGGCCAGCGCGCCGCCCGTGAAAAGCGCCGTGAGGCCTACGACAGGGAGGGAGAAAAAGCCGATCTGGATCAGGGCGCTGCCAAATTCACGCCCGTAAAACGGGGGGCGGATCAGATGTGACAGGGTCTCGCCCGTGAACACCGCCAAGCGGCCAATGGCTGCGAGAAAGGCCAGACAGGTGGCCCCCAGACGCCCAAGCAGCGTGATCATCCGCCCGAATAGCGGCGTTGATAGCGCGCGCCCAATGACGTCAGAATTTCATAGCCGATGGTGCCCGCCCGTGCGGCCAAGGCATCCACGGTCTGGTCGGGGCCAAGGATTGACAGCGCACCCGGCAGGTCGGGCAGGTCGGTCACATCGGCGGTGATCAAATCCATGGAGACGCGGCCCACGACAGGCACCTCTTGCGACCCATGATACAGATGCGCACCAGCCCCCAAGGCGCGGATTAAGCCGTCGGCGTAACCCCCTGATACGGTTGCAATCTTGGATGGGCGCTGGGCTGTCCAACTGTTGCCGTAGCCCACGGTTTCACCCACCTCCACTTCGCGGATCTGGATCACCGGCAAGTCGAGGTAAGCGACCGGTTGCGCATCGGCAAAAGGCAGGCCGCCATACAGGCCCACGCCGGGGCGGACCATGTCGAAATGATACTCAGGCCCCAGCAAAATGCCGCCTGTGGCCGCCAAGGATCGGGGCACGGAAATGCCGTCGGTCATCAGGTGAAATTGGTCCAGCTGCTGGCGGTTCATCGGGTGGTCCGGTTCATCGGCGCAGGCCAGATGGGAGATCACCATGCGGCAGTTTTGCGACAGCGCAATTTCCGCAACACTGGCCCATTCGGACATCTCAAGCCCCAGCCTGTTCATGCCGGTGTCCAGTTGCATCCCGAAGGGGTGTTCGGGCAGACCTTCAAGGTGGCGGGTCAGTTGGCCGACAGTGTTGATCATCGGCGTCAACATCATATCCGCGATCATATCCGTATCGCCACGCATATGGCCCGAGAAGATGCAGATTTCCACATTAGGACCAAGGGCTTGGCGCAATGCTGCACCTTCTTCAGCCACAGCCACGAAGAACCGTTTGACGCCAGCCCGCATCAGCGCGCGCCCGACTTTGTCCGCGCCCAGACCATAGCCATCGGCCTTCACCACGGCGGCGGTTTCAGCGGAGGAGAGAGCATCCAAAGCGCGCCAGTTCGTGGTCAGCGCGTTCAGATCAACATTGAGAAAACCAGTAGACATGAGCGTGTTTGTGACAGGGGCGGATGGGTGCTGCAAGGGGCTGCATCGGTTTGGCAGGATCGCGCCCGATTTCGAGTCCGGATTTAGGTATTTTTGAACCAGAGAAACGGGGCCGCGCGGATGACCTCTACGCGGTTTAGAATTCCTGATCGCTGCCTTGCTGCCACGGTTTCACAAGGTTGCCGAAGCGGGTGAATTCCGGTGTGAAGCTAAGTTCAACCGTGCCGATGGGGCCGTGACGTTGTTTGCCGATGATGACTTCTGCCTTGCCAAAGAGGCTGTTCATCTTGTCCTGCCAGACGGCCATGGCCTCAAGGTTGCTGTCATCGGGCTTTTCGCGTTCGACGTAGTATTCGCCGCGGTAGACGAACATGACGACGTCGGCGTCTTGCTCAATCGAGCCGGATTCGCGCAGGTCCGAGAGCTGCGGGCGTTTGTCTTCGCGGCTTTCGACCTGACGGGACAGCTGGGACAGGGCGATGACCGGGATGTTGAGTTCCTTGGCGATGGCCTTGAGGCCCATGGAAATCTCACCGATTTCCTGCACACGGTTGTCGGACGTGCCGCGCACCAGCTGCAAATAGTCCACGATCAGCAGGTCCAACCCATGGGTCCGTTTCAGACGGCGGGCCCGGGCGGCCAGCTGGCTGATCGGGATGGCGGCGGTGTCGTCGATGAAAAGCGGGCAGGCCTCAAGCTGTTTGGCGGCGTCCACAAAGCGGCGGAATTCGCCTTCGGTCATGTCGCCTTGGCGGATTTTGTGGCTGGAGATTTCGGAGGCTTCGGCAAGGATACGACCCGCCAGCTGTTCGGCCGACATCTCAAGCGAGAAAAAGCCCACCACACCGCCATCGACCGCCCCTTCGGACCCGTCGGGCATTTTGCCCTTTTTGTAGGCCTTGGCGACGTTGTAGGCGATGTTGGTCGCGAGGGACGTTTTGCCCATGGATGGACGACCGGCCAGTATCAGAAGGTCGGATTTGTGCAGGCCGCCCAATTTTCCATCCAGATCGATCAGGTCCGTGGCCACACCAGCCAGCCCGCCGTCACGTTGATAGGCGGAATTGGCGACGTTGACGGCTTCGGTTACCGCCTTGAGGAAGGACTGAAAGCCCCCTTCGGACGTGCCTTGTTCAGCCAGTTTATAAAGCGCCTGTTCGGCTTCGACGATTTGTTCTTTGGGTTCAGAGGCAACATCGACCTTGGCGGCTTTGGTGGCGATGTCCTGGCCCACCGTGATCAATTCGCGGCGCACGCTGAGGTCATAGATCATCTGCGCATAATCGCGTGCGGCAAAGGCGGAAATCGCGGCACCGGCCAGACGCGCCAGATAGGCAGGGCCGCCCAGTTCTTTCAGCCCCTCGTCGTCTTCAAGAAACGCCTTGAGCGTCACCGGCGAGGCGAGGTTGTTTTTGGCAATGCGGGCCGCGGCGGTCTCAAAAATGCGGGCGTGGACGGGATCGTAGAAATGCTCCGGTCCGACGATGGAGGCCACGCGGTCAAAGATGTCGTTGTTGGTCAGGATCGCGCCCAAGAGCTGCTGTTCGGCTTCGATGGAATGGGGGGCATTGTCGACATTGGCCTCGGTTGTGCCCGATGCGTTGAAAGTCGTGATCTCGTTCATGGCCTGTCCCCTTTGTCGCGTCGCCGGATCGGTTGTGGCGCGTCCCACCGCGGACCTGTGTGATACAAAGCCGCCCCGCCCAGCGCAAATTGTATAAAGCTGTGGATAGGATGTTGGCGACAGTGTGCCACAAAATATGGCCTGCGCCTAGGGGCGGCCGGCCATATGTGGTAAAACAGGCGGCGCTTCGGCCTTAACTATTTTTTAACAATCAGGCGTGGGCGGCGGACCAACCTGCGGGGTCCTTCAGATAGGCCTCAACTGCGTCCAACGTGGCCGCATCAAAGGAATCGGAGGCTTTTGCTTCGGCCAGAACATCCCACCATGTGCACAGATGCAAAAGCTGCACGCCGTGATCGGCCAGCGTCTGTTCGACGCCTTCAAAGATGCCATAAAAGAAGATGACGGCGGTGGCGTTACAGGTCGCGCCGGTGTCGCGGATCGCATCAACGAAGGACAGTTTTGATCCGCCATCGGTCGTCAGGTCCTCAACCAACAACACCCGCTGGCCTTCGGTCATGACACCTTCGATGCGCGCGTTGCGTCCGTAGCCTTTGGGCTTTTTGCGCACGTATGTCATGGGGAGGGCCAGACGTTCGGCCATCATCGCACCAAAGGGAATACCGGCGGTTTCGCCGCCTGCGACGTTGTCAAAGGCCTCAAACCCCACTTCGCGCATGGTGGTGACGGCCAGAAAATCCATCAAAGTGGTGCGGATGCGCGGAAATGAAATCAGCTTGCGACAATCCACATAGGTGGGGGCCTTTTTGCCCGACGCATGGGTGAACGGCTCTGTGGCGTTGAAATCAATCGCGCCGATCTCAATCAGCATCCGTGCGGTCAGCCGCGCAATCTCGGCCTTGTCAGGGTAGGAGGTGGGGATCATGGCGATGGGGTCCTTCATTCATCTGGCCCGAAAACTCCCGCCGGAGGCAACAAATTTCCGGAAATTTGTTCGTCTAAAATTCGGGAATTTTAGTCAGCCTTCGACGCTCCAATGCAGCGGGAAGCCGGGATCAAAAACGGTGACGGGGCCGTCGCCGGTTTCAATCTGGTCCGGATAAGTGACGGGCGCGCCGCGGGTGAGGGTGATCGTCTCGTCATTTGGGTCCAACCCGTAGAACCGGGGACCCGCGAGGGAGGTGAAGTTTTCCAACTTGTCCAAGGCGCCTGCGGCATCGAACACTTCTGCCAGACAGGACATGGTGTTGGGCGCCGTAAAGCAGCCCGCGCAGCCGCAAGGCAGGAATTTATTGGCATCCGTATGCGGCGCGGAATCCGTGCCCAGAAAGAACCGTTTGTCGCCAGAGATGGCGGCGGCCACCAGCGCGATACGGTGCTTTTCCCGTTTGGCCACGGGCAGGCAGTAATAATGGGGTTTGATCCCGCCTGCCAGAATGTGGTTGCGATTGATGATCAGGTGGTGCGTCGTGATCGTGGCCGCCAGATTGGACCGGCTGTCGCGGACGTAGTCCACCGCATTTTCCGTCGTCACATGTTCCATGATGATCTTGAGGTCGGGGACCTTTTTGCGGATCGGTTTCAGCACGCGGTCGATGAACACGGCCTCGCGGTCAAAAATGTCGATGTCCGCGTCCGTCACTTCGCCGTGCACACACAGCGGCAGGCCGATTTCAGCCATGCGCTCCAGAACGGGGCGGACCTTGTCAAAATCCTTCACCCCGGAGGCGGAGTTCGTCGTGGCCCCCGCAGGATAGAGTTTCACCGCCGTGATGATGCCGTCTGCAAAGGCCTGCGCCAGATCGCCTGCGTCAGTGTCTTCGGTCAGATAACAGGTCATCAGCGGGCGGAATCGGCTGCCCTCGGGCAGGGCGGCCATGATCCGGTCGCGGTAGGCGCTGGCTTGGGCGCCAGTCACCACCGGGGGCACCAGATTGGGCATGATGATGGCACGCGCGAAGTGGGCGGCGCTCATGGGGGCCACGGCTTGCATCATGGCACCGTCTCTGAGGTGCAGATGCCAGTCATCGGGGCGGCGGATTGTCAGGCGGTCAGGCTGTGTCTTAGGCATGTCCCCGCCTTACACCGCTTGAGGGAAACTGGGAAGAGGGTTCCCCCTTGCGCGTAGGTTTCACTTGCGGAAAATGACGCAAGCTAAAAAGGGAATTAAATATGCTCGGATTTATTATTGCCGTTATCGCAGGCGGCGTCACACCCATGATCGAGGGCCCTGTTGCGCGCCCGGTCGCCCGTGCCTTGGGCAAAAACATCGAAATTCAGGACAGTGAAATCCGCCTGATCGCGTTTATGGTCGCGATGATTGGTGCTGCCATCCTGTGCGTGATCTTCGACAGCGGCTCTGCGCTGGGTCTGATGGTCGGCGGCAGCTTGGGCTATTTCGGCATGCGTCTGGTGCGCTGGGTGCAGCGGATCATCGAAGGCCGTCGCGACTGAACGTGTCTTAGGCTCAGGGCGTGATGCCCTGGGCCTCCAATTCGGCCAGCTTTTGGGCAAAAAGCGGCCGGTTGGCATTGTCTGTCACTGCGCGGCACAGACGGGCCAGAAGGCGCGGATGTGTGCCTGCATCGTCCAACTCATTGAACAATGTGCGCAGGTATTTAAGATTGTCTTGCCGTGCGCGCCACAGGTGCGCATAGCTCAGCTCTGTCAGTTCACCGGCCATGGCCTGTTCGATCAGATCGGTCCAAATGCCCAGCCCCATCAAAGACCGGTCGGCCCGCTTGTTCAGGTTGCGGCAGAGCAGATGGCGCGTGTTGTCCCCCCGAAAGAGAGAGGCATGCACTGCATCTTCAAGGATCAGCGGATCATGGATGATCCAGACGTCGCTTGCGGTTTCAACCATTTGCGGCGCATAGCCATAGCGGCTGGAAAAATCGAGGCGACGCGCCTTGGGGAACCGTCGGTCCCATCCTGCCAGACCCGTATCCAAGGTCGCCTGCGGCTGGATCGCCAGCACCCGCGCATCGGGCGCGGCCACAGAAAACGCAGCGGCCGCATAGCCGCCAGCCCCCGCACCGTAAAACAGGATTTGGTCGAAATCGTCGAAAAATCCGTCGTCGATCATCCTGTCGAAAAAGCCGAACATCGCCGGATGGCGGAACCAATCACCGGCCCGTTCAGACATGATCGTCAGGCTGGACCACCCGTTGTCCGTTACAAAGGACCAGCCCAAGGGGGCCGCCCCTACATTTGTGCCGCGGATGGTGGCTGCGGCCTCGAACGTGACCAACAAGGTGCGTCCGGCATCGATGAAAGCGGCGGAATGGTGGGGGCCAACGGGTTCGAAATACCCGTGATCCTCGCTCACCGTTTCAAGCGTTTCGGTCCAGTCCTCGGGGGCGAGGCCGGACAAATCGTATTGGAAGCTAGCAGCGACATCTTTCATACTACGTACTCTTACTTCGTGTGATCCCACTCACAAGATAGCCTTTTGGTCAGGAAATGGGGCAGAATTGCGCGACGCGCGCGACGATTTCGGGGAGACGTCAAAAGAACGCCTGAAGCCCCGTTTGCGCCCGCCCTAGGATCAGCGCGTGCACATCATGAGTGCCTTCATAGGTGTTGACGGTCTCAAGGTTGACCATGTGGCGCATGATGTGGAATTCGTCCGAAATCCCGTTGCCACCATGCATGTCCCGCGCCGCGCGCGCCACATCCAGCGCCTTGCCGCAGTTGTTGCGTTTCATCATCGAAATCATTTCAGGTGCGGCAGTACCCGCCTCCATCAGCCGTCCCAATTGCAATGATCCTTGCAGGCCCAGCGTGATTTCCGTCTGCATATCCGCCAGTTTCTTTTGGAACAGCTGCGTTTGCGCCAGTGGCTTGCCGAATTGCTTGCGGTCCAGCCCGTATTGCAACGCGGCGTGCCAGCAAAATTCAGCCGCCCCCATCACACCCCATGAGATGCCATAGCGCGCGCGGTTCAGGCAGCCGAACGGCCCCTTAAGGCCCTGCACATTGGGCAACAGAGCGTCTTCGCCGACCTCCACCCCGTCCATCACAATTTCACCGGTGATCGAGGCGCGCAGCGACAGCTTGCCGCCGATCTTGGGCGCGCTGAGGCCGGACATGCCTTTTTCCAGAACAAAGCCCCGGATTTTGCCGTCATGGTGATCCGACTTGGCCCAAACCACAAAGACATCCGCAATCGGCGCGTTGGATATCCACATTTTCGATCCGGTGATCTTGTAGCCAGTGGCCGTTTTGACGGCCCGCGTCTTCATCCCTGCCGGATCGCTGCCTGCGTCCGGTTCGGTCAGCCCGAAACAGCCGATCAAATCCCCCGACGCCAGTCCGGGCAGGTATTTCCGGCGCTGCTCGTCTGACCCGTAGGCGTGGATCGGATACATCACCAGCGACGATTGCACCGACATCATCGATCGGTAACCGCTGTCGACCCTCTCAATCTCACGCGCCACAAGGCCGTATGTCACATAGCCAGCACCCAGCCCGCCGTATTCTTCGGGGATCGTCAGCCCCAAAAGACCCGCATCGCCCATCTGCTTGAAAATGGCAGGGTCCGTTGCCTCCTCGCGGTAGGCGTCCTTGACGCGGGGCTGCAAGGTGTCTTGCGCAAAGGTCCGCGCCGCATCGCGCAACATGCGTTCATCTTCGGTCAGCTGGTCTTCAATCCGCAGGGCATCGGCCCAGTCAAAGGCGGCCAGATCAGGGCCAAAGCCGGTTTTGATGGGGGACACATCGGTCATAAGAACGCTCCACATTGATTAGGGATTACTTAACGGCTGCCGCGGCGGGTCACAATGCGCGGCTTGACGCGGTGGGTTTGGGATGCAGCTATGGAACCAAAGAGGGCCAAAGATGCAAACCATTGACGATGTGCAAACCATGCTTGCCGATCAAGGCTACGTCTGCGGCCGCGCGTTGGCAACGGTGGTGTTCTTGTCCCAGTCTTTGGGTCGGCCGTTGTTTCTGGAGGGCGAGGCCGGAACCGGCAAAACCGAAATCGCCAAAGCGCTGGCGGCCTCACTGGGCCGCGATTTGATCCGTTTGCAATGCTACGAAGGTCTGGACGCGGCGTCTGCCGTATACGAATGGAACTTCGCCGAACAGATGATCGCCATCCGCACGGCAGAAGCCGCAGGCGGGGCGGACCGCAACGCGCTGAAATCCGAACTTTTCACCGAAGACTACCTGATCCCACGTCCGCTGTTGCAGGCCATGCGTCCCAACCCCAAAGGCGCGCCTGTCCTGCTGATCGACGAAATCGACCGCACCGATGCCCCGTTTGAGGCGTTCCTGCTTGAAGCGCTCAGCGATTTTCAGGTCACGATCCCCGAACTGGGCACCATCAAAGCGCCCGAACCGCCGCTTGTGATCCTCACCTCCAACCGAACCCGCGAAGTCCACGACGCCCTCAAACGGCGCTGTTTGTACCACTGGGTCGACTACCCGACCTTTGATCGTGAAATGGATATCCTCACCGCGCGGGTGCCCGATGCCGCGCGCGACCTCAGCCGCGAGGTCGTGGCCTTTGTCCAACGATTGCGCGGGGAGGATCTGTTCAAAACCCCGGGCGTGGCCGAAACCATCGACTGGGCGAAATGCCTGCTGGCGCTGGATGTGATCACCCTGTCGCCGGAGGTGATCAGCGACACCTTGGGTGCGATCCTGAAATACCAAGACGACATTCAGGCGTTGCAAGGCTCGGCCGCCAAACGTCTTTTGGATGAGGCCCGAGCGGATCTGGCGACGGGATGATGTTTCTCTGGTTCCAAAATACCTCGGGGGAGGCCGCAAGGCCGGGGGCAGCGCCCCCCTCCGACGCCTTATGAAATACCCCGACCTCCCCCTGCCGGATGACCCCAGCCTCGCGCGCAACATTACCCATTTTGCCCGTGCCCTGCGCCGCGCGGGCTTGCCCATTGGGCCGGGTCGCGTCCTTGACGCGGTTCGGGCCATTCGGGCTGCGGGCTTCACCAAACGGGCGGATTTTTTCTATACGTTGCAGGCCTGTTTTGTCAGCCGCCCCGATCAGCGCGATGTCTTTGCGCAAACCTTCCGGCTCTATTGGCGCGACCCGCAGTATCTGGAACATATGATGTCTCTCCTGATCCCGCAGGTGCAGGGCCTCAATGAAGACCGCCCACCGGAGCCTGCGGAAAAACGTGCGGCCCAAGGCATTTTGGACGTCCCGCCCCCCATCACCCCGCAAGAGGCTGAAGAGACTGAGATCGACATCGACGCCTCCCACACGATGTCGACGCAGACCCAGATCAAAACCCTCGATTTCGAACAGATGAGCGCGGATGAAATGGCCCGCGCGCGGCGTATTCTGTCCACCCTGCGCCTGCCAGTGAAACCTCTCCCCTCGCGCAGGACGCGCGGCGGGGCCGGGGCCTTGCCCGATTGGCGCCAGACCCTGCGGGCGGCAAACCGGCAGGGTGGGGAGGTCATCAAATTCATGACCCGCGCCAAACGCACCCAGCCGCCCAATCTGGTGGTGCTGTGCGACATTTCCGGCTCCATGTCCGCCTATTCCCGTGCGGTGCTGCATTTCACCCACACGGTGTCGAACCAGCGCGGCGCGGGCTGGGGGCACATCCACGCCTTCACCTTCGGCACCCATCTGACCAACATCACCCGCCATCTGCGCACCCGCGACGTGGACGCGGCACTGACCGCTGCAGGTACACAAGCCCAGGATTGGGAGGGGGGCACACGCATCGGGGCGTGCCTTGACCGGTTCAACCGCGACTGGTCGCGGCGGGTGTTGGGGCAGGGGGCGGTTGTGCTGTTGATCACCGACGGGCTGGACCGCGATGATGCGGGTCTTTTGTCCAGCGCGATGCAGCGGCTGTCGCGGACGGCGCGGCAGGTCATATGGCTCAACCCTTTGATGCGCTGGGCGGAGTTCGCGCCCAAAGCACGCGGTATTCAGGCGATGCTGCCCCATGTGGACAGCTTTCGCGCAGGCCACAACATTGCGTCCCTCGAAGGGCTGGCGGCAGCCATGGCAGACCCGACTGACGCGGGCGACAAGGCCCGCATGATGGCGATGATGCGCGAACAATCTGACGTGATGGGTGGCAAAGCAGCGTAAGGCACCCTAAGTAAACGCATCTGTTCAGATGAAAGACCTTTATGCGCAGCCTTCCCAAAACCTCCACCAATCTTAACGATGACCAAATTCAGGGCTGGAAGGTCGTCAAACGTGTCATCCCCTACCTGTGGCCCGACGATCAGCCATGGGTCAAACGACGGGTCGTCGCGGCCTTGGCGGTGTTGTTTCTGGCCAAGGTGATCGCCGTCGGCACCCCGATTTTTTACAAGAACGCGGTGGATGCGCTGTCTGGCGAAGGAACGGGCATGTTGCTGGCGCTGGGCGCTGTGGGCCTGACCATTGCCTACGGTGTGGCGCGGTTGATGAATGTGGGCTTTCAACAGCTGCGCGATGTGATCTTTGCGCGGGTGGGGCAACGGGCGTTGCGCGCGCTGGCGCTCGAGACGTTTACCCACATCCACCGGCTGTCCTTGCGCTATCACATCACCCGCAAAACAGGCGGGTTGAGCCGGATCATCGAACGGGGCGTCAAGGGTGTGGAATTCCTGCTGCGGTTCTTGCTGTTTTCCATCGGCCCCCTTGTGCTTGAGCTGTTGATGATCTCAATCGTTTTGTTTTTTCTCTTTGATGCCTGGTACTTGGCGGTCGTTGTTGGCACGATTGCGCTTTATATCTGGTTCACCTTTACGGTCACCGAATGGCGCGTGAAAATCCGCAAGGAGATGAACGACCAAGACACGGACGCCAACCAAAAAGCCATCGACAGCTTGCTGAATTTCGAGACGGTCAAGTATTTCGGCGCCGAAGCGCGGGAGGCCGCGCGCTATGATGTGGCGATGGCAGGCTACGAAAAGGCCGCGTTGAAGACGTCTTATTCGCTGGCCTTTTTGAACTTTGGCCAGTCCGTGCTGATCACCGGCGGCTTGGTCGCCGTGATGGTTATGGCGGCCGTTGGCGTGCAAAACGGTGCGCTGACCGTGGGCGATTTTGTCATGGTGAACGCCTATATGATCCAGATCACCATGCCGTTGAATTTTTTGGGCACGGTTTATCGCGAAATCCGGCAGGCGCTGGTCGATATGGGGGAGATGTTCACCCTTTTGGAACAACCCGCCGAGGTCAATGACCGCGACGGCGCAAAGCCACTGGACGTGTCCGGCGGGGAGGTGGTGTTTGAGAACGTCTATTTTGGTTACGACGCCGAACGTCCGATCCTCAAGGGCGTTGATCTGGCTGTGCCTGCGGGGCAAACGGTGGCGATTGTGGGCTCGTCCGGGTCTGGCAAATCCACGATCGGGCGCCTGTTGTTCCGGTTCTATGATGTGAACGACGGGGCCATCTGCATCGACGGACAGGACGTGCGCGATGTGACCCAAGACAGCTTGCACGACCAGATCGGCGTGGTGCCGCAGGACACGGTGCTGTTCAACGACACCATCCGCTACAACATCGCGTACGGGCGGGACGGGGCCTCGTTCGATGAGATCGTGGCGGCGGCCAAGGCCGCGAAAATCCACGACTTCATCGAAGGGTTGCCCGACGGGTACGAGACAACCGTGGGCGAGCGCGGGTTGAAGCTGTCGGGCGGTGAGAAACAGCGCGTGGGCATCGCGCGAACCTTGCTGAAAAACCCGCCAATCCTGATTTTGGATGAGGCAACGAGCGCCCTGGACACGGATACCGAGATGGAAATCCAAAGCGAACTCAAGGCGATGGGGGAGGGGCGCACGGTGCTGACCATCGCCCACCGCCTGTCCACGATCGCCGATGCGGACCGGATTGTGGTGCTGGAAAACGGTGTGATCGTGGAAGAGGGCAGCCATGATGCGCTGCTTGAGGCCGAAGGGCGCTACGCGCAGTTGTGGCACCGCCAGCAGCAAGACGAGGCGGCTTAACCCCCGTTTGGCCCTGCATCGATCGAAAGGTTCGCGACATTCAAATCGGACGACTGGGTGTTGAGGATCAGCGCATAGTCATTGCCGTCAATCGACACCATCACCGACCCGTCGTCGCGGTCTTCGTATGTGATGTCCCCAAACGTAGGGTTGCCCAACCCATCGGCCCGCAATTCGATCATGTCTTCGTCCGGGTTGAAGTCAGCGATGACCACAGGCTCGAACACGTCAACGGTACCCGCTCAGAGGAATGTGGCGATTGTGTCTTCGCCTTCGCCCCCGAAAAGGGTCGATCCGTTGACGGCAAAGACTCTGTCGTTGCCGTCGCCGCCATACAAGGTATCAGGCGCGGCAAAGTCATTATAGCTGATGTCCGTTCGCAAAGACGGCGCTGACTTAATCTGATCGTCGCCCGTGCCGCCATAAACGATGTCGGCCCCCACGCGGGTCGAGATATGATCGTTCCCTGATCCACCATAAATGGTGTCATCATCCGTGATCCCGCCGAAGACTTCGGTGCCGTAAATCTGAGGGTCATTGATCCAATCGTTTCCGCTGCCGCCATGCACTTCGTCATCGCCAAAACGAGTTGCACTCTCGTCGCTTCCCGCGCTGCCGTTGACTGTGACTTCGTCTTCCCCGTCGCGAAGGCTAGAATTATATATATAACGATCCGGTCCGCATCGTTGCCACCAAAGACGATGTCTTGTCCGCCCCGGCTCCTTAGATAGTCGCTGCCTTCGCCGCCAAAGAGCGTGGAGTTTCCAGAGCCTTCAAGGATGACATCGTCACCATCCAACCCATAGACAAGAAGGTCATCGTTGGTTTGGTCGTCTAGTCGGTCATTTTGGTCTGTCAATTCGGTGGGAGGGGAAGTGTCGTCGATGGGCGCATCCTCGGTGGTATTGTCGGTGCTGTTGAAAACATCCAACACCAAGCCAACGCCAAAAGCCGCGCCAAGTAGTAAAATCAATTCCATCTTTACACGCCATTACCTTTACAAAATATGGTGCACGACTGGGCTGGAAAAAAACAAATAGAATAGGCAGTTCCGGCAGAGCAGCGTTGAAGTCGCGACGCGCCTGACGGTACAGACCGCGGCCTGTCGCAACATCGCAAGGCTTGAGTGGTGGGGAGGACACGCGGCAAAGGGGTGTGCAGGTCTGGCAAAAAGGGCGGCCCATTGGAACCGCCCTTTCTTTACTCGGCCGCCTGGAGGGGCGGGTGGGGTCTGTTCGGGGTATCGTCCCCGTCGTTAGATGCCTCCGGTTCGACATTGGCCTCCAGCTCCGTCACGCCATGGGAGGAATCAGGGTCGCCCCAGATGATCTCCGGCGCTTTGACGCGCCTGGCCTCACGGGCCAACGCCCAGTCTTCGGCAGCACGGCTTGAACGGCCACCGCCCAATTTGGCCAGCGACCAAGCGCCCCAACGGGCATAGGTCGTGACCCAGACGCGCAGGGCCAGCATGGACGGCGTGAACACCAGCGTCAGAACGGTCGCGATGCCAAGGCCGAAGACCACAGCGGTCGCGAGCTGTTTCCACCACAGCGATGTGGGGCTGTCGACGCTGTAGCCGCCGCCGATGAAATCAAGGCTGAGACCGAACATCATGGGCGCCAGACCGGCCATGGTGGTGATGGTGGTCAGCAGCACGGGGCGAATCCGGTCTTCGGCGGTGCGGGTGATCGCCTCGGTCCTTGGCATGTAACGTTCGTATTCTTGATAGGTGTCGATCAGAACGATGTTGTTGTTCACCACGATCCCCGCCAGCGCCACGATGCCCGTGCCCGTCATGATGATCGAAAACGCCTGATCCATGACCAACATGCCGATCAGCACGCCGGTGGTGGACAGGATCACCGCCAGCAACACCAGCACCGAATTGTAGATGGAGTTGAACTGCGCCAGCAGGATGATGAACATCAGCGCCAGCGCGCCCATGAACGCCGTGGCGAGGAAGGCACCGGATTCGGCCTGATCGGCTTGGTCGCCAGTCCATTCGTAATTGACCGACGCGGGGAGCGGCTGGGTATCGAGCCATGCTGTCAGCACTTCAATACGTTCGTTGCCGTTGACGACCACGGGCAGGGCATCACCATCGGTGATGGCTTGCTGCACGGCGTCAACGCTGGCCGCATCCGCAAGGGTCACGACTTCGAACAGATCGCCGCCGGTGGTTTCAACGGTGCGGGTGCCGTCTGCGACGGTCTCATTCTCAGCCACTTCGCGGAAGATGCCGAGGGTGGATTGCGCGTCGCCTTCGCCGGTCACGAATTTGGTCAGGCCCGGCAGAACATCCGCCTTGATGTCGAAATAGCGTGCCTGATCGATACGGTCGATCTGGGCCAGTTTCGGCACCGGCGTGCGGGTGATGAAGTTAGACAGCGGCACAAGCCCCGCGTTGGTGCGCACACGCAGGCTGTCGAGGGTGGACAGCACGCGGTCTTGTTCGGGCAGGCGGACGCGGATTTCGATCTCTTCGTCCGATGAGTCCACGCGCATGGTGTCCAGCAAGATACCGCGTGTGACCAGTTGCACCATGCCGCCGACCGTCGCCACGTCCGCGCCAAAACGACCGGCTTTTTCGACGTCCACGTCGATCTGCCAGTCGATGCCGGGCAGGGGGCGGCTGTCTTCGATCAGGGTCAGGCCCGTGGTGGTGTCAAACTTGGCGCGGGCGATGGCCGTGGCCTCTTGCAACTGGGTCCAGTTGTCGCCCGACAGTCGCAGGTGCACCGGTTTGGCCGCCGCCGGACCACGGCTGAGGTTGAGGATTTCGGTGCGGATTCCGGGGATCGTGGCCAGTTCGGCGGTCAGCCGTTCCAGCACCAGATCGCCGTCCAACGTGGTGGGGTCGATGTCGTTGGCGCGGGCAAAGGCGGGGCGGTCGTCCCATGGCACAAGTTCCAGCTGCAACTGACCGACGGTGTCGCGGGGGCCTTCGCCGCCGCCGGTGTTCTGGTTCAGACCGCCTGCACCAGCAAAGGCAAAGACCGACTGGATGCCCGGTTCGGCCAAGGCAATCGCCTCAGCCTGAGCGACGATAGCGTCTTTTTCATCAATGCTGAGGTTGCCGCGCGCCTGAACGTAGACGATCGCCTGTTCGGGTTCGGATTCCACAAAGAATTCCACGCCGTTGTTGTTGGCCCCAAAGTAGGTGAAGGTCGTCATCACCGCGAACACCACCGCTGCGATGGAGACGATTGGCATGATCGGGTTGCCCGCGATGAAGTGGATCACATGGCCAAAGATCGATCGGCGGTAGCCTGCTTTGATCCGCTTGGCGGGGCGTTCGATTTTGGCGGCCCCCACGGTGATGGACACCGCAACGGCACCGGCCAAGAACAGGATCATACCGGGGAGGGAGGCAAAGAAGCTGCCCTCGACCATGGCGCCGGTGAAATAGCCGGGGTTCAACGTGAGCATGGCACCGGCAAAGACCATCATGATGGCGGGTGCAATCAGGGCCACTCGGACGATCCAAGGAAGGGTGCGTTTCAGGGCCTCTGACGCGGCACCAAAGGCGTTGGACATACGGCCCGTGACGCCGCCCATGACGGGCAGATAAATCAATGCCACGATGAGCGAGGCCGACAGTACAAAGATGATCGTGACCGGCAACATGCCCATGAACTGCCCCGGGACACCAGGCCAGAACAGCATGGGCAGGAAGGCACACAGCGTGGTCGCGGTGGAACTGACGATGGGCCAGAACATGCGTTTGGCCGCATCCGTGTAGGCCTGCATCGGCCCCGCGCCGTCTTTCATGCGTTTGTCGGCGTATTCCACCACAACGATGGCGCCGTCCACCAACATGCCCACGGCCAAGATCAAGCCGAACATCACGATGTTGGAAATCGTGACGCCCATCACGGCGAGGAAGGCGAAACACAGCAAGAAAGACGTGGGGATCGCAAAGCCCACCAGCAAAGCAGGCCGCATGCCAAGGGCTGCCAGAACAACGATCATCACCAGCGCGATGGCCGTCAGAACGGACCCCTCAAGCTGGCGGACCATGCTGTCCACGTTGCGCGATTGGTCGTTGCTGACACCCACTAGCACGGCGTCGCGCAGGTCTTGGGGCCAGCTTGCGACCTCGGCATCGACCACGGTTTTCACCTCGGCCGCCGTGTCGATCAGGTTGAAACCGCGGCGTTTGACCACCTGAAGCGCCACAGTTGTGGTGCCGTTAAAGCGTGCGGTGCTGGCGCGGTCTTCGAACGTCAGGCGGATTTCGGCAAGGTCCCCAAGGGTGATGACGCGGTCGCCATTGGTTTTGACCGGCAGGGTGTAGATGTCGCGCGGTTCGTCAAAACTGGACGGGATTTTGACCGCGAAGGAGCCTTGATCAGTCGCAACCTCACCTGCGGCAATCAACAGGTTGTTCTGGGTGACGACGTTGATCAGCTCACCTGCGGTGACGTTGTAGGCTTCCAGTTTCAGGGGATCGATCAGAACCTCGATCATCTCATCGCGTTGACCGGTCAGCGACGCCTCAAGCACGCCGTCGATGCCTTCTACGGCCTCTTGCAGGTCTTCGGCCACTTGAATCAGGGTCCGTTCGGGGACGTTGCCTGTCAGGTTGACGATGACGATGGGAAATTCGGAAAAGTTGATTTCGTTGATGGAATAATTGTCCGCGCCTGCCGGGAACTGCCCCTCGGCCGCGTTCATCGCATCGCGGATGTCGGCCATGGTGTCGGTCTTGTTCCAACCAAAGTCGAATTCAAGCGCGACCCCTGCGTAGCCTTCCGCCGCGGTGGCCGTCATTTCCAGCAGGCCATCAATGTCCTGCAATTCCGCTTCCATGGGTTTGACCAGCAACGTCTCCGAATCCTCGGCTGAGATGCCGGGGAAGGGGACGGAGACGAAGATCACCGGAATTTCGATATCAGGCTCACCCTCTTTGGGAAGGCCCGTGTAGGCAAAGGTGCCGGCCAGCAGGGACAGCACGATAAAGGCAATCACCATCCGCGCGCGGGAGGCTGCGACATCAACGAGTTTAATCATCCCTCGGCCTCCTGCATGGTCGGTATGACGGGCACACCGTCGGTGACGTATTCTTGGCCCACAACGATCACATCAACCGTCTCAGGCAGGCCGGTGACCCAGATGCCGTCGATGGTGTCGCGCAGCACGCCCACAGGCAAAAAGCGCGCGATGTTGCCGTCGCCCACCACGCGGATGCCGATGTTGCCGTCGTTGTCCAAAGTCATGGAGGACGCGGGCAGCAGATGTGCGCTGCGCCCGTCTGACGCCACAAGGATTTCGGCGGTCTGGCCGTCGCTGATCGCAAAATCAGCGTTGGGCACTTCGATTTCCACGCGGAAGGTGCGGGTTTGCTCATCGGCGGACCGAGACAGGAAGCTGACCTGACCGACAACCTCTTGCCCCGATGTCAGGCGCGCACCGGCGCGGGCGCCGACGGCGATTTGGGCCACGTTGTCTTCGGGCACAAAGCCCACCAGCTTGATCGGGTCCAATTGAATGATCGTGGCGCAGGGCGCTCCGGGCTGCATCAAGGTGCCCAGTTCAGCGGTGTCGGATTCCAGCAGGCCGGAGAAGGGGGCTGTGATGTTGAGCCGTTCGAGTTCTTTTTCTGCGGCGGCAACACCGGCCTGTGCGGCCTCAATCCCGGCCTGTGCGCCGGTCACTTGGCTGGTCGCGCGCTGGACGCCTGCGTTTGCGGCCTCAAGGGCGGCTTCGGCGCTGACCAGACGGGTGGTGGAGGCAAAGCCATCCTGGCTCAGCTGTCGGGCGGCGTTGACGTTGATTTCGGCCTCACGGACGCGGGCCTGTGCTTCGGCCACGGCGGCCTGTGCCTCTGGCACGCGGCCTTGTGCTTCGGTCAGACGGGCGCGGGCTTCGGCGAGCGATGAGGCGCGCGTGCCAGGGTCCAGCTGGCACATCGACTGACCTTCTTCGATGGTGGCACCCTTGCGAATGGGCTCCGAAATCACCTGACCGGAAGTTTCAGAGGCGACGGTCACCTGCCGCGCGGCCTCCGTGCGGCCGCGCAAAATCACCGCGCTGTCGACGATTTCCGCGACAGAGGTCATGGCCACAACGCTGACGGGGTCAATCGTGTCGGGCCCGTCCTCTGTTTCATCCGCCGAGGGTTCGACTTGCGCAAAGGCAAGAAGCTGTTCGCGTTCGAACACCAGCGCGTAAAGGGTCAACGATACGATGATCGCGGTGAAGAGGGGCATGATACGCATTTGGCAACTCTCAAAGTCGGGGCCGAGGTAAAGGTGTTTCGGGCCTTGTCTATGTCTTGGGACATATAAACGTTTACGCTAAACTGACCAGTTCAGATTAAAGAAATTTTGCCGCAGGTGCAACATGAGAAAGTAAACTGTATTTACATTGCTGACATTCAAGGCTTTGACCGGTTTTCCGCCCCCATCTGCGTGCGGCCCTTGCCCCCCTTTGCCGGTTCAAGATAAGAGGGGGCAAGACATGGGGTGAGGACCAAATGAGCAACACAGACAGCTTTATCGATGAGGTCTCAGAAGAGGTCCGCAAGGATCAGCTTTTTGGGTACATGCGTAAATATGGCTGGATCGCCGTTTTGGTGGTTCTGGCACTGGTCGGCGGCACCGCGTTCAGCGAAATCCGCAAGGCCCAAGCAGAGGCTGCGGCCAAATCCACGGGCGATGCCATTTTGGCAGCCCTTGAAATTGACGATGATGCCGCCCGCGCCACGGCCCTTCAGGCGATTGAGGCCGACGGCGGTGCGGCAGCCGTGACCGGCTTGCTGGCCGGATCTGATCTGGTGGAAACCGGCGATGCAGAGACCGCGACGCAAACGTTGAACGCCGTGGCCCTTCAGGATGATGCGCCACAGGTTTATCGCGATCTGGCCGCTCTCAAGGCTGCGATGATTGCGGACGGCCCGTTGTCTGATGATGACCGCCGCGCCACGTTTGAACGCCTTGCGGCACCAGGTGCCACGTTCCGTCTGATTGCGCAGGAACAACTGGCGTTGATGAATGTGGCCGCCGGTGAAACGGACCTTGCCCTCGATCAGTTTGCCGCCATCGCACAGGACGCTGAGGTCACACGGGGCTTGCGTGATCGTGCATTCGATATGATTGTGGCATTGGACGGTGATATCGAGAGTTTGATCTTGGGCAACACCGACCCGATCGACCAATAAACCCGACCTAAAGGGGGGGACAACGTGACAGGCCAAGACACACCCAGCACGGGACGGTTCCGGACATCTGTATTGACGCTTTTGGCGGCGGCGGGCCTTTTGGTGGCCTGCGGCGAACAGGACATCATCCTGCCCGGTGAACGGCTTGGCATTCGGGGCGAGGCTTTGGGGGCGGACGCGTTCGTCAATGAAACGCGCCCGATTTCACTGGCAGCCCAAGTCACCAATACCGATTGGACCCACCGCAATGGTGGCCCCACGCACCGCATCACCCACCCTACGTTGAACGCCACTTTGACGCCGGTCTTTGCCGCCAATATCGGTGCGGGCAACAGCCGCCGCTTGCGGATCACCGCTGATCCGATTGTGTCGGGCGGACGCATTTTCACGTTGGATGCAAAATCCCAAGTGACGGCGACATCTACTGTCGGTCAAACGCTTTGGGCGCAAAGCGTCATTCCCGTGACGGACAATCCCACCGACGCCTCTGGCGGCGGGTTGGCCGCAGACGGTGATCTGGTCATCGCCACCACCGGTTTTGGTGAGGTCGTGGCCCTTGATGCAGCCTCTGGCGGGGAAATCTGGCGTCAGGATCTGGATGCACCCGGCACATCCGCGCCCACGATCAGGGGTGATCTGGTCTATGTGGTCAGCCGCGACGGGCGCGCTTGGGCGATTGAACGGGGCAATGGGCGCGTGCGTTGGACCATCGGCACCACCGAGCCGGTTTCGAATTTCTCAGGCGGGGCGGGGGCGGCTGTGACCGCTGATTTGGCGATCTTCCCGTTCCCGACGGGCGAGGTCCTCGCGGCGTTCCCCGAAGGCGGCTTACGCCGCTGGTCAACGGTGGTGACAGGGCAGCGGCCCGGTCAGGCCGCATCGAACATTTCCGACATTGCCGGTGATCCGGTCGTGGACGGCGACCGCATCTATGTGGGCAACGTGTCGGGCCGTGTGGTGGCGTTGAATGCAGCCAACGGGGACCGCGACTGGACAGCGACCGAAGGGGCCGTTGGCCCTGTCTGGCCTGCAGGCGGGTCGATTTTTCTGGTGAATGATCTGGGCGAGTTGGTCCGGCTGGATGCCGCTGACGGCACACCTGTCTGGCGTGTGGCATTGCCGGGGTTCGAAGAAACCCGCGAACGCCGCCAGAAGACACGTTTCGCCCATTACGGCCCGATTGTTGCGGGGGGCCGCGTGATCGTGGCCTCAGGCGACGGCCTTTTGCGCCAGTTTGATCCGACCTCCGGCGCGCTTGTGGGCACGGCCCCCATTGCGGGTGGTGCGGCGTCAAATCCGGTTGTTGCGGGCGGCACCTTGTATGTCGTGACGCAGCGTGGGCAACTGGTGGCTTTCCGTTAGGCGGTAAAGGGTGTAGTGGGCGGCACTTAACCTGATAGAGTCGTAACCATGTCCTTCACACTCGCCATCGTGGGCCGCCCCAATGTGGGGAAATCCACCCTCTTTAACCGTCTTGTCGGCAAAAAGCTGGCGTTGGTCGATGACCAACCCGGTGTGACGCGCGATTTGCGCGAAGGGGCGGCGCGGCTGGGGGATCTGAAGTTCACCATCATCGACACCGCCGGTCTGGAAGAGGCGACGGACGACAGCCTGCAGGGCCGGATGCGCCGCCTGACCGAACGTGCCGTGGAAATGGCTGATATCTGTCTGTTCATGTACGACGGTCGCACAGGCGTGATGCCCGCGGATGAGGTCTTTGCCGATATTCTGCGCAAGAAAAACGCCCATGTGATTTTGGCAGCGAACAAATCCGAAGGCAAAGCCGCCGATGCCGGCGTGTTGGAGGGGTACAACCTCGGCTTGGGCGAACCGATCCGTTTGTCGGCAGAACACGGGGAGGGGTTGGGTGAGTTGTATGACGTCCTCATGCCCTTGTCCGATGAATTCGAAGAACGCGCCGCGGCTGACGCGCCAGAGACGGATGTGGATGTTGAGGACGACGAGGACGATGAAGGCGCACGTGTGCCAACCCGCGCCAAGCCATTGCAGATTGCCGTCGTGGGCCGCCCGAATGCGGGCAAATCCACGTTGATCAATAAGATCCTTGGCGAAGACCGGTTGCTGACCGGGCCCGAGGCGGGGATCACCCGTGACGCGATTTCAGTGCAGATGGATTGGGCGGCAGGGGACAGTTCTGTGCCCGTGCGGATTTTCGACACCGCAGGCATGCGCAAACGGGCCAAGGTACAGGAAAAGCTTGAGAAATTGTCGGTCAGCGACGGTCTGCGCGCGGTGAAATTTGCCGAGGTCGTGGTGGTGTTGCTGGATGTTGAAATCCCGTTTGAACAACAGGATTTGCGCATCGCCGATCTGGCCGAACGCGAAGGCCGTGCGGTGGTCCTGGCCGTGAACAAATGGGATGTGGAGCCTGAAAAGCAGGCCAAGCTGAAAGAGCTGAAAGAGGCGTTCGAGCGGCTGTTGCCACAGCTGAAAGGCGCGCCCTTGATCACTGTGTCCGCCAAAACGGGTCGCGGTCTTGATCGCCTGCAAGAGGCGATCTTGCGCGCCCATGACATCTGGAACCGCCGTGTCACCACCGCACAATTGAACCGGTGGCTCATGGGCATGACCGAGGCCCATCCGCCCCCCGCTCCGGGCGGGCGACGCATCAAGATGCGCTATATGACGCAAGTGAAAACGCGGCCTCCGGGGTTTGTGGTGATGTGTTCGCATCCCGACATGTTGCCCGCCAGTTATTCGCGGTATCTGGTCAACGGATTGCGGTTGGATTTCGACATGCCCGGCACGCCGATCCGTCTGCACTTCCGGTCACAGGCGGACAAGAACCCCTATAAAAACAAAACCAAATCCACCCCATCCCGTCTGCGCAAGCATTTGGGCAAGGGACGCGCGGATGAGTAGGGTTTTTAGGTATTTTTGAACCAGAGAAACGAAGCGTCGTCTAGGACGCGACCGCGCGCATGCCACTGCGGGCTTGATAGGCGAGGAGTGTGCCAATCGCCGCGATGCCAAGTGCTGCTTCGGCTGACACCAAGGTCATGCCGTTGGCGACAATGATGCCGACCGATGCCCAGATCACCGTCAGCCCGTAACCGGGTGCGTTGGGTTTGATCCACTGAACGGGTAGGGCAATTGCCAACGCCAGAGCGATACCCGCATAGGCCCAGCCGGTTTGATCAAACAACACGCCGTAGCCTGCCATAGTGGATCCGATGGACACACAGGATGCGGCCGTCAGCCAGCCTGCATAAATCGACACAGGCCAACGCGCCCAGCCTGCGTCATGATCCGGGGCGCGCAACATGGCGATCACCGCAGGCACGGCCATGGCGATGATCAGCACCGTGGCGCCAATCGCCGTCTGGTTGGCCACCCACAACCACGGGGTGCCCAAGGCGAGGCTGATAATCAGCGGCGCGCGCATGATGTCCCACGCAGGGTCAGTCGCCCGTCTCCAGACGCCAAAGACCGCCGACACCACCAGCCAGCCGTAAATCAGGCCCCAGATGGAAAAGGCATAGCCCGCAGGTTGGATGGGCGGGTCGATCTGGGGGATCGGCAGCTGATCGGCCTCAAACCCGCTGAACGGGGAGGTAAAGGCGGGGGAGATCACGAATGTGACGGTGAACAGCAATGTCAGAAGTGCGCGGGTCATGTGCAGGCCTTTGGTTCTTTGATCTTTAACGCGCGGTCGGGGCGTTTGGTTCATTCTGGGGCCTCGGGGGCAGGAATTTCCGACTTGACCCTAGGGCAGGATGTTTTTCACCATTCCGCAGAGATTTTTAAAAGGCACCTATTATGAAACGCATCGTTATTTTTATCGACGGCACATGGAACAGACCGGATGCCGAACACCCCACCAATGTTGTGCGGCTGGCGCGCTGTGTGCAGCACCGGACGGACAGCGGGATGCCTCAGGTGGTTTTATATACCGCAGGCGTGGGGTCGGGGGCGGGCAACAACCGCGTGGCGCGCAAGATGGACCGTGTTTTTGGCGGCACCTTGGGCTGGGGGCTTTTGGCTCTGATGGAGGACATGTACCGCCGGTTGGTCTTCGCCTATGAGCCGGGGGATGAGGTCATGATCTTCGGCTTTTCGCGCGGTGGCTTTGCGGCGCGGTCGCTGGTGGGGTTCATCCGGTCGGCAGGCATTTGCGGGCGCGACCGGCTGCGCGATATCCCGGATGCGGTCGCCCGTTACGTGTCACGCGCGCCTGAGACCCATCCGCGTACGCCAGAAAGCTATGCCTTCCGGTTGGGGTTTTCTCCGGATGTGGTGACATCCCTGAACGAACGCGCGTGGCGCAAAGACAACGGGCATTTGAAACCGGATGTGGTGGACCTGCGCATCGCCTATTTGGGCGTTTGGGACACGGTAAAGGCGCTTGGACTGCCCGCCGCCCTGCCAGGTGCGGCGCGGTTCAACAGCAACTACACGTTCCATGATGCCAAGCTGTCGTCGATGGTGATGGCCGCGCGCCACGCCATTTCCATTGATGAACAACGCAAGACCTTTCCGGCCATGCCATGGGACAACATGGCGGTATTGAACAGTGAAAACAATCACTTCGTGCCGGAATACCTGCAACAATGGTTCCCCGGAAACCACGGGTCCGTGGGCGGCGGGGGCAGCCGGCGGGGGCTGTCGTCTGTGTCGCTGAACTGGATCATGTTGGGGGCGGCCAAGGCCGGTCTGGCGCTGGATTGGCGTGAGATGCGCCATGTGGCGGACCGGTTTGATGTGGATGAACCGCTTGATAATAAGTTCGGGCCTGTGGGCTTGGCTTCGGTCCTCAATAAATGGTCGACCCATCGGGACGGGCCCAAGGACCTGTCCGAGATGTCGATGCTGGCCATTGACCGCGCCTTCACGGACAAGACCTACCGGCGCAATCCGACCCTGAAACACATCTATGACGCGCTGTACCGCATGGACGAGACACAGCGCCAACACATGCGTGAGGCCCACCGGCTGACCGATGGGGCCTACACCCATGTGCCGGGTCAGCTGACATGGCCGGGACCACCGGAGTGGTCCCGCACGCCCGACACGTTAGACGAGTGATCCGTCGGCGCTGATGGCTGTTTTGCCACCCAGATAAGGATGCAAAGCCGCCGGAAGCGTGACGGAGCCGTCGGGCTGCTGGCCGTTTTCCAGCACTGCGATCAGGCAGCGCCCGACCGCAAGGCCGGACCCGTTGAGGGTGTGGACAAACTGCGGCTTGCCGCCTTCGCTGGGTTTAAACCGCGCGTTCATGCGGCGCGCCTGAAAATCCCCCGTGGTCGAAACCGACGAGATTTCGCGGTAAGTGTTCTGGCCGGGCAACCATGCCTCAATATCAAAGGTGCGGCGCGCGCCGAACCCCATGTCGCCGGTGCAAAGCACGACGGTTCTGTAAGGGATTTCAAGACGTTCGAGGATATCCTCAGCGCAGCGCAACATGCGTTTTTGTTCCGCGTCAGACTGGTCTGGGTGGGTGACCGACACCATTTCAACCTTTTCGAACTGGTGCTGACGCAGCATACCGGATGTATCGCGGCCCGCTGATCCGGCCTCGGACCGGAAGCACAAGCTATGGGCGGTGTAGCGGCGGGGCAGGTAGGATTCCTCGATCACGTGACCGGCGGCGATATAGGTCAGCGGCACTTCGGAGGTCGGGATCAGCCACATGCCGTCTTCGGTGCGGTAGCTGTCGTCGCCAAACTTGGGCAGCTTGTCGGTGCCATACATGGCGTCATCGCGCACCAGAACGGGGGTGTTGACCTCTGTAAGGCCGTTGTCGGTGGTGTGCACGTCCAGCATAAACTGCGCCAAAGCGCGGTTCACACGGGCCACAGCCCCGCTGAGGAGCACAAACCGCGCACCTGAGATTTTCGCGGCCGTTTCAAAATCCATACCGCCTTTGACGGCGGGAATGTCGTAGTGTTCCAGCGCGCCCTCAATCTCGCGCGGGGTGCCCCAGCGGTTGATTTCGACGTTATCGGCCTCATCCGCGCCATCGGGCACATCGTCTGCGGGCAGGTTGGGGATTTCGGCCAGACGGGCGGTCAGGGCGGCATCCTGCGCCTTGGCTTCCTCATTCAACGCGGCGATTTGTTGTTTCTTTTCAGCGACCAAGGCGCGCAGGCGTTCGAATTCCGCCTCATCACCACGGCCCTTGGCAGCGCCCACTTCTTTGGCGGCTTTGTTGGCCTCGGCCTGTGCGGTCTCGGCCGCTTGGATTTTGGCGCGGCGGGCCTCGTCCATCGCCAGAAGCTCACCTGACACGGGCTGATCCCCACGACGAGACAGGGCTGCGTCGAAGGCGGCAGGGTTCTCTCGGATGGCGCGGATGTCGTGCATTGGAATATCCTTGGCTAATTATTACGTGGGCTGGGATATGGCGCAAAACGCGCCCCATGAAAAGCACATGCTGCGCGTTGCGAATCCCCGGTCGCAAACGTAGGGTGCCGCAACTTTGGCGCGGGGGGTCCGGGCCAAGAGACAAGAAAGAACGATTATGGAAGCCATCGGCCAATTTATCCCGCTTATTCTGATCTTTGCGATCATGTATTTCCTGCTGATCCGTCCGCAACAAAAGAAACTGCAGCAGCATCAGGCGATGGTGGCGGCCCTGCGGCGGGGCGATCAGGTTGTCACCCAAGGGGGTCTTATCGGAAAGGTCAACAAGGTCGTGGACGATGGCGAAGTGATCGTTGAACTGGGAGAAGGCATGAAAGTGCGCGTCGTGCGGTCGACCATTGCACAGGTCCTCAACAAGACAGAGCCCGCAGACGGATGATCCGACTGGCGCTTGCCTTTTTGGGGATAAGCGTCGGCGCGGTCAGTGCCCAAGGGGCCGTGCGCGCGGCCTCAGTCCTGGATGTGTGCGGTGGCACGCAGGTTGCCTTGCAACCGGTGTTGGCGCAGGACGGCGAAGACCACGAAGCGGCAGCGCAGGTCGTTTCAAACCGTTTGGTGGGCGTCTTTGGTGACGCCTATCACTACGCCGAAGCCATGGGGGATGAGGTCATCGTGTCTTTGCCTGGCGTGGCGGACGTGGACAGCGCATCCCTTGATCCGCTGTTTGAACAAGTGGGGTTCGGCTTTCACACTGCCATCCGCGAAGTTGCCCGCGACACGGCTGAGGCACCGGGCGAAGGCCAGGTGATCCTGCCTGACGCGGAGATTGACGCGCTCAGCTGGGTGATCATGGCAGAACCGATCTTGACCGCCGATCATCTGGTGGATGCGGGTACGATCTTTGATTACAGCGGCCAACCTGCGGTGAGCTTTCAGTTCACCCCCGAAGGCCGTGAGGTTTTTGGCACCTATACCTCCCAAAATATTGGGGAGGTTTTTGCCATTGTCGTGCGTGGAGAGGTCATGTCAGCCCCGCGCATTATGGATGCGATCTGGGGCGGTGAGGGGATGCTGACCGGCGCCTTTACCATTCAAGACACCGCGCGTCTGGCCGCCGTTTTGCAGGGCGGTGTGATGCCCTTCGATATGACCATTGTGCGTCAGATCCGTGTGGACGGGTCCAACCCGGCGGCAGATTTCTGCCCCTAGTGGCCAGTTTGCACGGGCTTTTGCGTTGGGCCCTGTTGACGACGCCCTAAATACCCTTTCAAGACAGATACGAACATGGCCGCTGCCCGCAGCCGCCTTAGCCCGAAAGACAGGACACCCTGATGCTTAAGATTGATCTTTGGAAACGCATGGCAATTTGGCTCGTGGTGGCGTTTGGCATCGCCGTGGCCATGCCCAACGGGTTCTACAACACGGTAGAGCAGTCCAACGACGCAGAGGCGGCCTTGGCCGCTGGCGAAACGGGGTCCGATCTTGAGGCGCAGGCGGCGGCTTGGCCGTCGTTCCTGCCCGACAATCTGGTCAATCTGGGGCTGGATTTGCGCGGCGGGGCGCAGCTTTTGGCCGAAGTGAAGGTTGAAGAGGTTTATGAAACCCGCATGCGCGCGCTTTGGCCTGAGGTCCGCGATGTGCTGGCCGCCCAGCGGGATACGGTCGGGTTTGTGACCGACGAGAGCAACACCGAAGGCGAATTGCGCGTGCGGATTTCCGAACCCGCAGGCATGGACCGAGCTTTGTCATTGGTGCGCGGTCTGGCCCAGCAAGTGGTCAGCGTCACAGGCGTGGGGCAGACGGATATCGTGGTGCGGGCGGTGTCCGACACCGATCTGGTCATCACCCTGTCCGAGGCTGAAATGCAGGCCACGGATGACCGCACCGTGCGCCAAGCCCTTGAAATTGTGCGCCGCCGGATTGACGAAGTCGGCACCCGTGAGCCGTCCATCCAGCGTCAGGGTGCGACCCGTATCCTGATCCAGGTGCCCGGTGTGGGGTCGGCGCAAGAGGTCAAGGACATCATTGGCACCACCGCGCAACTGGGCTTTCACCCCGTCGTAGGCCGCACCAATGACGCGGGTGAACGGGCAGGGGCGGGCAACGTTGTGCTGCCGTCACTGGATGAGGAGGGGGTGTTTTACATCGTCGAACGCTCCCCCGTTGTGACCGGTGAGGATCTGGTGGATAGCCAGCCCACGTTTGACCAAAACAACCGCCCCGCCGTGACGTTCAGATTCAACCCGTCGGGCGCGCGCAAGTTTGGCGATTATACGCTCGAAAACATTGGGTCGCCCTTTGCGATTGTTCTGGATGATGAGGTCGTATCGGCGCCCACCATTCAGGCGCATATCTCAGGCGGGTCAGGGATTATCACGGGCCAGTTCACGGTTGAGGAATCGACCAATCTGGCCGTGTTGCTGCGCGCCGGTGCCTTGCCGGCAGACCTGGATTTCTTGCAAGAACAGACCGTTGGCCCCGATCTGGGACAGGACAGCATCAATGCAGGAGCCATCGCCAGTCTGGTCGCCTTTGCGCTGGTGCTGATTTACATGGTCCTCAGCTACGGGCTGTTTGGTATCTTTGCCAATGTGGCCTTGCTGGTGAACGTGGCGCTGATCTTTGGGCTGTTGTCGCTGATCGGCGGCACGCTGACCTTGCCGGGCATTGCGGGGATCGTGTTGACCATCGGTATGGCGGTGGACGCCAATGTGCTGATCTTTGAACGGATCCGTGAAGAAGCCCGCACCGCCAAAGGCCCCGCCCGCGCGATTGAGTTGGGGTATGAAAAGGCGCTGTCTGCCATCATTGACGCCAACATCACCACCTTCCTGACTGCTGTGATCCTGTTTGCCATGGGCGCAGGCCCTGTGCGCGGGTTCGCGATTACGCTGGGTCTGGGCATCCTGACATCGGTCTTTACGGCGATTTTTGTGACCCGTTTGCTGGTGGTGATCTGGTTTGAACGCAAACGTCCCAAGGCGTTGTTCACAGGCAAGTATCTGCGGCTGGTCAAGGCTGGCACGGCGTTTGATTTCTTCAACCGCGCCAAGATGTGGCTTGGGATTTCTGGGATCATGGTTTTGATCGCGGCAGGGTCCTTTGCCTATCAGGGCTTGAATTTCGGCATTGATTTCAAGGGCGGCACGACCTTGCGGACCGAAAGCGCGCAGGTGATCGACGTGGGCGAATACCGCGCCGTGGTTGAGGCGCTTGAGGTGGGCGAAGTCATGGTGACGGAAGTGTTCGACCCCACCTTCGGGCCGGACGAAAACGTGGCCACTGTGGCGCTTCAGGCGCAAGACGGCGAGGAGGCGGTGACCAACGATACCATCGATGCCGTCCAAGACGCCCTGCGCACCATCGATCCGGACATGACCTTCCCTGCGGTGGAATCGGTCGGGCCAACCGTGTCGGGAGAGTTGATTCAGGCGGCGATTTTGGCGGTGGTCTTGGCCATCGGCGCAGTGCTGATCTACATCTGGCTGCGGTTCGAATGGCAGTTCGCCTTGGGCGCCGTGGCGGCGCTTGTGCATGACGTGGTGCTGACGATCGGTATCTTCTCGGAGCTGCAAATCCGGTTTGATCTGGCGATCATCGCGGCACTTCTGACCATCGTGGGCTATTCGTTGAATGACACTGTGGTGGTGTTTGACCGCGTTCGTGAAAACCTCCGCAAGTATAAGGCCAAGGACCTGAAGGAGGTTTTGAACCTGTCGATCAACGAAACGCTCAGCCGGACGTTCATGACGTCGTTCACGACCTTGCTGGCGCTGATATCGCTCTATGTGCTGGGCGGGGATGTGATCCGCGGGTTCGTCTTCGCGATGATTTGGGGCGTGATTGTGGGCACCTATTCGTCGATCTTTGTGGCCTCGACCACCTTGCTGGTGCTTGGCGTGAAACGGGACTGGTCGAATGACAACAAGAACGTGGGCGGACAATATGCCAACATTGATGCTTGACGGTCTGGTCGCAGGCCGACCCTCCGGGGGGAGTTTTTTGGGCCAGATGAAGGAGGGGCGTCATGCGCCTGAATGAGGTTGTTTACACGGACGCCAAGCCTGTCGATGGCTATGGCCCGGGGTTTTTCCGCATCGACGGTGAGGTCTATCACGGCGCCCTTGTCGTGCTGCCCACGGGCATCGCCCCTTGGGGTGGCTACGCCGATGCGCAGACCCTAATTGATGCGGTGGCCGATCTGGATGTGGTGTTTGTGGGCACCGGTGCCGACATCGCCCATATCCCCGCCGATCTGCGCGTAGCCCTTGAGGACGCAGGCCTGGGGGTTGAGGTTATGTCGTCGCCCACCGCCTGCCGCACCTACAATGTTTTGCTAAGCGAGGGCCGCCGCGTCGGGCTGGCCTTGCTGCCGGTCTAGCGGGTGCTGCGGGTCCGTAACCTTGCGGTTGCGCGCGGTGGCGTGCCGGTGTTGGAAGGCGTGTCTTTCGACGTGGCCGAGGGGCAGGCGCTGGTGTTGCGCGGCCCAAATGGCGTGGGCAAAACCACCTTGTTGCGCACGCTGGCGGGGTTACAGCCCGCCCTGTCCGGTGAGGTGAATTTCGCGGAAGATACGGGCGCATACGCCAGCCACGCGGACGGGATTAAGGCGCAGCTGACCGTGACCGAAAACCTTGCCTTTTGGGCGCAGGTTCATGGGGGGGAATTACCAGATGAGGTGTTCGATGCCTTTGATCTGGTGGACCTGCGGGACCGTTTGGCGGGCACATTGTCCGCAGGACAAAAACGCCGCCTCGGGTTGGCGCGCCTTGGTGTCATCGGACGCCGCGTTTTGTTTCTGGATGAACCGACGGTCAGTCTGGACGGCTTTTCCGTCAAGATGTTCGCGGCGTGGCTGCGGGACAGCCATTTGGCACATGGCGGCGTAGCCGTCATCGCCACTCATATCGACCTTGGCATCGACGCGCCCGAGATGGACCTGACCCCGTTCAAAGCCACGGCTGAGGCCACCGGCGGGTCGGACGAGGCATTCCTATGAGGCCGACGCGCGGTGACGCGCGATATTACGTAATGCTGACGCGCGGAGACGCGCGATGATCGCCTTGTTGCGCCGCGATCTGGCGCTCGCTGTGCGGGCAGGCGGCGGCTTTGGCCTTGGCCTTGCGTTCTTTTTGATTGTTGTCGTGCTGGTTCCCTTCGGCGTGGGACCCGAGGCGGAGGTGCTGTCGCGCATAGCACCCGGTATCCTATGGGTCGCGGCCTTGCTTGCAGCCCTCTTGTCGTTGGACCGGATATTCGCGCTGGATTTTGAGGACGGGTCTCTACCGCTTTTGGCGACATCACCTTTGCCGCTGGAGGGTGTGGCCTTGATCAAGGGTGTTGCCCATTGGATTACGACGGGCCTGCCCTTAACACTGGCGGCACCGGCGCTGGGGTTTTTGCTGAACATGGCGCCGGGGGCCTATGTGTGGATGTTGGCATCCCTCGCCCTTGGCACACCTGCCTTGTCGATGATCGGCACCTTCGGGGCGGCCATCACCGTGGGGTTGAAACGGGGTGGGCTGTTGATGTCACTGCTGGTTTTGCCGCTCTATGTGCCCACGCTGATTTTCGGGGCAGAGGCCGTGCGGCGCGGGGCCGACGGGCTGTCGGCCACAACGCCGCTAATGATGCTGGCGGGGATCACGCTGGGCTGCTTTGCCTTGCTGCCTTTCGCCGCCTCCGCCGCGTTGCGGGTGAATTTAAGGTGAGCGGCCTTGTCGCCCGCTATGGGAAGGGCTAGCTAACGACCATGTCGATCTGGGAATATGCCAATCCGAAAAAGTTCATCGCAACGACCACCCCTTGGGTGCCAGTGTTGCTGTGGGGATCCATTGCCATTTTGGCTGTGGGGCTTGTCTGGGGGTTTTTCTTTACGCCCGATGATTTCCGGCAAGGATCGACCGTCAAAATCTTTTACATCCATGTGCCGTCTGCCCTGATGGCGATCAATGCGTGGTTTATGATGTTGGTGGCGTCCCTGATCTGGTTGATCCGCCGCCATCATGTCAGCGCCTTGGCCGCCCGCGCGGCAGCCCCCATCGGCGTGGTCATGACCCTGATCGCGCTGTTCACTGGGGCCGTTTGGGGCCAGCCCATGTGGGGCACGTGGTGGGCGTGGGACCCGCGCCTGACGTCCTTTTTGATCCTGTTCTTGTTCTATCTGGGCTACATCGCCCTGTGGGAAGCGATTGAGGACCCAGACACTGCCGCCGACCTGACATCGGTGCTGTGCATCGTGGGGTCTGTTTTTGCGGTGCTGTCCCGTTATGCGGTGAATTTCTGGAACCAGGGCCTGCACCAGCCTGCGTCCCTGTCGCTGGATAAGGAAGAAAACGTCGCAGACGTCTTCTGGTATCCCGCGCTGGTCTGTATCGCGGGCTTCGTTTTGCTGTTCATCGCACTGGTGCTCATGCGCACCGCCACCGAAATCCGCGCGCGCCGCATTCGTGCGCTTGAGGCGAGGACGCGGTCATGATGCCCGATCTAGGAAAATACGCGACCGAGGTCTTGTTGGCCTATGGCGTGTCAATTGGCCTGTTGGTGGTCATTGTGGCGCTGTCAATGCGCCGCGCCCGAAAGGTCCGCGCACAGCTTGAACAGGTTGAGGCGCGCAAAGGGCCGACCAAATGAAATGGCTCCTGATGATCCCAGTGGTGCTGTTCACAGCCCTTGCGGGGCTTTTTGCGGCGGGCATGTTCTTGGGGCAGGGGGATGAATTGCCCTCCGCACTAATTGGCGAACCTGCGCCCGTTGTCGCGGTGGAGGAGATCGCAGGCCTGACGCCATTGACGGAGGAGATGCTGCGCGACGGCCAGGTCAAGATCGTGAACTTCTGGGCCAGCTGGTGCGCGCCGTGCCGCGTAGAACACCCGAACCTGATGGCCTTGGCTGCCGAAGGCACCCCCGTCTATGGCGTCAATTACAAGGATTTTGACCCCAACGCCGTGGCTTTTCTTGAGGAACTCGAAAATCCCTACACCGCCGTCGGGGCCGACAAACAGGGGTTCTATGCCATTGACTGGGGGGTCTACGGTGTGCCGGAAACCTTTGTGGTGGGCGGCGATGGGACCATCTTGTTCCGCATGGCCAACCCTGTCACCCAGCGCGGGCTTAAAGAACGGCTGCGCCCCGCGCTTGAGACGGCGATGGCCTCTCAGCCCAGCGAATAACGCAACGACATGCAGCTAAGGCCGCCATCCACAAGGGCCGCCTGCGATGTGTTCAAAACCTTCACCGAATAGCCTGCATCTGCCAGCCTGTCCGCCGCGCGCGGATGACCCTCAGACACGATAACATGATCGTTGACGCGGATCGCATTGGCCGCAGCCTCCTCACCCGGAACGGTTTCAATGATCTTTAGGTCCCTGAACGCGCCAGAGGCCGCTAAGGCAGGGGTGGCCAAAACCGTTTCGGCGTCCAATAGGGAACTCTCGGTCTTGAAATGCAAAATCTCCGGCGGGGTTTGTAGAACCTCCAAAGTGTATCCATGCGCCTCGACAAGGGGGCGCAAGTCTTCGGCCCCCGTGGCGTTGGTGCGCGCGGAGAGGCCCAGCAGGACGCGGTCATCGGTGCACAGAATGTCGCCCCCATCCACATATCCATCGGTCACAAGATCGACGACATCCGCCATGTGCAGGGCCAGTGCCGGACGCAAAGCATCCGCCTCGCCCAAGCGCGTCGGGGCACCTGGCCGCAAGACGATGGCCACACCGTTCAACACCAAGGCGGGGTCTTCGATGAAGACGCTGTCGGGAAAGGCCTCATCTGCGGGCAGCACCGCGACGGTGCACCCCGCATCGCGCAAGGCGCTGACATAGGCGTCATGTTCCGCTGCGAATACCGCCGGATCAGGATCGCCCTGATCAGCGGCGCGCAGCCCGTCGGTGACAGAGGTTGCAGGGGCGCGGCACAGCGCGTGGGTGAACTGATAGGATCTATGTGTCATCGTGCTACCCTAACCGTCACAGGTGCCACGTCCATGTTTCTCTGGTTCAAAAATACCTAAAGTCCACCATCACACAAAAATGCGGCGCCCGATTGTCAGACGCCGCATCGGCCCTCACGATCCGCTAAAATTCCGGAATTTTAGCCGCCCGCCCCCGCAGGGTCAGGCTGCCTTGGCCAGATTGCGCAACACATAATGCAGCACGCCGCCATGTTCGATGTATTCGACCTCAATCGCGGTATCGATGCGGCATTTCAGGGTGATGTCCTTGACCGTGCCGTCGGCCATGGTGATCTGGCAAGGCACCTCTTGCAGCGGTGACACCGCATCAAGGCCCGTGATCGTCACCGTTTCCTCACCCGTCAGGCCCAGCGATTTGCGTGTGTCGCCACCGGTGAACTCGAACGGGATCACGCCCATGCCCACAAGATTCGACCGGTGGATGCGTTCGAAACTCTCCGCAATCACCGCCCGCACGCCCAACAAATTGGTGCCTTTTGCCGCCCAATCCCGCGACGATCCGGCACCGTATTGTTCACCGCCGAAGATCACCGTGGGCGTGCCCTGATCCTGATAGGCCATCGCCGCCTCAAAAATCGAGGTCTGTTTGCCATCCGGCCCCAAAGTATAGCCCCCTTCGACACCGTCGAGCATCTCGTTCTTGATGCGGATGTTGGCAAAAGTGCCGCGCATCATGACCTCGTGGTTGCCACGGCGCGATCCGTAGGAGTTGAACTCCCGCACGGGAACCTGTCGTTCCACCAGATACTGGCCCGCTGGCGTGCTTTCCTTGAACGATCCCGCGGGGCTGATGTGGTCGGTGGTGATCATATCGCCCAAGACCGCCAGCACCTTGGCCCCTTCGATATTGGTGATCGTGCCGGGGTCTTTGGACATGCCCTGAAAGTACGGCGGGTTCTGGATATAGGTCGATGTGCTGGGCCAGTCGTAGGTTTCCTGATCCGGCGTTTGCACGCCTTGCCACTTTTCATCGCCCTTGAAAACGTCCGCGTATTTCTCTTGAAACGCCGCGCGGGTCACTGTCTTTTCGACCAGCTCGGCCACCTCTTGTGACGATGGCCAGATGTCTTTGAGGAACACATCCTTGCCGTTTTTGTCTTGGCCCAAGGGGTCTTTGGTCAGGTCCACATTCATGTCGCCGGCCAGCGCATAGGCGACCACCAAGGGGGGTGAGGCCAGATAATTGGCGCGGACATCGGGCGAAATGCGACCCTCAAAATTGCGGTTGCCCGACAGGACGGAGGTGGCGATGATATCGCCCTCGTTGATTGCCTCGGACAGTTCTTTCTGGATCGGGCCGGAGTTGCCGATGCAGGTCGTGCAGCCATAGCCCACCAAGTTGAAGCCGATGGCGTCCAGATCGTCCTGCAGACCCGCCGCCTCCAGATAGGCCGAGACCACTTGGCTGCCCGGTGCCAGCGATGTCTTTACCCACGGTTTGCGGTTCAGCCCCAATTCCCGCGCCTTGCGCGCCACCAGCCCCGCGCCGATCATGACGTAAGGGTTCGATGTGTTGGTGCAGGATGTGATGGAGGCGATCACGATCGATCCGTCGTGGATCGTATAGTCTTCCCCCGCGACCTTGGCGCGTTTGTGTTTGCCCTCATCCCCTGGAATATCGCGCGGGGCCGGTTGGCCGCCTTCGTCGGTCCAGTCTGCCTTGTCCTCCTGATCGGCGGACCATTCAGGGCGCTGGCCGGTGATGTATTCACCGAATGTCTGCGCAGCCGCTGTCAGAGCCACGTAATCCTGCGGACGTTTTGGGCCTGAGATCGCAGGGACAATCGTGCCCATATCCAGATGCAGGGTATCGGTGTAGATCGGCGCGTAATCATCGCCGCGCCAGAGGCCGTTTTCCTTTGCATAAGCCTCAACCAATGCGATCCGGTCTTTGTCGCGGCCTGTGTTTTCCAGATAGCGCAGGGTTTCACCGTCGATGGGGAAGAACCCGCAGGTGGCGCCGTATTCAGGCGCCATGTTGGCGATGGTCGCACGGTCGGCCAAGGGCAGGGTGTCGAGGCCTGCGCCATAAAATTCTACGAATTTTCCAACCACGCCCTTTTTGCGCAGCATCTCAACAACCTTAAGGACCAGATCGGTGCCGGTGGTGCCTTCCATCATCTGGCCGGTCAGCTCAAACCCCACAACCTCGGGGATCAGCATGGAAATCGGCTGGCCGAGCATCGCGGCTTCGGCCTCAATCCCGCCAACGCCCCAGCCCAGAACGGCAGCACCATTGACCATGGTGGTGTGGCTGTCGGTGCCCACTAGGGTGTCGGGGTAGGCGACTTCGTCCCCGTGTTGGTCGGTGTCGGTCCAGACCGTCTGGCTGAGGTATTCGAGGTTCACCTGGTGACAAATGCCCGTACCAGGTGGCACCACGCGGAAGTTGTTGAACGCGGTCTGACCCCATTTGAGGAACGTGTAACGTTCCATGTTGCGTTCATATTCGCGGTCCACGTTCATCTGAAAGGCCCGTGGGTTGCCGAATTCGTCGATCATCACCGAATGGTCGATGACAAGATCCACGGGGTTCAAGGGATTGATCTGCTGCGCATCGCCGCCCAGGGCCACGATCCCGTCGCGCATGGCAGCCAGATCAACAACCGCAGGCACGCCGGTGAAATCCTGCATCAGAACGCGGGCCGGACGATAGGCGATTTCGCGGGGGTTTTTGCCCCCCTTGGCCCCCCATTCGGCAAAGGCCTTGATGTCGTCGGTCGTCACCGTCTTGCCGTCTTCAAACCGCAGCATGTTTTCCAGAACGACCTTCAACGCCGCTGGTAATCTGGAGAAATCCCCCAGACCGGCGGCCTGTGCGGCGGGAATAGAATAATACGCAAGGGTTTGGGTGCCAACGTTGAGGGACGTGCGCGCCTTGGCGCTGTCTTGACCGACGGTGATGGGCATGGGGGTCTCCTTCAGATGGGATAAGCCTGTTATGACCACGTTATAACGCAGCCACGGCCCTATCGTTGCATCTGGCGGGGGCCTTAGGGAAGGGGCGTGGGGCGAATTGTAACAGTACCCTCGCAAACGGTTGATTGGCGCGTCCGCGGTGGGTCGGTTAGGCATGGGCATCACAAAGGAATCCCCTCAATGCGTCGCATCCTTGCCTGTCTTGCTACTGCCCTGTCTTTTGCTACACCCGTTGTGGCGGATGGCCCTGTGGTTGTTGAACTTTACACCTCCCAAGGGTGTTCAAGCTGCCCACCGGCGGATGCGCTGTTGCATGATTTGGCCGAACGCAGTGATGTGATTCCCCTCGCACTGCACGTGGATTATTGGGACTACATCGGCTGGGCCGATATTTTTGCCGACCCGTCCCACACCCAACGGCAACAGAATTATGCGGCGGTTGCGGGGGTGAATACGATCTACACACCGCAGATGGTTATCGGCGGGCAGGATCACGTGGTCGGCACCAAACCCATGCAAGTGGCCGAGGCGATCATGGCGCACAAAGCGCCCACTGGGGTGGTCGTGTCTGTCGCGCGGTCGGGCAATCAGCTGACGATTTCAGGGCAAACCCGCCGTGCGCTGCCGCGCGGGACACAGGTGCAGGTGGTGCGCTACAACCCGTCAGAGACGGTCGATATCCGGCGCGGTGAAAACGCAGGCCGCACGCTCACCTATTCGAACATCGTCACCGACTGGGACGTTGTGGGCGAATGGTCCGGCGGCGGGAGGTTGGACATGACGGTGCCTGTGTCAGGGGCCGCCCCCATCGTTGTGATCGTGCAAGAACAAGGCCCGGGTGCCGTTTTGGCCACAGCCGTCCTGCGGTAATCAGGGCGTTTTCGCCAGCCCCGTGCCGATCATGCTGTCACGGGTCACGAGCGCTGCAAGTTCCATTTCAGACAGGGTTTCTGTCCCCTGCGGGCGCGCAGGAATGACGATGTAGCGCATATCGGCGGTGCTGTCGTGGACGCGCACAGTCGTGGTGTCGGGCAAGGTCACGCCAAATTCGGCCAAGACAGCGCGGGGTTCGCGCACCGTGCGGCTGCGGTACGCGCGGGATTTGTACCAATCGGGCGGCAGGCCCAGCAGGTTGCGCGGGTAGCATGAACACAAAGTACACAAGATCATGTTGTGCACGTCATCTGTGTTCTCAAGCGCAATCAGGTTGAGAGGGCCGATGTCGAACCCCATATCGCGTGTCGCGGTGGACGCGTCTGCCAACAGCGCGCTGCGAAACGCGGGATCGGTCCAAGCGCGGGCCACAACCTGTGCCCCGTTGGCCGGGCTGCGGGCATCCATCGCTTCAATCTGGGCGGTAATGTCGGCGGGGGTGGTGATCCCCTTTTCTACAAGCAATTCGCGCACGGCGATTTCCATGGTTTGCCAATAGCTGAGCGGGGTGTCGTCGTCTTCGCGGAAAGGATGGCCGGAGGGGCTCAGATGGTCGTGGTGATCATGGGGCATCGGCAGGCTCCAACCAGTGGTCATAGATTTCAGCGTCGAGGGTATCATCGGGGTGGGGGGTGTCTTCGCCCCAGATGTCACCGAGGCGAAAGCGGACGCGGTGCAGGGGAAGGGCCGGGGCCGGGTGGCCGTAGGCCAGATCTTCGGGATTGGGAAACGCCCCCAATGACCGTTCGATGACGCCGATTTTGCCCCGTAGATAATGCGGGGTGCGCACGTGACCGGGCGGCATCAAGGGTCTGACGCGGACGCGCTGCATCAATGCGCCTGTGCCGCGTCGCCATAGGTGGCCCCGCGTTTGGCAATTTCGTCCATCTTTTCAGCAAGTTCTGCGGTCGTATATGCGCCGCCTTCGATCAGGTTCTGATTGACCGAAGCGATCCAGCGTTCGTAGTAGGTCATGCTCTCAAACGCCTCTTCGCCCATGTCTTCGAGGACACGGCGCAACCCGTCTACGGTGAAATACCCCTTTGCGGAGCCGATGATCATCAGGGCATCAACCCGTTTTTCCCACAGGGAAAAGTCGTGCTGGTCGTTGGGCACGGGGCCGGCGGCGTCGCCGCCCATGTCGTGCCAGCGGCGCGCGGGGGTGTCGTGCCAGCGGCGCGCGGGATTCTCTTGCCAGCGGCGCGCGGGATTCTCTTGCCAGCGGCGCGCGGGATTCTCTTGCCAGCGGCGCGCGGGATTTTTTGGATCTGTCATGGGGCCGATGCTAGGGGCACAGGCCCCGCAAGGAAAGTCTGCTTTTGCCCTTTTAGACGTCGTCGTCCTCATCCTCGACGATCAGGACAATCGTGCCTTCATCCGCAGCACCACGTATGGCGGAAATCACGGCGGTCTGCGCCTTCTCACCATCGGATTGTTTGATTTTTCCAGCCTCCTGAATTTCTTCGCGCAGGTTGTCGGCCATGCGGCTGGACATGTTGCCAAGGATAAATTCCGCAGCGGTGGCCAGATCGCCACCGGCCTGTGCGGCATAGGCGAGGCTGCTGACCAGGTCACCCTGTTCCACTTCACGGATCGCTTTGGGCACGTCGGGCACGGCCAGCCGCGCGGGAATGTCCGCAAAGGTAAAGATCGCCTTGCGCACACCTTCGCCAAAGGTCGGGTCTTCGGACAATAGCCCTTCGAGGATGCCGTCGCGGGTGCTGGCTGAGCTGGAATTGAGGATGGCCCCGATCCGGCTTTCGGCGCTTTCGGCAAAGGCGGGGATGGTGGCACCGCAATAGTTCTGTGCAAGGCTGGCCCCGATCCGCGCCATGGCCTGCGCGGTCACCTTGGTGGTGCGCGACATGGAATATGCAATGCGCCGTGCGCGGTCACCTGGCATCATGCCCAACAGTTCAGCCGCCTTGGGGGTCGACATTTTGGACAGCATGATTGCGCAGACCTCGGGGCTTTCGGCCTCGGTGATGGGCAGCATGGCGCTGTTTTCAAGCTCAAGCACCGATTTCCACGGGTCATGGCCTGCCCGTGCTGCGGCCTCCTCCCGCAGTTTGGCGGCGGTCGCGGGGGAGATGCGACCCTCAAGAGATTTCAGCGCGGCCTCAACACTGCCGGGCGCTGTGAGGGCAACGGACGACAGTTCCTGTGAGAATTCATCGATCACCTGATTGAGCGTTACTTTGTCGATCAGGCTTAGCGCGCCCAGTTCCCGCGTCAGCCGCGCCTGCGACGCCTCAGGCAGGTCCGCAAGGGGCAGATTTCCATCGTTGCGCAACAGCAATTGCACGACCATGGCCGCTTTGCGCGAACGGGGAATATCCGGAAGAGTTTGGGTCGGGGTCACCATCATGCACCTCTCATCTGCGGTGCTGTTGGCGTACCGAAAGGACATGAATCACCGGTTAACCGCGCCGAACAAAATGCCCTTGCGCGGCCATGGGCTCGGATTCTCCCGTTAATTTATCTCAAAAATAAAATACAACCTGAGATTTAGCTGGGGTGGGTCATTCTGACCGATAGTTCATGCAAGTCATCACGCAATTTCGCATCCATTCCGGTTTTCGACGCGGTCAGAATGTGAAGCTGTTGGATGTAATCTTGCAATTGCTCCATTTCCTGATCGGTATATTCGCGATCCGGCCGCGCAAAGCCGCCAATGCTGCGGGTGTCGTCGATTTCAATTCCAATCGCCGATCCAAATTTCATGCCGTAAGGCGCTGATTGTTCGAATATTTTCAGAACATCCTGGTCTGCCAGGTCTGACCAACGAATGTATCCCGTATTTGCAAATGCCCACGCCACAGTCGGGTCGGACATGACGTAGCCGTTCTGAGAATAGATCTCCATCCAGGCTTTTGGATAGGTCTGGAATTGAAATTCCGAGGATGTCAGGCGCAGATGAAATGCAATTGCGAAACCAGCGGGCGCCAAATCTTCGATTGTTTCCAATAGCGTCGTAATTTTTTCTATATCGGCCATTTCGAGCTCTCTTGCTCTCTTTGTGGTTGCTTGCGTCTTACATGACAGAATACATAAAGCGAACAAGGTAAGAGTAGGTTAGTCGGATTGTCTTCCGAAAGACAGGACCATCTGAAGAGCCACACGCGCGAGAGGGCGCTGTTTGACTGATTTGGAAACCCATGATGATGTGCTGATGGTGGCCCCCACGGGATACTATATCGCGTTGCGTGTGGGGTTTGCGTTTCCAATGGAAGAGGTCAACGCCTTGCCCCAGCCTTGGATTGATCACTACACCAAATTGCGGTTCATGCTGCATGATCCGGTCACACGCTGGGTCTACAGCAACACGGGCGCTGTGCGGTGGCGCGACATTGATCTGCCGGACCCGATGCGCGTGCTGGATCAGGCGCAGACGTTCGGGCTGCGGTACGGGTTGGCGGTGTCCTATTTCGACGGCAACACGGACGGGCACCGGTCTTTTGGACATTTTGCCCGGTCTGACCGTGATTTTGAGGACGACGAGATCGCGGCTTTGGCGGGCTACATCGAACGCCGTCACCGTGAAAAGGCGCCTCCGACGAATTTGACCCATGCGGAACTTGAGGCTTTGGGCATGCTGCGTGAAGGCATGCGGTTGAAACAGATTGCCCATGATTTGGGGGTGTCTGAGGGGGCTGTGAAGCAGCGTCTTAAGAATGCCAAAACGAAGCTGGGGGCGCAGACATCGGCGCAGGCAGCGGCTTTGGCGAAGGAGTTTGGCTTGCTTTAGAGCGGGCCGAATTTCGTCAAAAATAGTTAACAAATAGTTAATTTTTTCCAAGGGTTATGTCTCATGACGTTTCTTGGTGGGAAATTCATTTTTGGTGGTAGGAAAGTATTAACCATTCGTCAGAACCGACGCTAAATGGACTCTCCATAAAGGAGAGCAAACATGGAAAACATCAGCTTTGAATTGTCCGGCGTGCACCAACACGGGCCCGCCTTCTTTGACTATCTTGCCCTGCGCAAGCAGTTCTTCGTCGACACGTTGCATTGGCAAATTCCGCACAATGCGGATGTAGAGATGGACCAATACGACAACCCTATGGCGCGCTATTCGCTGGTTCTGGATGATCAGGGCCGCGTCTTGGCTGGCGCGCGGGCCATGTCCTGTGCCGCCCAATGGGGCGATCACACCTATATGCTGAAGGACGCGATGACGGGCAAATTGTCGACGATCCCAAACAATCTGTTGGAAAAGGTCATCGACGCCCCGAACGTGTGGGAATGCACGCGGCTGGTCATCTCACCCGAAGTGCGGTCGATGCGGGCGCGGACGCAGTGTCTTGATCTGATTGTCGAAGGGTTGATCGACATGGCCAACGCCGAAGGCGCAGACACGTTGATTTCACTGTCCAACCTGTGGCTGCTGCGCGCCTTGAAACGGCTTGGCTACGGTGCGGAACTGATGGGGGAGCCATATGAGAACGGCGATGACGGGCACAAATACGCCGTCATGGCGATTGCTGCCCGTCACAAGCATCAGATCGAACTGAACGCGGCCTGACGCATCTGAACCATCCGTGGGCGCTTTGGGGGGCCCACGGAGGCACAGGGGTGGGGTTAGCCGAACACGCGCTTGAAAATCGTGTCGACGTGTTTGGTGTGATAATCCATGTCGAATTTTTCGTTGATGCCGTCCACACCAAGGGCGGCAACCACATCATCATCCGCGAGGAGTTCTTCGCGGAAATCAACGCGGTGTTCCCAGACCTTGAGCGCATTGCGCTGAACCATGGAATAGGCGTCTTCGCGGCTCACACCGGCCTGCGTCAGGGCCAAAAGCACGCGCTGGGACATGACCAACCCAGGGAATTTGTTCATATTGTCGAGCATATTTTCGGGGAAGATCAACATCTTGTCGACCACGCCGGTCAAACGGTTCAACGCAAAATCCAACGTCACCGTCGCATCCGGCCCGATGCCACGTTCCACAGAGGAATGCGAAATATCGCGTTCGTGCCACAGGGCCACGTTTTCCATCGCGGGGATCACGGTCATGCGCACCAGACGGGCCAGACCGGTCAGGTTTTCGGTCAACACAGGGTTCTTTTTGTGCGGCATCGCGGAGGAGCCTTTTTGCCCCATGGAGAAGAATTCCGCACCCTCCAGCACTTCGGTCCGCTGCATGTGGCGGATTTCGATGGCGACGTTTTCGATGGAGGACGCGACGACGCCCAACACGGAAAAGAACATCGCGTGGCGGTCGCGGGGGATGACCTGGGTGCTGATGGGTTCAGGTGTCAGGCCCAGTTTTTCGCACACATGTTCTTCGACCGCGGGATCGATGTTGGCGAAGGTGCCGACGGCGCCGGAAATGGCACCGGTTGCGATTTCATCACGGGCGGCGACCATACGGGCGCGGTTGCGGTCCATTTCGGCATAGAACCGTGCAAAGGTCAGACCCATTGTGGTGGGTTCGGCGTGGATGCCGTGGCTGCGGCCCACGCGGACGGTCATCTTGTGTTCCATCGCACGTTTTTTCAGTGCGGCCAGCAGGTTATCCAGATCGGCGATCAGGATGTCGGCGGCGCGCACAAGTTGCACGTTGAAACAGGTGTCCAGCACATCCGATGATGTCATGCCTTGGTGCACAAACCGTGCCTCGTCTGAACCGACGTGTTCGGCCAGATGGGTTAGAAAGGCGATGACGTCGTGTTTGGTGACGGCTTCGATTTCGTCGATGCGGGCCACATCAAATTCCACGTCTTTGGCTTTCCAGACGGCCTCGGCGTTTTCGCGAGGGATCACGCCGATGTCGGCCATGGCGTCGCAGGCGTGGGCCTCGATCTCGTACCAGATGCGGAACTTGGTGGCGGGGTCCCAGATGGCGGTCATCTCAGAGCGGGCGTAACGGGGAATCATGGGCAAATGGCCTTTTTGTGACGTGCGAAATCAGGTTCGCTGCGTCATAAGCTGTGGGGCGGCCAAGAACAACAGGGGGGTGGCATATGTGGCGAATGGTTTTGGCGGCTGTGCTGGTGCCCAGTGCCGCACTGGCTGAGTTTGAGGCGATGACCGGCCCCCAGATTGAGGCCGCCTTGACGGATCGCGCGCTGATCTACACCGACGGCGCCACACAGGATTTCCGCGCCTCTGGACGGACGCTCTATAATACAGGGCGCGACAGCTGGGGCTATTGGGCCGTGCGCGGGGACGCCTATTGCAGCCAATGGCCCCCCAGCGACGGCTGGTTTTGCTACGACATGGCGCGGGACGGTGATGTTCTGCGCTTCATTGCCGAAGACGGCAGTTTCACCGATGGGGTCTATAGCGACTGATGCGGGGCATGGCGGATTTTCTGGGCGCTTATGCCGTGTCGCGCCGGATCGCGGACCGGTTGAGCGGTGGCGAGACGACGTTTGAGGGCACGGCCACCATCACGGCCGACGGGTCAGGCGCGATCTACAAGGAAGTCGGGGCGTTGCAGATGGGCACGGGCACCTTCACCGCAGAACGGTCGTATCTGTGGCGCCCTGCAGGCGCGCGTATTGAGGTGGCCTTTGCCGATGGGCAGCCGTTTCATGATTTTGATCCCGATCAGGGCGGGCAGGCCACAGAACATCTGTGTGGTGCGGATATGTATCGGGGGGGGTATGACTTTTCAGAATGGACCTGTTGGTCCTTGCGCTGGGACGTCTCTGGCCCGCGCAAGGATTATACTTCGGTCACGTGGTATGTGCGGCGTTAGCGATATCTGGGGGCCAAGGCGGCCTTCGCACTTGCAGAACGCGCGCGCACAGGGTTATCTGCGGCCAACGAAATAAAGGAGAGCGTCATGTCGACAGCCACAACAAACATGGTCCTGAGCGACCGCCTCTGGGATGCACAGGGTGCGGCCCTTTGGATCAAACGCGCAATTTTGCTGGTGGCCGGTGTGGCCGCGCTGACGGTTTCCGCCAAGATCCAGATCCTGACACAGCCGGTGCCGGTGACCTTGCAGATGCTGGTCGTCATGGTGATCGGTGCGGCCTACGGGCCCAAGCTGGGCGCTGCGACGGTGGCGTCTTACATCGCTCTCGGCTTGCAGGGTCTGCCTGTGTTTGCGGGCGCTGTCGCGGGTCCGGCCTATGTGCTGGGGGCCACGGGTGGCTACCTGCTGGGCTTTATGATTGCAGCCTACGCGGTTGGCGCGCTGGCCTCTGCCGGTTGGGATCGGTCCCCGCTGCGCATGGCTGCGGCCATGGCGGTGGGCATCTTGTGCGTCTACATCCCAGGTGTGATGTGGCTGAGCGCCGGTGCGGCCCTGTTGGGTGGTGCGGCGACGGCAGCAGTGTCCGGCTTTGTGGGCGGCGAAGCCTTCACCGGTTACGGTTGGGCCAACTGGTATGCCTACGGCGTGAAGACCTTCATCTGGGTTGATGCGCTGAAGCTGGTGGTTGCGGTCATCGCATTCCCCGCGATCTGGAAGCTGGTGGGCGACGCCCGCGGCTAAGACCTGTTTATGGGTGTTAAAATGAGAGGCGCGGAGCGATGCTCCGCGCCTCGTTTTGTTTATGGGCACTTGTTGCTGGGGTGAGCCCATTTCTGAAGGCGTGGTCCTGGGTTGAAAGATGCGCCTCCGGCGGGAGTATTTGCAGCAAAACGAAACAGGCGATTATGCAAGATCGGTTTTGATGTGATTGCTGCGTTCCAGGGTTTGGTGCACTGGGCAGCGATCCGCGATTTCCAGCAGGCGCGCGCGTTGGGTGTCGTCCAGATCGCCTGTCAGGTGGATGGTGCGGGTGAAGCTGTCGATCTTGGATTTGGCTTCCGCGTCTTGGCCGTGGACTTTGTCGTGGGTGACATCGACGCTCACTGAAGCAAGAGGCCAGCCTTTGCGGCGGGCGTACATGCGGATGGTCATGGAGGTACAGGCGCCCAGACCTGCGGACAAAAAGCCGTAAGGCGTGAGGCCCTTGTTGGTGCCGCCGTAGGCTGCGGGTTCGTCGGCCAGCACATGGTGGGGGCCACTTTGGATGTCTTGCAGAAAGCCTGCGGGGTCGGCCTCTGACACGCGCAGGATGCCTTCGGGGATGCCGATGGGGGGGGCGGGACGGCGTAGGTCAATGTATTTGGTGGCCCAGCTTGCGATCAGCGTGGCGGCATATTCGGCGTCTTCGGCCCGGCCCAGCAGATGGTCGGCGTCATCAAGGGTGATGAAGCTTTTGGGGTGTTTGGCGGCCAGAAAAATCTCGGACGCGTTGGTGATGCTGACGGTGGCATCGCGGGGCGCGTGAAGCACCAGAAGGGCCGCGCCAAGCGACCCGATGGCCGGTGTAAGTTCGCCCTTGGCGATGTCTTCGAGGAAATCATTGGAAATGCGGAAGGGGCGACCGCCAAGGCTGACCTCGGCCACGCCGTCACGGATGATATCGGGTAGGCTGTCTGCGAAGTTTTCAGTGACATGTTCGGGATCAAAGGGTGCGCCGATGGTGACCACGCCTTTGATTGACGTCATCTGCGGAGCAGCCTTGAGGATGGCTGCGCCGCCCAACGAATGTCCGATCAGCAGGGAGGGGGACATGTCGCGTTTGTCGAGTTCTGCACAGGCGGCGATGAGATCCTGCACATTGGTGGTGAAGTTTGTGTTTTCAAATTCACCCTCTGAATGGCCAAGGCCGGTGAAGTCGAACCGCAGCACGGCAATCCCCATGGAGGCAAGCCGTGCCGCGATGCGACGCGCGGCGGGGATGTCTTTGGAGCAGGTAAAGCAATGGGCAAAAAGCGCTGTCGCCAGATGCGGCCCATCGGGCAGATCAAGGCGTGCGGCAAGCAGTTGGCCGTCGTGGCCGGGGAAGGTAAAACGTTCGGTGGGCATTCATTTGGGTCCTTCTGTTGCGATGAACGTGGACCCGTGACACAGAGGCCGCAAGGCATGTGACGGTGGCGTCACGGAGAGGTGAAAGATGTGGCAGTGGGGTGCGCACGGGCTTTTGGTCGCGGTGCTGGTTCTTTTTGCGGGCAGTTTTGCAGGGGCGCTGCATCCGGTTGGTGACAGCCTTGCGGTGTTTAGGCCTTTGATCGTTATCGGCATTTTCCTTTTGGGATTGATTGTTCGCACCCGCAGGCTGGGGCGAATGAGCGTCGTAATTGGTCTGGTCGCGGGCGCGGTGCACGCCGCGGGTTTTGTAAACAGGTCGGCATTGAATGGGCCTGCCGATGTGACAGTCTATCAAAAGAACCTGCTCATTTATCCTGCCGACAGAACTGCCTTTGTCGCGGATGTGGAATTGGTCGATGCGGATGTGGTCACCTTGCAAGAGGTCAGTCTGGACAACCGCCCGCTTTTGGAGGCCTTGCAGTCCGCCTATCCCCATCAGCTCCTGTGCGATGGCTATGACGGAATTGCAGTCGCGATTTTGTCAAAGACCACGCTTACTGCGCAGCAATGCGCGGCAGGCAGGGGGATTGCGCGGGCCGAAACACAGATCGCAGGGCGGTCTGTTCAGGTCTACGCGCTTCACCTGTATTGGCCGTGGCCCAAGCCACAGCTGGCACAGGTTCTTGATCTGCAACGAAAAATGGCGCCCTTGGACGGAGGTGTGACCGTCGTTGCTGGGGATTTCAACATGGTCGCGCGCGGCCACAGCCTTGCCCTGATCGAAGCGGCCACGCAAACGCAGCGGGTGGGGCCATTGGTGCGGACATTTTCCCTGTCAGGGTATCCATTAGGGATCGATCACGTATTGGCAACCGGCGGAACCGGCGATCTGGAGGTGCGGCCGCTGATGGGGTCGGACCATTACGGGGTCGTGGCGCGGATCGGGTTTACTGACCCATAAGTTCAGCATCCCATGGATAGGTCGTCAGACGTTCATAGCCGTCCTCGGTGATCAGCACCTGATCTTCGAGCTTGATGGAGAAATCACCGCCGACTTCGCCCACCAAGGCCTCGACACACAGGGTCATGCCGGGCTGAAGTTCGTAATCAAACGCGCCGGGGACCATTTTGTCGGGGTAGGCCACGAGGGGCCATTCATCGCAGAGCCCCACGCCGTGCATCAGGCAGCCGTATTTTTGCGCCTGATATTTGTCGTGCAGCACATGGGTGTTGCGGCTGAGGTCTTCGATATTCACGCCCGCTTTCAGCATTTCCATATTGGTTTCAATATGCTCGACGCCGTGCTTCATGGCCTCGATCATATCGGGGCGGGGTTTGTCGGGGCCGATCCACCAACTGCGCGAGATGTCGATACAGATGCCATAGCTGCCCACCAGATCGGTGTCGAAGCTGATGATTTCATTGGGCTGGGTGATGCGCGGCCCGCATTCCTGAAACCACGGGTTGGTGCGTGGACCGGAGGCCAGCAGGCGGGTTTCGATCCATTCACCGCCACGGCGAATGTTTTCGGCGTGCAGCACCGCCCAGATGTCGTCCTCTGAGGTGGTGCCGTTTCCGGCGTGGCCGCGCGCGAAATCCTCCATCGCGCGCACGGCTGTTTCACAGGCGTGGTTGGCGCAGCGCATGGCCAGGATTTCGTCAGGGCCTTTGATGGCGCGGGATTTTTCGGTGACTTCCTCACCTTCCATGATCTCAAACCCCTGCGCCTCAAGCGCGCGCAACCCGTGCAGCATGACTTTGTCGACGGCCAAACGCATGGTGCCGCCGCCGTGCTCTGCGATCAGGGTGCGGACCTCGTTTGAAAAGACGTCAGCGGCCACGTCCACCTTATCGCCACGATCGAAATAGAACAGATCCGCGCCGGAGCGTTGTTCGCGCACCAGAGGGTTAAACGTGCTGAGGAAGGGGGAGTTCTTGTAATCCCAGATCACCATATACCCATCCGCGCAGAGCAGCACGGCGCGGAACGGATTGTGGGTGTTCCACAGTTGCATGTTGGTGCTGTCGGTGGCGTAGCGGATGTTGAGGGGGTCAAACATCAACAAGCCGCCGTATCCACGGTCGACGATGTGCGATGTCAAACGCCGCCAGCGAAAGTCGCGCAGGGCGGACAGATTGGGCAGGGTGAGGCCCGCGGCCTCCCATTCTTGGAAAGCCAGCTGGGTTGGGCCGATTTCAATCCTGTCGGCGTCATTGGGGGTTCCGTCGCCCAAAGTGGCCCCACGGGTGGGATCAATCTTGCGCGTGTCGCGGTAATGGGTGTTCATGGTCGTCCTCCCGTGCTGGTGTTGGGATCAGCGTGGCGGGAGAAAAATGACCTGTCCGGTCAAAAAACGACATCGGGGTGTGGCGCAAATGGGCGAAGACGCGGGGCCGATTTTACAAGCGCGATTGCCTGACGGGCAGGCGGAACGCGCGGCTGCGCGGTTGCCATCTATGCAGCCGGTGCAGGGTCCATGGCTGCGCATGGATGACGCATATGGCGCGCAAATGGCAGAGCGGCGCCGGCTGCTGGCCAAGCGGCGGGGGGAGGTTTATGCCCAGCTGACACCAGGTTTGCCCGCAGCGCGTGCCTTTCTGGAGGAGGCTTTGACGGCTTTGCCGGACGGGTTTGAGGCCTCAGCGGACCACCTGCGCTGCCCGGATGGCGCGCGCGTCGCGATTGACTGGGACGCGCCGCTGCTGACCGCGGGCCATGTGTTGCAACAGGATGTGTGTATTCTGGAAAAACAGGGGGATGAACATGTGCTGACGGGCGCTGTCCTGTGTTTTCCGGCCAGTTGGACTTTGTCGCAGAAGATCGGCAAGCCTTTGGTCCGCATCCACAAACCGGTGGCGGACTACGATGCAGGCATTGCTGCACGGGTACAGCGGCTGTTTGACGGGGTGAAACAGGGGCAGCCCATGTGGCGCGCCAATCATCTGCGGTATTTCGATCCGACCTTATTCCAGCCCCGCGCAGAAGATGATCAGCGTCCCGTTGGACATCCCAGTGCCCCCTTCATCCGAAGCGAACGCCAAACTGTCTTACGGCTGGGCGTTCAGGATGCGGTCGCGTTTGTCATTCACACTTTTGTGGTCGACGTATCTTCAGAACACAGCGATCAGGATCAGGCCGCACATGACACCGATGGTCGCAGCGGATTTGATCGAACTTGAAAAGCACCACCGCAGTGGATCTTTGATCATGTCAAGGAAGCTGCGCGGTTCATCGCCATACCGTAAAGATCCCACGCCGCCTGTCGCGATCCCACGCGACTGCCATGCCTGAGGCATGGTTGAAGCCCCAGCCCGCACTGCGGAGGCTGGAATGTTCGACGATCGGTGGGTCCCGAAACCATGAGTGGATTCATAGGGAGACGACGGCGGGGTATACTGGTTCACATTACTCATGTTGACGTCGTGTCATCTGAGTTGGTCAACATCACGTTAACGTCAAGGTTAATTGGCGAAGAAACTATGGCACGATCATGGCCCACCGGTTTTCGTTTGTGTCCATTCTTCAACAATTCTTTGCCGGCTGCAGGGCTGAATTACACAGTCGCATATTCCGGCAAGAGCCTGATTCAGAATGAAAAAGGGCGCCCCGATGGGACGCCCTTCAGATGGTTTTCGTGCGAATTAGCAGCTGTAGTACAGCTTGAATTCGACAGGGTGGGGTGTGTGTTCGTATTCGTACACTTCTTCCCACTTCAGATCCATGTAGCCTGCGATCTGGTCTTTGGTGAACACGTCACCGGCCAGCAGGAAGTCCATGTCTTTTTCCAGCTCGTCGAGCGCTTCGCGCAGGGACGCGCAGACCGTTGGGATTTCGGCCAGCTCTTCTGGAGGCAGATCATACAGGTCTTTGTCAGACGCCGCACCGGGATCGATCTTGTTCTTGATGCCGTCAAGGCCAGCCATCAGCAGTGCTGCGAAGCACAGGTAGGGGTTGGCTGCGGGATCAGGGAAACGGGCCTCAACGCGCTTGGCTTTGGGGCTTTCGGTCCATGGAATACGCACACAACCGGACCGGTTACGGGCGGAATAGGCGCGCAGAACGGGGGCCTCGAAGCCTGGGATCAGACGCTTGTAGGAGTTGGTGGACGGGTTCGTGAAGGCGTTCAGCGCTTTCGCGTGCTTGAGGATACCACCAATGAAATACAACGCTTCCTGAGACAGGTCCGCGTATTTGTCGCCAGCAAAGAGCGGCTTGCCGTCTTTCCAGATGGACATGTTCACGTGCATACCGGTGCCGTTGTCGCCTGCGATGGGCTTGGGCATGAATGTCGCGGACTTACCGTAGGCTTGGGCGACATTGTGGATGACGTATTTGTATTTCTGCAGCTCATCGGCCTGTTTGGTCAGGCTGTCAAAGATCAAGCCGAGCTCGTGCTGGCAAGACGCCACTTCGTGGTGGTGCTTGTCGACCTTCATGCCCAGACGCTTCATCGTGGACAGCATTTCAGACCGGATGTCTTGTGCGTCGTCGATTGGGTTGACGGGGAAATAGCCGCCCTTGACGCCGGGACGGTGGCCGGTGTTGCCCATCTCGTACTCGGTGTCTGTGTTCCAAGCGGCGTCAATCGCGTCGACTTCGTAACCCACTTTGTTCATGGAAACGGAGTACCGCACGTCGTCGAAGAGGAAGAATTCCGCCTCAGGACCCATGTAGGCGACATCACCGATGCCCGTGGATTTGAGGTATGCCTCTGCGCGCTCGGCTGTGCCGCGCGGGTCGCGGTCGTAGCCTTCGCCGGTGTCGGGCTCAACAATGGAGCAGTGCAGGCAGAGCGTTTTTTCAGCATAGAACGGATCGATGTAGGCGCTGGTCACGTCTGGCATCAACTTCATGTCGGATTCGTCGATGGATTTCCAACCAGCGATGGAAGAGCCGTCGAACATGAATCCTTCTTCAAGGAAGTCTTCGTCCACTTGGTCGGAGCACAACGTGACGTGCTGCAGCTTACCGCGTGGGTCCGTAAAACGGATGTCAACGTAGTCGACATCTTCGTCAGCGATCATTTTCACGAGATCTTTGTTGGTCATTACTTGAGTTTCCCCTGGTCAATAATGGGTTGGTTGAGGTGGGATGAAACGCCTTAGAGCGCTTCGTCCCCTTCTTCGCCGGTCCGGATGCGGATCGCTTGCGCGACATCGGATACGAAAATCTTGCCGTCACCGATCTTGTCGGTCTTGGCAGCTGTGATGATGGCCTCGATGGCGCCTTCGACCTGCTCGTCGGCCAGAACCACTTCGATCTTCACCTTTGGCAGAAAGTCGACGACGTATTCCGCGCCACGATACAATTCGGTGTGGCCCTTCTGGCGGCCGAAACCTTTGACTTCAACAACGCTCAGACCTTGGATGCCGGCGTCTTGCAGGGCTTCCTTAACTTCGTCCAGTTTGAACGGTTTGATGATGGCCTCGATCTTCTTCATCGGCCGACTCCCCTTGGATCATGTGTTTGGTTGGGTCAGACCACTTTCGGACCGGCGGCTCAATTCAACCCAAGTCAGGCGCCCAAAGGGAAATGACGATTTGACAGTGTTTGCTTAAAAATTAGGCAAATAGATGCGAGGGCGGGCGAAATTGAATCTTCGGTGCGAGATGCCTGATATTATGCGTCCAAATTTGCAGCACCGCCTGCCTCTCTGGTTTGCAAATACCTCGGGTGAGCGCGCAGCGCGAGGGCAGAGCCCTAAACCGCGAAACGCAGCCTCGAAAGACTGCGTTGAAACAGGCACGCAACGGTGCCAAAGACTATAAAACTGCGCGCGTCAGCGCCCCTTGAGGTCAGAGGCGGGACGATCAGACGTTGGTGCTGGCAACCTCAAGGCCGTCTGCGTAGATGATGTGCTGGCGGTCAAAGACCACCTCATAGACCATCATGGCCGCTTCGCTCTCTTCGGACACAAATTCGCCGTCCAGCAGGCGTTTTGCCTTAACCGTGGCGACATCTGCGCCAAACAGGGCCTTGGCGCGCCAATCGCGGATGTGGACCAGCGTGTCGGGGCCAACAATCATATCGTCCTCGGGGCGGGTGTGGCCCAGCGACCCGGCCTTAATCTTGATAGGGGATGTTTTTGCTTTGGTGCTGCGAATTTCGCGCAGAACCGACATGCCTGCGTCACGGGTGATCACCCGGTCGCCAACTTTGAGGTTTTCGACGGGTTTTTCGCCATCCAGCGTCATCACCGTGGTGCCCTGGGTCAAACCGGCCACATTCTTGCGGCTGACGGATTTCAGGGGTGTCGCAACGATTGTGCGGTCATCAAAGTCTTCAGTACGTCCCAGGTGCATGGCGTTTCTCGCTCTCAGCTTATGTCTGCTCAATGTTTTGCCCTGAAATATGGCAAGAAAACGTTACCGGTGGGACATAATTCGTATCATTGCAGGGCATTGATGGGATGTGAGTCTTTTTCGTCACGGATGAAACGATCGAAAACAACCCCAAAGACGTGACGGCAGTAGCGGCAAAAGACCTTGTGGGGCAGGGCGTTTTCCTCTCGCATCCCCTGTCGCTCTTTGCTAAGACGCGCCCAACTTGGGGGGATGGCTTTGCCGTCCCCTTATAAATACAGCGGGTGTGGCGGAATTGGTAGACGCACCAGATTTAGGTTCTGGCGCCGCAAGGCGTGGGGGTTCAAGTCCCTTCACCCGCACCAAAATTGCCCCATTTCGGGGCGTGAGAGACAAAAAGGACGATACCCATGACGGTCAAAGAGACCCTGAACGACGGCCTGAAGCGCGGCTATGAGATTACGGTGACCGCTGCCGAACTTGATGGCACAGTCAACGACAAGCTCAAGGAAGCGCAGCCAGAGATCGAGATGAAGGGCTTCCGTAAGGGTAAGGTTCCTATGGCGCTGCTCAAAAAGCAGTTCGGCCCAAAGGTTTTGGGCGAAGCCATGCAGGAAGCGGTCGACGGTGCCATGAACAAGCACCTCGAAGAATCCGGCGATCGCCCCGCGATGCAGCCTGAGATGAAGATGACCAACGAAGACTGGAAAGAGGGCGACGATGTTGTCGTGTCCGTGTCTTACGAAAAGCTGCCTGAAATTCCTGAGGTCGATTTCTCCGGCATCAAGCTCGAAAAGCTGGTGGTGAAGGCCGATGACGCCTCTGTTGAAGAAGCCTTGGGTTCTCTGGCTGAGACCGCGCAGAACTTTGAAGACCGCAAGAAGGGTTCCAAGGCGAAAGACGGCGATCAGGTGATCTTTGACTTCTTGGGCAAAGTCGACGGCGAAGCATTTGACGGCGGTGCCGCTGAAGGCCACGCGCTGGTGCTGGGCTCCGGTCAGTTCATCCCCGGTTTCGAAGAGGGTCTGATCGGTGTGAAAGCCGGCGATGAAAAAGACGTCACGGTCACCTTCCCCGAGGATTACAACGCCGAACATCTGGCGGGCAAAGAAGCCGTGTTCGAGTGCAAAATCCACAACGTCCAAGAACCAAAGGCCGCCGAGATCGACGACGAGATGGCAAAGCAGTTCGGTGCCGAAGATCTGGCCGGTCTGAAGGGGCAAATCTCCGAGAAGTTGGAAGAAGAGTACAAAGGTGCGGCCCGTGCCGTGACCAAACGCGCACTGCTGGATGAACTGGACAAGGCCGTGTCCTTTGAACTGCCACCGTCCCTGGTCGAGGCTGAAGCGGGCCAGATTGCCCACCAGCTGTGGCACGAGGAAAACCCTGACGTGCAGGGCCACGATCACCCCGAAATCACGCCAACAGAAGAGCACACAAAGCTGGCAGAACGCCGTGTGAAGCTGGGTCTGCTTTTGGCTGAAATCGGTCAGAAGGCCGAAGTTCAGGTGGCCGACGCTGAATTCACCCAAGCGGTCATGAACCAGGCGCGCCAGTACGGCAACCAAGCGCGCCAGTTCTTTGAATTTGTTCAGCAAAACCCACAGATGCAGCAGCAAATCCGCGCACCCCTGTTCGAAGATAAGGTCGTCGACCATATCGTTGAGGGCGCCAAAGTGACCGAGAAAGAGGTCTCCAAGGATGATCTGCAGAAGGCTGTTGAGGCCCTCGAAGAAGAATAAGTCAGTTCGCACTGACGATGCGAAGGCCGTCCCGTTGGGGCGGCCTTTTTCTTTGTCTCGCACCGCGAAACGCCGAAAACTACGGAAAACCTGACCCGATCTCCACGAATTACCGCTAGGTCAATTTTGACCTTTTGGATAAACTTCATTTACGTTTTAGATATTGGGGAAAGAACATGAAAAAACTCTTAGCAACGGTTGCAGCATTGGTGGGCTTTGCAGGGGCGGCGCAGGCCTGCCCGAATTGGAACTTGGATCCCAATTACGGGTCCTACAATTTGTCACTGGGCCAGATGCGGGCCGGCCAGCGGATTGGCCTGCAGGCGGGGGGCAACAACTACGTATGGGACTGTCCGAACGTGAACCCGCAAACGGATACGGGGGCGGGATATTTCACGTCTTCGCCGGATGTCCGGATTTTCGCGAACAACATCGAAGGCAACCGGTTGGTGCTGCGTGTGAACAGCGATTGCGACAGTGCGTTGTTGATCAACACCGGCACTGCGACGTGGTATTACGACGACGATGACGCAGGAAATCTGGACCCGCAGATCGTTCTGACGCGGCCGCGCAGCGGGCAGATCGACATCTGGGTGGGAACCTATGATGGTGGTTATTGTGACGCGAACCTGATCATTCAGGCCCAGTAAAGTCTGGCAGAATGAATGACGAAGCCGTCCCCGACAGGGGGCGGCTTTGTTCGTGTTGACACAATTGTCAGGGGATGACGGGTTTTCGATCTGCCGTGGGTTGGGCTAGGGTTCGGGAATGAGATTGATTGCATTGTGTTTGATCGGCTACGCAAGCGGTGCTGCGGCGTCCTGTCCGGACCCCACCCAAGATGCGCCACGGTTCGAGGCGACGGGTCCTGATTTGATTGCGCCTAAGTCTTGGCCGATAGAGGTCGCAGGTGAGCGTATCGCCCCGTGTGCGCAATGGGTGCTGCAGGGTACAGCACCGGTGGATTTGGACGGGTATTTGCCTGTAGCCCCAACGGCGGTTTTTGATCTTGAGGGGATGGGTCCCCACATCTTGATGGTCATGGCCGAAGCCCAATGCGCGCCCATTTTGGCGGTGCGATCGGCGGACGGGTTGTGGCACGTTGGCGAGACGGCAAACGACCGCGAAGAGGTGGTCGTTTGGGGCGCACCTGATGGGCCGTTGCAAGTCTGGGTCGGGGCGCGGGAACAGACGACCTGCGAGGGCACCGTCACCCTGGAGACATTCGACCGTTAGGCCACGCTTTCGAGTTCTGATCCGCTTGGGCGGGCATTCAGCAGGCTGAGCAGGTCTTTGCCCTCTGCAGGGCGGTGGAAATAATACCCCTGCGCGAGGGAGCAGCCCAAGTCGGAGAGGGTTTGCACGTCCACATCGGTTTCAACGCCTTCTGCAACAATATCAACGTCCAAGGCGGTTCCAAGCCCGACCAACATCGACACGATGCTGCCCGAGACGCGGTTGCAGTGGGCGTCACCGGCAAAGGCGCGGTCGATTTTGAGCGCGGACAGGGGCATTGTTTTGAGGTGGGCAAGGTTGGAATAACCGGTGCCGAAATCGTCGATCGACAGGCCGCAGCCAAGACTTTGGATGCCGTGCAAATTGTCGAGAACGTCTTCGTTGTCGGGCACGAAGGCGGTTTCTGTCACCTCAAGTTTGATAAGTTCGGGGGGGATATTGTGTTGTGTCAGGATATCCGCCAGCTGGGCCGCAAAACCGGGCCGCGCCACGTCGTGTCCGGAAATGTTGATCGAGGCAAAGAAGGGCACATCCCTGTGCCGGGCAATGTCGATCTTGTTCAAGGTTTTACAGGTTTCGTGCAAAGCGAATTCAGTGAGTGATCCGATCACGCCAAGGTCTTCTGCGACAGTGATGAACCGTTCGGGAGAGACGAAGCCACGGTCAGGATGGGTCCACCGCATCAGCGCCTCAAACCCGACAATGTCACCGGTCTGAAGGGTTACAATGGGTTGATAAACCATGGTCAGTTCGGACTTGGCGATGCTGCGCAGCAGGTCGATTTCGAATTTATATTGTTCAATCAGATCATCTGCATTTTGCACTTTCGCTTGGGCCACAGGCAAGGTGGGCAGGTTGTCATTTGTCACTGTTGCCAGTCGGGCGTTGAAGGCGATGGAGGTTTCGACACAGGCGCGCAGAAGCGGGCTGACGTTGTCGAAATCTGTCAGGATAAGATCGGACGAAATGCGGAATACGACCGTTTCGGTCACAGCCTGCGCGCCGACATATCGCGGATGGCGGGTCAGGACAGACAAACCGCCCAAGACAGCGCCGCGCCCACGGGTTTCATAATTGATCCGCTGGCCGTTTTCGGTGCGATACATCACGACCTCACCCGACGCGACAAAATAGGCATCGGTGTTCCCGTCGCCTTGTTCATACAAAACATCACCGGCGCCAAGCGCGACTAGTCCAACTGGCTGCATATTATGTCCAATTCCATAGGGGCGGCCCAAGGCCATCCCCACCTCTAAAGGTCACTGGTTAAGTTTGACTGAATTGGAACAATTTGAACGAAAAGGGCCGCGCAATTTACTGCGCGGCCCAATGTTGTGAGTTGAGGAAAGACGATTAGTCTTCGTCGGAGGCGTCTTCTGCCTCTGCCGCAGGGGCAGGGGCTTCGTCGTCACCGAAGTCATCCATACCAGCGGCACCGATGTCATCGAAGAGTTCCTGAATTTCAAACTCAGCAGCGGCTTCTTCTTCGGCGGCCAGTTCAGCGATGGATTTACCAGCGGCCTGAAGTTCGGCTTCCTCGGTGGAGCGTGCCACGTTCAGCTTGACGATCGCGGACACCTCAGGGTGCAGCGTCACGTTCACGTCGTGGATGCCCAGTTCTTTGATAGGGGCGATCAGGGCGACCTGACCACGGTCCACGGAGAAACCAGCCTCGGTTGCGGCATCTGCGGCGTCGCGTGTGGACACGGAGCCGTAGAGGTTGCCGCCGTCTGAGGCCTGACGAATCACGATGAAGGTTTCGCCGTCCAGCTTTGCGGCCAGATCTTCGGCTTCTTTCTTCGTTTCCAGATTGCGGGCTTCAAGCTGCGCTTTCTGGTCTTCAAAGGCTTTCATGTTGTGCGCGTTGGCACGGAGCGCCTTGCCTTGGGGCAGCAGGAAGTTGCGGGCATAGCCCTCCTTGACGGAGACGACTTCGCCCATCTGACCCAGCTTGGCTACGCGTTCGAGAAGGATGATATCCATGATGTCGGTCCTTTACTTAACAGCGTAAGGCAGCAGGGCGAGGAACCGGGCGCGTTTGATCGCACGTGCCAAGGCACGCTGGTTCTTTGCACCGACTGCGGTGATACGGGAGGGAACGATCTTGCCGCGCTCAGAGATGTAGCGCTGCAGGGTACGTGTGTCTTTGTAGTCGATCTTCGGGGCGTTTTCGCCCTCGAACGGATCGGACTTACGACGACGGAAAAATGGTTTAGTAGCCATGACTTACAGTCCTTTCTTCAACTGATGGATTAGCGGCGCTCGCGACGGCTGTCGCGTTCGTCACGTTTCTGCATCTGAACCGAGGGGCCTTCCTCGTGCGCGTCGACCTTGATGGTCAGAACGCGCATCACGTCGTCATGCAGGCGCATCAGACGTTCCATCTCCTGCACGGCTGTGGCCGGTGCATCGGAGCGCAGGTAGGCGTAGTGGCCCTTGCGGTTCTTGTTGATCTTGTAGGCCATGGTCTTGACGCCCCAGTACTCGGATTCGACCACCTTGCCGCCGTTGTCGGCCAGCACTGTGGAGAAATGTTCGATGAGGCTTTCAGCTTGCGTGTTGGACAAGTCCTGACGCGCAATAAACGTATGCTCATAAAGCGGCATGCGTAACTCCAGTCATATTCGGCGCATTTCATAGGGCGAGGTTTGCGGCCCCGCCCTCACCCACGAGAGACTGCGCAGTTCATAAAAAACCGCGGGACCGATGGGGCCTTATACAAATGTGGGCTGGGGGATCAAGCGAAAGACGCAAGACGTGTTGGGGCTGAGGGACGCTGGGCTGATGGTAACGGTTCATTAACTTTGATTGGTCGCAAAGCTGTCCTTTTTTGGCCCCCTTTGGGCGGCAACGTGTTCGGGACAGACAGGAGACCGAAGACATGACAGCCATACCCGATCCATCCTCGTTTTTCGACAAGATGACATCCGCCCCAGCCGGTGAGATTTCGGTTCTGCCGCAGGTGAATGAGAGGTTTTGGGGGTACGAAGTGTCCATGTCACAGGCCGAACTTGGATCGGCTGCGGTCATCCGCATGACGGCCATTTTCACAGCGATTGTGTTTGCAGCGGCGGCGGCTGGTTTGATGGTGATGCCGGCAGGACTTGCCCCCGATGTGCATGCGGCGTCACGCGGTTTGGCCGCCTTGGTTTTGATTTGCGCCGCAGGCTTGGCGTGGACGGTGGCGGCGCGCTGCCGCAAAATCAAGGTTCAGTTGGACACCCAGAAAGGCGAAATCCGGCAGGTGACTGGCGGTCGGGTAGGCAGTGGGGCGGTTTTGACCTGTCACGGGCTGGACGCGGTGACATCGGTCAAGGTGGTCGCATCGGGGTTCGACCGCACTTTTGGTCAGGTGCACGTTGAGGTGTCCGGCTATGGCACGATTGTGGCCGGTGACGGGGCGATTGTGGGCCTGAACCGCCTGCGGGACCGGATCGCCCATGATTGCGGCCTGCAAGGTCCGTCGCGCCGAGACGCTATTTGGTCCGGACCACTGGCGGCGGCCTGAGCCCGCCTTTGAACGAATGAGGGCGGCCCCGTAAGGGGCCGTTTTTATTTGTACACGCCCTAAGTCTTGTGCCTTTCGGGTCGTGGCTATACCCCTTGTGGCAAGCAATGAGGGAGAAGCCGCATGAGAGCTTTTGTTTTTCCGGGCCAAGGCGCACAGACGATCGGGATGGGGAAGGCCTTGGCCGACGCCTATCCGGCAGCCAAAGCTGTGTTCGATGAGGTGGACGAGGCTTTGGGTGAGACGCTGTCCGATCTGATCTGGACGGGCGATATTGGGGATTTGACCCTGACGCGCAACGCACAGCCTGCCTTGATGGCCACGTCGCTCGCCGCCATGCGCGCGCTTGAGGCGGAGGGCGTCTCGATTGAAGCGGCGTCCTTTGTGGCGGGCCATTCCTTGGGGGAATATTCCGCGCTGGCCGCATCGGGCGCGTTGAGTGTGGCAGACACCGCACGGCTGTTGCGCATTCGCGGAGAGGCCATGCAAGAGGCCGTGCCAGTGGGCGTGGGCGCCATGGCGGTGCTGCTGGGCATGGATTTCGAGGCGGCACAGGCCGTGGCCGAGGAGGCCGCACAAGGCGAGGTCTGCCAAGCGGCCAACGACAATGACCCGTCTCAGGTGGTGGTGTCCGGTCACAAGGCCGCTGTGGTACGCGCGGTTGAGATCGCCAAAGCCAAGGGCGCCAAACGCGCCATGTTGCTGCCCGTGAGCGCCCCGTTCCATTCATCCCTGATGGCCCCTGCGGCCGAGGCCATGGCAGGCGCTTTGGCGGATGTGACGATGTCGGCCCCTGCGGTGCCTTTGATTGCGAACGTCCGTGCCGAAGCTGTGGACGCTGATGAGATCAAGACGCTTTTGGTAGAGCAGGTCACCGGATCGGTGCGCTGGCGCGAAAGCGTGCAGTGGATGGCCGGTGCTGGCGTCACCGAAAGCTGGGAGATCGGGGCAGGCAAAGCCCTGTCCGGCATGATCAAACGGGTTGATCGCAGCCTGGCGACACGCGCCGTCGGCACGCCCGATGATGTCAGAGCCGCGGCGGAAAGCTTGGCGGGGTAGCAGAGTTTCAAGGAAACTCTGAGCACAAATTTTAAAAAAATTTGCCCGCCTGTGGCAAGTGAAAGGAACAACGAGATGTTTGATTTGACTGGGAAAAACGCGCTGATCACCGGGGCCTCTGGTGGGATTGGCGGTGAGATCGCCAAGACCTTGCATGCCGCAGGTGCCACCGTGGGGCTGTCTGGCACGCGTGTGGAACCGCTTGAGGCCTTGGCCGCTGAATTGGGCGAACGCGCCCATGTGCTGCCTTGCAATCTCAGCGATGGGGAGGCTGTCGATGCGCTGCCCAAGCAGGCCGCTGAGGCCATGGGATCGGTCGATATTCTGGTCAACAATGCAGGGATCACCCGCGACCAGATTTTCATGCGGATGTCGGACGCGGAATGGTCAGATGTGATCAACGTGAACCTCACGTCCACGATGCGGCTGTGCAAAGGCGTCATTCGCGGCATGATGAAGGCGCGGTCGGGGCGGATCATCAACGTCAGTTCTATTGTGGGGGCCACGGGCAATCCCGGGCAGGCCAATTACGCAGCCTCGAAGGCGGGCATGGTGGGGATGAGCAAATCCATCGCCTATGAGGTCGCGTCGCGCGGCATCACCGTCAACTGCATCGCACCGGGGTTCATCGCGACAGCCATGACCGACAAGCTGACGGACGATCAAAAGGACAAGATCAACGGTCAAATCCCTGCCGGTCGCATGGGCACGCCCGAGGAAATTGCGGCGGCGGCGCTTTATTTGGCCAGCGACGGGGCGGCCTACGTCACAGGCACGACTTTGCATGTCAATGGTGGTATGGCGATGTTGTGACCCTATATTGGGGTCCTGACCAAACGGTCTGAAAGCGTTTGCCAAGCGGTGAATCTCTGCTATAGGCCACGCAGAATTGAGGTTCGTGACGTAGCGTCGGGGACTTCGGGCCCCTGAAGGGGGCGCAAATGGTCCGGTGTTGCGGGAGTGACGGTGGGCTGACCAACGGGCGCAAAGCCCTGAACTATGTGAGGAATTTGACATGAGCGACGTCGCAGATCGTGTTCGCAAGATCGTTGTAGAGCACCTGGGTGTGGAAGAAGACAAAGTTGTTGAAGGCGCGTCCTTCATCGACGACCTGGGCGCAGACAGCCTTGACACAGTTGAGTTGGTTATGGCCTTCGAAGAGGAATTCGGTATCGAAATCCCTGACGATGCAGCCGAAACGATCCAGAGCTTCGGCGACGCCGTAAAGTTCATCAAAGAAGCGTCCTAAGCGACCCTGTCTTTGACGGTTAGAGAAAAGGGCAGCGCCAGATGGTGCTGCCCTTTTTCGTTGCTGCGGGCCTGAGGCGTACTGGGGTCCCGGAGGGGCAGACGACACCGGCCTATTTGTTGCGAACAAGCGACCGGACGACCGACATCACCAGCGGGTTTTGAAACACCACGCCTGCGAAATGTCCGTTCTGCCACGTAAGTTTTGCGGCGATTTTGATGCCGCCCACGGTCATCGTCGCCTCCTGCGAGGGGATCGGGTAATCTGGTAGTTTAATCTTTGCACCCTTCGCACTGATATCGAACACCCGCGTTTGAAAACAGGTATCCCCGAGTTGAACAGAGGCGGAAATATTGCACATGAACCGTTTCGCGCGCCGTCCCCGTTTCCGGAAAAGGTAAAAGGTCCCTCCGAGGATGATCAGCGTGACGATCACAAGGGCGGCGTAGGCAGACAGTTCGGCTTTCCACGCGGAAAAACCGCCCCTGATGCCGCTGGTTGTCAGGTCTGTGGGCGCACTGGCGCCGGGGCGGGGGGCGGAGAGCATCAGGTAGGAGTGCGAGCCACACAAAGAAAAACTGGCCGATAACATCTGTCGCAGCAGACGTCGCGGTTCGGGGGCGGCGAGTTGGGTCCGCTTGACGGCGGGAGGCGTATCGGTGGCGGACAGGATTTGGTCGACGGAGGCTGTGTAGTCGCGGATTGCGGCGCGAAGGGCGCGATTGTCTGGGAAGTAGGTGTTTAGGGTTTCGGTGCCTTCGGCCAGTTGTTGCAACGCCGCGTCCATCTGCGCGGATGGTCCGACGGCGGCGCGGTTTTCAATCTCATCCACAGTTTTGATCATGTCGCATATGCCCGCTGCCGCTGAGGAGCCGACGCCAATCAGCAAAACCGACATGAGGGATCTAAAGGGTTGCACGGGTCCTCCAGCAAAACTGTCGACATGTTAATGATGAATCTTTTCCAAAGTCTTAAGGCCGCCGATCTGACTGAGAGATCGGCCATGGGCTTGCCCCCAGCTTAGGAAGCGGGGTAAATGGACCCAAAGAAAAGCAAGCGTGAGGGTGTGGCATGCGTCGAGTGGTCGTTACAGGTTTGGGGTTGGTGACACCCCTTGCAGATGGGGTCGAAAAAAGCTGGGAGCGTATTTTGGATGCGCAATCCGGTGCGGGGCCCATTACGCATTTTGACCCTGAAGGGTTTGGCACAACATATGCCTGCGAAGTCCCCTATGGCGACGGCAGCGACGGCACGTTCAATCCTGACGCCTATATGGAGCCAAAAGAGCGCCGTAAGGTTGATGATTTCATCGTCTTCGCCATGGCGGCGGCCAAGCAGGCGGTTGAGGATGCCGGTTGGCAGCCTGAGGACGCGGCTGATCTGGAGCGCACGGGTGTTCTGACCGGATCGGGCATCGGCGGCCTCAATTCCATCGCCAACACCGCGATTATGATGAAGGAAAAAGGGCCGCGCCGTGTATCGCCGTTCTTTGTGCCGGGCGCTTTGATCAACCTGATTTCTGGCCAGATCGCAATCAAATACGGATTTAAGGGGCCGAACCACGCGGTTGTGACGGCCTGTTCCACGGGCGCGCATGCCATTGGCGATGCCACGCAGTTGATCAAATCGGGCCGTGCGGATGTGATGATTGCAGGCGGGGCCGAGGCCACGATCTGCGAGATCGGGATCGCGGGCTTTAACGCCTGTAAGGCGCTGTCGACCAAACGTGCGGATGACCCGAAAGCGGCCAGCCGCCCTTATGACGCGGACCGCGACGGGTTTGTGATGGGTGAGGGTGCGGGCATGGTCGTGTTGGAAGACTACGATCAAGCGGTCGCCCGCGGGGCCAAGATTTACGCCGAAGTGCTGGGCTACGGCCTGACAGGCGATGCCTATCACATCACGGCCCCGTCTGAGGATGGTGAAGGTGGCGAGCGGTCCATGCGGATGGCGTTGAAGGATGCGGGGCTGGAGCCTGCGGATATTGATTACATCAACGCCCACGGCACATCGACCATGGCGGATACCATCGAATTGGGCGCGGTGGAGCGGATGATGGGGGAGGCTGCGTCTAAGGTGACGATGTCCTCCACGAAGTCGGCCACGGGGCACCTTTTGGGGGCTGCAGGCGCGATTGAGGCCATATTCTCGATCCTTGCGATCCGCGATCAAGTGGCACCGCCGACGATCAATCTGGACAACCCGGCGGTTGAAACAAAGGTCGATCTGGCGCCCAATGCCAAGGTCGAACGGGAGATCAATGTGGCGCTGTCGAATTCGTTCGGGTTTGGCGGCACGAATGCCTCCGTCCTGTTTGGTAAGGTCACCTAACCATGTGGAAACATATCGCCAGCAATGCGCTGACGTTTCTGGTTGTGGGGCTGTTCTTGCTGGGTGGTGTCATCGTTTGGGGCACCAATCAGTATTCTGCCGAGGGTCCTTTGGACGAGGCGATCTGCGTGCAGGTCCCATCGGGCAGCAATATGCGGCGGGTCAGTGAAAATCTGGAACGGGAGGGGGCGATTTCGTCGTCTTCGATTTTCCGGATGGGTGCGGATTATTCCGACAAGACCAGCCAGTTGAAAGCGGGCAGTTTTTTGGTGCCTGCGTCGTCTTCCATGGAAGAGATCGTGGATATCGTGACGCGCGGCGGGGCAAGCACCTGCGGGACCGAGATTGTCTACCGTGTGGGTGTGACGCGGACCTTGGCACAGGTGCGTGAACTGGACCCCGCGTCGGGCCGGTTTGAACAACTGGCGAGCTTTGAGCCTGCGGTTGAAGACACGCCTGCGGTTTATACCGAAACCCGAGAGCAGAGCGATACGCAGTACCGCGTTGTCATTTCGGAAGGGGTGACAAGCTGGCAGGTGGTTCAGGCGCTGAACGCGCTGGAATTCATGGACGGTCAGGTTGATGAAATTCCGCCCGAGGGGCTGCTGGCACCTGATTCTTATCAGGTGAGCGCGGGGGATTCGGTGGCGGAATTGCTGGCGGATATGCAATCCGCGCAGGAGCGCACCTTGGCTGAGGCGTGGGCATCACGGGCCGATGGGTTGCCGTTGAACAGCCCCGAAGAGGCGCTGATTCTGGCGTCGATCATTGAGAAAGAGGCTTCGACCTCGGATGAGCGGTTTGACGTGGCATCGGTCTTTGTGAACCGGTTGAACCAAGGGATGCGGTTGCAGACGGACCCCACGGTGATTTACGGCGTCACAGAAGGGCGCGGGGTTCTTGGACGTGGGCTGCGCCAGAGCGAGCTGCGGGCCGATAACCCTTGGAATACTTATGTGATTGACGGCTTGCCGGCGACGCCCATTGCCAACCCAGGGGCGGGGTCCATTGAGGCCGCGTTGAACCCGGCGGACACTGATTACATCTTCTTTGTGGCTAAAACGCTGGACCCGCGTGACGGGCATAATTTCGCTGTCACGCTGGCCGAACACAACGACAATGTCGCGATTTATCGTCGTCTGGAAGCGGAGCGTGCCGCGTCATCTGACAATTAAAAGGTTAACGGATTGTCCCATGGGGCGTGCGCTAACACTTTGCTAACATTTGGAAAAACGGACAGCCGGGGGTAGATTTCCCCCATGCTGGAAGAGACTTGGACGGGTCTTGGGGCATTTCACCCCAAGGCCTGTTTTTCGTTGGACGATCGGGCGGAGCAACCTGAGAGGGGATTGCCCCATGACAACCCAAAGCGGTGGGAACACCACCGAACAGAAATCGGCCGCCGAACGTATTGAGGAGGCTAGGCGGCTTCATTCAAGCATTCGGGACACGCTGAAAGCAGTTTTGGATCTGGTTGAGCAGGGAGAGCTCAAGGAGGTGGCATCGCTGCCGAAACAGATGACGCAACTGCATCAGGCGTACCTCGATATCAATAAGAAAGAGGCAGAGTTCAATGAGCAACACGGAACAGGACTTCGGGACGGGGACATCGATTTCGATGCCGTCCGGGATCAAATCAGGTGCCGCCTTGGTCGCATCCGCAAATGCTGCCGATCAAGCGACGTTTCTGAACGGTCTGACGAAAGCTGAACTGAGGGCCTTGCCCTATTTGTTCGCGTTCTGGGCGTTGGACCATCAAGTGCCGCCAGAGGGGGACTGGCGGACCTGGGTCATTCTGGGAGGCCGCGGCGCAGGAAAGACGCGCGCGGGTGCAGAATGGGTGAGATCGATGGTGGAGGGGTCGCGTCCGCGCGACCCCGGCCCGGCGCGGCGGATCGGTTTGATCGGTGAGACGATGGAGCAGGTGCGCGAGGTGATGGTTTTCGGGGAGAGCGGGATTTTGGCCTGTTCGCCGCCGGACCGTCGCCCCAAGTGGAGCGCCACGCGGCAAATGCTGACGTGGCCCAACGGGGCTGAGGCGCGGTTGTATTCCGCGTTTGATCCCGAGCGTTTGCGTGGGCCGCAGTTTGATGCGGTCTGGGCGGATGAGCTGGCGAAATGGCCCAAAGCGGCCCAGACGTGGGAGACGTTGCAGTTTTGTCTGCGGTTGGGCGACCAGCCACGGGCCTGCGTGACCACGACACCGAAGAACGTGGCAGTGCTGAAGGATTTGTTGGCGCGGGAGGGCACGGTGCAGACCCATGCCTCCACCGCCGAGAACCGCGCCAATCTGGCGGACGGGTTTATTGAGGCCGTGCAGGAGCAGTTCGGCGGATCGCGTTATGGTCGACAGGAATTGGAGGGCATTTTGCTGCCTGATGTGGAAGGCGCGCTTTGGACGTCGGATGCGTTGGAGACCGTGCATGTGAAAACCGTGCCTGAACTGGACCGGATCGTCGTGGCGGTGGACCCGCCTGCGGGATCGGGTGCCACGTCGGATGCCTGCGGGATCGTGGTTGCGGGCATTGTGATGCAGGGACCCGTCAAAGACTGGCGTGTCTATGTGTTGGAAGACGCCACTGTCCAAGGGCTGTCGCCCAATGGTTGGGCTGCAGCTGCGGTGGCCGCGATGGACCGGCACGGGGCGGACCGGATGGTCGCCGAGGTCAATCAGGGCGGTGCCATGGTGGAAACCATCGTGCGGTCAATTGATCCGACGGTGTCCTATCGCGGGGTTCATGCCACGCGCGGAAAATCTGCGCGGGCAGAGCCTGTGGCGGCTTTGTACGAGCAGGGCCGAGTGCGGCATGTGTCCGGTCTGGGTGAGTTGGAAGACGAGATGTGCCAGATGACGGCGCAGGGGTTTGATGGACAAGGGTCCCCCGACCGCGTGGATGCGCTGGTTTGGGCGTTGACGGATTTGTTTCTTGATCCGTCTGCCAAATGGCGCGCGCCACGGGTGCGGGGGCTTTAGGGGCCTGTAAACAAGGGCTTTCGTAGGGTGTTGCAGGGGCACCGTGCGGGGCCATCAGACCTTCGAAACCTTTAAGGTGCAAATTCTATTCAAGTTACAGCGATGGCCGCCAGAGGGCGGGACCCAAGGGAGAGTTGGATGTTTGATTTTCTAAAGCGATCTGATGTTGAGACAGCACAGGCGGCACCGTCTGAGGTGAAGGCATCGGCCACGGGCAAGATTGCCGCTTGGGGGGCTGCGGGTCGCACGGTTTGGGGCGCGCGCGATGCGGCCAGCCTGACGCGGGTCGGGTTTACGGCGAACCCCGTGGGCTTTCGCGCGGTCAAGATGATCGCGGAGGCGGCAGCGGCGCTGCCGTTGGTGTTGCAAGATGAGCAGCGCCGGTATGAGACCCATCCGGTCATGGACCTGATCCAGCGGCCCAATGGCGCGCAGGGCCGGGCGGAGTTGTTTGAGGCGTTGTTTGGTCAGCTGTTGTTGACGGGCAATGGCTATGTTGAGGCAGTGGGCGGCGAAGACGGGCCGGTGGAGCTGCATGTGTTGCGGTCGGACCGGATGTCGATTGTGCCGGGTGCGGATGGCTGGCCTGTGGCCTATGATTACACCGTGGGCGGGCGTAAGCATCGCTTTGCCGTGGGTGAGAGTGCATCCCCGATTTGTCATATCAAGTCGTTCCACCCGCAGGATGACCATTACGGGTTGAGCCCGATGCAGGCGGCTGCCACGGCGCTGGATGTGCACAATGCGGCCAGCCGGTGGTCCAAGGCTTTGCTGGACAATGCCGCACGGCCATCGGGCGCGATTGTCTATCGCGGGGCTGATGGGCAGTCGCAACTGTCGAGCGATCAGTACGATCGGTTGCTGCATGAGATGGAGACACAGCATCAAGGGGCCAAGAACGCGGGCCGTCCGATGTTGCTGGAAGGGGGGCTGGATTGGAAGCCTATGGGCTTTAGCCCCTCGGACATGGAATTTCTGAAGACCAAGGAAGGGGCCGCCCGTGAGATCGCCACTGCCTTCGGCGTGCCGCCGATGCTGTTGGGGATTCAGGGCGATGCGACCTATGCGAATTATCAAGAGGCGAACCGCGCGTTTTACCGTTTGACGGTCTTGCCGTTGGTCACGCGGGTGACGGGTGCGATTGCCGATTGGTTGGGGGATTTTTCCGGTGAGCGGATCGATCTGAAGCCTGATCTGGATCAGGTGCCGGCCTTGGCGTCCGAGCGGGACGCGCAATGGAAACGGGTGGGCGAGGCGTCTTTCCTGACTGACGCAGAAAAGCGTCATTTGCTGGGATTGCCTGCGCTGGAGGTGGGCGATGAATGATCTGCGCGACACGTTTGAATGTGGCCCCAGCCTGCGCATCGAGGCCCATGAGAGGTTGGCGGCGCTGCAATTTGCGCAGCTGAACACCCAGCTGGGCAAGATTGAAACGATGATGGAGCGGCTGGAGCGGCGGTTGTGGCTGACGGTCTACGGCGTGGTCGGTGTGATCCTAGCGCAGGCGTTTGAATCCATTTTGACGGCGACCCCCTAAGGGAGATTTGAGATGACTTTGGAACATAAATTTATCGCCCTTGGGGATGCCAAGCCGGTTGAAAACGGGATCGAGATTTCGGGCTATGGGTCGCTGTTTGGCAAGGCCGATCAGGGCGGCGATGTGGTGGCCAAAGGGGCCTATGCCAATTCGTTGGAACGCATGGCCGCGAAGAACAATCGCGTCAAGATGCTGTGGCAGCACGACCCTGAACAGCCCATTGGGGTTTGGGATGAGGTCCGTGAGGATGAGGCGGGCCTGTGGGTCAAGGGCCGCATTCTGACAGATGTGGAAAAGGGCCGTGAGGCCGCCGCGCTGATTGAGGCGGGCGCCATTGACGGGCTGTCCATTGGGTACCGCACGGTGCGGGCCACGAAGAATGACACGGGCGGTCGCCTGTTGTCGGAGCTGGAGCTTTGGGAGGTGTCGCTGGTGACCTTCCCGATGCTTCCTGATGCGCGGGTGGGCGCGAAGGGGGATGACCCCTTTGAGACTGCCATGCGTGATTTGGCAGGGGTGTTTGAGGATGCCCGTGCCGTGCTGGGCGGGATGTAGCCCCGGCTTTTCACCGAAAAGATCTGAAGGATCACCAACATGACGACACCCGAGTGCAAGGCTCGGGCTGGGGAAGATGCGCCTTGTGCGGCGACCCCAAGCCCGAACCCAGCCGCTGAGCTGAAGTCCGCGATGGCGGGCTTTGTGAGCGAATTCAAAGGCTTCACGACCAACATTCAAACCAAGTTGCAAGAGCAGGATGACCGCATGACCAAACTTGATCGTAAATCTACCTTTGGCGCACGCCCCGCGCTGGCCACCGCTGCCTCTGTTGAGGCGCCCCATCAAAAGGCGTTTGAGGACTATCTGCGTTCCGGCGATGATGACGCGCTGCGTGGCCTTGAGATGGAAGGCAAATCCATGTCCACGGCTGTGGCCGCTGACGGTGGCTATCTGGTGGACCCGCAGACATCTGCGACCGTTCAATCCACACTGGCCGCCACGGCGTCGATCCGTGCGATTGCCAATGTCGTGAACGTGGAAGCCACGTCCTACGATGTGCTGATTGATCACACCGAAATGGGTGCTGGCTGGGCCACTGAGGCGGGGTCCACCGCTGAGACTGGCACGCCATCCATCGACCGCATCACCATTCCGCTGCATGAACTATCCGCGCTGCCGAAAGCGTCCCAGCGTCTGCTGGATGACAGCGCCTTCAACATCGACGAATGGCTGGCCGGTCGCATCGCCGACAAGTTTGCCCGTTCCGAGGCCGCTGCTTTCGTAAACGGTGACGGCATCGACAAGCCCACCGGCTTCCTGACAGCGCCATCTGTGGACAATGACGTTTGGGCTTTGGGCAACCTTGGCTACGTCGTCACCGGCGTTGATGGTGATTTCGACGGGGCCGACGCGCTGATCGATCTGGTCTATGCGCTGGGGGCTGAGTACCGCGCCAATGGCACGTTCGTCATGAATTCCAAAACGGCAGGTGCTGTGCGCAAGCTGAAGGACAATGACGGTCGTTTCTTGTGGTCCGACGGTCTGACGGCAGGTGAGCCTGCACGTCTGCTGGGCTATGCCGTTCTGATCGCGGAAGACATGCCCGACATCGGGTCTGACACCACGCCAATCGCCTTTGGTGATTTTGGTGCCGGTTACACCGTGGCCGAACGTCCTGATCTGCGCGTGCTGCGTGATCCCTTCAGCGCCAAGCCACATGTGCTGTTCTATGCGACCAAGCGCGTGGGCGGGTCTGTTTCCGACTATGCGGCGATCAAGCTGCTGAAGTTCGGCACCGCGTAAACGCGCTGCTGCACGGAACGGTTCTGCCTTCGGGCAGGGCCGGATCCGGGCGCGTGCGGGGCGCGAGTTCATCTTCGCGTTGTCCAGCTGCTTCCTTCCGTCCGAGCAATGCGGGGAGCACGCGTCCGGGTTTTCAGCCAAATGGCGGACCCAATTTGAAGACCGTTTTCGGAGAGACCCAATGATGTTGATTGAAGAAACCACGGTGCCGACAGGGGCTTTGCCGGTCGCCCTGTTCAAAGAACACCTGCGCCTTGGATCGGGCTTTTCCGATGACGGACTGCAGGACACGCTGATCGAGAGCTTTTTGCGCTCTGCTATGGCGGCGATTGAGGCGCGGACCGGCAAGGCGCTGATTGAGCGCACGTTCAGCTGGACGTTGACGCGGTGGCGCGATGGCAGTGCGCAGGCGCTGCCGATCGGGCCGGTGAGTGCGATTGTGGATGTGGTTCTGGTGGACCGTATGGGCGCTGAGACCGTCGTCGATGCGGACAGCTATCAGTTGCGTCCTGACATGCAGAGGCCCGTGCTGGCGTCTGTCGCCGCCGCACTGCCGACGATCCCCCAGGCGGGATCGGTGAAGGTGCAGATGCTGGCGGGCTTTGGCCCCGAATGGAGCGATTTGCCCGCAGATCTGGCGCAGGCCGTATTGCTGTTGGCCGCCCATTACTACGAGTACCGCCACGAGGTGCAGTACGATGGCGGCTGCATGCCCTTTGGTGTCAGCGCCTTGATTGAACGTCACCGGGTGATGCGCCTGACGGGCGGGGGTGCGGTGTAATGGCGTATCGTTTGAACCGCCAACTGCTGCTGGAGACACCTGCACGGGTGGCGGATGGCGCGGGCGGGTTTACCCAAAGCTGGATGCCGCTGGGGCATTTGTGGGCCCATGTGGTCGCACGCTCTGGCCGGGAGGCGGCGGGGACTGCGGCCCCGCTGAGCCGAGTGTCTTACAAGATTTTTGTGCGTGCGGCCCCTGTCGGGTCTCAAGCGCGCCCGAAGCCGGATCAGCGCTTTGTCGAAGGCACGCGGGTGTTCCGCATTTTGGCAGTGGCCGAGGACGATGCGGACGGACGTTATCTGGCATGCACCGCGCAAGAGGAGACTGTGGCATGAGCTATGGCGTTTCTGCGGCCCTGCAAACGGCTGTTTATCAAGCACTTTCTGCGGATGCGACGCTGACCTCTTTGGTTGGCAATCACATTTATGATGCGTTTCCGGCGGGCACGTTGCCGCCTCTCTACGTGGCGCTGGGGCCGGAGTTGGTGAAGGACCAATCGGACAAGACGGGTGGGGGTGCGATGCATCAATTCACTGTCTCCGTGGTGACTGACACCGCAGGCTTTGCCACCGCCAAACGAGCGGCGGGTGCTGTGTCTGACGCGCTGGTCGATGCTGATCTGACCCTGAACCGCGGCACACTGGTCGCGCTGAATTTCTACCGCGCCAAGGCGGTGCGGGTGGGTGCGGCAGATGAGCGGCGCATTGATCTGACGTTCAACGCCCGTGTGGCGGACGATTAAATCTTTCTTTCTAACCCTTACGGAGTACGGATTATGACAGCCCAAAATGGCAAGGATCTGTTGATCAAGATCGACATGACAGGTGATGGCCTGTTCGAGACAGCCGCTGGCCTGCGGGCCACGCGCATCAGTTTCAACGCAGAGACCGTGGATGTGACGTCACTGGACAGCACTGGCGGCTGGCGCGAAGTGCTGGGCGGGGCCGGTGTGAAATCCGCCTCGATCAGTGGGTCGGGCGTGTTCAAGGACGCCACAAGCGATGAACGCGTGCGTCAGGTGTTCTTTGACGGTGAGACGCCTGATTTTCAGGTGATCATTCCCGATTTTGGCACCATTGAAGGCGCGTTCCTTGTGAGTTCGATCGAGTATGCGGGCAACTACAACGGTGAAGCCACCTATGAGTTGTCGATGACGTCCGCCGGTGAAGTCACCTTTGTGGCCTTCCCGTAATGGATTTGGCGACGCACATGCCCCCGGCAAACCCTTGGGCGGGGGAGGTGGCGCTCATTCTGGATGGAACGGCGCACACCTGCAAGCTGACGCTGGGGGCATTGGCGGAGCTGGAGGCGTCTTTGCAGGCGGATACTTTAGTGGCGCTGGTGGGGCGGTTTGAAGCGGGCGGATTTTCCACGCGGGACGTTTTGGCGTTGATCGTGGCGGGCCTGCGTGGGGGTGGCTGGCGCGGATCGGCACGGGATTTGCTGTGCGCTGAGATCGAAGGCGGGCCGGTGCGGGCAGCGGAGGCGGCAGCCGAGCTGTTGGCCCGCGCCTTTGCCACACCATGAGCCGCGGGGCGAGTTTCGATTGGCCGGGCCTTATGCGCACCGGCATGCGCGATCTGGGGCTGAAACCACATGAATTCTGGGCGCTGACGCCAGCCGAGTTATGGCTTCTGTTGGGGCCTGAGGCGGGCGAAATGCCCATGGGACGGGGCCGGTTGGATCAACTGGCGGCGGATTATCCCGACCGCGTTGCGGATGAAGGAGCGAGTTATGGATGACATCGACGGGTTGGACGCCCTTGAGACCGAGGCCAAGGCGCTGGAGGAAACTCTGGGGTCGGTGACGGCGATGACGGATGCCTTTGACGGCCAGTTGCGCCGTATGCAGGGCACTTTGGGCGACACCACGCGCGATCTGGGCAATCTGGAACGCGGGTTCTCGGGCGGTTTGCGCAAGGCCTTTGACGGGCTGGTCTTTGACGGCAATTCGCTGTCGGACGCGTTTTCGACCTTGGGAGAGGCCATGTCCCGCACGGTCTACAACAACGCGATGAAGCCTGTGACGGATCATTTCGGCGGTATTCTGGCCGGTGGTGTGAATGCGCTGGTCGGTGCGTTGATGCCTTTTGAAAAGGGTGGCGCGTTTTCGGGTGGACAACAACGGGCTTTTGCCAAGGGCGGGGTGGTCAACGGGGCCACGACCTTCCCGATGCGGGGCGGCACCGGCCTGATGGGTGAGGCGGGGCCGGAGGCGATTATGCCGCTGACCCGTGGGGCCGATGGCAGCCTTGGCGTGAAAGCGCAGGGCGGGCAATCGGTGCACATCACTATGAATATCTCGACCCCGGATGTGGCCGGGTTTCAGCGGTCGCAAAGCCAAATCGCGGCCTCCATGAGCCGCGCTTTGAGCCGTGGCCAGCGCAATCGGTAAGGGAGCAAGCAGATGAGTTTTCATGAGGTACGGTTCCCTACGAACCTGAGTTTTGGAGCCCTTGGTGGACCCGAGCGGCGCACCGAGATCGTGACACTGTCCAACGGGTTCGAGGAGCGCAACACGCCGTGGCAGCATTCGCGCCGTCGGTATGATGCGGGCATGGGCCTGCGGTCGCTGGATGATGTCGAAGCCGTTGTTGCGTTCTTTGAGGCGCGGCAGGGGCAGATGTTCGGGTTTCGCTGGAAAGACTGGGCGGATTTCCGATCCGCTGCACCCAAGGCGCAGATCACCGGTGAGGATCAGGTCATCGGGATGGGGGATGAGGTGCAGACCGCATTCCAGCTGGTGAAGAACTATGCCTCTGGCACGGCGAACTACGCACGGCCTGTGACCAAGCCTGTCTTGGGCAGTGTCCTGGTCGCCGTGGGTGGCGAAGCACTGGTGGAAGGGGTCGATTTTGAGGTCGATCATCTGACCGGCATCGTCACGTTCAATCACCCGCCGGATTTGCAGGGTGAAGTCACGGCGGGTTATGAATTTGACGTGCCCGTGCGGTTTGACACGGATGCGATTGTGACCTCAATGGCGACGTTTCAGGCCGGTGAAGTCCCCGATATTCCGGTGGTCGAGGTGCGGGTATGACCGCGTTTCAGGGGCATTTGGACAGAGGTGTGACGACGCTTGCCCGCTGTTGGGCGGTGATCCGGCGTGACGGGACTGTTTTTGGATATACGGACCATGACGGGCCGCTGACCTTCGAAGGGATCACGTTCAAGGCGGACAGTGGGATGACGGCGCGGGCGATCGTGTCGGCTACGGGATTGTCTGTCGACAATTCCGAGGCGATGGGTGCGCTGAGCGACGTGGCCATTACGGAGGCTGATATTGAGGCCGGGCGCTTCGATGGGGCCGAAGTCAAGGCCTGGCTGGTCAACTGGGCCGATGTTGAGATGCGCAGCCTGCGGTTTGCGGGATCCATCGGGGAATTGCGCCGCGCGGGTGGCGCGTTTCATGCAGAATTGCGTGGCCTGACCGAGATGCTGAACCAGCCTCAGGGGCGGGTGTATCAGACGCCCTGTGCGGCGATCTTGGGGGACGGGCGGTGCCGTTTTGATTTGAACGCCCACGGGTTCTTTGCCGAAGTCGCGGTGGAGGCCATTGAAGAGGGGCGGCGGTTCCTTTTTGACGACATGGCGACGTTTGAGCCTGCGTGGTTTGAACGCGGACGTCTGCGGATGATGACCGGCGCGGCCCAAGGGCTGGTCGGGATGGTCAAACGTGACCGCTTTGTGGGCGCCCAACGTCAGATCGAGGTCTGGGAGGCGTTTCGGACAGACATTGCGTCAGGTGACTTGGTCCGCATCGAAGCAGGCTGTGACAAGCGGTTTGACACCTGTCGGTCCAAGTTCAGCAATGCGCTGAACTATCAGGGTTTCCCTGACATTCCGGGGGATGATTGGCTGGTCAGCACGCCAGTGCGCAGCGGGCAATCCTCAGGCGGCAGCCTGCGCCGAGATGTGTAAGATGAGTGCTGTTGTCACCGAGGCCCGACGCTGGATCGGGACGCCTTACGTGCATCAAGCAGCCCGCAAGGGGGCGGGCTGTGATTGCCTGGGGCTGTTGCGGGGGGTGTGGTCTGCGGTCACCGATGACGCGCTGATTGCGGTGCCGCCTTATACGGCTGATTGGTCGGAACCCCAAGGGGATGAGCGGTTGTGGCGCGGCATGGCCGCATTGCTTGACCGCAAGGACAAGGCCGATGCAGCGCCCGGTGATGTGTTACTTTTTCGGATGCAAAGCGGGGCTGTGGCCAAGCACGTGGGCCTTCAGGCCGAGACCGGGCTACGGCCCACATTTATTCATGCGTATCAGGGACATGGGGTGGTTGAAAACGCCCTGACGGCCCCTTGGCAGCGGCGGGTTGTGGCACGGTTTTCCGTGCCTGTGCCCCAACAACAAAAGGTCTGAACATCATGGCGACGATTGTATTATCTGCAGCGGGAATGGCACTGGGCGGGTCCGTTGGCGGAACTGTCATGGGCATTGGCATGGCAACCATTGGCCGTGCGGCGGGTGCCACATTGGGCCGTGCCATTGACCAGCGGTTGATGGGCGCCGGCAGTGAGGCTGTTGAGACCGGTCGTGTGGACCGGTTCCGTCTGACAGGCGCCAGCGAAGGGGCCGGCATGGCGCGGCTGTATGGGCGGATGCGGGTTGCGGGGCAGGTGATCTGGGCCACGCAGTTTGAAGAAGCCTCTGTGACTACAGGCGGCGGCAAAGGTGGGCCGAAGCAGCCCAAGACGACCACCTACAGCTATACAGTGTCATTGGCGATTGCGCTGGGCGAGGGTGAGATTTCCCGTGTTGGACGGGTCTGGGCCGACGGGGCCGAGATCGCGCGCGATGATTTGAACATGCGTGTCTACAGCGGGTCCTTGGATCAGATGCCTGACCCAAAGATGGAAGCGGTTGAGGGGGCAGGCCAAGTGCCAGCCTATCGTGGAACGGCCTATGTGGTACTTGAAGATTTGGATCTGGGGCAATTTGGCAACCGCGTGCCGCAGTTCTCATTCGAGGTGATGCGACCGGGGCAGGGTGATGATGCCGTGCATTCGGATATGGCGTCCTTGGTCACAGGGGTGGCTTTGGTGCCGGGGACGGGGGAATATGCCTTGGCGACGACACCTGTGACGGTGTCCTCCGGCTTTGGTCAACGCCGGTCGACCAATGTGAACACCCCGTCAGGTAAGACGGATTACCTGACCTCGGTTGAGGCGCTGGAAGAAGTATTGCCCAATTGCGGGTCTGTGACGATGGTTGTGTCGTGGTTTGGCGATGATTTGCGCTGCGGGGATTGCCAGATCAAGCCCAAGGTCGAACAGGTCGACGCGGATGGGGATGAAATGGCATGGCGGGTGACGGGCACATCCCGTGCGGCCGCCGAGGTTGTCCCGACTGAGGCAGGAAGACCCGTTTACGGCGGAACCCCTGCGGATGCGTCAGTGATAGAAGCCTTGCGTGATTTGACGGATCGTGGCCAAAAAGCAGTGTTTTATCCGTTTATTTTGATGGAGCAGTTGGAGGGCAACGCGCTGCCTGATCCATGGTCCGGTGCGGGGACCCAGCCGCGTTTGCCGTGGCGCGGGCGGATCACCACGTCATTGGCCCCCGGTCAGGCTGGCACGCCGGACCGTACTGCGACAGCCGATGCAGAGGTCGCGGCGTTCTTTGGCGCGGCCCAGCCGGGCGATTTCACGATCAACGGCGAAGACGTGATATATTCTGGCCCGAACGAGTGGTCTTATCGCCGGTTCATCCTGCACTACGCCCATCTGTGTGCGATTGCGGGATCAGTAGATGCGTTCTGCATCGGGTCCGAGATGCGGTCGCTGACCCAAATTCGCGGCGCCAATGGTTTTCCTGCGGTGGAGGCTATGGTGACGCTGGCGGGCGATGTCCGGCAGATTTTGGGGCCGGACGTTAAGATCGGCTATGCTGCGGATTGGTCCGAATATCACGGCTATCAGCCCGCGGGGACAGCGGACAAGATTTTCCACCTCGACCCGTTGTGGGCGGATGATGCGATCGATTTTATTGGCATCGACAATTACATGCCGTTGTCCGATTGGCGCGATGGGGAAGATCACCTCGATGCGGGATATGGGTCGATCTACAACCTTGATTATCTGTCTGCCAACGTGGAAGGCGGCGAAGGCTATGATTGGTATTATCATTCCGCCGAAGCGGTTGAGGCGCAAATCCGCACGCCCATCACGGACGGGGAGGGTGAGCCATGGATCTGTCGCTACAAAGACCTGCGCAATTGGTGGTTGCGGGCGCATCACGACCGTGTGGACGGCGTGCGTGCGGCCTTGCCCACCGCGTGGGAGCCTGGGTCCAAGCCCATTTGGTTTACCGAAATCGGCTGTGCGGCGGTAGACAAAGCCACCAATGAGCCGAACCGCTTTGTGGATTTGAAATCCTCTGAAAGCGGGCTGCCCCGCGCGTCCAATGGCATTCGGGATGATTATATCCAAATGCAATACCTGCGGGCGATCTACCAGCACTATGCGGATGAGGACCTGAACCCTGTGTCCGACGTCACTGGCGTGCGCATGGTCGATCCGGACCGTATCCATGTCTGGGCGTGGGATGCGCGGCCGTTCCCTGCTTTTCCGGGCAATGGGGGCCTGTGGTCGGATAATGTGAATTATTCGCGGGGGCATTGGATCAACGGGCGGGCGGCGTCACGGTCTTTGCCGTCTGTCGTGGCCGAGGTTTGCGAAGGGGCAGGGATCACGTCCTACGATGTGTCCGCGCTGCATGGTGTGGTGCGTGGCTACGGCGTTGATGATGTGACCACGGCACGGTCTGCTTTGCAGCCCTTGATGGTGGCCTACGGGTTTGATGCGATTGAACGGGACGGCGTTTTAGTGTTCCGCACGCGCGGGGCGCGGTTGGACGCTGATCTGGACCGGTCACAGCTGGTCTATGAGGCCGACGCGGAGGGCGCGATTGAGTTGACCCGCGCGCAGGAGGCTGAGGTCGCGGGCCGCGTGCGTTTGGGCTTTGTCGAGGCGGACGCCGATTATGAGGTCCGCACCACGGAAGCCATTTTTGCAGACGATCGGGGCCTGACGACATCGGCGTCGGAATTGCCGCTGGTTCTTACGAGCGCCGAGGGGCAGCGCATCGCAGAGCGATGGTTGTCAGAAGCCCGCGTGGCGCGGGATACGGCGCGGTTCACCTTGCCGCCATCCTTGATGAACGTGGGCGCAGGCGATGTGGTCCGGTTGCCGGACGCGCATGGCGACGGTCTGTTCCGGATCGACCATGCTGAACAGACGGACCGGCAGGCCCTTGAGGCGGTCCGGATTGAGCCTGCGATCTATGAGCCGCAGGACGTGACAGAAAAGACGTTCAATCTGCGCGATTTCGTGGCGCCTGTGCCGGTGGAAATGGTGTTGATGGACTTGCCCCTTTTGCGCGGGGATGAAGACCCTGTGGCCCCTTATGCGGCAGCGGCAGGTGTGCCGTGGCCGGGCAGTGTTGCGGTCTATTCCGCACCGCAGGATGCGGATTATCAGTTGAACCGTTTGCTGCCTGCTGCGTCCGTGATGGGGTTGACGAAAACGGTGATGACGCGGGCCTGCCCAGGTGTGATTGACCGCGGGCCCAGCTTGCAGGTTGAATTGATCCGCGGGGATTTGTCTTCGGTGTCGATTGAGCAATTGCTGAGCGGGGCAAACACGGCGGCCATTGGCGATGGCACGCTTGGCAACTGGGAGGTCTTTCAGTTCGCCGGTGCCGACCTTATTGCGCCGAACACCTATGAGCTGTCATTGCGGTTGCGCGGCCAAGCGGGCACCGACGGGATTGCGCCGGACGAATGGCCCGAGGGGTCAGTCTTTGTGCTTCTCAACGGGACGCCTGAACAACTGACGTTGGGCGCCCGCGGTGTGGAACAACATATTCGCTTTGGCCCTGGTACGCGTCCGATGTCTGATCCCAGTTATCAGTACCGTGTGGACACTGTTGAGGGGGCCGGTTTGCGCCCCTACCGCGTGGCCCATCTGCGCACAACGTCGACCAGCGGTGCTCTCGAGGTGTCTTGGGTGCGGCGCACACGCAAGGATGGCGACAGCTGGGATGGGGAAGAAACGCCCTTGTCCGAAGCCTTCGAGAAATACGCGGTTGTTGTGACGCGAAATGGAAACGTTGTGCGGCGGGCCACGGTGTCTGAACCAAGCTGGAGGTATTCGGATATCCTTCGGCTGCTGGACGGGGGCGGTGATATTCGCATCGAAGTCGCCCAAATCTCAGACATATATGGGCCGGGACCCTATGCGGGCATTGATGTGGCTGCGTGATGCGGGCCGTCGGACTGGCGGATTTGGATATGGCGGCACGGGCTGTGATGATGGTGCCACCTGCCGATCAGCCGGTATTTGCCGAACGTTTGATCGCGCAGGCGGATGTGTCTGATCGGTGGCGCAAACGCATGGGGCGCGCGCATCCCGGCGGCGGCACAGGGTCCCTTTATGCGCAGGCGTCTTTGGGCGCTGTGGCGACGTCAGACCATGCGGGGCCAGCCTATTGTGCGGCGATGTCGTGCGTTCTGGTGGCCTTGGCCGCGTGGCGCAGGCGGACACATCATCCTTTGTGAGGTTGCATTTCACAGCTTTGTTCTTGGAAATTCTGCATTATGTGGAGTAGGACGAAGCAGAAAGTGAGGTGCACCATGGCCCAGACCCAGACAAAAATCGCGAAAGTTGATCCTGTTTGGCAACGTATCTGTGATGAGGCAGAGACGGCGATCCGGGATGAGCCGCTGATTGGCGGCTTTGTGCACACCTCCGTTTTGCACCATGCGTCGTTGGAAAATGCATTGGCATACCGGATTTCCATGAAGCTGGCGTCGTCCGAGATGTCCGACCAGATGCTGCGTGAAATTGCTGACCATGCCTATGCGTCAGAGCCGTCACTGGCGGATGCGGCGCGGGCGGATATTGTCGCGATTTTTGACCGTGACCCTGCATGCCTGCGGTTTTTGCAGCCGCTGTTGTTCTTCAAGGGCTTTCAGGCGGTGCAGGCGCACCGTTTGGGCGCGTGGTTGTTCCGTCAGGGGCGCCGCGATCTGGCGTATTATGTGCAGATGCGCGTGTCAGAGATTTTCGGTGTCGATATTCACCCCGGTGCGACCATCGGCAAGGGTTTGATGATTGATCATGCCCACTCCATCGTGATCGGAGAGACGGCTGTGGTGGGCGACAATGTGTCAATGCTGCATTCCGTGACCTTGGGCGGAACCGGCAAAGAAGAAGAGGACCGGCACCCCAAAATCGGGGATGGCGTTTTGATCGGGGCGGGTGCCAAAGTGCTGGGCAACATCACGATCGGCCATTGCAGCCGGATCGCCGCAGGGTCGGTGGTGTTGGAAGCGGTGGAACCGATGAAAACGGTGGCCGGTGTTCCTGCGAAGGTGGTTGGTGAGGCGGGCTGTGCCCAGCCATCGCGGACCATGGACCAGTTGCTGCGCACGCACGGGTAGGGTTGTGATCGAATTGGCTTTGCCAATCCGACCCACTGGGGGCCAGCCCCCAGACCCCCGGGATATTTATGAGACAAAGACAACAGGCGCGCGGATATGTTGTGCGCCACATGAAAAGGGGCCGCACGGTGCGATACCGGCGGCCCCTTTTCGGTTCTGTTGGCTACAGTAACATCTAGGCCAGCATGCCCATGGGGTCTTCGAGATTGGCTTTGATTGCGTTGAGCAGATCGGCACCAAGTGCCCCGTCGATGACGCGGTGATCGACGCTGAGCGTTGTGGACATGACGGTGGCGACTTTGATTTCGCCGTCTTCGCCCACGACGGGTTTCTTGGCCCCCGCGCCCACGGCCAAGATCGCGGCGTGGGGTGGATTGATGATGGCATCAAAATTGTCGATGCCGAACATGCCGAGGTTGGAAATCGCGAAGCTGCCGCCTTGGTATTCATGGGGCGCCAGTTTGCGATCCCGCGCACGGGAGGCGAGGTCTTTCATCTGGGTGCTCAGTGCCGACAGCGATTTGGTATCGGCGTCTTGCAGAACCGGCGTAAATAGTCCGCCCTCGATCGCCACAGCCACGGCCACGTCGGAGGCTTTCATCGACAACACACGGTCACCGGCCCAGACGGCATTGGCGTCAGGCACCTGTTGCAGCGCCAGCGCGCAGGCCTTGATGATGAAGTCATTGACGCTGAGCTTGATGCCACGGGGTTCCAGTGTCTTGTTGATCTGGCTGCGGAATTTCAGCAAGGCGTCCAACTCGATGTCACGACGCAGATAGAAATGCGGCACGGTTTGTTTGGCCTCAACCAGACGGGACGCGATGGTTTTGCGCATACCGTCGAGTTTGACCTCTTCGAAGTCGCGACCCTCATACATCTTGATGACCTGATCGGTGGACGGGCCGGTACCAGCGGCAGCAGGTGCGCTGGCGGGGGCTGTGGCACTGGCGGCAGGTGCCGATGCCTCTTGCGGTTTGGCGTTTTCGACGTCGGCCTTGATGATCCGCCCGTGCGGGCCGGAGCCTTTGATCTGGCTCAGGTCCAAGCCCTTGTCCTTGGCGATGCGGCGCGCCAGCGGCGTGGCGAACAGGCGGCTGCCGTCGGATGCAGGCGCGGTCTTTTGCGGCGCGTCGCCTTTGCCATACCCTTTGGCCGGAGCTGTGGCGTCGGATGCCTCCGCAGGGGCCACATTGGACGAGGCGGGGGCCTCTTTCGGGGCGGTGGTGGCAGGGGCGGACATGTCCTCCCCCTCTTCGCCGATGATCGCGATGGGGCTGTTGACCTTCACGCCTTCGGTGCCTTCTGCGACGAGAATTTTGCCGATCACACCTTCGTCCACGGCTTCAAATTCCATGGTCGCTTTGTCGGTTTCAATTTCAGCCAAAAGGTCGCCCGATTGCACGGTGTCGCCCTCTTTCACAAGCCATTTGGCCAGCGTGCCTTCCTCCATCGTGGGGGAGAGCGCGGGCATGAGAATTTCTGTTGCCATGGGTGTCTCTCCTTACCGGTAGGTGACTTTGTTCACGGCCTCAATCACCTCAGCAGTGGTGATGAGCGCGTGTTTTTCAAGATTGGCCGCATAGGGCATAGGCACGTCCTTACCGGTGCAATTGATCACCGGTGCGTCGAGGTAATCAAACGCCTCTTGCATGATGGTCGCACCAATGTGGTTGCCCATGGAGCCCACGGGCCAGCCTTCTTCGACTGTGATACACCGGTTGGTTTTCTGAACCGAGGTCAGCACCGTTTCATAATCGATGGGGCGCAGGGTACGCAGGTCGATGACCTCCGCCTCGACCCCGTCTTCGGCCAGCTTTTCAGCCGCTTCAAGCGCGTAGGTCATGCCGATGCCGAAGGACACGATAGTGACATCGCTGCCCGCGCGGGCGATTTTGGCCTTCCCGAACGGAATGGTGAAATCATCCATCACCGGAACCTCAAAGGAGCGCCCGTAGAGGATTTCATTTTCCAGGAAAATAACAGGGTTGGGGTCGCGGATGGCGGTCTTCATCAGGCCCTTCGCGTCTGCGGCGGAGTAGGGCATGACCACCTTCAGACCCGGCACAGACGCATACCACGCGGCGTAATCCTGAGAGTGCTGGGCGCCTACGCGGGCGGCGGCACCATTGGGGCCACGGAACACCATCGGTGCCCCCATCTGGCCGCCAGACATATAAAGCGTCTTGGCCGCCGAGTTGATGATCTGGTCGATGGCCTGCATGGCGAAGTTAAACGTCATGAATTCCACGATTGGCTTCAGTCCACCGAATGCAGCGCCGACGGCGATGCCGGTGAACCCGTGTTCGGTGATGGGCGTGTCGATGACGCGTTTATCGCCGAATTTGTCCAACAACCCTTGAGAGATTTTATAGGCGCCTTGGTATTCCGCGACCTCTTCGCCCATCAAAAAGACGTTCTCGTCGCGCTCCATTTCCTCGGCCATCGCCTCGTTCAGGGCCTCACGGACGGTCATGGTCTTCATTTCCGTGCCCTCGGGCCAGTCGGGGGACCGGTCAACCTGTGCGGGGGCGGGATGATCCATACCGGCGGCAGGCTGATCCTCGGAGGATTGCGCCTTGTCTTCGGGTACGGGGGCGGAGGCTGCGGCAGGGGCGGCGGACATGTCCTCGCCCTCGTCGCCGATGATGGCGATGGGGGTGTTGACCTTCACGCCTTCGGTGCCTTCTTCGATCAGGATCTTGCCGACGATGCCTTCGTCGACGGCCTCAAATTCCATGGTGGCTTTGTCGGTCTCGATCTCGGCAATGATATCGCCGGATTTGACCTCATCGCCTTCTTTCACAAGCCATTTGGCCAGCGTGCCTTCTTCCATCGTGGGGGAGAGGGCGGGCATCAAAAGTTCGGTTGCCATTATGCTGTCTCCTGCGGGATTTCGGTGGCGTAAATGTCTGTCCACAGTTCGGACAGGTCAGGTTCTGGGCTTTCCTTGGCGAATTCGGCGCTCTCGTTGACGCGAACTTTGATGTCCTTGTCGATGGCCTTCAGGTCGTCCTCGGTGGCGTGTTTGCCCGTCAGCAACAGATCGCGAACCTGTTCGATAGGGTCGCGTTCGTCACGCATTTTCTGGACCTCTTCGCGGGTCCGATATTTCGCTGGGTCCGACATGGAGTGGCCCCGATAGCGGTATGTTTTTACTTCGAGAATATAAGGACCTTTGCCCGCGCGGCAGTAGGCCACGGCACGATCACCGGCCTCTTTGACGGCCATGACGTCCATACCGTCCACGGCCTCGCCCTCGATCCCGTAAGCCGCACCGCGTTCCCACAAGGATGGCGATTTGGTGGACCGCTGAACGGAGGTGCCCATGGCGTATTGGTTGTTTTCAATGACAAAAATCACTGGCAGGTCCCAAAGTTCGGCCATGTTGTAGGTTTCATAAACCTGACCTTGGTTGGCGGCACCGTCCCCGAAATAGGTGAAAGTGACGTTGTCGTTACCTTTGTATTTGTCCGAAAACGCCAGACCCGCGCCCAAGGGCACTTGGGCTGCGACAATGCCGTGACCGCCGTAAAAATGCTTCTCTTTCGAGAACATATGCATCGACCCGCCTTTGCCCTTGGAATATCCGCCTTCGCGGCCCGTCAGCTCGGCCATCACACCGTTGGGGTCCATGCCACAGGCCAACATATGGCCGTGATCGCGGTAGGAGGTGATGCGTTTGTCGCCCTCTTTGGCGGCTGCCTCAAGACCGACAACAACGGCCTCTTGTCCGATGTAAAGGTGGCAAAAACCGCCGATAAGACCCATCCCGTACAGCTGTCCGGCCTTTTCCTCGAATCGACGGATCAGCAGCATGTCTTTGTAGTAACCCAACAGCTCCTCAGCGGAGACGTTTGATTTCTTTGAGCTTTTCTTGGCGGCCATGGGTCCTCCCAGTGTGTTTCTTAACGCGCGAAAAAATATAGTTTAGCGTTAAACTATCTTCTAAATGGTTTGTTCCAGAAAATCGACCGGCAATGTGACGCAAGGGCATTTACCCATCGAAAACCCGCCTTGCGTCTGGTGCATAGGCGGGGGAGGATGAGGTATGAAATACAAAATCCGACAGGAAAAAGAGAGCGACTCAGCGGCGATCCGCGATGTGGTGGCCCGCGCGTTTGAGGGCAAATCCTTTGCCGATCCCGACGACAAGCTGATCGTGGACCGTCTGCGTGACGATGGCGCGCTGGTGTTGTCTTTGGTGGCAGAGGCTGGCGGCAAAATCATCGGGCAGGTGGCCTTGTCACCGGCCAAGGTGGGCGGGTTGAAATACCTGTGTGTAGGGCCACTTGCGGTGGTACCGGAACATCAGGGCAAAGGCATTGGCGCGGATTTGATGGGGCATGCCTTGGGCGTGGCACAGGCCTATGGCCGTGACGGAGCGGTGTTGCTGGGCGATCCCAAATACTACAGCCGCTTCGGGTTCGAAAAGGTGGCAGGGGTCACTTATGACGGCAAGGGGGCGGATGCCTTGCAGGTTCTGCCCTTCACCGATGCGCCCTCAGGCGCGGTGACATTTCATCCCGTTCTTAGCGGATAACAATCTCATCCGCGCGGACCATGCCCAGCACATCGCGGGCCTGTTCGTCCAACAGATCCAGATCAAGGTAGGTGTCTGACAGCCGCCGGGTGAGGTTTTCCATCCGCGCCACTTCCGCCTGCAAAAGGGCCAGCTCTTGCGCCAAAGTACGTCCTTCTGCATCAATCTCTGCACGTTTGAACACGCCATAATCCCCCTGCACCGCAGCAAAGGTGAAATAGACGGCCAGCATCAACGTGCCTGCGAAATAGAGTAGGACCCCCATGGGGGCGCGTTTGGATCTCATGCGGTCTGCCTCACATGCGGTGTCTGACGCACCGCTTTGAAACAGAGTCGCATATTTGATTCGCCAAGGGAATCCCCTTTGTGCGACCCGCATGAAAATCGGTCGGTCGGCCACAGACTTTCTTGGAAAGTCTGTTAGGGCCAAATCCTCATACGAGGATTTGCGCTACGTCACCGAGGCTGCGTGAATGCTGTCGATGGTGGCCGCAATGGTCGTGTTGAATTCAGCATCCGATTGCGTGGCGGACAGACCTTCTGTCAGGGCGCGGCTGAAACTGGCGACAATGCCTGTGTTCTTGGCAAGTCGTGCGTTGGCTTCAGTGCGGTCATATCCACCGGAAAGGGCCACGACCTTCATGACCTTGGGGTGATCCACCAGCGGCTGATATTGGCCGGGTGTTTCGGGCAAGGTCAGCTTCAACATCACCTCATCGTCCTGCGCGTCCAGATGTTTTAGGATCGAAGACATCAACATGTCCTCTGCACGGGCCTTGTCGGCCATGGTGATCGTGATCTCGGGCTCAAGGATCGGCACAAGACCTTGGGACAACACCTCGGCCCCGATCTGGAATTGCTGGTCCACGATGGCGTCGATGCCCGTCTGGTTGGCTTCATCAATCACGGCGCGCATTTTGGTGCCGAAGATGCCGCCATTGCGCGCGCGGGGCAGAAGGTCAGACAAATGCGGCATGGGTTTCATCAGTTTCACGCCGTTGGACGCAGCCTCAAGGCCCTTGTCGATCTTGAGGAAGGGAACAACGCCAAAATCGTCCCACAGGGTGGTGGCGGTGGGTTTGCCGTTCACCTGCCGGTCCATGGTCATTTCAAACAAGATGGCCCCGATCACTTTGTCACCGGTGAAGGTGGGGGCGTTGATGATACGGGCGCGCATATCGTGGATCAGGTCGAACATTTCGCCTTCACCGCTGTAGGCATCCTCAGGCACACCATAAAGCGCCAGCGCCTTGGGGGTGGAGCCGCCGGATTGGTCGAGGGCCGCGATAAATCCGCGTCCCGTCCGGATTTTATCGCCCATCGCCGTTTGCGTTGCCGTCATATCCAACATGGTCCAAATCCTTTGTCCTGCCGCCCCGACATGGGGTGATCTGACATTGGTCTTAGGAACCCGATGGGGCTGCCGCAATTCTGGTTACGCTAACCGTTTGCGCTAACGCATTGGTTTAACGCTAACAATTCAGCGATGGGCTGCCGTGTTAACCACCCAAAGCCGCGACGCCGGGTAGCGTCTTGCCCTCCATCCATTCCAGAAACGCGCCACCGGCGGAGGAAATATAGGTGAAATCGTCGGCCACACCCGCTTGGTTCAGCGCGGCCACCGTGTCGCCGCCACCGGCCACGGTGATCAGGTCACCGGCTTTGGTTTTGGCTGCCGCGTCTTGGGCTGCGGCGTAGGTGGCTTTGTGGAAGGGCTCAATCTCAAACGCGCCCAGTGGGCCGTTCCAGATTACGGTTTTGGCACGGGCAAAGACCTGCACGATGTGCGCCACGCTGTCGGGCCCTGCATCAAGGATCATCATGTCGGCGGGGACATCTTCGGCCATAACCGTCTGTGCGGCGGCACCGGCCTTAAACTCGGCTGAGACAACGACATCACGGGGCAACAACAGCTCACACCCTGCTTTGGCGGCTTTGTCCGCGATGTCGCGGGCGGTGTCGGCGAGATCGTGTTCACACAGCGATTTACCCACATCAAGGCCTTGGGCCGCCAAAAACGTGTTGGCCATCCCCCCGCCGATGACGATCACATCGACCTTGTCGATCAGGTTGCCGAGAAGATCCAGCTTGGTGGAGACTTTCGCCCCCCCCACCACAGCCACCACAGGCCGTTCGGGGCTGCCAAGCGCCTTTTCCAAGGCCTGCAATCCTTCGGCCATCAGGCGGCCTGCGCAATTGGGCAGCAATTCGGCCACGCCGGTGGTCGAGGCATGGGCGCGGTGCGCGGCTGAGAAGGCATCGTTGCAGAACACATCGCCCAAAGACGCCAGAAACTGCGCCATTTTGGGATCATTCGCCTCTTCCATAGCCGAAAAACGCGTGTTTTCGATGAGGATCACAGCGTCCGCCGGGGCGGCGTCAATCGTGGCGCGGTCGGGGCGTTCGATGAAGGTGACGGGGCGGCCCAGCGTGGCCTCCAACGTGGGCACGGTCACACGCAACGACATCTCGGGCACGTATTCACCCTTGGGGCGGCCAAAATGCGCGAGCATCACAGGCTTGCCCCCCTTGGCCAGGATGTCGGTGATCGTCGGTTTGATCCGTTCGATACGGGTGGCATCGGTGACTTTTCCGTCCTCCACAGGCACGTTGATGTCCACGCGGGTCAGCACGATTTTGCCGTCCAAATCCATATCGTCGAGTGTGTTCCAGCCCATGGGTCTCTCCTATGTTGTGGCGCGTTCATCGCCAATCGGGTGCGGGGCGTCAACCGGATGGCAGATTGCCGGGTTGGAATCCCCGTGCCGCGCGCATAGGTTCGCGCCAACGCAGATAAAAAGGAGACCGGCATGGCCGAGATCAAAGACCCCGAAAACACAATCCTGATGGAACTCAAAGACGGGACAGTGACGATTGAACTGCTGCCCGACGTGGCCCCGGCCCATGTGGAGCGCATGAAAGAACTGGTGCGCGCCGGTGCCTATGACAATGTGGCGTTCCACCGTGTGATCGATGGCTTCATGGCGCAAACCGGCGATGTGGCCAATGGCAACATGGAAAAGGATTTTAACATCGGTCGCGCAGGCACCGGCGGGTCCGACATGCCTGATTTGCCTGCAGAATTCTCCCGCATCCCCCATGCGCGCGGGTCCATTGGCGCAGCCCGGTCGGCCAACCCGAACTCGGCCAACAGCCAGTTCTTCATCAACTTCAAAGACAATGACTTCCTGAACGGCCAGTACACGGTCTACGGCCAAGTCACCTCCGGCATGGAGCACGTGGACGCGATCACCCGTGGTGAGCCGCCGATGAACCCCGACCGGATGATTTCCATGAAGGTGGCCGCAGATGTTTAAGCGCGCGGTTGTTGCTGCCACGCTCTGTGCAGGAATGGCACAGGCAGGCGGGATCGAAATCACCGTCGCCGGTGAGGCCGAGGGCGTGATCTCCATCGATCTGTTCGAAGATGTGGCGCCGCTTCATGCGGCACAGATCACCGCTTTGGCGGCAGACGGGGCCTATGATGGCGTGGTGTTTCACCGCGTGATCGACGGCTTCATGGCGCAAACGGGCGATGTGGCCTTTGGTGACAGCACCGATGCGGCGTTTGATATGCGCCGTGCAGGCACCGGCGGGTCCGATCTGGGCAACATCCCGCTCGAGGCCACCACCGAGATGCCTTTCACCCGTGGCAAAGTCGGCATGGCGCGGTCGCAGAACCCCAATTCCGCCAATAGCCAGTTCTTTATCATGTTCCAGGACGGGCCGTTTCTGGATGGTCAGTATACGATCATCGGTGAAGTCACGGAGGGCATGGATGTGGTCGACGCGATCAAGCTGGGCACGGGGCCAAATGGCGCCGTCGTGGGTGACGCGGACCGCATGGTTGAAGTCACTGTGATCGAGTGAGCTTCGCCCGATAAGGTATTGAAAAGGCCGGGCGTTGCGTCCGGCCTTTTTCGTGGCGGACCCCAAACTTCCGGAATTTTGGGGCGACGGCGCGATGCGTTTTAGGTGCCGCAGAAGGTGTGCAAGACTTTTTCCTGTGGCTCCGGGGGCTGCATATAGGCGTCGTTTTTGGTGAACGGGTCAGTCACGGCGGCCAGCATCGCGTGGAAGGGCGTGTAGTCGCCGGTGGTGGCAGCCTGAATGGCCTCTTCGATTTTGTGGGTGCGGGGGATGACCTGGGGGTTGTGGCGTAGCCAAAGCGCGTCGTCTGGGGCCGCTGCGCGCCATTTCTTGTGCCAGTCGGGGAAGGTCGTTTCCGTCTTGTGCACATCCGCAAAGGTGTTGGTGAAATCGGCCTTCGCCGTCGCCATGTGGTCCAGCAGATCTTGGGCAAGCACCGCCGCCTCATCCGTCGCGGGCAGGCCCAATTTGGGGGCAAAGGCGCGGGTCCATTCTGATTGGAACAGCGCCGGAAAGCGATTGATGACGGCTGTGAAGTCTTCGATCGCCCGATCCTGATCGGGCATAACCGGTATGAGGGCTGTGGCAAATTGCGCCAAATTCCAATGGGTTATGGGGGCCTGATTGGAATAGGCATAGCGGCCCTGATGGTCGATGGAGCTGAAGACCGTATCGGGGTGGTAGGTGTCCATAAAGGCGCAGGGGCCGTAGTCGATTGTCTCACCGGCGATTTGGACGTTGTCGGTGTTCATCACACCGTGGATGAACCCGTGGGCCATCCAAAGCGCCACAAGACGCGCCTGTTTGGCCATGACCTGTTCCAGCAGACCCAAGGGGCCACCCGCGTCCGGATAGTGGCGCGCGATCGTGTAGTCGGTCAGCTTTTCGAGGGCTTCTACGTCGCCGCGTGCGGCGAAAAACTGAAACGTGCCCACACGGATGTGGGAGGCCGCGACACGGGTCACAATCGCGCCGGGCAGCGGGCCTTGTTCGCGCAGGATGCGGTCGCCGGTCGTCACGGCGGCGAGAGCTTTTGTTGTCGGGATATCAAGGGCCTGCATGGCGCAGCTCATCAGATATTCGCGCAAGACAGGGCCCACCCACGCACGCCCGTCACCACTGCGCGAATAGGGCGTGGGACCGGACCCTTTGAGTTGGATATCAATGCGGCCAAGCGGACTGTCGAGTTCCCCCAGATGCAGCGCGCGCCCGTCGCCCAATTGGGGCGAGAAGCCCCCGAATTGATGCCCCGCGTAGACTTGCGCGAAGGGCGTGGCGCTGTCTGGCAGCGCGTTGCCGGAAAAGATCGCGGCGGCCTCAGCATCGGTCATATCGCTTGTATCAAGGCCCAGATCGGCGGCCAGCGCATGATTGAAGACGATCAACTGCGGGTCGCTGACCGGTGTGGCGGGTTGACGGGTGTAGAAACGGTCCGGCAGATCAAGGTACGTGGTCTCAAAGGGCAGGGACAGGGGCATCTGGAACCTCGGCTCAGGGGCTGTGCGGGCGTATCAAAGCACGCGGGTCATCAAGGAATATCGGTCACGTAGCGTGAAATGCGCGCGGGTGTAGAGCCGCATCGTCGCCTCATCGCTCCGGTCGACTTCCAGATGCAGCGCCTTGACGCCGACCTCCGCCAGACTGGCAGAAACCGTATGCAGCACTTCGGAGGCCAGACCACGTTTGCGCACGGCGGGCCGGATATAAAGTTCATCGACAAAGGCATCCATGCCGCCCAATTCCATGGACCAGCCAAAGATGATGATCACATAGCCCGTGGGCGCGCGGGCGGGGCCAAAGAGCCAGACCGCCCCCAGGGGCGATCCTGCAAGAAGCGGGGCCAAGGCAGCGGCGCGCGTCTCGTCCGTTGTGTCGAGCCCGTATTCGGCGTGAAAAGCTGTGATCAGCGGCAACACCCGTGGGGCGTCATCAGGGGTGGCAAGGTGCATTGCGGTGCTCATGCCCCCTTGTGCCTGCCTGATCCTCGAAAGACCAGAGCAGGGGCTGGACGTGGCAGGCTGCCGCCTTAGGTCGAAAGTGAGACAGATTGGCCCACCCGCATATCGGTGGACCGACCGCAATTCAAAGGGCCCTATCCATGGCCGATTCAGACCGACGCGCAATGATGTTGAAAGACCGTCCCGAATACAACAGCAAGCCGAGGCCGTTGACGTTTCAGGCCGATGCCACAGTGGCGGAGGCCGTCAAGGCGATGACGGACAAGGGATACGGGTCCGTTGTGGTCGTGGACGCGGACGAGAAGGTCGAGGGCATCGTGACCGAGAGGGACGTGATGCGCAAATTGGTCAACGAGAAGATGGATGCGGCAAAGACGCCGTTGTCCCAGATCATGACAGCAAACCCGCGGGTGGCGAAAGACACCGATGATGTTCTCGACTGGTTGCGCATCATGTCCAACGATCGCTTTCGCCGCTTGCCCGTCGTGGACGACGAGGGCCGCATTAAAGTTGTGTTCACACAAGGTGATTTCGTCAGCTACACGTGGCCGGACCTGATGTATCAGGCGGGGCAGATGGCCAAGGCATCGGTCCTGAAGAACTGGCATCTGTGGCTGATCGGCGGCGGCGTGGCGTTGTATTCCATCATCATGGTGATTGTCGTCGGGTCTATGTAACGCCCCGCACCTGATCGCGTGAGTGACGTGAGGCACGCCACCAGAGGCCCTTTCCGGACGGGGAAGGGCCTTTTATTTGCGCGGGTCTTGTCACAGGGAAAAAAAGCGTCGATGCCCGAAGCGGCCCTTCGGCGGAGGTGTCTGGGACAAGATCAATCAGAGCGGGGACGCCCCCGTCAGCTGTAGGTGGCCAGACGACTTGCAAGCAATTTATAAAAACCGTCAGCGTCCAGATCGCCGATGAAGGTGCAATTGGGGGCGCGGTCGGTGACGCGCCACCAGTCGGCCACGGTCATGCCCAAGGTCAGGTCAGACTGGGTTTCGATCTCCACATTGATGTGGCGGCCGGTGAACAGCTCAGGCTGGATCAGATAGGCGATGACCGTCGGATCATGCAAAGGCGCACCTTCGGAGCCATATTTTTCCATATCGAACCGTTCAAAAAAGTCGGTCCAGGCGGCGGTCATATCGCCCACCTTGGTGCCCATGGCGCGAAAGGCGTCGATGCGGGGTTTGGTCGTCAGCGCCTTGTGGGTCATGTCCAAAGGCATGACCGTCAGCGGCAGTCCGGCGGAAAAGACGATATGGGCCGCCTCTGGGTCCACGTAGATGTTGAATTCGGCGGTTGGGGTGATGTTGCCGCCTTCAAAATAACCGCCGCCCATCAAGACAATCTCAGCAATGGCGTGTTTGATTTCGGGTGCGCGGGTAAGGGCCGTGGCGATGTTGGTCAGCGGGCCAAGGGGGCACAAGGTGATGCTGGCTGGGGCTGCCGCGCGGCAGGTGTCGATGATCCAGTCCACCGCGTGCTGATCTTGCAGGGGCATCGTGGGATCGGCCAGTTGCGGGCCATCAAGGCCGCTTTTGCCGTGGACATGTTCGGCGGTGACCAGCTTGCGTGTCATCGGCGCGTCACAGCCCGCAAAGACCAGCGTGTCCGGTTTGCCGGCCAATTCACACACAATGCGCGCGTTTTTCTGGGTCAGGGGCAGCGGCACATTGCCAGCCACGGCTGTGATACCCAACACGTTCAATTCAGGCGAGGCCAGAGCCAGCAGGATCGCGATGGCGTCGTCCTGGCCGGGGTCGGTGTCGATGATGATATCGCGGGGCATGGGGCAGTGTCTTTCGTTGGCTCTTGGGCGAGGTGATAGCGTTAACCACTGTGACCCACCGCGACAAGGGGAAGCGCGGTTCCGTCGCGGCAAGGAGGGCTCTGCCCTCGCGCTGCGCGCTCACCCGGGATATTTTTGAGACAAAGATGAGGGCGATCAGACGCGACCGTGGCATTTGAGGCGCGCGTGGAGGGTCGCAGTGTCGGGGTGGGCTGTTTCCAGCGCGAAGATATAGGCGTGGGTCAGAAAGAAGCAGGCGGTGTCGATGTCAGGGGCCTGATCTGCGGCTTCGGTATAAAGCACCACAAGCGCGGATGTGTCGCCCGCGTTGTGGCCAGCCAGAAGCTGCGCGTTTAGGTCCGTCATTCTGCAGCTTGAAGCCGCCCTGCCACCCAATCGTGGAAACAATGGGTGGGGCTGTCCATGGCGGGCGAAAAGCGGCCCCCGTCAAATCCGGGCGCGGACCGGCCGCGTTGCATGCCTTCGACGACGGAAATGTCTTCTTCGAAGACGGTTTTCCATTGGGCGGCGTTGGCGGTCCGCAGGCCGTCATCGGTGTTGGCGTCTGCATAATACAGGTGGATATGTTCTGCCGTACGGTTGTGGGCCACGGGGTCAAGAACGATGGCAAAGGCGTGGTCGCGCTGCGCCCCCAACAGGACGTTGGGATAAAGCGCGATATATTCCGCGCCTTCCTCCCAGAAATCGGACAGATCCGCGAAGTCAGGGAAGGTCTGGCCGGCGTCATCTTGAAGTTGTCGGTAGACCAATGTGCCTTGGCCTGAATACTGGCCGTAGCTTTCGATGTTGTAGTGGTCTTCCAGACGGGAATAACTGTTCAGGCCGGGGTGGACCCAAGGCAGATGATAGCTTTCGCAGTAGTTTTCGACGGCGAGTTTCCAGTTGCAGGACACATCGAGGGTAAAGCGGCTGTCGGCTCCGCCGTGATAGAGCGGCTGATCGTGGTCGCGCCAGCGGTGGATCAGATTGGCGTGGACTTCCTCGAACGGGGCGGCGTCGCCGGACAGGTTGATAAAGACGATATCGCGCCAGACGTGGCTGCGGACCTCAATCAGGCCCAAGGTGTTTTTGTCGATCGCATCATGTGTGTTGTGACCGGCCCCGCCCACATGGGGGGTGGAGACGAGGGCCCCTTTCGTCGAGTAGCACCAGGAATGATAGGGGCAGCGGATCGCGCCTTCGATTTTGCGCGGGGCGTCCACGAGGATCATGCCGCGGTGGCGGCAGATGTTCTGGAACACGCGGACGTCGCCGTCTTTGTCGCGCAGGAGCAGCAGGGGGATGCCGGTGAAGTCCAGCGGTTTGGCGTCGCCTGCTTCAGGCACATCGGCGCCTACGGCCAGACCTGCCCATGTGGCATGAAGGGTCGCGCGGGCCTCGGACTGGAAGACTTCCGGGTCTGTGTAATGGGCGTTGGGCAGGCCGTTTGCCGCTTCAACCGGTTTGCGAACGGCCTCAAGGGCGGCGGTGTCGTGGTCTTTGGCCATAGGGTGTCCTTTCGCGCAAGCGGTGGGATAATTCTAAGAAGGGGATAGGGCGCGCGTCCAGCGTTTTGGCGACATGGGATTGCCGCAAGGCGACATGGGGAAGATGCGGGGAGAAGGGGCATAACGGGGCGGCTTTGGGCGGCAAGCGGCCCATGACGGGGCTTGGGCTGGGCCGGGTTTTGCCAGTTGGCCGCCGAGGCTGTTGCAAAGGCGGGCCGCCGCCCATGGGGCGGGCCGGTTTTGACCAAGGGCCGCCGAAAACCGGCCCTGCGCCGCCGCTTGGTGGCGGGGCGGGTTCGGGGCTGTCTATCACGGTGGGGCAAGACAGACACCCTTGCACAAACGATCACGATCCATGTCCCAAAGGAGATCACATATGAAAACGATGACAGCCGCACTCGCTGGGGGTCTGACCCTCATTGCCCTGACCGCCTACGCCCAAGAGATCGACCCAGAGATCGACGTGAACGGGGACGGGTTCTACAGCTTTCCAGAGTTGGGCGTCGCGATGCCTGACCTTACGGCTGAGGATTTCACCGCCATGGACACCACCGGCGATGGCCTGTTGGATGCCGCCGAAGTGATGGCCGCCCAAGATGCGGGGCTGATGCCGGTCGCAGAATAAGGCTACGATCCCTCCCTTTCGGGACGGCTGATCGCTCCGTCGGCCCGAAGTTGCCCGATGTTCCCCAAGTATCGGGTAGCACTGCCCCTTGGCCCTACAAAGGCCGAGGGGTTTTTATGCGTGGCGTCAGATTTCACCGCGCGACAGGGCTGCGACGCCGGTGCGGGCCATTTCTTGCAGACCGATAGGACGCATGAGGTCGGCAAAGGCGTCGATTTTCTCGGATGTGCCGGTGATCTCAAAGGTGAAACTGTCCAGCGTGCTGTCGACCACATTGGCGCGGAACACGTCGGCCAGACGCAGGGCTTCAACGCGGTCTTCGCCTTTGCCCGCGACCTTGAACAGGGCCAGTTCCCGTTCCACCGAACGCCCTTCGGCGGTCAGATCATGGACGTCGCGCACAGAAATGATGCGTCCCAGCTGGGCGGTGATCTGATTGATCGTCTGCGGCGTGCCTGTGGTCACAACAGTAATCCGGCTAAGGTGGCCGGTGTGGTCCACCTCAGCCACGGTGAGGCTTTCGATGTTGTAGCCGCGACCAGAGAACAGGCCGATCACCCGCGCCAGAACGCCCGGTTCGTTTTCAACAAGCACCGCAAGTGTGTGGCGTTCTTCGTGATCCGAGAAGTTGGGGCGCAGGTTGTACGCAGAATGCGATGACGCGCCTTTTTTGAGTTTGAGTGCAGACATGGGGGTGGCTCCTTCAGGATGGGGGGCAATCAAGGGCAGCGCGATAGGTGTTCACGCCGGTGTCCTTGGTGATTGTGGTGACGGGGCAGCCAGTGACGCGCTGGGCGGCGATGGCGGCATATGACAGCAAAAGGGCAGGATCGGTAAGCCGGTTTCAAAGTTGCGCACGGTCACGCCGCGCCCTGTGTCTGAGACGGTAAAAGGCACGCCTTGGACGGTGACAGTTTCACCGGGCATAAAGGCCGCAATGGTGCCGCCGGTGCAGGCGGCAAGGGCGGCTATGACAAGCAAGCCCGCGCCTATCCTGACCGAACCGACCATGTGAAAAATTAAATTTCCGTTTTGTTTTGGGGGGCTTAGCATGTCATTTCGCCCTTTGCGAAAATGGACGCGGAACTTAAGTTTGCAGGCCCGTGTTGTCTGTCCATAGCCTCAACGGACATTTTGTCTGTCACTTTCGAGGCACCAAAACTGGAGACTACCATGACTTTTACGACCAAAACTCTCGCTGCCGCCACAGCCCTTTTTATCGCTGCGTCGCCTGCTGCTTTTGCGGCCGGCCATGAATTCGACGTGAACAGCGCCCGCATCGATCTGAGCCTCGACACCGATGGCGATACAGAAGTTGACAACGACGAAATCATCGACGGCAACATGGAAGTGTTCGATCTGGACGGCAGTGGCGCAATCGACGCCAATGAGCGCGGTCTGGCCGAACAAGCCCTGATGGGCAGCAGCATCATTTCCTTGGATGACAACGGCATGATGATGATGGCGGGAGAGGCCGCAGCGCCTGACGCGATGATGGAAATCGATTTTGACCTGAACGCTGCACGTCGTGACGTGACCAACGACCTGAACGACGATGGTGACATCACAGACGACGAAATCATTCGCGCCAATGAAGACGTGTTTGACCTGAACGGCGACGGCGTCGTCGACGCAAATGAGCGCGGCATGGCGGATGAAATGTTGATGAACTCCAACTAAAGTCCCCCAACATATCGCGAAAGGCAGTCCCTTTGGGGCTGCCTTTTTTTTGTGCCGGACGCCGGGCCTCCGGACAACACCCGCGTTTCGCGCCGACCAACAGTCGTTTCCCCAATTTTCCTAAAACTGTTCTGTTTTATTGAGGTTTTTTGCGTTTTCGCGGAACTCTTTACGGGGGCGGGACGTTGTGTTTCCGAAGCCCGATAGAACCTAGTCGGGTCACATACCTTAACGGAGACTACCATGACCAAGCTTATGAACACCCTGATCGCATCCGCCGCAGTCGCAGTTGTTGGCACATCCGCTGTCGCCAACGTTGCATTCGAAGACTTCAGCGTGAACCGCGCAATTCTGAACCCAATGACAGACATGAACGACAACGGCGAAGTGACCGTGGACGAGATCATCTCTGCCAACGAAGCCGTGTTTGATCTGGACGGTGACGGCGTCATCAACGCATCCGAGCGTGGCGAAGCCGAGCAGTGGATCGAAAGCCAGCTCGGGTAAGATGCCCTCGCGTTTGCATTCAAGGCGGCCCCATTGGGGTCGCCTTTTTCATATCCGACAGACGGGCGGCCCCCAACAGGGCGCGCCCGTTTTGGCATGTGAAGACCGATGTTCTCACAAACCAGTGTCATGATTAAACGAGGACCGACCCCTTGGCGTCGATGACACCTTGTGTTTCGGCCTCACCCAACAGCATCTCGTTGTGGGCTTTGCCCGACGGGATCATGGGGAAGCAGTTTTCGTGCTTTTCCACCAGACAATCAAAGATGACAGGGCCGGGATGGGCGATCATTTCCATGATAGCTTCGTCCAGATCGGCAGGATCGGAACAGATGATGCCCTTGGCGCCAAAGGCTTCGGCCAGTTTCACAAAGTCCGGCAGGCTTTCCGACCAGCTGGAGGAATAGCGTTCACCGTGCAGCAATTCCTGCCACTGGCGCACCATGCCCAGACGTTCGTTGTTCAGGATGAACTGTTTGACGGGCAGGTTGTATTGAACTGCGGTGCCCATCTCCTGCATGTTCATCAGCCACGATGCCTCACCGGCCACGTTGATGACCAGCGCGTCAGGGTGCGCCATCTGCACGCCGATGGACGCAGGGAAGCCGTAGCCCATGGTGCCGAGACCACCCGATGTCATCCACTGGTTGGGGTTTTCAAATCCCAGATACTGCGCGGCCCACATCTGGTGCTGGCCCACTTCGGTGCAGATGTAGCGGTCTTTGCGATCCTTTGTCAGGGCCTCAAGCCGTGTCAACGCATGCTGCGGTTTGATCACCTTGCCCTCTTGGGTGAAGGCCAGACAATTGATCTTTTTCCAGTCAGCAATCTGGTGGTTCCATTTCGTGACCTCTTCCGCATTGGTCTTGCGGCCACGGGATTTCCAAACCTTCAGGATGTCTTCCAACACATGGGCGACATCGCCAATGACCGGAATGTCCGTCCGGATCACCTTATTGATCGACGACGGATCAATATCGATGTGCGCTTTCTTCGACTTGGGGCTGAACGCATCCAGCCGCCCTGTGATCCGGTCATCAAAACGCGCCCCGATGTTGATCATCAGATCGCAATCGTGCATCGCCATGTTCGCCTCATACAGGCCGTGCATCCCAAGCATCCCGATCCAATGTTCACCCGACGCAGGGTAGGCCCCCAAACCCATCAGGGTTGAGGTGATGGGAAAGCCCGTGGCCTCAACCAATTCGCGCAACAGCTGGCTGGCCGCAGGGCCGGAATTGATGACACCGCCGCCGGTGTAGAAAATCGGGCGTTTGGCCTTTTCCATCGCGGACACCAGATCGGTGATGCCTTCGATGTTGCCTTTAACAGTGGGCTGGTAGTGCGATTTGCCCGGGTTGGGTTTGGCATAGGTGCCCGATGCGAACTGCACATCTTTGGGGATGTCGATCAGCACGGGGCCGGGGCGACCAGACGTGGCCACGTGAAAGGCTTCATGAATGGTGGGGGCCAGCGCGTCGGTTTCCTTGACCAGCCAGTTGTGCTTGGTGCAGGGGCGCGTGATGCCGACGGTGTCGGCTTCCTGAAACGCGTCGGACCCGATCATGAACGTAGGCACCTGACCGGTGAAGACGATGATCGGGATGCTGTCCATCAGCGCATCGGTCAGGCCGGTCACCGCATTTGTGGCCCCGGGGCCGGATGTCACCAGCGCCACGCCGGGCTTACCGGTGGACCGCGCATAACCTTCGGCGGCATGAACCGCACCTTGTTCGTGACGCACCAGAATGTGCTTGATCGAGTTTTGTTGAAAAATCTCGTCGTAAATCGGTAGGACCGCGCCACCGGGATAGCCAAAGACTGTGTCCACACCCTGATCAATCAGAGCTTGAACTACCATTTTTGCACCGGTCATTTGAGCTGACATTGTTCTATCCTCGATATGTCGCGTGTCGTGTTTGCATGTCGCATAAAAAAGCCCCCGAGAATTTCGGGGGCGCATGGGAACCTTATCAGGGTCAACCGTTACCGGCCCATGCGCGTCTTTCCTACAATTACTAGGACGATATTCATCCGAAGGCTCCTTTAGCGTGAGGGAGTTATGCCCAAGGCGATTTGGGGCGTCAACCGCTCAAATTGCGAAAATGTCGTTTCAGGGTAATTTTTTGTAACTTTGTTAAACGTGGCCTCAGGCGGCCCCCGCTGTCACGATCAAAATGTGAAACCGCAACCAGCTGTGACGTCTCCGCCCGCTTCGGTCTGTTGGGGACGGAGAGAGGCGCGGACAGCACCTACACATCGTGAGACAAAAGCGGCCTTGCCTTGGGCCTGGTGCTGGTCCCTAGTGACGCTATGATTGCCTATGTCACCATCGGGGCCGATGATCTGGCCCGCACTAAAACCTTTTACACTGCTGTTTTGCCCCCCCCTGGGCTACCGTCTGTCCGAGGGGCCGGAGGGTTTGAGTTTCGTCGTGCCGGTCCCTGACGGCCAACCGTCCACGCAACCTGATTTTTACGTCAAACCCACGTTCAACGGCGCGCCTGCCGGTGCTGGCAATGGCGCGATGGTGGCGTTTGAGGCGGTCAACCAGACCCAAGTGCGCGCGCTGCACGCGGCAGGCCTCGCCGCTGGTGGCACGGACGAGGGCGCGCCGGGGTTCCGGCCCACCTACGGCGCACGGTTCTATCTGGGGTATCTGCGCGACCCTCAGGGCAACAAAATCGCGCTGTTTTCAAGTCATCCTGATGATTCCACGCGGGATGACGTCTCGCGCAGGTCCCCTGTTTCATCTGGCCCAAAAAACTCCCCCCGGAGGGCCGATTGGCCACAAGTACCCCGCGCGACAGGGTCTCGCCTACGCAGGCGCTCGCCCGCACAGGCCTTATCGGCCTGTGCCCTGCAAAACCCCGTGTTCCATGGCGTAGCGGGTCAGGCCTGCGGTGCTGGAAATGCCCAGCTTGCGTTTGATGTTCTTGCGGTGGGTCTCAACCGTGCGCACGGAGATATCCAGCGCCGCGCCGACCTCCTTGTTGGATTTGCCCTGCGCCAGTTCCAGCAAAATCTGCTGTTCGCGCGATGTCAGTGGTTCGCGCCCATCCGAAATGCGCGGTTTCAGTGATCCGCGCGCGCCGGTGCACAGGTATTCCTCGCCCTGCATGACGGTCGTGATGGCCGTTCTGATTTCATCGGTGGGCACGTCCTTCAACACATAGCCCTTCGCACCGTGGTTCAGCGCGGTTGAGATATATTCGGGGCTGTCATGCATGCTCAGGATCAGAATGCGGGTTTCAGGCCGCTTTTCGAGGATGATTTCCGTGGCCGACAATCCGTTCACACCGGGCATGTTCAAATCCAGCAAGATCACGTCAGGCTGCATGTCCTCGACCTGATCGATGGCAGCCTGACCGTTGGTCAGCACGCCGATCACATCCAGATCGTCATAGGTTTCAAGGATGGCTTCGATGCCTTCGGCCACCATCGGGTGGTCATCGACGATCAGGACACGGATGGACGTCATGCGGTGTCTTCCAGTTTGCGTGTGGTGCGGTTGGGGGGCAGCATATGCGACAACGGCACGCGGGCTTCAATGGTGGTGCCATTCTGGGATGCCATCACGCGGAAGGTGCCGCCCAGTTGCTCCATACGTTCGGACATGTTGCGCAGGCCAAGACCGCCCGAATTGCGGCGGGTCAGGCCGCGCCCGTTGTCGGTGATGCGCATGATGCCGCCCTTGGCGGTCCCCTTAAGGGACATGGACACATGCGTCGCGGCGGCGTGGCGTTCGATGTTGGTGAAGGCCTCTTGCGCCACACGGTAGAGCGCGATGCGGGCGTCTTCGTCCAGCCGGCCCCGAAAAACCACGGTTTCAAAGTCGACCGCAATGCCCGTGCGGGCGCTGAAATCATCGATCAGTGATTGCAGGGCAGGGGCCAGACCAAGATCATCCAGCACACCGGGTCGCAAATCACGGCTGATGCGGCGGACCTCTCCGATGGCGCCGCCCAAAGCGTCGATGCCTTTATCAAGGCTGGTGCCTGCACGGGCATCGCCCGAAGTGATCCGTCTGCGGGCGAGTTCGAGTGCATAGCGTACGGAGACAAGGATCTGGCTGATCCCGTCATGAAGTTCCCGCGCCACCCGTCCGCGTTCTTCCTCTTGGGTGTCGATGATCCTCTCGGTCAGTTCTTTCAGCTTGGCGTCAGCCAGCCTGCGTTCGCGGATGTTCAACACGATCCCTGACAGGAACACCGCGATCAGCGCCGCGATGGTGATCAGCAGGATATAGAAGGTCGTCTGCTGGATGCGGCTTTCCACATCGGCGCGTGCGGCGGCCACGGTTTCGCGCACGTCATCGACGAAGATGCCTGTGCCGATGGCCCACCGCCAGTCTTGCAGCCCGTTGACGTAGACCACCATGGGGGCGGTCTCCCGCGTTGTGGGTTTGGGCCACTGAAATTCGTGATATCCGCCGCCCGTACGCGCGAGACGGATAATTTCATCGGTGATGGGCACCCCGTCGATATCGTCCAGACCAGACCAGTTCTGTCCGATCAGATTGGTCTGACGCGGGGCCACAAGGTTGGTGCCGTCATAGTCGAAGACAAAGAAATACCCGTCCTGACCATAGAGCATCGCGGACAGGATGCGGGTGACCTCAAGCTTGGCGGCTTCATCATCGGGGGACGCGCGGCCATAGATGTTCACGAAAGCGGTCTTGGCGATGGACAGATAATTCTGCAGTTCTTCGCGTTTGGCGTCGATCAGCTGGGTCTCCAGCGCGCGAATTTCGCGATCCGCCAGCGCGCGGGATTGGTTCGCCACAATCCACGTGATCAGCGCCACCGACAGCACCAAAGGCACCGTTGCCAGCAAAAAGAGCTTTTGTCCGTAGTTCAGGCGCAGGCCCGCGCGCAGATTTTCCATGAGGGGTCCCATGGGCGAATCGTTAACGGGGAATCAGGTGATTCACTAGGGTTTGATTCGCAGCCCGCCGCACTGTTGGCGCTAACAAACGGCCTGAATTGGTAAGAGCCGCTGACAATTTGGGCATTTCTACGGGGCAATGGGTATTCCGCACGCAAGATGAGTTCGTTAACGTCTTTCTACTTGAAACGATCTGTCCGCCTCTGGGAGGGGCAGGGCAGGCCATTCCATGGGAGGAAATTACACATGGATCGTCGTTCTTTCTTGAAGAACTCTGCGCTGGGCGGAACCGCCGCAGCCGCAACAACACTGGCAGCCCCCGCTTACGCCGCCGGTCACCGCACGCTGACCATGGTCACATCTTGGGGCCGCGGCCTTGCTGGTGTGCATGACGCCGCACAGCGCGCAGCCGACACCATCACCGCAATGTCCGACGGCACACTGACCGTTGACCTGAAAGCCGCAGGCGAACTGGTTGGCGCGTTCGAAAGCTTCGACGCTGTGACCTCCGGTCAGGCCGACATGTACCACGCCGCTGACTACTACTTTGTGGGTCAGCACCCAGGTTATGCCTTCTTCACATCCGTACCTTTCGGCATGTCCCCACAGGAACTGATGAACTGGTACTACCACGGCGGCGGTAACGACCTGCACTCCGAACTGGGTGAGATCTTCGGTCTGAAGTCCTTCCTTGCAGGTAACACAGGCCCACAGGCTGGTGGCTGGTTCTCCAAAGAGATCACAGGCCCAGAAGACTTCCAGGGTTTGAAATTCCGCATGCCGGGCCTTGGTGGTCAGGCACTGGGTCGCATGGGCGCATCCGTTCAGAACCTTCCAGGTGCTGAAGTGTACCAGGCGCTGGCCTCCGGCGCGATCGACGGCACCGAGTGGATCGGCCCATGGGCTGACGAAAAGGCTGGTTTCCAGGAAATCACCAAGTTCTACTACACCGCTGGTATGCACGAGCCAGGCGCAGGCCTGTCCTTGGCGACCAACCTCGACGTCTTCAATGAGCTGTCCCCAGCCCACCAGAAGATCATCGAGATTGCCGCCGGTGAAACCCACCAGTGGAACCTCGCACAGTTCATGAACTCCAACGGTGCAGCGCTGCAGCGTCTGCAGGCTGGCGGCGTGAAGGTTCTGGAATTCCCTGACTCTGTCTGGGATGCGATGGGCGTTGCTGCGACTGAGACGATGGACCAGTACAACGGCGATGAGCTGTATGACAAAATCCGCAGCTCCTACAACACATCCATGGCGGAATCCTCCTCTTGGATTTCCCAGTCCGAAGGTGCGTACCGCACACAGCGTGACCGTGTGATGGGCGGCTAAGGCCGCGTGTCCGGGCCGTTTGGCTTTGGATGACACCATGTTGGGCCCTGCTGTTCAGCGGGGCCCGATATCGCAAGACCCGCCGCGTGCGGCGGGCACTGATATTCAAGACATTTCGGGGGACAGGGCATGGAAGAAGACGCAGAGAACGCGGGTTTCTGGTCCAGCTATGAAAACGGCTTTACGCAATTGGTAGAACGCTGGCAGGGCAACGCCCCTGAAGGAGCGGACCCGATTGCCCCGGCCGAGACCACATTGGGCGCCATCTGGGACAGCATTGTCTGGGTCCTCGCCAATATACTTGAGGCGATCTACAACATCGTCTTTGCCATCACCCACCCCAATGTCTGGCTGGATTGGCTTAGCTGGGGGAACACCACCGAAGACAAAGAAGCGTTGATGCGGTTCATCTACTTTGGCGGTTCGGTTGAACTGTTCTTTGCGGTCTTTACCCTGTTTTTGATCGTCACAGCCGTGGCCTTCGCCTACCGCCCCTTCATGTGGGGCTGTGTCAGGGTGTTTGAGGCCATCGCCAATTCCGTCGGGCGCACATTCGCCTGGGCCGGTCTGATTATGGTGGCCATCCAGATCATCATCATCTTTATGCAACGTGTTTTTGCGGTGTCCGAGATCAGTTTCGGGTTTGGCATGGCGATGACGTTCGATGTGTCGTGGTGGGCCGAAAGCCTGAAGCTTTATAACGCGATGATCGTGAGTCTGTGCGTCACCTACACGTTTGTTCAGGGCGGGCACGTGCGCGTCGATCTGATCTATTCCGCCGTGGGTCACCGCACCAAGCGGATCATCGATATGGTCGGGTCGATCATCTTTATGGTCCCTGCCGCGATCCTGACGTGGATGTACGGCTGGTACTTCTTGTGGCGCCATCTGGTGGTGCCGAACCCGTCGGCCTCTGACAGTTTGGACCGGTTGATCACCAAGGCCCGCGCGCTGCGTTGGAACGTGGAAACCATCGGTTTCAGCCCCAACGGGTTCAACGCCTACTTCTTGTTCAAGGTCCTGCTGGTGCTGTTCACCGCATTGGTGCTGCTGCAAGCGGTCGCCTTCTTCTACCGGTCGTATCTGGAACTGGTCGAAGGCGAAGAAAGCGCGGGAAAATACCTCGATAAAGACACGCTCGGTGAAGGCGAAGAAGCCTTTGAAGGGACGCACTAATGGAACGTTTTCAGCAAAAATGGGAACCGGCTAAGCGGTTCGAAAACGTGACGGACAAATAAGGGACTTGTGACAGATGCTTTTTGGACTTGATGGCGTAGAAATTGGCCTCATCATCGTTTTCCTGTGTCTTTTCGCAGGTATCTTGTCGGGCTTTCCGGTGGCCTTTGCCATCGGCGGATCGGCGATCATTTCCTTCGGGATCATCGCGGCGCTGGATTCAGGCGGCTACTTGATCCACCAGGCGATCGATACGGGCACGGCGGAATATGCCGCCCTGATTGCCGAAGGGATCAGGCCGGACACCATATCGGTCTTCCGCTACCCCGATCTGCCGCGCATCGCAGAGCATGTCTTTGTGGGCGGCTGGGAAACAGCGCTGGACCGCAATGTGTCCTTTGTCGTGAACCGCATGAACGAACGCGTGTTGGCGGGCCAGTCGATTGAGACTTTGCTGGCGGTTCTGATGTTCGTGCTGATGGGCATCACGCTGGAACGCTCCAAGATCGCGGACGATCTGCTGACAACCATGAGCCGCGTGTTCGGCGGTTTGCCAGGCGGTCTGGCCGTGTCGGTTGTGGTTGTGGGCGCGTTCTTGGCGGCCTCCACAGGCATCGTGGGTGCGACTGTTGTGACCATGGGCCTGCTGTCGCTGCCCACCATGTTGCGCGCGGGCTATTCCAAGGAACTGGCCACCGGCGTCATCGCGGCGTCCGGCACCTTGGGGCAGATCATCCCGCCGTCCATCGTGATCGTGTTGTTGGGAACGCTGGCGGGGGATCTGTATTCCGCCGCTCAAGAGGAACGCGCCCAGCTTGCGGGGTGTTCTGACGCGCTGACCTATCTGGGGGAACCTGCGGTGGTGTCCGTGGGGACATTGTTCCAAGCGGCTTTGCTTCCGGGCATCATGCTGGCCTTCCTTTATGCGGCCTACGCCTTTGGCTTTGCGCTGCTGAACCCAGCGAAGGCCCCGGCTGTTGAAATGGGATCCACCAATTCCGAAGTCATCACCCGCAACGAAGGGCTGACATGGTTCCTCGCCGTGCCAGGTGGTCTGATCATCGCGCTGGTGTTCTTGATGAACCTTGGCGTGGTGGGCAGCCAGTCTGTCATCGTCGACAGCTTCACCGATGCAGGCCAGACGGCCAGCTTGCGCACAAACGTGTCTGCGGAATGCGCGGTCTCCATGCAGGAACTGCACGGCGATGAGGCGTGGAATGCGGCCTTGGCTGAACAGGCCGCGATTGACGCGGCAGGCGGCGTGGAACAGGCCCGTGCGCTCAGCGATGAGGAACGCGCAGAGGCCGTGGCCCAGCGGGTCGCAGAGGCGCCCGTGATCGGCACCGGCATCGCCATTCTGGCCTTGTTGATCGGCTTGGTTCTGGTCATTGCACGCGGCGTGTCTCCGTCGGCCAACCCGATGCCATTGATTGTCGGCGGGGCGGCTGTGGCGCTGATGCTGCTGGCAGATATCGTCCTGATTTCGCCGCTGACATCGCCCGGTGTGACCACATTGATCATCATTGTGCCTTTGCTGCTTGTGGCGTGGTCCATGCGCTTTGCGCTGGCGCGTCTGGCCAAAAACGATCTGCTGCGCGTGGTCTTCCCGCCGTTGGTTCTGATCGTGGCGGTGCTGGGATCGATCTTGGGCGGCATCACCAACCCGACGCCGGCTGCGGCCTTGGGCGCGGGTGGCGCGATCATGCTGGCGGCTTACCGCAAGCTGGCGGATCAGGAAAAGTCCGGCAAGATCATCCTGCTGGCGACCGCTGCTGTGATGTTGATGCTTGTTGTGGGCGTGAACTTCGATATGCGGATCGGACAGGAAGAGGTCGCGTTCGAAGACTACCTTGCGTTCTTCTTCGCCTTCTCGATGTTCCTGTTCTCCATGTTCGGTCTGGCCTATGCCTGCGCTGTGCTGTGGCTGGGCGGGGTTCTGACACCGGTGGTGCGTGAGACGGCGAAGGTTACGTCGATGGTGTTCACCATCCTGATCGGGTCGCAACTTTTGAACTTGGTCGTGATCTCCTTTGGCGGGGAACACTACATTCAGCAGTTCCTGCGCTCGTTCGATCAGGAATGGACCGTGTTCCTGATCGTGATGCTGGTTCTCTTTGTGCTGGGCTTTGTGTTGGACTTCCTTGAGATCATCTACATCGTGGTGCCCATCGTTGGCCCCGTCATCTATGGCGGCACGTTTGATCCCAAATGGGTGACGATCATGATCGCAGTGAACCTGCAGACGTCCTTCCTGACGCCGCCCTTTGGCTTTGCGCTGTTCTATCTGCGCGGGGTGGCCCCCAAGGAGGTCACGACAGGCGACATCTACCGCGGGGTGGCACCCTTCGTGCTGATCCAGGTGGTGGGCCTTGCGATATTGGCGTTCTTCCCCAGTATCGTGACGATTGTCCCGAACCTTCTGAACTGATGCAAAAGGCGCCCCACAGGGCGCCTTTTCGCTTGCGGCGAAGCTCTAAAATTTCGAAATTTTAGAGCAGTTGGAGCTGGTCGTCGTAGCTACGCAAGAACTTTGGAATCTTGTCCTTGAACTTGAAAAAACCTGCTGTGGCATGGGGCCATGCCACAGCGTCGTAGGGTCGGATCACCTTGGTGATCGACGCGGGCAGGGCATCCGCTGTGCCACCGACCGGGGCGTAGGACATGACCACGTTATCGTGGCCTTTCGCCCACTCCGCCACGTCTTCGGCGGTGTCCAAAGCTGTCAAAGGGCCGATCCGCGCCGCCAGATCCTCCGCAGCGCCCGCCATAAACGAGGCCAGCTTTTCGCCCACATGCAGCGGGCTGCGCAGGCGGGTTCCGTCGAAATAAGCGACCTCCGCCACATCGAGCTGATCCATCAACCACGCAGGCGTCAGATCATCCTCTGTCACCAGCACCGCGACCTTGCCCTTGGGCAGCGCACCCGACTGGGGCAGGGGCGTACGGTCTGGGTTGGGATAGCCGTCAAGGGGGGCTGCAAAGGCCGCCAGATCACGGGGCCGGAACCGACCTTCGGTGTATTTGGCGATGTTGTCTGGCCGCGCCAGATAGGTTTTGCCCACGGTCTGCATCCCGCCGACCCAGCGCCAGCCCAACGTGTTGGACGCTGGATCGCCATCCAGCAGGTGGCGCAAAAAGAAATCCGCGCCCAATTCCCATGGCAGTCGCAGGGTGAAAATCCAGATTGAAGCGAACCACATACGCGCGTGATTGTGCAGATAACCTGTGTCCACCAATTCCCGTGCCCAATGGTCGAAACAGTCGATGCCGGTGTCGCCTGTGCAGGCGGCCTCCCATTCTGTGCGCAGGCCCGATTGGGTCTGCACGTCATTGAGCGCCTGTGACAGCCCCGCGCGGTACTGGGTCCAGACCGACGGGCGATGTTCCAGCCAGCCTTTCCAATAGGTGCGCCAGTAGACCTCTTGGATAAACTTTTGCGCAGCCGATGGGGAATGGGCGTCCAGACAGGCGCGCAGCACCTCATCCTCGGTGATCATCCGGTGCCGCAGATAGGGCGACAGGCGCGACACATCGTCATGGCCGGGCCGGTCATAGTTGCGCTGGGACGCATAGTCGCGGCCCATCTTTGGGGTGAATGCGGTCAGGCGCGCCAGCGCGGCCTCTCTGGTGGGGGTAAATGTCATGATGCAAAGCTAGCGGTGGTTGAAACCGGATCAAGCCACCCCCTTATATAGGGACCGGCCCCGGTGGGGGGCGGCAAAATGGTGCCCTTGAAGCCCCCCGCTGGCCCCACTAAGGTTTGGGTAACATATACGGTGTAGACGACGCGGAACGCGTCCTGAATTCCTGAGGCAGAAGCTATGAATGACCCTATTGAGACCTACATGAACCTTGTCCCGATGGTCGTCGAACAGACGTCCCGCGGTGAACGGGCCTATGATATTTTCAGCCGCCTGCTGAAAGAACGCATTATTTTCGTCAACGGCCCGATCCATGATGGCATGAGCCAGCTGATCGTGGCCCAGCTTTTGCACCTTGAGGCGGAGAACCCGAAAAAGGAAATCTCCATGTATATCAACAGCCCAGGCGGCGCTGTTCACTCGGGGATGAGCATCTATGACACCATGCAATACATCCGCCCCAAGGTCAGCACGCTGATCTGCGGCATGGCGGCCTCCATGGGGTCGGTGATTGCGGTGGGTGGTGAAAAGGGGATGCGGTTTGCGCTGCCCAATTCCGAAGTGATGGTGCACCAGCCCTCCGGCGGCGCACAGGGTATGGCGTCGGACATCCTGATCCGCGCCAACCACATCGAACAAACCCGTGAGCGGATGTATAAACTTTACATGAAGCACACCGGCCAGTCGAAGAAAGAGGTCGAAAAGGCCTTGGATCGCGACAAATGGATGACACCGGAAGAAGCCAAGGACTGGGGCCACATCGATGAGATCGTCGAGAGCCGCGGCAAACTTGAAGACGACGCATAGGGCCAAGCAGCGTTTTTGACGTTGTGGACCATTTCGGGCTGGCTTAGGGTAGTCCCCAACCAGCCCGAAACACATTTATGAGACCCAATATTTAGACGGGTCGACCAAGGGAATGACGACATGGCGACCACGTCAGGCGGCGACAGCAAAAACACCCTCTACTGCAGCTTTTGCGGGAAATCACAGCATGAGGTGCGCAAACTGATTGCGGGTCCAACGGTGTTCATCTGCGATGAATGCGTTGAATTGTGCATGGATATCATCCGCGAAGAGACGAAGTCCGCAGGGCTGAAAGCCTCCGATGGGGTGCCAACCCCGTTGGAGATTTGCGGCGTGCTGGACGACTATGTCATCGGTCAGGCCCATGCGAAACGGGTGCTGTCGGTGGCCGTGCACAACCACTACAAACGTCTGAACCATGCGGAGAAATCCGATATTGAACTGGCGAAATCCAACATCATGCTGATCGGCCCCACGGGCTGCGGCAAGACGCTGTTGGCCCAGACTTTGGCACGCATTTTGGACGTGCCGTTTACCATGGCCGATGCGACAACCCTGACCGAAGCCGGTTACGTGGGCGAAGATGTAGAAAACATCATTCTGAAATTGTTGCAGGCCTCCGAATACAACGTGGAACGCGCGCAGCGCGGCATCGTCTATATCGACGAGGTCGACAAGATCACGCGCAAGTCCGACAACCCGTCGATCACCCGCGATGTGTCGGGCGAAGGCGTCCAGCAGGCACTGCTGAAAATCATGGAGGGCACTGTCGCCTCCGTGCCCCCGCAGGGTGGGCGCAAGCATCCGCAGCAGGAATTCCTGCAGGTCGACACCACGAACATCCTGTTCATCTGTGGCGGGGCCTTTGCGGGTCTTGATAAGATCATTGCCCAACGTGGCAAAGGTGCCGGCATGGGCTTTGGCGCCGAAGTGCGCGGCCCTGATGACCGCGGCGTGGGTGAGATTTTCACCGATCTGGAACCGGAAGACCTGTTGAAGTTCGGCCTAATCCCGGAATTTGTGGGCCGTTTGCCTGTGATCGCGACGCTCGAAGATCTGGACGAGGACGCGCTTGTCACGATCCTCAGCAAGCCCAAGAATGCCTTGGTCAAGCAGTACCAACGTCTGTTTGAATTGGAGACCGTGACCCTGACCTTCACCGATGACGCGCTGAGAGCGATTGCCAAGCGCGCGATCGAACGCAAGACAGGTGCACGTGGTCTGCGCTCTATCATGGAAGACATCCTGCTGGACACGATGTTTGACTTGCCCGGCATGGACACGGTGACCGAAGTGGTCGTGAACGAAGAAGCGGTTGGCCCCGATGCCAGCCCGCTGATGATCCACGACGAAAGCAAAAAAGAGGCTGAGCCAGCCTCCGCTGGCTGAGGCCGGGGCGGGGACATGCTTGGCCCCGCCACCCCCATTTTACGCAGTTTTGATGAAAGACAGGCGCGGGCGTTCTATGTGGACTGGCTCGGCTTTTCGGTGGTGTTTGAACATCGGTTCGGGCCCCAAATGCCGCTTTACATCGGGCTGCGGCGTGATGGCATTGACCTGCATCTAAGCGAACACCACGGGGATACCACGCCGGGCACACGGGTGCGGATTGCCTGCGCCAACCTCGACGGGTTTTACAGGGACCTGATGGCGCGGCCCTATGGCGCGCTCAACCCCGACCCGCCACAAGACCAGACTTGGGGCGAACGGGACCTGACGTTGACCGATCCTTTCGGCAACCGCCTGACATTTCATGAGGGGACAGCATGAGCGTGAAGCACATCCAAACCGGCAGCCCGTTTGAGGCGAACATCGGCTACAGCCGCGCGGTCGTGGCGGACGGCTGGGTCTTTGTCGCGGGCACCACGGGCTATGATTACGCGACGATGACAATGCCGGAGACGGTTGAAGACCAATGCCGCAACACCTTCGACACCATCGCACGCGCCTTGGCCGAGGCGGGGGCGTCCTTGGATGATGTCGTGCGCGTCACCTATATCTTGCCCGACAAGGCTGAGTGGCCCAAATGCTGGCCCATCACCAGCGCCGCATTTGCCAAAGCGCGGCCTGCGGCGACCATGTTGGTGGCCCAGCTGCAAGAAGATGCCATGAAGATCGAGATCGAGGTCACAGCCCGCGTCCCGCAGGGCTGACCAAAATTCCGGAATTTTGGTTTGCTGCGCGGTGTCGATCCTCTGGACCTTTGGGGCGCAATCGGGCATGTACACCACAAGCCACAGGGAGCCTTTATCACATGGGTGTCGGGAACTTTATCAAACGGATTTTTGTCTGGTGGGATAACCAGACCATCGGCACGCAGCTGTGGACATGGCGCAAGGGCAAAAAGGTCGGTGAAGATGAGGCCGGCAACGTCTATTACACCAACGCTGATGAGAGCCGTCGTTGGGTGATTTTCAACGGTGAAGTCGAAGGCAGCCGCGTCAGCCCTGAATGGCATGGCTGGTTGCACCACACGTGGGATGAACTCCCATCTGAGGAAACCGTGCCCAACAAACCGTGGGAAAAGCCGCACCTGCCGAACCTGACAGGTACCGCGCAGGCCTACGCGCCTAAGGGGTCCATTCGCAAACCTGACCCATCGCCGCGCAGCGATTATGAGGCTTGGAGCCCGGAATAACCCATGCGTGAGAACACCACAGAGGTCATCGTCGGGGCCGCCGTACTTGCGGCGGCTTTGGGCTTTCTATGGTACCTGATCGGCGCGGCGGGTTTCGGCGGCGGGCCTGTGGGCCAAGAACTGCGCGCGAATTTCCGATCCGCTGAGGGTGTGAGCGTTGGCACAGACATCCGCATGGCGGGTGTGTCCATCGGGACGGTCAGCGGCTTGTCGCTGAACACGGACACCTACCGGGCCGAGGCTGTTTTTGCCATCGAAGAGGGTGTACCCATCCCCGACGACAGTGCCGCCGTGGTGGCATCTGAGGGTTTGCTGGGCGGCACATTCGTGGAAATCGTGCCGGGTGGATCGTTTGACATGTACGCCGACGGCGCGTTGATCGAAGACACGCAAGGTGCGGTCAGCCTGATCCAACTGTTGATGACTTTTGTGGGACGTGACGGCGCATGAGAAATCTGAAAATTGCTGTGCTGGCGGCCGCCCTGCTGGCCAGCCCCGTGGCCGCACAAGAGGCCACCTCGGCCCCTGGTGGGACGCTGCGGATCTTGGATAAAATCACCGGTCGGACGGATGATGTGTCTTTCCGCAGTGGCCAGACGCAAGACTTCGGTCTGATGGAAATCACCATGTCAGAGTGCCGCTATCCGTCGGGCAACCGGTCAGGCGATGCCTACACATTGCTGACGATCGTGTACAACAATGCGCCGGACCCTGTGTTTCGCGGCTGGATGATCGCCTCGGCGCCTGCGTTGAACGCTCTGGACCACCCGCGCTATGATGTCTGGGCGTTGCGCTGTAGCAGCGAATAGGCGTCGGGCACCGCGCCCTGCCGGTCGAAATGGGCGTCCAGCGCCAAAGCGTCCGTCAGATGTTTGCGGTAGGCGGAGCGTGGGATTTCCATGGCCCCCAGACTTGCCAAATGGGGCGTGATAAATTGCGTGTCGAACAGCGCAAAGCCCCCCATACGCAGCCGGTCCACCAGATAGGCCAGTGCCACTTTTGATGCATTGGGGCTGCGGCTGAACATGCTTTCCCCGAAAAACGCACCGCCCAAGGTGATACCGAAAACGCCACCGACAAGGGTGCCGTCCTCCCACACTTCGATTGAACGGGCCATGCGCGCCAGATGCAGCTGACCATAAAGATCGGTCAACATGTCGTTGATCCATGTTTCCTCGCGGTCGGCGCAGCCTTGCACCACACCGGCGAAATCGCGGTCATAGGTGATGGTGTAGCGCCCCCTGCGGATGGTCTTGGCCAAAGACCGTGAGATGTGGAACCCATCCAGCGGGATGACGCCCCGCAGACGCGGATCGACCCAGAACAGTTCCGCATCGCCGCGATGTTCGGCCATGGGAAAAATCCCGCCCGCATAGGCAGACAGCAGCATTTCGGCGGTCAGGGTCGTCGTCAATGTGCGTTCCTTTCGCCCCAAGGGTCTTGCATCATCGGCTGCCTTTTAAAATAATTATTCAAAAGGCAGGGCAGGCATATGGCATTTTTCGATTTTATTTCAGACCTTCCCTATTACCAAGACGTGGATGTGTCCGTGCCGCGGATGAACGCGCGCTATGACGCGCTGATCGCACCCCACGCGGATGAGATTGCGGGCGCGAAGGTGCTGGATTTGGCCGCCCATGATGGCCGGTGGAGCTATGCCTTCGCAGGGGCGGGGGCGGCATCCGTCGTTGGGATCGAAGGCCGCGCGGATATGGTTCAGAAGTTCGCGGATTTTCCTGAGGCTGAATTCGCCGCACGGGTGGATTTACGTGTGGGCGATTTGTTCGACGGGATGCAGGCCGAAATTGATCGGGGCGAAACCTATGATATCGTTTCGGTTTTCGGAATTTTGTACCACGTTATGGATCACTTCCGTCTGTTTCAGATGGTGCGAAAGCTGAAACCGAAATTGGTGATTGTGGACAGTGAATTCCTGCTGCGGCCCGGTCCGATCATGATGTTGATTTCGGAACGGACCTCCAACGTGCTGAACGCGATCCCGCAATATGAAGGGCAGGAACGGGCGTTGAAGGCCGTGTGCAGTTTCAAAGCGATGGATATGATGGCCGAGGCGTTGGCCTACGACATCGAATGGCACGATCGGGACGCTATCCCAGAAGACGCGCGCACGGGGATCAAAGATTATTACCGCCCCAAAGACAAAAGGCGCGGCACCTGCGTGCTGCGCCCTTCATCGGTGGATTAGGTCGGGCCTAGCCCTGCAAGTTGTCCTCAAGCCAGTGTTCCAGCCAGTGGATGTTGTAATCACCTGACAACACGGCCTCCTCCTGTAACAGCGCGTGGAAGAGGGGGACTGTGGTGTCGACGCCGTCGACGATCAATTCGCCCAAGACACGGGCCAGACGGGCCAGCGCCTCTGGCCGGTCGCGGCCGTGGACGATCAGTTTGCCGATCAAACTGTCGTAATAGGGCGGAATGGAATAGCCGTCATAAAGGGCGGAATCCATCCGCACGCCAAGGCCGCCAGGGGCATGAAACTGCGTGATTTTTCCCGGACAGGGGGAGAAGTTCGGAAGCTTCTCCGCGTTGATCCGAACCTCAATCGCGTGGCCGTTGATCTGCAGGTCGTCTTGGGTGAAGGACATGGGCAGGCCAGCCGCCACGCGGATCTGTTCGCGCACCAGGTCCTGGCCGAAGATGGCTTCGGTCACGGGATGTTCCACCTGCAGGCGGGTGTTCATCTCAATGAAGTAGAATTCACCGTTTTCATAAAGGAATTCGATTGTCCCCGCGCCGATGTAGTTGATGCGCGCGCAGGCGTCGGCGCAGACCTTACCGATGGCCGCGCGTTCTTCGGCGCTGATGGCAGGGCCGGGGGCTTCTTCGAATACCTTTTGGTGACGCCGCTGGAGGGAGCAATCCCGTTCGCCCAGATGCACCGCATTCCCTTTGCCATCGCCGAACACCTGAATTTCGATGTGGCGCGGTGTGGTGAGGTATTTTTCGATGTAGACGTCAGGGTTTCCAAAGTTGGCCTTGCCTTCGGCACGGGCCGTTTGGAAGGCGGATTTCATTTCCTCAGCGGAATTGGCGACTTTCATGCCCTTACCGCCGCCACCGGCTGTGGCCTTGATGATGACGGGATAGCCGAATTCTTCGCCAATTTTCAGCGCGTCTTCGACCGTATCCACACCCCCGTCGGAGCCGGGAACGCAGGGCACGCCCAGTTCCTTCATCGTGTCTTTGGCGGTGATTTTATCGCCCATGACGCGGATGTGTTCGGCGGTGGGGCCGATGAATGTCAGCCCGTGGTCTTCAACGATCTGCACGAATTGCGCATTCTCAGAGAGGAAGCCGTAGCCGGGATGGATCGCCTGCGCGCCGGTGATTTCACAGGCGGAAATGATCGCCGGAAAGCTGAGGTAGCTGGACGGGGAGGCAGGCGGGCCGATGCAGACGCTTTCGTCGGCCATGCGCACATGCATGGCATCCGCGTCGGCCGTGGAATGCACCGCGACAGAACCGATGCCCATTTCGCGACACGCACGGATCACGCGCAGCGCGATTTCCCCACGGTTCGCGATGAGGATTTTGTCAAACATATCTGAACCTTACTCGATGACCATCAAGGGGGCACCGAATTCGACCGGTGCGCCATCTTCGATCAAGAGCCGCTTCACCGTGCCGGACTTGGGCGCGGGGATATGGTTCATGGTTTTCATGGCTTCGATGATCAGCAGCGTGTCGCCTTCGGACACAGCATCGCCGACCTTGACGAAGTTCGCAGCACCCGGTTCGGGGGCCAGATAGATCGTACCAACCATGGGGGAAGTCACGGCGCCGGGCAGGCTTGCGGGGTCCGCATCGGCGGCAGGTGCAGGTGCTGATGCAGCAGCGGCGGGTGCTGCAGCGGCTGCTGGGGCAGCGGCAGGTGCTGCGGCCACTTGGGCCACGACCTGTTGGGGCTGATGACGGCTGACGCGGACATTCAGGCTGTCGTTTTCGCCATAGTCGCGTTTGACCTGAAGTTCTGTCAGGTCGTTTTCGCGCAGCAATTCTGCCAGCGCCTGAATGAATGTGACGTCGGAGTCGTGAGGCGTTTTCTTGGTCATTGTTCCCTCGGCCTGTTGCCTGTCTTTGTCTTTGGCATCACCCGCACAGGGGCGGAGTTTTAACGTCCTTACACCATGGGCGCGGAGGAGAAAAGCACGAGGAGCGGGGAAAATGACGTAGGGTTATTCGGGCCGGTTGTCGTTATCCGCTTTGGGGGTCTGCTGCTGCGCCTTGTCCGGGCCATCGGGCAGCATGTTGACGCCGTAGGGTTTCAGCGTCCGTTCCGCCTGCGACACGTCTGACGCGTTGACTTTGGCGGGTGCCGTATCCGCCTTAAGGGCGGCCGCACTCACCAAACCGGTTTGCGCCGGTGTTGCCGGGATCGGCAGGGGCACGTCGGGCTGACGCGCGTCTTTGGTGGCTACGGCATCTGCCACGGCGCGGCCATCGGGTTTTGGGGGCGGGGGGGCTGTGTCCACCTGTGCAGGCACCACAAGCGGTGTTGATTGAATGTCCATATCATGCTCCTACAAAAACAAAGGAGCCCCCACAGATCGTTTGCACCACAAAGGATTTAACAAACGGTTTATATCCTCACAAAAAAGCCGCGCAGACCCGACGGGGTGCGCGGCTTTTGGTTAAAGACCTTCGTCCGGCCCCACAGATCACTCCGACCGGTTCATCCGGTTTTCGATCAGATCATCCACTACGGATGGATCAGCGAGGGTCGATGTATCGCCCAAAGCGCCGAAATCGTCCTCGGCGATCTTGCGCAAAATGCGGCGCATGATCTTGCCGGACCGTGTTTTCGGCAGACCGGGTGCCCATTGGATCAAGTCAGGCTTGGCGATGGGGCCGATTTCGGTCCGGACCCATGTTTCAAGCTCCTTGCGCAGCTCATCCGTTGGTTCTTCCCCGTTCATGAGGGTGACGTAGGCATAGATGCCTTGGCCTTTGATGTCGTGCGGATACCCCACAACAGCCGATTCCGCGACTTTGGCGTGGGCCACGAGGGCGGATTCGACCTCAGCCGTGCCCATGCGGTGACCTGAGACGTTGATAACGTCGTCCACACGGCCCGTGACCCAGTAGTCGCCGTCCGCATCCCGTTTGCAGCCATCGCCTGAGAAGTAATAGCCCGCGTAGTCGCCGAAATAGGTCTTCTCAAACCGTTCATGGTCGCCCCAAACAGTGCGCATCTGGCCGGGCCAGCTGTCGCCGATGCAAAGAACACCTTCGACATCGTTGCCGTGGATTTCTTCGCCGGATTGCGGGTCCAGCACCACTGGTTTGACGCCAAAGAAGGGCGTTTGCGCAGCCCCGGGTTTCAGGGTCGTGGCACCGGGCAGGGGGGTCAGCATGTGACCGCCGGTTTCCGTCTGCCAGAAGGTATCGACGATGGGGCAACGGCCGCCGCCGACGACGTTGTAATACCATGTCCACGCCTCGGGGTTGATCGGTTCCCCCACGGATCCCAGCAGGCGCAGATCGCTCAGATCGTGACCTTTGACATAATCATCACCGGCGCCCATGAGCGCGCGGATGGCTGTGGGGGCGGTGTAGAACTGGTTGACGCGATGTTTGGCGCAGACTTCCCAGAAGCGGCCTGCGTCGGGGTAGGTGGGCACGCCTTCGAACATGATCGTGGTCGCACCGTTGGCCAGCGGACCGTAGACAATATAGCTGTGGCCGGTGACCCAGCCCACATCCGCCGTACACCAGAAGACGTCCCCGTCGTGATAATCAAAGGTGTATTGATGGGTCATGGAGGCATAGACCAGATAGCCGCCCGTGGTGTGCACGACGCCCTTGGGCTGACCGGTGGAGCCTGAGGTATAGAGGATGAACAGTGGGTCCTCGGCGTTCATCTCGGCCGGTTTTTGGTAATCGTCCGCCTCAAGCACCATGTCGTTGTAGCTGTAATCGCGGTCGGTCCATGTGGTCTGCCCACCGGTGCGTTTGACGACCAGACATTTGACGCTGTCCTTGCAGTGCAGCAGGGCGGCGTCGGTGTTGGATTTGAGGGGCGTGGCACGCCCACCGCGTGGGGCGTAGTCGGCGGTGATGACCACCTTGGCGTCACAGCCGTTGATCCGTGCGCCCAAGGCGTCGGGGGAAAAACCCGCGAAAACAATGGAATGCACCGCGCCGATGCGTGTGCAGGCCAGCATGGCATAGGCGGCCTCGGGGATCATGGGCATATAGAGGACGACGCGGTCACCCTTGGTCACACCCAGTTCCTGCAACACATTGGCCATGCGGCACACATGCCCCTGCAATTCACGGTACGTGATGTGCAGCGCATCGTCCTTGGGGTCATCGGGTTCCCAGATGATCGCCGTCTGGTCGCCACGTGTTTCCACATGGCGGTCCACACAGTTGGCGGAGACGTTCAGCGTGCCGTCTTCGAACCATTTGATGTCGATGTTGCCCGGTTGGAATGAGGTGTTCTTGACCTTGGTGTAGGGCCTGATCCAGTCAACGCGTTTGCCCTGTTCGGCCCAGAACCCATCGGGGTCACTGATCGAATGGGCGTACATTTCGGCATAGGTTTCGGCATCCGCGTGGGCGCGTTTGGCTTGTTCGGCGGTGGGGGGGTATGTGTTGGACATGGGGTCCTCGTGCTTAGACTTGGGGCAGGGGGCGGCCCATGGCGGGCCGCCCATGATCAGATATGATGGCGCAGTCTTATGGCCGGATCAGATCGCCAGATATTTGGCGCGCAGGGCCTCGTCTTCGAGGACCTCTTGCGCGGAGCCGTCGTAGACCACCTTACCAATGTCGAGGATCACAGCGCGGTCGGCCAGCTTCAACGCGGCCACAGCGTTTTGTTCGACGATCACCGTGGTGATGCCCTGTTCGCGGATCAGTTCCAAAGTTTTGGCGATTTCCTGCACGATGACAGGGGCCAGACCCTCGTAAGGTTCATCAAGCAACAGAACCTTGATGTCGCGGCACAGCGCACGGGCGATGGACAACATCTGCTGTTCGCCCCCCGATAGCGTCACACCTTCCTGATTGCGCCGTTCGCGCAGACGCGGGAAGAGGTCATAAACGCGGTCGATGGACCAGCCTTTGGGTGGGGCGATCTGGGCGAGTTTCAGGTTTTCCTCAACCGTCAATCCAGGAATGATCGAACGGTCCTCGGGCACCAGTTGAATGCCCGCCTGTGCGGCCTGATGGGCGCGCATGTCGTGCAAAGGCTGGTGATCCAGCCAGATTTCACCGTGCTTGAGTTCGGGGTCATCCATCCGCGCGATCGTGCGCAGGGTCGAGGTTTTGCCCGCCCCGTTGCGCCCCAAAAGGGCAAGGATTTCGCCCTCATGGATGTCAAAGCTGACGCCTTGGACGATGTAGCTTTCGCCGTAATAGGCCTCAATATCCCAGACAGAGAGGAATTTGGCGGAGGTGCCTGCCATGTTGCGGTTTTTGTCGAATTTGCCTTCGGGGCGGAGTTCTTCAACGTGTGTCATGTCGGTTCCTTGATCGGGGGCCAAAGCCTCAAGGAGGCTTTGTGGGGACAGAGTTTCTTTCGAAACTCTGCCCGGTTAGACCTGTGCTTCGCCCAAGTAGGCTTCGCGCACTTTGGGGTGGCCTTTGATGTTGTCGGGGATGTCTTCCACCAGCGGCGTGCCTTGGGCCAGAACGGTGATGCGTTCGGCCAAGGAGAACACGACGTTCATGTCGTGTTCGATGATCGCCATGGTGATGCCCCGCTCACGGCGGATGGTTTTGAGCAGCTCAATGGTGTTTTCCGTATCCGCGCGGGCCATACCGGCGGTCGGTTCATCCAAAAGCAACAGGCGCGGGTCTTGGACCAGACACATGGCCATTTCCAGACGCCGTTTGTCGCCGCGCGACATGGACGACGCTGTCATTTCCCGTTTGTCCAACATGCCCACCTCATCGAGCATGCTTTCCGCCTTTTCGATCATGTCGCCCTCATGTCGGGTCGACTGGATCGCGTGCATCCGGAAGGCGCCGTCGCGTTTGGCAAAACACGGGATCAGCATGTTTTCGATGACCGTCAGATCAGCGAAGATTTCCGGTGTCTGGAACACGCGGCTGATGCCCATCTGGTTGATCTCGTGGGGCTGACGGCCCAGCACGGATTGTCCGTCAAAGACCACCGATCCGCTATCGGGGATCAGTTTGCCCACCAGCACGTTCAGCAGGGTGGATTTACCTGCCCCGTTGGGGCCGATGATGGCGTGGCAGGTGTTTTCTGCCACATCGAGGTTCACGTCGCCCAAGGCCTGCAGACCGCCGAAGCGCTTGTTGACGCCTTTTACTGTGAGGATTCCCATGATGTTTCTCCTTATCCGTCGGTCTTGTTGCGGCGGAATTTGTTGGCGATGCGCTGGCCACCTTCAACGAGGCCACCGGGCAGGAAGATCACGACCAGCATGAACAAGATGCCCAAAGTCAGGTGCCAGCCTTTGCCGATGAACGGGTAGACGATGGACACCATGATGTCCTCGGCCCCGTCCGGCAGGACGGCGAACCATTCGTACAGGATGTCCTTGTTGATCTTGGAGACGATGTTTTCCATGTATTTGATGAAACCCGCGCCAAGGATCGGACCCATCAGGGTGCCGGCCCCGCCGAGGATTGTCATAATCACGACCTCACCGGAGGCGGTCCAGAACATGCGTTCCGGTCCCACTTGGGTGTCCATGGCGACCATCAGACCGCCCGCCAGACCTGCATACATGCCGGAGATCACGAAGGCCGACAGGGTGTAGCGCTTGGGTGTGAGGCCGGTGTAGTTCATGCGTTGCTGGTTCGATTTCACCGCACGCAGCATGATCCCGAAGGGGCTGCGGAAAATGCGGATCGACAGATAGAAGGCCAGCAACAATGCGGCCCCTGCGATGTAGTAGCCAAGGTTAAAGGTGAACAGCCAGCTGCCCACAGCCAATTCGTAAGAGTTGCCCATTTCGGCGCCAAAGAGGTTGGCACGCCCGATGCTGCCATCGGTTGGGCCACCAAAAAGCGGGCTGTCGGTGTTCTTGATCTGCAGGCCCGTCTCACCACCGGTAATCGGGGTCAGCACGGAATAGGCCAGCGCGTAGGACATCTGCGCAAAGGCCAGTGTCAGGATCGAAAAGTAGATGCCCGAGCGGCGGAGCGAGATAAAGCCCACCACCAGCGAGAATGCCCCTGCGATGACAATCGCCATAACGATGCCGGGGATCACGTTGAGGGTCACCAGCTTCATCGACCAGATCGCCGCATAGCTGCCCACACCCAAGAAAGCGGCGTGGCCGAAGCTGAGGTAGCCGGTCAGGCCAAAGAGGATGTTAAACCCGATGGCGAAGATGCCGAAGATCACGAAACGCTGCATCAAATCGGGGTAGCCCGCGTTGAACTGCGCCATCGCTGACCCTTCGGGGAAGGGGTTGAGGATGAAGGGCGCCAGCATCACCAGTGCAAAGACGATCAGCATCAAGGTGCTGTCTTTCTTGGTGAGGCCCAGCATCCCCCCCGAGGCCGCGCGCGGACGCGCGGTGGGGGCGGCTGTGGTGACGGATGGGTTGGTTTGGTCGGTCATTGGATTAGTCCTCCATCACGCCTTTGCGACCCATCAGGCCACGGGGGCGGGTCAGCAAAATGACGATTGCGACAAGGTAGATGATGATCTGGTTGATGCCGGGCAGCACGTCGACCACAGCGGGCATCGACGCAAAGCTTTCAAGGATCCCCAGAAGGAAGCCCGCAGCGACAGCACCGGGCAGGGAACCCATGCCGCCCACAACGACCACCACGAAGCTCAGGACCAGAAAGTCCATGCCCATGTGGTAGTTCGGGGCCACAATCGGCGCGTACATGACACCGGCGACACCGGCCACGGCGGCAGCAAGGCCGAACATGAAGGTGAAGCGTTTGTCGATGTCGATGCCCAGCAGGCCCACGGTTTCACGGTCCGCCATACCGGCGCGCACGACCATCCCGAAGGTGGTGAACTGCAAGAAGGCAAACACACCGGCGATGATTAGCGCTGAGAAGAAGAAATAGACCAGACGCCAGTAGGGATACATGATCGCGTTGGCTTCGTATCCAAGCCAGACACCAAAATCGAGCGAGCCTTTGAAAGCCTCGGGGGCAGGGGTCTGGATCGGGTTGGCGCCGAAGAAATACTTGATGATTTCCTGCAAAACGATGGCCAAACCAAAGGTCACAAGGATCTGGTCGGCGTGGGGTCGTTTGTAGAAATGCTTGATCAACCCGCGTTCCATCGCGAAGCCAATCGCGATCATCACCGGAATTGAGAACAGGATCGCCAGCGGCACGGCCCAGTCCATGATGGTGGCGCCTGCGGCTTCACCGAACCAGTCCTGCACATAAAAGACGTCCACTTGCAGCGGGTTACCCAAGAAATCCGTCTGCGTGTCATCCACCACCTTGTAGGAGGAAGACAGGATGCGCGACAGGATCACGGCACAAAACGCACCCATCATGAACAGCGCACCATGCGCGAAGTTCACAACGCCAAGCGTTCCGAAAATGAGAGTGAGGCCAAGCGCGATCAGCGCATAGGCAGAGCCTTTATCAAGCCCGTTTAGAATTTGAACGATGATCTGGTCCATGGACGTGGCCTCGGTTCAATTGCGATGAAATGTAGGGATGATCGGGTGGGCGCGGCGGCGAACCGCCGCGCCCGGGTAACATGCGCTTATGCGCCGTTGTTGCACTCGCCCAAGGAGGCTTCTGCGCCGCCCATCTGGGGATGATCTGGGGAATACATGACCTGATCGACAGGTGTGACTTCCACGATCTCGAGAAGGTCGAACTCGGATGTTGGGTTTTCTTTACCCTTCACGACGAGAACGTCCTTGAAGCACTGGTGGTCGTCGGCGCGGTACAGCGTTTTGCCGTTGCCCAGACCGTCGAACTCGTACCCTTCGAGGGCTTCTGCCACCGCACATGGTGCGAAGGAGCCTGCACGGGTGACCGCATCCGCATAAAGCAGCGTCTGCACGTAGGTCGTGTGCGCCGCCTGAGAGGGCGGGAAGCCGTACTTGGTGCCGAAGGAGCGCACGAACGCCTGAGAGCCTTCGTCCTGCAGGGACCAGTGCCAGTTGGTGGAACCGAAGATGCCCTTCACGTTTTCGCCCGCACCACGTGCCATCAGGCGCGAGTACAGTGGAACAACGATTTCGAAGTTATGGCCGTTGGCCTGGGCTTCGCGCAGACCGAACTGAACGGCGTTGGTCAGAGAGTTGACCATGTTTCCGCCGTAGTGGTTCAGAACCAGAACGTCGGCACCGGAGTTCAGAACAGGTGCGATGTAGGAGGAGAAGTCTGTCTGTGTCAGTGGTGTTTTCACTGTGTTGACAGTTTCCCAACCCATGGCCTCGGTGGAGGACACGATGGCTTCTTCTGTGGTGTAACCCCAGTTGTAGTCAGCTGTCAGGTGATAGGCCTTACGGTCTGTACCATACTGAGCAGCCAGCACAGGCGCCAGGGCCGCACCGGTCATGTAGGAGTTGAAGAAGTGACGGAAACCGTTGGCCTTGCGGTCCTTACCGGTTGTGTCGTTGGAGTGTGTGAGGCCAGCCATAAAGATGACGCCGGCTTCCTGACACAGGGCCTGAACAGCCACAGCCACACCGGAGGACGAACCACCAGTGATCATGATGGCACCGTCTTTTTCGATCATGGAGCGGGCAGAGGCGCGCGCTGCGTCAGATTTTGTCTGTGTGTCGCCGGTCACATACTTGACCTCACGGCCCAGAATACCTGTACCGTCCAGAACTTTGGAGCTGAACGTGTTCAGCATGCCGCCGTCGCCGCCACCGTTCAGGTGCTCAACAGCCAGCTCATAGGCGCGCAGTTCGTCCGCGCCTTCGTCCGCGTAGGGGCCGGTCTGTGGCACGTTGAAGCCCAGAACAACCTCAGAGTCGCCTGGGGCGTTGGTGAAACCAGCGTCGCCGTCGGCGCGCAGGTACTGTGGCAGCGCGAGGGCTGCACCACCAACGGCACCGGTTTTGATGACACCGCGGCGTGTGAAGTTAGATTTAGACATATAGTCCTCCCTATAGATTGTGCGCGGGGCCTCCCTGGCCCGTGGTGCGCGTACGCTTTTGGTAGCGTGAGCGCAGTAAAGGGGGGCTGGCGCAACTTTCCAACGGTGCGGAAGGTTCCAAATGTATTTTGGTAAATTTGTAGACAGCGCGGTGCGGAAATTTGTAAAGAAGTTTACACCGCACTGCAGCAGCGGGTCGTTTCATTAAGGAAAAGTGAATGTCAGGGCAGGGAACAACAGGCGCGCGGCTGCGCAGCAGACGGATGGATTTGGGGCTGCGGCAGGCGGATGTGGCGCGCGAGGCGGGGATTTCCGCATCCTATCTGAACCTCATTGAACACAACCGCCGCAGAATCGGGTCGCAACTGACGGCAGTCTTGGCGCAGGTGTTGCAGGTGGATGCAGCCGCTTTGCTTGAAGACGGAAACGAGGCCGTTTTGGCCCCCCTGCGTGCTGCCGCTGCGGCCTTTCCGCAGGCCAGCGCCGACGGGGCCACAGCCGACGCCTTGGTCGCGCGCTTTCCCGATTGGGCGCAGCTGATCGCGGCACAGGCCACACGGATCGCCCAGCTTGAAGCGCGAACCCAAGCGCTGAGCGATCGATTGGCCCATGACACCCAGATCGCGGGCTCCCTTCATGAGGTGATCTCAACGGCGACGGCGATCCGCTCCACCGCGTCCATTCTGGCCGAAACGCCTGATCTGGACAATGATTGGCAGGCGCGGTTTCACGCCAACATCGACACGGATTCCGCGCGTCTGGCCGAAAGTTCGCAAGCCTTGTTGGGGTTTCTGGATATGGAAATCGAGGCCGGAGGCGATGCGCAGCCCACCGCGGTTGAGGTCGCAGATGCGGTGATGGCGGGCTGGGGGCACTACGTGGCCGAGGCCGAGGCACAGAGCCTGCCGGATTTGTCAGACCTAGAAGAACCAGTGCGTGGTATTTTGACGGGTTGGGTGACGCAGGCGGGCGCAGATGCCGCTCTTTTGCCGCTGGGGCCTTTTATGCAGGCCGCACGGGCCTTGGCCTATGATCCGGCACGGCTGGCGGCGCGCTTTGGTGTCCCGCTTGAGGTCGTGTTGCGCCGTCTGGCCCATTTGCCGCCCGACGCTGGCAACGACAGCCCTCCGCCCATGGGGCTGGCGGTTTGCGATGCGGCGGGGGTGGTGACGTTTCAAAAGCCGGTCTTGGATTTCCGTCTGCCACGGGCCGGTGCGGGTTGTCCGCTCTGGCCGCTTTATCAGGCGTTGACCCAGCCGGGGCGCGCCATTGCGCGCGTTGTCCGGATGCCCGGCGCTGCGCGCACGGCCTTTGAATGTTTCGCCATCGCGGGGCCCGTGGGCCCTGTGTCATTTGGGGGCGAGCCACGTGTGGCCGCGACCATGCTGGTGCGTCCGGCCAAGGGCACGCAAGAGGCCGAGCCCGTCGGCCCCGGCTGCCGTTTGTGTCCGGTTGACCGCTGTGACAGCCGCCGCCATCCAAGCTTGTTGGGGGAGGCTGAAGGCAGGCTTTGACTTGGGGGGTGAGTTTGGCGATACTTCGTCGACCGCGCCTTTGGGAGAGGGCTGCGGATCACCACACGCGGGGGAGGATCAGGGGCAATGGGCAGACGTGTCCTTTTGATTGAGGATGAACCGAATATCATCGAGGCGATCAGCTATCTGCTGTCGCGCGATGGATGGACCGTTCACACCCATTCCAACGGGGAAACCGCTATGGATAAGGTGCGCCAAGGCGTGCCTGAACTGATTATACTGGATGTGATGCTGCCCGGACGGTCGGGCTATGACATTCTGAGGGACTTGCGGGCAGACCCTGAAACCGCCGAGGTGCCGGTCATGATGTTGACCGCACGCGGTCAGGCCCGTGATCGTGAAATGGCCACAAGCCTTGGGGCGACCCAGTTCATGACCAAACCCTTTTCCAATGCCGAGGTGCTGGACAGCGTGCGCGCGCTGGCCACGCAGGCCACGTGACCCCACAGGACACAGACCCCCAGCCGACCCAGGCCGTCGCGCTGCCCGGTAAACGGGTCGAATTTCTGGACAAATCCAGCTACCGCCAAAGGCGCATCCGCGACGGCGCCCGTATCCTGCCGGTCTTTGCCGCCATCATGATGGCGCTGCCTTTGATGTGGCCACGCGGCGCGGAGGGGCAAAGCCTGACCAGCAGCGGCATGCTGTATCTGTTCGGGCTGTGGTTTGTCCTTGTGGTGCTGGCCTTTGCCATCAATCGCGTGTTGCGTCTGGGTGAGGCGGAGGACGGCACAGGGCAGGTGCGCGAATGATCTCGTTCAATCTGCTGATCCTCGTCTCGCTTGGGTATGTGGTGTTCCTGTTTCTGGTGGCGTTCTATGCAGAACGTCGCGCCGCGCGGGGGCAATCGGGCTGGCTGCGGTCGTCGTCAATCTACACGCTGTCGCTGAGCATCTATTGCACCGCTTGGACGTTCTATGGCGCGGTGGGCTATGCCGCGCGGTCAGGGTTGGAATTTCTGACGATCTATCTGGGGCCGACGCTGGTGATGATCGGCTGGTGGTGGCTGTTGCGCAAACTGGTGCGGATCGGGCGGTCTCAACGTCTGACATCCATTGCGGATTTGATTTCCTCACGGTTTGGTAAATCCACGGTGCTGGGCGGCATGGTCACGGTTTTGGCCATCGTCGGCACCACGCCCTACATCGCCCTGCAGCTGCAATCTGTCACCCAATCCATCGGCGTCTTCGCCGCCGGGTCCGGTGAGGTGTGGGAGGCCAGCGATTTCAACGGGGCCGCCATGTGGGTGGCCATCGGGTTGGCGGTGTTCACGGTGCTGTTCGGCACGCGCAATCTGGACGCCAACGAACGTCACCACGGGATCGTGCTGGCCATTGCGGTGGAATCGGTGGTCAAACTGGTGGCCTTGCTGGCCGTGGGCGTCTTCGTCGTCTGGGGTGTCGCGGGGGGCATTGGCCCGACGCTGGCGCTGATCGACGCCTCCCCACAGGCCACGTGGGCGCCAGAGCCCAGCCGCTGGGTCGGGCTGATCTTTGTGTCGGGTGCGGCGTTCTTGTGTCTGCCACGGATGTTTCAGGTGCTGGTCGTCGAGAACTCGGACGAACGGCATCTGAGCACGGCAGGCTGGGCCTTTCCGGCCTACCTGCTGCTGATGAGCCTTTTTGTCGTGCCCATTGCCGTCGTGGGTCTTGATATGATGCCGGCGGGGGCCAACCCCGATTTGTTCGTGGTGACTGTGCCCTTGATGCAGGGCCGTGAGGGGCTGGCGATCTTGGCGTTTCTGGGGGGCTTTTCATCGGCGACATCCATGGTGATCGTGGCGACGCTGGCGTTGGCCACGATGGTCAGCAACCACATTGTGGTGCCCAGCTGGCTCAATTCCCGCACGCCGGGGGCGATGGTGTCTGGCGATGTGCGCGACGTGGTCGTCGTGTCGCGGCGGGTGTCCATCGCGGTGATCATGACGCTTGGCTATATCTATTTCCGCCTGTCGGGCGGCGGGACCGCGTTGGCGGCCATTGGTTTGGTATCTTTTGCAGGGGTTATTCAGGTGTTGCCTGCCATGATAGGTGGCGTGGTTTGGCGCGGGGCCAACCGCTGGGGCGCGGGGGCGGGTCTGTCGGTGGGGTTTTTGGTCTGGGGCTGGACGCAGTTTCTGCCCAGCTTCGGCGTGGACGCCGCCCTCAGCCGTGCGGTGTTTGAAATCGGCCCCTTCGGGATTGGCTGGCTGCGGCCCCAAGCGCTTTTCGGGATCGAAGGGATGGACCCGCTGGTCCATGCGGCCTTCTGGTCGATGTTTTTGAACACCGGCGCCTTTGTGGTGGTGTCGATCCTGACCTTCCCCAATCCTCTCGAACGGCTTCAGGGGGCGCAATTTGTCAATGTGTTCGACTATTCCAGCGGTGCGCGCACGTGGTCGCAATCGGCTGCCCAGGCCGAAGACCTGCTGGTCATGGCGCAGCGCATCTTGGGCGGCGCCGAGGCGCAGGGGCTGTTTCAGGCCGAAGCGCAGGCGCAAGGCAAGGCCGGTTTTTTGCCCGATGTGACGCCGGAATTTATCGGCAAGCTGGAACGCGAATTGTCGGGGTCCGTGGGCGCCGCCACGGCCCATGCTATGATCGGCCAGCTGACCGAAGGGCAGATGGTCAGCGTTGATGACCTGATCGCGGTGGCCGATGAAACCGCACAGATCATGGAATATTCCAACCGGCTTGAGGCGAAGTCCGCCGAACAGGACCGCACCGCCCGCGCCCTGCGTGAGGCCAACGACAAGCTGACAGCGGTGTCCATTCAAAAGGACGCGTTCCTCAGCCAGATCAGTCACGAATTGCGCACGCCCATGACGTCGATCCGGTCGTTCTCCGACATTTTGCGCGATCGGGAGGTTGAGGACGATGCCCGCAAACGCTTTGCAGGCATCATTCATGACGAAACGAACCGTCTGACGCGGCTGCTGGATGACTTGCTGGACCTTGGTGTGCTTGAAAGCGGGCAGGTGCAGTTGAACATGGGCAGCGGCACGCTTGAGGATATTCTGGACCGCGCCGTGATGGCATCCGGCGTAGATCAGGACGCGCTGACGATTTCGCGCAGGCGGCCCAATGAGGTGGTTGAGGTTTATACCGATACCGAACGGCTGGCGCAGGTGTTCATCAACCTGATCAGCAATGCGGCGAAATATGCCGTGGCAGAGGCCCCGATGCTTAAGATCATTGTGCGCCAGCTTGGCGGGCGTTGTGTGGTGGATTTCGTCGACAACGGTCCTGGGATTCCTGCGGAAAGCCAGTCGATGATTTTTGAGAAATTCTCGAGGCTTGAAGATGAAGGTAAGGCGGGGGGCGCGGGGCTGGGCCTTGCGATTTGCCGCCAGATTATGGGCACTTTGGGGGGGGATGTAACCTATGTGCCCGCCCAAGGCGGGGCCGCGTTTCGGGTGACTTTGCCGCAGGCGCAAACCATGGCCGCGCAGTAGCATCGTTAATGGGTTTGTAAGGTGTCGGATTTATGCACGGCGCATGAGCTGTGTTCCGGACCCCCACAGATGATTGCGATGAACCCTGTTTTAGCCAAGAAAATGGGACTTGAGGCACCGCCCGCCGTGGCTGTCGCTGATCCTGCGTCGCCCTTGCGGCTGATGCGACGCGCGCTGTCGCGGGCGGCGGATCGGGCTTTGTCTTTGTCGGCCACAGTGCAGGACATCGCCGAGGACCGCTGTGAGGTTGAGGCGATGATCGAAGACGGCCCCGACGGTTGGGTCGTGCTGGGCCTGCGCGATGGTGCCACGGCGGGTCTGTCGGGATTGATGCTGATTGATCCGGTGGTGCGCCAAGCCTTGGTGGACATGCAGACCACGGGCATGTTGCTGCCCGTCGCCGCAGACCAACGCCGCGTGACCCGCACGGATGCGGCCCTGATGGTGCCCTTTGCGGACACGTTGCTGGCCCAAATGGCCGAGGTCGGCTTTGGTGCGGGGCGGGTTGATCCGGCGGAATACGACGTGGCGCCGATTGATGATCTGCGCACCGCCGGCCTGGTCATGGTGCAGGGCAGCTATCTGCGCTGGCGGGTGGCCTTGCACCTTGGCGGTGATGATATCGCGGGGGAGATTATCTTTACCATGCGCCTGCCCAAGGTGGAGATCGACGGCTCGGGTGAGGGGCAGGAAGGCTGGCGGCGCGCACTCCACGCCTCGGTGAGTGAGGCGGAGGCTGAGTTGGACGCCGTCCTGTGCCACATGCGGATGCCGATCGAACAGATTGAGGCGTTTGAGGTGGGCCAAGTGGTCCCCATGGCAGGCACGACCGTGGGGTCGGTGATGCTGACAGGCCCCGATGGGGGCGTGTTGGCCATGGCGCGGCTGGGCCAAACGGCGGGCAAACGTGCGGTGCGTCTGGAACAACCGACCTTGGCAATGGAGGATGACATGGGTGTCCGCGCGGCACCGGTGCAAACGGCTGGCCCAGCCGTCATTGAAGGCACATCCGGCATTGGAGGCGCGTCAGACCCTGTCCCGCCGGACGACGCAACAGTGCAAGACGGGGTGGTTTAGCCTTCAGCCAAGGCGCGAAGCTGGCTGCGCATCATGGCGATGTCATAGCCCTGTGCGGCGGCCGCGCTTATGATGTCCTCAACCGGTCTTTCCCCGGCCTGACCCAGCGCCCACACCAAGGTGCAGCGGGTGCCCGATGCGCAATAGGCAAAGACGGGACCTGTTGCCGTATCGCAAACGGCCTTTTGTTCGGCGGCCAGATCAGGCCCCAAGGTCGCATGGGTGATGGGCAAAACCACGTAGTCCAACCCTGCGGCTTTTGCGGCCTCGGCCATCACATCGGCTTGATGGGACGGCGGGATTTCTTCGCAGGGGCGGTTGTTGATCAGTGTCGTATATCCCGCAGCCGCAATCGTGGCCACGTCTTCGGGATTGATTTGCGGGGACACGGTGTAGCGGTCGGTGAGGGGGCGAATATCCATGCCACGGGTTTTAGGGGGATGTGGCGTAAGGGTCCAGTGCTTGATCTTGAACACCTTTCACCTTCCCGTTAGGGGCTGCATATGGACAGCATGTTTACCAAAAAAGGCCTTACACCGGCCGAAGCCGCCGAGGCGCTGGATGCCGCCGCGCAAGAGGCCGCCGATCTGCTGAAGATCATGGCGAACCCGCAGCGTTTGCGTCTGTTGTGCATCCTTCTTGAGGGCGAGCGCAGCGTGGGCGAGTCGGAACAGGCCGTGGGCGCGTCGCAGGCCTATGTGTCCAGCCAGCTGGCCAGACTGCGCGCCGATGGTCTGGTCGAGGCCACACGGCACGGCCGGTCGGTCCGGTACAAACTGTCTGATCCGCGGGTCACGCCGATCTTGGAACGCCTCTATGAGGTGTTTTGCGCCTGATCCACGACCCTCACGTCAACTTTGCCTTTCCCTTTCGGCGCGTGGACGCCATTGTAGCGCTTAAGATGAACGCCGCCCTCCGGCGTTCGACCAAAGGGTGACGACATGGCGCGGCGGGTGCGGTTTCGGGTTTTGGACGGTGTGGCAGTGGTCACCTTGGATGCGCCGCCCGTTAATGCGTTGTCGCAAGACATGCGTGCGGGCCTTTGGACGGCCTTTCAGAAAATCGCTAAAGAAGACCATATCAACGCAGCCGTCTTGCTGGGCGCGGGGGCGATTTTTTCCGCAGGTGCAGATATTTCCGAATTTGGCGGCGACATGGGCCAGCCCAGTCTGCCGCAGCTGTGCACCCTGATTGAGGATCTGACCAAACCTGTGGTGGTGGCCGCACAAGGCCAGGCCTTGGGTGGCGGGTTTGAGGTTATGTTGGCCGGCCATTACCGGCTGGCGGCTGCCAAAACGCGCATGGGCCTGCCCGAAGTGGCTTTGGGCCTGGTTCCTGGTGCGGGCGGCACGCAACGGCTGCCGCGTCTGATCGGGGCCGAAAAGGCCATGCAGTTGATGGTGTCGACCAGCGCGATTGAGGCCGATGTGGCGCGGCGGGTCGGCCTGTTGGATGGTGTGGTTGAGGGCGATCTGGCCTCCGGTGCTGTTCGATTTGCGCAAGGCTTGGTGGCGCAGGGCAAGGGGCCGCGCCCGACGCGGCTGGAACGGGGGCATATGGCGGATGCCAAGGCCCATTTTGACGCTGTGGCATCGGCGCGCGCCGCTTTGGCGCAAAACCCGCTTCATGCGCCGCAACGGGTGATTGATTGCGTCGAGGCGGCAGCACTGCTGCCGTTTGACGCGGGCCTTGCATTCGAAGCGGACGCCTTTGAGAGGTGTCTGGCGCATCCCCAATCGGTGGCGCTGCGCCATATGTTCACCGCAGAACGGCGCACCGATGACGCCTTGATTGAACGCAAGGACGGCAGCTTCCGCACGGTGGCCCCCATGGGCAAGGCGGCGGTCGCACGTCTGCAAAAGGCCATGCACGGGGCTGCACAAAGCCTTGTGGCAGATGGGATAAGCGAGGCAGAGGTCGATGGCGCGATGGTCAGCTACGGGTTTCGCAAGGGCCCCTTTGGTGGCCGCGACGCGGGGCCGGACACATCAGATATCGCGCGCCGGATCGTGGCGGCCATGGTGTCTGAAGGCGGGGCCTGCGTGGCCCAAGGGGCGGTGCAACGCCCTGCAGATGTGGACGTTCTGGCCGTGCATGGCTTGGGCTTTCCACGCCGCAAAGGCGGGCCTATGCGGGCGGCCCAAACGGACGGGCTGATCGCCCTGCGGCGCGACATGCGCGGCTGGGCCGAAGACAACGACCTTTGGGCCGTGCCTGAGGTGCTGGATGAGGCGATCAAACAGGCGTCCGGATTTGACGCCTTGAATTAGGGCGCCAGCAACACGCCCACGACCACGCACATCAACCCGATGACAGACACCAGAAACGCGCCAAGGTTCAGCGGCAGCACCTTTTGGATGCGCGCCTTTAGGTCGGCGTCGTCGGTGGCGGTCTTTTTGGCACGTCGCACTTGCACGATGCTGACGATGATGCCCGCGATCCCGAGAAGGGAAATGACCGCGCCGATGCCAATCAAAAGTTCCATATCTGCGCCTTTCAGTTGCTTGACCGTCCCGTAACCTGACGCCGCCGCGCACGCAACCGCTTGCCCCAGCCAAGTGGTGGCGATAGGGAAGGGGAAACCCGATTTGACCCTATGAGTGAGGCTTCTCAATGTCCGACAGCACCGATCTTGGATCCGACAGCAGCTACCGTGTGACCGCAGACGAACTGCGCCAATTTATCGAACGCATCGAACGTCTGGATGCAGAGAAAAAGGACATCGCGGAGCAGCAAAAAGAAGTGATGGCCGAGGCAAAGGGCCGTGGTTACGACACCAAAGTCATGCGCAAGCTGGTCGCGCTGCGCAAACGCGACAGCAACGACATCGCCGAAGAAGAGGCGATTTTGGACATGTATAAAGAAGCGCTGGGAATGTAATTCCCTTTGCCGTCGTGGGATGTAATCCCAGCGCAGCTTAAAGGGTCACGTGCCCTTCGATCAGGATATTTGTATGACCACCAATGCGCATCGGGCCTTCGTCCGGTGCGTTTTTGTCTGGAATGACATGGACACGGCCCTCGCGTCCGATCTGGGTGCCTTGGGCCACGGTGTAGGGCTGTTTCGCGCGGCCTTGGGATTGCATCCAATGGGCAAGGGCCGCGTTCAGGGACCCTGTGATCGGGTCCTCAATCAATCCCGACCACATGGAAAACATCCGCACTTCAAAGGCAACAGGACCCGCCGGATGGGGCGCGATCAGGCCCACGGCAATGCCCGAAATTGGGGTGAAATCACGGGGAGACAGGGCCAGAATATCGTCCGCACTGGCCATTTCAATGGCGTGCCATTCGGGGCCATTGTTCAACAGCGCGTGGCCCAAGATGCGGGCAGGATCAAGGCCCAGACCATGGGCGATCTGATCCAAACGACCATCGGGCAGGGGGATGATTTTGGTAGGCGGGGCGACAAAGGCCGGTGTGTCGCCGGTCAGGTCCACATCCACCAGCCCCACGCCGCAGTTCTGACGCAGGGTGCCTGCCTCCTTTGGCGTATTGCCCGCCGCCAACCAACAGGTCGCGGTGCCAAGGGTCGGATGGCCCGCAAACGGCAGTTCGCGTGATGCGGTGAAAATGCGGATGTCATAATCCGCTGCAGGGTCCGTGGGGGGCAAAACAAAGGTCGTTTCCGCCAGATTCGTCCAACGTGCAAAGGCCTGCATCTGACCGTCGGTCAAATCCGTCCCATCCAGCACCACCGCAAGCCCGTTGCCCCCGGTCGGTCGGGTGCTGAAGACGTCGCATTGCATGAAGGAACGTGATCTAGGGGGCAATGAAATTCACCCCCGGCATCCGCGCGATGCGGTCGATGTCGTCTTCGTAAAGGGCCGTCAAATAGGCCACGGTGTCATCGGTCCAACCTGGAATATCGATTTCATCCTCGACCTCATCATCCAGCGCATAGCGTTCCAGAAAGGCTGCGATGATGCGACGTTTCTGCTGTTCTGTCTGGGGCGGATTGGCCTTGAGGTAGGCCACAAACCGTTTCATCCCCTCGGGCGACATGATCGTGCTGAGAAGATCAAAGCCGCCGGTGATCTTGGTTAATGGGTCCACGCCCGCCAGTTCGCGGATCAGTTGCGCCCAGATCAACGGCGTGTCCTCGTTGCACCACACGGTGAGGGCGGCGTTGGGCAGGATCGTGCGGATGCGCGCGACCAGATCGGACCAACGGACCTCCGCCGGGCTGATACCGCGCATGAAATCATCGAATTGTTCGATCCCGCTGCCATCGTGGATGGCGGGCAGGAATGTCGCGGGGTTGCGAATCCCCAAACAAATCTCAAGCTCATCTTCGGCAAACAGGCTCGCCAGTCCCAAAAGCTTTTGTTCGGCCAGTTCATAAAAGACGCGGTTTTCGAAAATGCGGCGCTGCACGCACATAAATTTCGAATGGCTCATGACCAGACGGTTGCATTGTTCGTCGTCCAAGATCGCATCGAGCATGATCTCACGCGCATCGCCCGCAGGTTGAGCCCCGTTGAGGGCCTGTATCGTCTCGCGGATCAGACGGCGATATTTCCCAGGGCCGGGAACCTTAACGCCCTGTTTTGCAAAGCTTTCTGCATTCTTGAGGAGGGATTTAAGCAGCCGATCTTGATCCGTGCAATTCGCGCCGATGTGAAAGACGATCTGCATAAAATGTGCCTGTTTTGGGTATGTTATCTAGTCTTTGCGCCAACATAGGCGCGATTGTCGACTGACGAAACCATTTTGCTGCAAAAAGGGGGCGATCTGGGTCTTGCGCCGCGCGAAAACGTCGCTTAAACGGTCGCCCAGTGCCCCTATAGCTCAGCTGGTAGAGCAACTGATTT
>NZ_CBFHNH010000004.1:0-182053 GCF_965657175.1 Pseudooctadecabacter sp. | reverse complement strand
CGATCCATTGCGTGGGGCATCGCATCGGCCATGCACCGCGCGGGGGCAGACCTTGCGTTTTCCTATCAGGGCGAGAGCCTTCTGAAACGTGTGGGGCCGCTGGCTGAAAGCACGGGCAGTGATTTTCTGGTTGAGGCGGATGTGACCGATGACGCGTCGATGGATGCCTGTTTTGCGGCGCTCAAGGACCGCTGGGGCAGCATTGATTTCGTCGTCCACGCCATCGCCTATTCTGACAAGAACGAACTGACAGGCCGCGTGTCCGACACCAGCCGCGACAATTTCAGCCGGTCCATGGACATCAGCTGTTACAGCTTCATCGATGTGGCCCGCCGCGCCCGTGATCTGATGCCAAACGGCGGCACACTGCTGACACTGACCTATGAAGGCAGCCAGCGCATCACCCCGAACTACAACGTCATGGGGGTGGCCAAAGCGGCCTTGGAATCTGCCACGCGCTATCTGGCCGCAGACCTCGGCCCTGACGGCATCCGCGTCAATGCGATCTCTCCGGGGCCAATGAAAACGCTGGCGGGGGCGGCCATTGCGGGGGCGCGCCGTACCTTCAAATATGCCGAAGCCAACGCGCCCATGCGCCATAACGCGACGCTTGACGCTGTGGGTGGCACCGCCGTCTATCTGGCCTCTGACGCAGGGGCCTGCACCACGGGTGAGATTATCCATGTCGACAGCGGCCTGCACGTGATGATGATGCCCGCGCTGGACAATCTGGGGTGAGCCCAACCGTCACCGTCCTTCTGGCCCTTGCCTGCTGTTACGGCACCTATCTGATCCTGCGCGGCGGCTGGACATCGCGCCTGCGGACCACGATCCTTGGCCTTGACCCCAAAGGCATCGGCATATCGGCGCTGGCGGTGATCGCGGCTTGGTTATTCTTTGGGCCTGTCTTCGGCATGTCCTTGATCATCACCGTGGTAATCCACGAATTCGGCCATGTGGCCGCCTACCGTGTGATCGGCCATCACGACGCCAACTTCCGTCTGGTCCCGCTGTTGGGCGGCTACGCCATTTCTTCACGGGCGCCCTCGACCCAAGAGGAACAGGTCTTTGTTTCTCTCATGGGGCCTGCGATCTGTCTGGCCCCTATGGTTCTGGCCTATGCGTTGATCCCGATTGCGGCTTTGAATGCGCCCGATCTGGTCTATCCGTTGATTGTTTTTGCTTCGGTGAATGGAGCACTGAATTTCCTCAATCTCGTGCCGATCTGGCCGCTGGATGGGGGCCACCTGACGTCCACCATCTTTACGGCGATCAATGACAAATTGCCGTTCTACATCTTTGCGGCCTTCACAGGGATCATCGGGCTGGTGGCCGTGCTGAACCAGAGGATCTTCTTGTTGTTCATCGTGCTGATGGGCGTGCAACACCTGATCCAGACGCGCGGCATCGACGGCACAGCCCCCGATGCGCGCATGTCAAAAGCCCGCGCCTACCTGTGTCTCGCAGCTTGGCTGTTCACCGCAGCCGCGTTCTTCCTAGGTGGCCTTGCGACGTTGATCCGCTTTATCTGACCAGCGCGACACGCAAACGGGGGACCACCGCCCCCCGCGTCTTTGGTTCAAAAATATGCAAAATCCGACCGATGCCCCAAACCCACACGGGGGCGCTGGGGCGCAAGCTTAGGCCGCTTTGATCGACATCACTTCGATGGCAAAGGTCAAATCCTTACCTGCCAGCATGTGATTGGCGTCCAGCGTCACTTCGCTGTCCGACAATTCTACCACTGTGACCGGCATGGCGTGCTGGCCGTCTTGGCTTTGCATCTGCAAGGTCAGGCCAAGCTCCAGCGGAATATCCGCAGGGATCTGCTCACGCGGAATAGCTTGGCGGTTGGCGGGATTGATCTCACCATAGGCTTCGGCGCAGGGGATTTCGACGACCTTCTTGTCACCCACTGACATGCCCGGCAGCGCTTTATCCAGACCGGGGATGATCTGGCCGGACCCCACAACAAATTCCAACGGATCACGACCGTCGCTGCTGTCAAAGGTGCTGCCGTCGGCCAATGTGCCGGTGTAATGAATGGCGACTGTGTCGCCTGATTTGATCTCGCCCATGGGAATATCCTCGCATTTTCTGGCTTAGCGCGGCCTTACGTGGCCGCACCTGTCGCGGCACCGCCTAACAACCGCGCGTCCGACATGCAAATGCGCCCCTTTCCAACGCGCCCACCCCATGCAAAGCTGACCCCAACAGCAAAGGGCCGCCCCATGACCATCACCACCTGCATCTTCGACGCCTATGGCACCCTGTTCGACGTGGACGCCGCCGCGCGTGAGGTTGCCAAACAACCCGGTCAGGCCCAACTGGCCGCCGTTTGGGCAACGCTGTCCAAGGACTGGCGGGCCAAACAGCTGGAATATACGTGGCTGCGCGCGATCGGTGGCCGTCACATTCCGTTCTGGCAGGTGACCCAAGACGCCCTCGACTGGGCGATGGAAAACAATGGCCTGCGCGACAATGCCCTGCGCGCACAGCTGCTGGCCGTCTACAAGGAATGCCCCGCCTTTCCCGAAGTCCACGCCATGCTCAAGGCGCTCAAAGACAAAGACGTCAACATCGCGATCCTCAGCAATGGCAACCCCGACATGCTGGTGCCTGCCGTGCGCTCCGCCGGAATCGGGGAATACCTTGACGATGTGCTGTCGGTCGAAGACGCGGGCATCTACAAACCCCACACCTCTGTCTACGATCTGGTCTGGGACCGCTTTGATGTGCCCCAAACCGAAGTGCTTTTTGCCTCGTCCAACGGCTGGGACGCCGCAGGGGCCGCAGGTTACGGCTTTGCGACCGTTTGGGTGAACCGTGCCGGTGCGCCGCAGGACCGGCTCTGGGCCGCACCGCACCGCACCCTCAAAGACCTGAAAACCATCCCCGATCTGGTCTGATGCCGCAGTTTACGACCACGGACGGCATCACCCTGCACTACACCGACGAAGGGTCAGGCCTGCCGGTGCTGGCGCTTGCGGGCCTTACGCGCAACACCGCTGACTTCGATCATGTGGCCCCGCATTTGCTGGCCACGGGGCTGCGCCTGATCCGCATGGATTACCGCGGGCGTGGGCAGTCCGACTGGGCCGATCCGGCCACCTACACCATCCCGCAAGAAGGGGCCGATGCGCTGGCCCTGCTCGACCACCTGGGCGTTGATAAGGCTGCGATCCTGGGGACGTCCCGTGGCGGCCTCATCGCGATGGTGCTGGCCGCCTCCGCCAAGGACAGGCTTCTGGGCGTGGCCCTCAATGACATTGGCCCCGAAATCGCGCCCGCAGGCCTCAGCGTTATCAAAGATTACATCGGCCGCAACCCGGCGCAATCCACGCATGAGGAAGCCGCCGCATTTCGCGCGCGCGCATGGTCCCACTTCAAAGGGGTGCCCCATGACCGCTGGCTGGCCGAAGTCCGCAACCACTACGATGAAACCGACGCTGGCCTTGTGATCAAATACGACCCCCGCCTGCGCGACGCTGTGCTTGAGGCGGGCGCGCAACCCGCCCCCGACCTCTGGCCACTTTATGACGCGATGGCGGGCCTGCCGCTGGCGATGCTGCGCGGTGATGCGTCAGACCTGCTGTCAGAGGCCACGTTTGAGGCCATGCGCAACCGCCGCCCCGATGCCCACGCGGCCACCGTCCTGGGGCGCGGCCATGTGCCGTTTCTGGACGAACCCGAAGCGCTCTCAACCCTCAAAGACTGGATCGCCGACCTATGAGTGACGCCTGCACCGCCCAGATGATCCGCACCGCCGCCCAGCGCATCGCGGGCCACGCGCGGCGCACACCGCTGCTGTCCTCACCGTTCCTCGATCATCTGGCCCAGCGGCGCATTCTGGTGAAACCGGAATGCCTGCAACACACCGGAAGCTTTAAATTCCGTGGCGCATTCAACGCCCTGTCAGCGATGGACCCTGCCACCCGCACCCATGGCGTCATCGCCTTCAGCTCCGGCAATCACGCGCAGGGTGTGGCCTATGCGGCCAAGCTCCACGACACCTCCGCCGTGATCATCATGCCGTCCGACGCACCGCAGCTAAAAATCGACAACACCCGCGCCTTGGGGGCCGAGGTGATCCTCTATGACCGCGATACGGAGGACCGCGACGACATCGGCGCCCGTCTGAGTACGGACCGTAACCTGACCCTTATCAAACCGTTCGACGACCCGCAGGTCATTGCAGGCCAAGGCACGACAGGGCTTGAGATTGCTGAAGACGCCAAAGCCCTTGGCATCACAAACGCCGAAGTTCTCGTGTGCTGCGGCGGCGGCGGCCTGACCTCCGGCATCGCGCTGGCGCTTGAAGCCGACGCGCCAGGCTTTCGCACACGCCCCGTCGAACCCGCCGGTTTTGATGATGTGGCGCGGTCGCTGGCCACGGGCGCAATCCAGCGCAACGCGGCCACCTCAGGCAACATCTGCGATGCGATCATCACGCCGCAACCGGGCGATTTGACGTGGCCGATCCTGCACCGCCGGTGCGGCCCCGGCCTTACCGTGACCGAAGACCAATGTCTGCGCGCCATGCGCGAGGCGTTTTTACGCCTCAAACTGGTGGCAGAACCGGGCGGGGCCGCAGCGCTGGCCGCTGCTCTCTATTCGCCGCAGGTTGAAGCCGATACCGTGATTGTCACCATCTCGGGCGGCAACGTCGACCCCGCGATGTTCACCCGCGCCCTGACCCTGTAGAACGCCCGCCAAAATTCGCGAATTTTGGCCCCGACCCAAGGACACGATATGACCCACTTCACCATCGCCAGTTTCAACGTCAAAAACCTCATCGGGGCGGATCAGGAATACTACAGATACCAATCCTACACGCCTGAAGAATACGCGTGGAAAGAGGCATGGCTGGCGGATCAGATCCTGACCATGGACGCCGATATCGTGGGGTTTCAGGAAATCTTTGACGAACCCACCCTGCGCGCCGTCATTGACGAAGCCGACGCCATGGGCAATGCGGCCAATGACGCCAACATCCCCGACGCCTCCAAACGATATCACCGTAAGGCGATTTTCCGCAAACTGGCCTACACGCCCTATTTTGGCGCAGGTGGCAAAGGCGCACTGGCCGTGGCCCCCAATGTGGCCGACGGGCAACCTGGCCAACGTCGGCCTGGCGTGGCGATCCTGTCGCGCTTTGGCTTTGCCGAACCGCCAGAGGTCTTGCAGGACCTGCCAGAACCCCTCGATATTCCATTTTCCCGTCTTCGTGGCACCACCGAGGGCGAGGACGGCGCAGGTTTTTTCCGCATCAACCGCCTCAGCCGCCCGATCCTCAAGGCGCGCATTCCTGTGGGCGGCAAAATCATCACCGTCTTCAACTGCCACCTGAAATCCAAACTGGGCGAACACATCACCCCGCGCGGCGCGTCCCAAGCCCCGGCGGAGGACCTCACCAATTACGACCCCACCGCCCGCGCCCTTGGGTCCCTGCGTGCCGCCCTGCGTCGCATGGCCGAAGCCTGGGTGCTGCGCCGCGAAATCATCGAAGAATTGGGCGACGGAAACCCCGTCATGGTGCTGGGCGACTTCAACGACAGCGAACATTCCGTCAGCTCCGAAATTATTTCAGGCGAGGTGCCATTCAAAAATTACGCATGGATGCTGCGTCACGACGCCAAACACCGGTCCGACCGCTACAGCGACGATGAGAACGCAAAAATCCAAGAGGACATCGACCGCGTCCGCCTGCATTCGGCCGAACGCCTGTTTGTGCGCAAATCTGCCCGCGATATGGTTTACACCTCCGCCTTTGGTGGCGTTTTTGAATCCATCGACCAGATTTATATGTCGCGACACTTCCACCCCGACAATCCGGCCAAAATCGGGGAGATGGAGTATTTCTCGGTCCTCAATGACCACCTCACCGACGGGTCCCACCCTGAGGCCCCCTATAACAAGCTCGCGTCCGATCACGGCCAGATCATGGCGCATATGGTGATGGGCGATGGAGAGGATTGAAGCCAAAGGCGCGACCCTCGCCGCGTGGGTCACAGGCGATGGTCCGCCCCTCGTTTTTGCTCACTCCCTAGGGTTGGACCACAGCGTCTGGGCCGATGTGGCAGCGCGCTTTCCCGACAACAAGATCGTGTCCTACGATCTGCGCGGCCATGGCCAATCCGATGCCCCGCCCGGACCCTATTCCATGGGCACACTGGTGGCCGACGCAGAAGCCGTGTGTGATCAACTGGCCCTGAAAGACGTCTGTTTCATAGGCCTGAGCGTCGGCGGCATGATCGCCCAAGGGCTGGCTGTCAAACGTCTTGATCTGGTGCGGGCCATGGTGATCTGTTCGACCGCTGCAAAGTTGGGCCAGCCCACCCCATGGCACGACCGCGCCGCGACCGCCCGCCGCGACGGCATGGCGGCGCTCACGGACATGACCTTTGCGCGATGGAACGAACAGGGCCCGCAACCCGCGCTTCGATCCGTGTTTGAGGCCACGCCGCCCGAAGGCTACGCTGCCATGTGCGAAGCCATCGCTGGCACCGATTTCTACACGCCAACGTCTGGCCTGCGCCTGCCCACGCTGGGCCTTTGCGGCGACCGTGACCGTGCAACGCCCCCTGATCTGGTGCGCGAAACCATTGATCTTATCCCCGGCAGCACCTTTCAGTTGATCCGTGGCGCGGGCCACGCCGCCCCTGCCACCAAAGCGCAGCCCACAGCCGATCACATCCACGCCTTCCTCGCCGGGATCGGCCACATCTGACCGTGCGCCCAGACCGTGCGCTGGGACACGGATCGCGGGGCCGTTCCTTGCTATTCTCTTTGCGTATTTCAAATCACGCAGATTGGAGAAGACCGATGGAAGATAAAGATCTTTACGAAGGACAAACCCTTATCGCGACCATGACCGAGGTCGAAACGGATACCGAAATCGCTCGTTTCGAATACCGCTTGGTGGCGGCCCCTGCGGGTGCCGATGCCCCCGAAGGCATGCCCGCCCTGACCCCAGAACTCATCTCAGAGAGCTGGATCACACCAGAGGCCAAGGCCCTCAACGCGCCCCCCGAAGGCGGGGTCGAAAGCAAAGCGGACACCGCGCTTGAGGTCACAAAATTCGCGTGGTACTTCATCAAGGACAACAAACCGGTCAGCGATGCCAAGGATACGACGACCTCAATCATCCTCAAGGACACCGATCCGCTGGATTACCAGATGGCGAAGGACACCCAGTCCTCAACGATCCAGTTGAAAATCCACGATTCCCTGTTCAAGGACTGGATTCTCGTCGACACCAAGGCCCGCCTCGAAGGCACCTACCATGCGACCCCCAGCAAGGATGACATGGCCTTTGGCCACTATATCCCCGCGCTCCACTTCAATGTGACGAACATTAAAGTGGACTGGCCCATTTCGCTGAATGCCCATGCAGAGGTCAGCCCACCCTCAAACAAAGGACCCAAGGACAACGTCCAGCCACAGGTCAAGCTGACGGCAAAGTTCAAGGTCCACTGGTTGTTCCAGACAATGACCTTTTCAGCAGGCTTCACCGCCAATGGACTGACAGGGTTTCGGTTCAACGGTTGGAACTGACACCCAAGCGCCGCGCCCCTTTGATCGGCATTAGGGCGCGGCGGCCCTGTCGCGCAAATACAGAACCCGCGCGGCAAAGGCACACAGACCGATGCTGCCCGTCGCCAAAGTGAAAGCGACCCAGGGCAACGGGCGTACGCCAACCGCTCGGGCAGCAGGCACCAACCAGATCAATGCCATCCCCACTGCCAGCAACAGATCCATCCAGATCTGATTGCCCCAAGCATTGCGGACGTGCTCCGTCCAGAATCCCAAAGGCCCCTCGGTGAGAACAGCAAAGAGGGACCACACCGCGAAACCCGCCGAAAAGCACGCCGGTATGATCCAGCGGACCTGACGCCGCGCGACCAATGCGGCCACTAGTCCCAAAAGGATCACCGCCGCGACGATGGGCACGATATCAAACAGGGTCATTGGCCCCACCTCTCAACACTGTTAAAAATGTAGTATCTGCTACATACCGCAAATGTAGCGATCGCTACAAGGAGAATTCTATGCGCCCATCCGTGCAACGGCCCGCCCCGTGACCGCCAAGACCGACGACTGGCTCAGCGCAATGGCGGATCACGTGCTTGAACACGGATTGAACACCGCCTCTCTTCGCCCATTGGCAAAGGCCGCAGGCACCTCGGACCGCATGTTGATCTATCATTTCGGCAACAAGGACGGCGTGATCGCGGCCCTGCTCACTCATCTGGCCGAACGCTTCACCGATGCGCTGAGCGCAAGCAGCACCGCGCCAGTCGCCACCCCCGCCGCACTTGTGGCAGAGGTCATGGCGCTTCAACGCCGCCCGGAGATGGCAGGTTTTCTGCGGGTCTGGTTCGATATTATCGCGGCCTCCGCCCATGGCCAGTCGCCCCATACCCAGACAGGCCAACACATCCTGTCCGGGTTCGTGGGCTGGATCGCCTCCCGTCTGCCCAAAGATGATCCGGATCCCCAGCGCACCGCTAAAGCGCTCCTGACCGTGATCGAAGGCATGGCTGTGATGGATGCGCTGGGGCACTCTGAACTGGCGGATACGGCCCTTGCCACACTACTCCCACCTGAATGACGCACACGCACCGCCCGCCCCTTGCCACGCCGCCTCCATTCATCTGGCCCAAAAAACTCCCCCCGGAGGGCCGCTCTCGATCAAGCACCGCTCGACCATGATTATCCCCCTTCCCGAACCGTTCGGTTCAAGATAGCCGTCAGCCATGACAGATATGACCGCCCCCCAGCGCCGCCGCGCGATTACCTTTATCCTCGTGACCCTCACGCTGGACGCCATGGGCATCGGCCTGATCCTGCCTGTCATGCCCGACCTTATCCGAGAGGTCGAAGGCGGCACCCTGGGCAGAGCTGCCCTATGGGGCGGCATTCTGGCCACGACCTTTGCGGTCATGCAATTCATCTTCGGGCCGATTTTGGGGTCCCTGTCAGACCGCTACGGCCGCCGCTCTGTGCTGTTGATCTCGCTGCTGGTGATGACGGTGGATTATCTGGTCATGGCCGTCGCGGGCTCCATCTGGTTGCTGTTTTTGACCCGCGTGATCGGCGGTATCACTGCAGCCACCCAATCGACCGCCGCCGCCTTCATTGCGGACATCTCGAAACCGGAAGAAAAATCCGCCAACTTTGGCCTGATCGGCGCGGCCTTTGGCGTGGGGTTCGTTCTGGGGCCTGTGATCGGCGGCCTGTTGGGTGAATTGGGCACCCGCGCGCCCTTTTATGCCGCCGCAGCCCTTGGCGCGCTTAATCTCGTCTTCGGCTACTATGTGTTGCCCGAAACAGTCACCGACAGCATCCGCCGTCCGTTCCTGTGGCGCCGCGCCAACCCGTTCGGGGCCTTCCGCGCGCTCAGCCAGTTGGACGGCTTGCGTCGCCTGATCTTTCTGGTCTTCCTCTATGAATTCGCCTTTATCGTCTATCCGGCCACATGGGCCTATTTCACGAAAGAGGCGTTCGGCTGGTCCCCCGGCATGGTCGGCGCGTCGCTGGCCCTGTTCGGAATAGGCATCGCCATTGTCCAAGGCGCGCTGATCCGCCCCGCCCTCAAACGGTTCGGCGAACGCGGCACCATCATCTACGGCATCGCCTTCAACTTCACCGCCTTTGTGCTGCTGACCATCATCACAACGGGCTGGGTCGCGCTGGCCTTCATCCCGATTACCGCCCTCGGCGCGGTCGTCACACCTGCCCTGCAGGGGCTTATGTCCCAACGCGCAGGCGACGATCAGCAAGGTGAACTGCAAGGCGTCATCGCCTCGGCCAAATCCATCGCGATGATCTTCTCACCTCTGGTGATGACACAACTCTTTTGGATGTTCACCAACGACACCGGGCTCTATTTCCCCGGCGCGGCCTTCGCCTTGTCAGCGGCCATCATGATCGTGTGTATGATCACTTTTCTGGGCCGCCCTCAGCCCGCGTCCTGATCCGCCCCCGATTGCGCAGCACCTGAGACCGGCAAAGGCTCCTTGAAGGTCAGGGTGCGATACGGGAACGGGATTTCGATCCCTGCGTCATCCAGCGCGCGCTTGACAGCAGACACCACCTCATCGCGAGAGCGTCGGACCTCAACCGGCTGTGACCCGCACCACCACGTGACCTCAAAATCAATGGACGAGGACCCGAAACTCTGGGCAAAGATTTGCACCGGCTTGTCGTCCTGCACCACAGTGTCGCAATTTTTCACAGCGTCCCCAATCACGCCACGCGCCTGATCCACATCCACGTCATAGGCCACCCCGCACATGACCGTCACGCGGCGCAGATCGCGATGGGTCCGCACCCAGACGGGGTTCTTAAACAGGATCGAATTGGGGACGATCACCAGTTGCCCATCCGTCTGCAGAATATGACTTTCGCGAATGGCGATATGATCCACCCGACCCTCGACATCCTGACATTCGATCAGATCCCCGATCCGCATCTCCCGCCGAAACAGAATGATGATGCCTGCCAGAAAATTCTCAAACACATCCTTAAAGGCAAAGCCGATTGCCACCGATCCAAGACCAAGACCCGCCAGAATGCTGGCCGGTGTCAGCCCCGGAAACACAATGACCGCCGCGATCATCAGCCCCAAGGTCCAGACCACAATCGACGTAATCAGCCCGAACAATTCTTTCAGACTGGGACGCAAGGACGTCCGCTGTAACACTTGCGACAGCACAAACCGCGCCAATTTCGCCAGTCCCCATGTCAGCACCAAAACAAAGACGGCCACAACCACCTGAGGGGCCGCCTCAATCGCGCCACGGGCAATCGCCGACAGCTGTTGCGATAAAATGCTGACAGGTTCGATGTCTAGGTCCATTTGGGTGCGCCTTTGATCCGTGTTGCAGCCCAACCCTGACCTTCCGTCAATCGTTCCGTTTGCGTCCCATAAAGTCGCATTCCCACTTGCACGCCGCAGCGCGGGCCGCCACGCTCTCGTGAAACCACACCGATCGGAACACCACATGCCCCTCATCAAAGCCGCCGTCTGCCATGCCTTCGGAGACCCCTTCCAGATCGAAGAGATTGAGTTGCGCGCACCTATGGGCGAAGAGGTCGAAGTGACCCTTGCCGCCTGCGCCATCTGCCATTCCGACATCTCTTACGCGGATGGCATTTGGGGAGGCTCCCTTCCGGCCGTCTATGGGCATGAGGCCGCAGGCACCGTCACAGCAATCGGGGCAAACGCCAAGGGCGTGGCCGTGGGCGACCGTGTGGTCGTCACCCTGATCCGCGCCTGTGGCACCTGCCCCAGCTGCGCCACAGCACGGCCCACCAACTGCGAAACCCCCTACGATGGCGACCACGGTCCAATCAAAACGGCCCAAGGAGGCAAATTGCATCAGGCCATGGCCTGCGGGGGATTTGCCGAAAAGGTCGTCGTGGACGCAAGCCAAGTCGTGACCCTGCCGGACGGCATTTCGATGGAGGCCGCATCGCTGCTGGCCTGCGGTGTCATCACCGGCATCGGCGCTGTGGTCAACGCCGCGCAGGTCCGCCCCGGACAGGATGTTGTCGTGATTGGCGCGGGCGGCGTGGGCCTGAACGCCATTCAAGGGGCCGCCATTGCGGGTGCACGCCGGATCGTGGCCGTGGATATGGAACCCAGCAAACTGGACGTGGCCCGCGAATTTGGCGCGACCGACGCCGTGCTGGCCAGCACGGACGCGCCCTGGCGTGAGGCAAAAGCGGCCATGGGCCGAGGCGCGGATGCGGTCCTTGTGACCGTGGGCGTCGCAGGCGTCTATGATCAGGCGCCCCGCTATCTGGCAAAGGGCGGTAATGTCGTCATGGTCGGCATGCCCGGGTCCGGCCAACATTCGACCTATGAGGCCGCAAATTTCGCCGCTGCGGGCCAAGGCATGGTGGGGTCCAAAATGGGCGACGTGGTCATCAAGCGGGACATCCCGTGGATGGTCGATCTTTATACCCAAGGCCGCCTGAAACTGGATGAATTGATCTCTGGCCGCTGGTCGCTGGACCAAATCAACGAAGCCATGGCCGATACACGCACGGGTGCTGCCAAACGCAACGTGATCGTGTTTGGGGACACCGCATGAAGCTTGCAGACCTCGACATCATCGTAACGGCCCCGCCTGCCCCCGGCTGGGGTGGGCGATATTGGATCTTGGTCAAGGTGACCACCGACACAGGCATCACCGGCTGGGGCGAATGCTACGCCAGCTCCGTCGGGCCTGACGCCATGCGCGCCGTCATCACCGATGTGTTCTCTCGTCATATGGCAGGTGAAAACCCGGAAAACATCGAACTTATGTTCCGCCGCGCCTATTCCAGCGGCTTCACCCAACGCCCCGATCTGACGGTCATTGGCGCGTGGTCGGGGCTGGAAATTGCCTGCTGGGACATCTTGGGCAAAGACCGCGACCGGCCGGTGCATGCCCTCATCGGGGGGCGTCTGAACGACCGCATCCGCGCCTACACCTACCTCTATCCGCAAGACAACCACAGGCTTCCCGACTTCTGGGCCAGCGCCGATATGGCCGCTGAGGCCGCCGAGGCCTACGTGGCGCAGGGCTATACGGCGGTGAAATTCGACCCCGCGGGCCCCTACACGATCCGCGCGGGGCACATGCCGTCGATGCATGATATCGAAACCTCTGTGAATTTCTGCGCCGCGATCCGGGGTGCGGTTGGTCCGAATGCTGATCTGTTGTTCGGCACCCACGGGCAGTTTTCTACGGGCGGTGCCATCCGCATGGGGCAAGCGATCGACCCGTTTTCACCGCTGTGGTACGAAGAACCGATCCCGCCGGATGCGGTGGGCGAAATGGCCAAAGTCGCCGCAGCCGTCAAAACCCCAGTGGCCACGGGCGAGCGCCTGACCACCAAGGCTGAATTCGCGACCGTCCTGCGCGCCGGGGCCGCGACGATCCTGCAGCCTGCTCTGGGCCGATCAGGCGGCATCTGGGAAACCAAGAAAATCGCCACACTGGCTGAAGTCTATAACGCCCAAGTGGCCCCGCATCTTTATGCCGGTCCCATCGAATGGGCCGCCAATATCCAGCTGGCCGCGACCCTGCCCAACATCCTGATGGCCGAAACCATTGAAACGCCATTCCATGCAGCACTGATCAAAAACAGCATCACGGTCGAAAACGGATATGTCGCTGTACCCACCGCCCCCGGTCTTGGTATCGACGTGGACGAAGACCTCGCGCGGGCACATCCCTACACGGACACCGGCCTGCACCTTGAAATGCAAAGCGATCCGATCAGCTACCACGGCCAAAACGTTTTCGCAGGCGGTGCACCCGTCAAAAGCGAATGATCTTGCATTAACCTTAACGCGCGCCCACCCCTGTTTCGTTTTGCCCTAAAATACTCCCCCCGGAGGGCCCATTTGCCAAACGCGCCACAGCCCCTTAGACAGTGAACAAAGTTCATCAGGGATCCCTATGGCCGGAAAAGTAGCAGCCCGCCGCGCCGCACTGCGCGACACACTCATCATCAACGCCGAACGCCGCATGGCGGCCGACGGTCTGAAAAACCTTCGCGCGCGCGATCTGGCCAAAGACGCTGGATGTGCCTTGGGGGCCATCTACAACGTGTTTGGGGACCTCGACGATCTGGTCTTGGCCGTGAACGCCCGGACCTTCAAACAGCTAGGCGCCACCGTGGCCGAGGCGCTGGCCGACGCCCCACAAGACGCGACCCAACAGCTCATCGTGATGTCACACGCCTACCACGCCTTCGCGGCCCAGCACTTCAACCTGTGGCGCGCGCTGTTTGACATTGAACGCGCCCCTGGTGAGGCAGCACCGGAGTGGTATCTCCAAGAAATGGCGCAGCTCTTTGCGTATATCGACGCGCCGTTGTCGGTGATCTTTCCCGATCACGACGCCGAAACACGTGGTTTGCTGACCCGCGGGCTGTTCTCATCCGTTCATGGAATCGTCCTTTTGGGGCTGGATGAGGCATCAGCAGGCGTGCCTGCCCCGCATTTGGACAAAATGATTTCTCTTATTCTCAGCCACTTAGCCAAATAATTCCTAGGTTTTTGAACGTTGTTCAAAAAACTTCTTGATCCTAGGCCGCGACCTTTCTATCTCTATTCGTGAACGCTGTTCATGAAATCAGAGCCCGAAAGGAAGACACCATGTTCAAGACCCTCTCAACCTTGATCGCAGGCGCCAATGCCCGATCCGAAGACCGCGTCCGCGATGCCTTCGCCATCGAACTGATCGATCAAAAAATCCGCGAGGCCGAAACCTCCCTCAAGGCGGCAAAGGCCACGCTGGCCTCCCTGATCCAACGGCAACGCAGCGAAGAACGTCAACGCGACGCTCTGCAAAACCGCATCAAAGACATGACGAAACGTGCGGAACAAGCGCTGGATCAGGACCGAGAAGACCTCGCCGCTGAGGCCGCCACTGCCATCGCCCAAATGGAAAACGAACTGACCATCAGGGCAGAAACCTGCGCGCGGCTGGATCAGAAAGTCGTCCGACTGCGCACCTCGATCGAGGCAGGCCACCGCCGCATCATTGATCTGAAACAAGGGGCCATCCAAGCCCGCGCCGTGCGCCGCGAACAGGCCATTCAGTCCAAGCTGAACACCACAATCGGCACCACATCCTCCACCGAAGAAGCGGAGGAATTGATCGCCCGTGTCATGGGCCGCGACGACCCGTTTGAACAATCGGGGATCCTGCGTGAAATCGACCGTGACCTTGGCCATGAAACCTTGGCTGACCGTATGGCCGACCAAGGCTGCGGTCCCGCCACACGCACCACAGCGGACGATGTCCTAGCCCGTCTGAAATCCAAAACATCCCAGTAATTCAATTAAATAGGAGAAACCAAATGACAAATTTCAACAAATCCGACAACGGCCTGATCATCTTCTTTAACGGCATCGGCGTGGTCATCGCCTACGGCATGCTAGCCCTGTCCCTTTACATGTCCCCCGACGTGCCGCTGGCCACCAAAGGCTACTGGGGGATCGGCATTTTGCTGCTGACCCTCGCGCTGGTGAACTTCGTCAAATTGCGCTTCGATGAACGTCTGTCCGAAGACCGCATCACCCGCGTGGAAGAGGCCCGTAACGAACGCCTTTTGGCCGAATATGTGGGCGGCGATGACGCCGACTGATCGCCCACACCCCCTTGCCGCTCACGGCAAACGCGCTCTGCCCTGCTCCTGTCCCGACAGGGCGGGGCGCACCCATTTTGCGGCGGCCCTTCCCAAGTCTGCAAACCTCAGCCAAGATGCCCCAAATGAATGCCATTCTGACCTTTCCCCGCCGGCTTGCTGCCAAAATCGTGGGCCTCGCCATCTCACTTCTGGTGCGGTTTTTGACGGCCGTGCGGCCTGACTGGCGCGGGATCGAACCAGTGAACCGGCAACGGGTCTATTACGCCAATCACGTCAGCAATGCCGACATGCCGATGATCTGGTCTGTCCTGCCCCCCAACATGCGCCGCACCGTGCGCCCTGTGGCGGCAGCGGACTATTGGCTGAAAAACAAACTGCGCGCCTTTGTGGGGCCAGAGGTGTTCAACTGTGTCCTCGTCGATCGCAGGCCAGAAGCGCGCGACGCGGGCGAAAACCCAATGCAGGCCATTCTCGATGCGCTGGACGAAGGATCGTCCCTGATCATCTTCCCCGAAGGCAACCGCAACATGACCGACGATCCGCTGCTGCCGTTCAAAGCGGGGCTTTACAACATGGGCACGGCCCGCCCCGATGTGGATCTTGTGCCCACTTGGGTCGCCAATGTCACCGACATCATGCCCAAGGGGGAGGTCATCCCCCTGCCGCTGATTTGCACCGTCACCTTCGGCGCGCCGATCCATGTCCGCGACGGGGAAGACAAAGACGCCTTCCTGACCCGCGCTGCCGCCGCATTGGTCGACCTTGCCCCCAAGGGAGAACGGTTATGAGTTCGACCACCGCCGAACTTCTATGGCTGTTCGTGGGCACCTGCGGGCTGATGACCGCGCTGACGCTTTTGGGTGAAATCCTTCATGCGCAGGCAGGTCACGACAATCCGGTGATTGAAACCTTCATGACCCGCGTGCGCAGTTGGTGGGCTATGGTGATCCTGTTCACCTTGGCGCTGATCGCAGGCACGCCCGGCATCATCGTGCTCTTCGCCTTCACATCTTTCGCCGCCTTGCGCGAATTCCTGACGATGACCAGCAAACGCAAGGCCGATCACCTGTCACTGGCCTTGGCGTTTTTCGCAATCCTGCCGCTGCAATATCTGTTTGTCGGGATGGGGTGGCAGACGCTCTACACTGTCTTCATTCCGGTCTACGCCTTTTTGCTACTGCCCGTGGTGTCCGCCCTACGCGGCAATCCGGACAGGTTTCTTGTGCGCGTGGCGGAAACCCAATGGGCTCTGATGATTTGCGTCTTTTCCCTGTCCCACGTCCCTGCCCTGCTCTCGATTGAGGTCGCAGGCTATCCAGATGATCGTGGCGTGATGCTTATCGCGTTCCTGATCATGGTCGTGCAATTCGGGGACCTTTTGGATTTCTTCTTTGGCCGCCGCATTGGCCGCACCCGTATCATCCCCGGCATTTCAGCCAAAACGTGGGAAGGGATGGTTACGGGCGTACTGTGTGCCGCCGTCATCGGTGCGTTGCTGGCTTGGATGACCCCGTTTTCAGTCATAGGGGCCGCCGGTATGGCCGCCCTCGCGTCCTTGGTGGGCATGTTCGGCAACCTCGTCTTTGCCGCCGTCAAACGGGATCGGGGCGTCAAGGACTGGTCCCACCTGATCCCCGGTCAAGGCGGGTTCATGGACCAATTCGACAGCGTGATCTTCGCGGCCCCCGTCTTCTACCACCTCACAAATCTGATCTACGTCTAAGACCAGACGCAGGGTCCCCCCTTCATCTGGCCCAAAAAACTCAAATCCCGCCCCCTAGACACGCGGCTACGGAAGTTGGAAATCACCCACGACGGGGTAGTGATCCGTGGGCCATTCGCCTTCAAATCGGCCGCGGATCGAAAACACATCCCCCACGGGCGCAATCCCGCCCGTGCCGCCGATGTGGTCAATAGCCGGAAACAGGTTCAGCCCGCGATTGAAGTGGTAGGTGGACCCTTGCGCAGGCCAGAACGTGACACTCGCCTCTTCGAGGTTGCGCAAGGTGGCCGATCCTCGGATGGCATTGAAATCCCCAATCACAAAGACCGGCATCCGCGATGCAGGCTCTGCGATCCGGTCCGCAACCAATGCCGTGGACAACCGCCGGTTCGACGCGCTGCGGTATTCGGTGTGGATATTGTAGACCCGAAAGACCGTGCCGGTCCTGTCCTCAAACTCGGCCCAACTGGCGAAGGCAGGCCATGATCCGTTGAAGGTCCGCGAATAAATCACATCCGGCGTGTCCGAGAAAAAGAACCAGCCCTGATCGCGCAGGTCCAACGCCGCGCGGCGGTAGAAAATGGGCTGGGTGTAGGGAAATTCGGCAGGGTCCCCGATTGCGGCGGCACCGTAGTCGGGGTTCTGCTCCATCAACCAATCGAGTGTGAGGTTCTGAGGGGCCACGCCACGGCCAAAACTCTCCATCTCTTGAAAACCCACGACATCGGCGTCCATCGCCCGAAAGGCCGCCTGAAGAGGGCCTTTGCGTCGGTCCCAATCGCCCACGGACCAATCGCCGGTTTGGCGGTTCAGCCAGATGTAATGGACGTTGTAGGTCGCCACACGCAAGGTCGCCGCAGTCGGGTCCTGCACCGGTTGTGGCAATGAATTGCAAGCCACCATGCCGACCAAAAGGCCCACAAGACTCAACAGCCCAATCCCTATCCGGCGCAGGGCCTTAATCATGGCATCACCAGAATGGCTCTGAAGTCATTTACATTTGTCATCGTCGGCCCTGTTACCACTTGGGCGCCAATCGCCTCAAAGAACCCGTGGGCGTTGTTTTCATTCAGCTGCGCCTGCGCTGAAATCCCTATGGCTTCACCCAAGGCCAAGGTCGTGGGATCGGCCACAGCCCCTGCGACCTCCGCCGCGCCGTCCACACCGTCGGTATCGCAGGCGATCACATGGATCCTGGGGTGCCCCCGCAGCGCGACCGCCGCCGCCAAGGTAAATTCTGCGTTGGGGCCGCCCACACCGTTGCCGCGCCGCGTAACAGTGCATTCGCCGCCAGACATCAGCAAAACAGGCCGATCCAGCCCTTGGGCCGACAAATCCATCGCCATTTGCGCCTGTCTGGCTGCCAAATCGCGGGCCTCGCCTTCCAGATCGTCCCCCAATATGCGGACCTCGACCCCGTAGTCTTCGGCAAACTCGGCTGCGGCCTGCAGGGAATGGGACGGGGCCGCGATGATGATGTTTTCGACACCGGCCAATCGGGGGTCTTGGGCCTTTATTGGATCGCCGCCCGCCTTGAGGAACGCCGCGATGGACGGCGGGGGCGTCACGCCCCATTTGGCCAACGTTTCCAATGCCAATGCGGCGTTGCCGTCATGACCCACGGTGGGGCCACTGGCGATATCACCCGGCTGGTCGCCCGGCACGTCCGAAATCATCAAGACCCGCAATTTCGCCGGATACACAGCCGCGGCCAACCGGCCGCCCTTGACCGCAGACAATTCCTTGCGAATGCCGTTGATATCCCCGATGGGCATCCCTGATGCCAACATATCCGCCGCCAATGCCTGCTTGTCCTCAAGCGTGATACCCTGCGCCGGTGCACACAGCAGCGCCGACCCGCCGCCGGACATCAACATGATGCAAGTGTCGTCTTCGGTCAGGTCTGCCGCGCGCGCCAGCAACCTGCGCGTGGCCTCAACACCTGCGGCATCCGGCACGGGGTGGGCTGCTTCGGCAATTTCAATGCCCGATGTTGGCCGCCCGTAGCCATAGCGGGTGATGATGAAGCCTTCCCACGGGCCCCATGCGGCCTCCAGCGCTTCGGCCATCCGGGCAGAGGCTTTGCCAGCCCCCAACACAACGCTGCGCCCTGCAGGTTTCGGGCCCAAGAATTGGGGCACGCAGACCATCGGATCGGCACGGGCCACAGCCTTGGTAAACAGGTCTTTGAGAAATGAATTGGGATCGTTTAGGGGAGCCATGTTTTATAATCGCTTACCAGCAGATGTGTGGGCGCTTCATCCTCGTCAATATCAGCAAAGCGCCCGATAGGCTCCCGGAAAATATTGTCGGTTTCATCGTCGTTCACCGTGCTGACCTCACCGATCAGAACGTCGCCCCCTTCGCCCCAAAACGCATGCCAGTCGCCGGGCATCAGGGTCACGCTTTCACCTGGTGCCAGTTTCAGCTTTTCACCGGGTGCAAAGTCACGCCGCAACCCATCGCACCAGACGGTGCCACCTGCGGTTTCGTCAAACTGTCCAGCCGCATCGGACCCGTAAAGTTCGATCACCAACGTGGCGCCGCCGCGGTTGATGATGTCTTCGGCCTTGATGACATGGGTGTGCATCGGGGACAGCTGGTCCTGCTTTGAAATCAACAGCTTCTCGGCGTAGCACATGCCGCCCCCACGCTGCAGATCTTCCAGACGACCGTTGCGCAGGGTGAACAGAAACAACCCCATTTTGTCATATTCACCGGCCCCATAATCAGTAATATCCCACCCGTTACGCGCAGTAATGACCGCGGCCGCTTCGGTCGCACGCGCCTTGAACTCCGCAGGTGTCCAATAGGCCCAGGGCGGCAGAACAAACCCGTAAGACCGGATCATGTCATCGGCTTCAGCCATGATTGCATTGATGCGAGAACGTTTCATATCGGACCTTTCATACCTGTTTGGCACAGCCATATGAGGCCCAGAAAGTTTCGGCAACGTTTCGGTTATCGCAGAAGCGTCAAGACATCACGGGTGGCAGTTCCGGTAACGGCCACGCCGGCACGTGACTGCACGTCGCGGATCGCGGCCTCGGTGCGGGCACCAATGACGCCATCGATGGTGCCGATGTCGTAGCCGCGTGCCGCAAGGCCACGTTGCACCGCTAACCTGTCGTTGCGCGTCAGCCCGTTGGCATCTGGCGGGAACGTCCCGCGCAAAGGTCCAGTCCCGCCCAACCGGTCCGCCAGATGCCCGACGGCTAGGGCATAAAAATCGGAATTGTTGTAGGTTTTCAGAACGTTGAAATTGCGCGTCACGGTAAAGCTTGGCCCGCCGGATTGGGGCCGCACACTGCGGCCACTGATCCCGGCCGTGCCCGCCTCAGCGCCCCAAGGTAGCCCCGCGCGCCACCCATTGCGCGACAGATAACTGGCGGTGGACGCCAATGCATCACCGGGGTCATCCGCCCAGATATCGCGCCGCCCGTCGCCGTTGAAATCAACAGCAAAGCCTTCGAATGATGTGGGGATAAATTGCGTGTGCCCCATGGCGCCCGCCCAACTGCCGGTCAGACGTGCGGGCGTCGTGTCGCCCCGCTGCAAAATCCGCAAGGCGGCAATCAATTGGCTTTCGTAGAACGCACCACGACGTCCATCAAAGGCCAAGGTCGCGGTGGAGGATATGACCGGAATTTGTCCGCGCTTTTCGCCGAAGGTGCTTTCCATCCCCCAGATCGCAGCAACGATCAGCCGGTCAACACCGTATCGGGCCTCAATGGCCTGCAAGGTCCCGCCATGACGCGCGAGGGCCGCGCGCCCTTTGGTCAAACGTTCGTCCGATGTGGCGATAGACAGATAGTCTTCAAACGTGCGGCGCGTCTGGATTTGCGAGCCGTCCCGCGCCACCACGCCTGGGATGTAGCCCGCACCGGCGAACGCAGCGTCAAAGGTCGCATCACGGATCCCCGCACGGCGCGCCCGAGGGCGAAAGGCCGCGACCCACGCGCGAAAGTCAGCGCGATCTACGGGCAACAAATCCGGGGCCAAGGCCTGCTGGGCACGGCGGGCGGGCGCCTCACCAATCGTGGCGGGGCTGCAACCGGACAGGGCCAAAGCCCCGCAACCAAATACAAAAAGTCGTTTACTCGGGTCCATAACCGCCAAAGTAGCGCGGCCCACGGGCAGCGACAGCACAACCGTGCTGCAAAGCCGCCGTGGGCCGACTTCCGCTCATGACCAAAGCACCCTTTCGCTGGGAAGGCTGTCTTTGCCTATGACAGCCCGTCTTGTGGACCAGACGTCGAAGGACCAAACGCAAAGCCGCGCCACCGCATTTCATCGCGGCGACCGCTCCATACATATGATCACTTGATACGCAAAACGATAAACAGGTTGAATGCCGATGACCTTTGAACAACTGCGAACATTTCTTTGGGTCGCCCGCTTGGGCGGGTTCCGCAAGGCGTCTGACCGTTTGCACCTATCCCAACCAGCCGTATCAACACGGATTGCGAACCTCGAAGATGAACTGCAAGCCAAACTGTTCGAACGCGGACCCGGCGACCTTGTCCTGACCACGATGGGCCAGCAACTGCTGGGCTATGCCGAACAGATGTTGTTTGTTGAGGAAGAGATAAAGCAGCGCGTGGCCACCCGGCAGAGACCGAAGGTCTCTTGCGCCTTGGTGCATCAGAGACGATTGCCCAAGCATGGTTGCCCGCGTTCATTCAGGCCTTCAGCACGCAATATCCGCGCGTCAATGTCGACCTGACCGTCGATATTTCAATCAACCTGCGGTCCGCCCTTCTTGAGCGCCGCCTTGACCTTGCCTTTTTAATGGATCCGGTGTCGGAATTTTCCGTCAAGAACATCGCGCTGCCCCAGTTCGATCTGCATTGGTATAAATCCTCCGGAACGGGAGAGGTGGATTTGTCCGCGACACCGATCATTTCCTATTCAACCCAGACCCGGCCCTATCGTGAATTAACGTCAAAACTTGCCCGACGAGTGGGGCCCAAAACGCGGGTCTTTTCGTCCGCATCACTTTCGGCCAGCCTCAAGATGATTGCAGCGGGAATCGCTGTCGGGCCCCATCCGCGTGTCTTGGCCGGGCCCCACCTTGCGGCGGACGAGGTCGAGGTTTTCGATCCGGGCTTTGTTCCGCCGCCCTTAGAATTCACCGCATCCTATGTGGCCGAGGACTGGCATAAGGTACACCCGCAGTAGTTTCAAAAATTCCATCACTTATGATGAATTGTGATAATTTTAATGAATTGACCTCCCGTGTGATGGTTTTGCCAACTGCACACAGAGGATCACATGGTTACGCAACCGGTCACCGACACTGAAGCCGCTGTGCTGTCCAGCATGGACATTCGGCGCCGTATTCGGGCGGGCGACCATCAAGGCCACACCCCTGGGCTTGCGGCTGGAAAACTCCAATGCAATCTCGCGATCCTGCCGGAGGCATATGCTCTCGATTTCCTGCGGTTCTGCCAGCGCAACCCCAAACCCTGTCCGGTCGTAGGGGTAGGCGACACAGGGGATGCACTGTTGCCGACCTTGGGGCGTGACATCGACATTCGCACTGACGTGCCACGCTACCGTGTCTTCCGCGACGGGGAATTCGCCCAAGAGGTGACGGATATCCGCCGCCTTTGGACCGACGATCTGGTGAACTGGCCTTGGGCTGTTCGTTCACATTTGAAAACGCCTTGATACGCACGGGCATTCCCGTTCGTCACATCGAAATGGGCCGCAATGTTCCGATGTTTCGCACCAACATTGATCTCGTCCCGGCGGGGCCGTTCGATGGCCAGATGGTTGTCACGATGCGGCCCTTGCGGGAAGACCAGATCGACGCCGCGCGCGCGATCAGCGCGAAATACCCCCAAGCCCACGGCGCGCCGATTGCCGTGGGCGATCCTGCCGCGATCGGCATCGCTGATCTTGCCCACCCTGACTATGGGGACCCCGTCGATATCAAGCCCGGCGAAGTGCCGGTGTTCTGGGCCTGCGGCGTGACGCCCCAGAATGCCCTCAAAGCCGCCAAGCCGCCGATCTGCATCACCCACGCGCCCGGGCATATGCTGATCACTGACATCGCTGAGGATGCTGAAACCCCACTCTGTACTGACCTCACCCCATAAGGAGACATCACATGAAACATAGGTTTACTGCATTGCTCGCCACCACGGCGCTTGCGGCCCCGGCCTTGGCCGAAGACCTGTCGGTCGTGGGCAGCTGTTCAAGCCTGCCCCTGCACGGCCAATACGAAGCGCCGTTCTGAACCGAAACACTCCCCGCAGCCGGTGATTTCAACGTGGAGCTGACGACGCACAACCAGATGGGTCTTGGCCTGTCAGAGATTTATCCCCTTCTTGGACAAGGCGTCTATGACGTTGCCATGACGGTCGCAGACTACGCGGTGGGCGATGCGCCCGAACTCGAAGGTTTGGGCGTGCCGCTTCTGGCGCTGACGGCAGATGACGCGCGCGCCATGGTCGATGCGGCCCGCCCGATGGTGGCCGATATTTACCGCGACCGGTTCAATGCCGAAGTGCTAGCCATCGCGCCCTACCCGCCGCAGGTCGTCTTTTGCAACGCCGAGATCACCAGCTTTTCCGACCTCGATGGCCTCAAGGTCCGCGCCTCGGGCCGGATGACGGCGCTGTTCCTCGAAGCGCTTGGCGCGGAAGGCGTCAACGTGTCCTTCTCCGAAGTGCCCGGCGCACTTCAAAACGGGGTTGTCGATTGTGCCGTGACCGGTGCGGGCTCTGGCTATTCTGCCGGTTGGTGGGAAGTCTCAACCCATCTGTTGCCCATCCCGCTGGGCGGCTGGGATCACGTCGTCACCGCGATGAACGCCGACAAATGGGCCAGCCTGAGCGCGGCGGATCAGGACACGATCCGAACAACAATCGCGGCCGATTTCGAGGCGCCCGCCTGGGCCAGCGCGCAAGACGCTTTGGTCAACGACTTTGCCTGCCTGACGGGCAACGGCGACTGTCCCTCCGGTGAGGCCCGCAACATGACATTGGTCGAAATTTCCGACGCCGATTTCGACGGTGCGCGTGACATCCTCATCGGTGAGGTCCTGCCCGACTGGGCGGAACGTGCAGGCGGCGATTGGGCCATGCGTTGGAATGATAGCGTGGGTCAGGTCGTCGGCGTGACAATCGAGTAAGGTGAAAACAGGCTAAAGGACGCGCATTATGGAACTGGCACTGATCACCGCCCTGAGACGGCTGAACCGGACGATCGCCATGATCGTAGGGCTTGGTCTTTTGGGTATGGCCGCCTTCGTGGTGGCAGATATTGCGCTGCGTCAGGTCCATGCGTCCTTTGGCGGATCCGAAGAACTGGCGGGGTATGCGATGGCCCTCGTCAGTTCATGGGGGATGGCCTATGCCCTTTTGAAATTTGGCCATATCCGGATCGATCTGGTGCGGTCGCGCACGGCTGGCACTGTACGGACCTTGTTCGATATATTTTCGATGGTGGTCATGTCCGCAGTGGTCGTGATGATTGCCGTCAAATGCTGGCCCGTCGTTGAACGTGCCATTGAAAACGGCAGTCGTGCCAACACGCCGCTGGCGACACCTTTGGCTTGGGTGCAAATCCCGTGGTTTGCGGGATGGGTCTGGTTTGCCGTGATGTCCTGCCTTGTGACACTGGCCGCAATCAGCCTGTTTGTGCGCGGACGCGGGGCACGGACCGAACCTTTCATTGGCGCATTTGCAGAACAGGACATGTTGAAATGATCACCTATGTTTCTGCCGGCCTTTTGGCCCTGCTGGCCCTGTCCATCCCCGTCGGCATTGTGCTGTTTATTTTGGGGTTCGGGGTCGATCAATTCTATTCCAGTTTCCCTCTCATCCGCGCCTTGGGCAAGATGGTCTGGTCCTCGTCCAGTTCGGCCACCCTGATCGCGATCCCGTCCTTTGTGCTGCTGGGTGAAATCCTTGTCCGGTCCGGCGTGGCGGCGCGGACCTATGCAGCACTGGGCCGGTGGGTCAGCTGGCTGCCCGGTGGGTTGGTGCACGCGAACGTGGCGACCGCGACGATGTTCTCGGCCACGTCGGGGTCGTCGGTGGCAACGGCGGCGACTTTGGCGACCGTCGCAATGCCGCAGGCGGAAAAGCTGGGATATGATCCGAAACTCTTTTCCGGCGCGATCGCCGCAGGCGGCACCTTGGGCATCATGATCCCGCCGTCGATCGACCTGATCGTCTATGGATTCCTCACCCAATTCTCTATTCCACAACTGTTTCTGGCTGGGCTGATCCCCGGTCTGGCACTGGCGCTGGCCGTTTTGGTGATCACCGCAATCATCTGCACAATCCGTCCAGAACTCGGTGGCAATCGGCGCGTGTTCCCCTTTTTGCAAATGGCCCGCGCGCTGGTCGTTCTGATCCCGATCTTGATCCTGTTCGCGCTGATCGTCGGATCAATCTATCGCGGCTGGGCCACCCCTACCGAGGCCGCAGCGGTGGGTGTGGCAGGCGCACTGCTGATCGCTCTGGCCTTCGGCGGCGTCAATTGGACCATGATGCACGAAAGCCTGCTGGGCACCACTAAAGTCACGTCGATGATCATGCTGATCATCATCGGCGCGTCCTTCTTGAATTTCACGCTGTCGTCGGCAGGTTTGGGGCGTGAACTGACGGCCTTTTTGAACGGTCTTGGCCTGTCGCCGCTGGGCTTCATCATGGTGGTGGTCGTCATCTACATCGTGCTCGGCTTCTTCATCGAAACCCAAAAAATCGCGACGATGACACCCATCGGACGGGGCCAGGCATGACACCACAAGGCACCACTCCCAAAACAGCCACAGGGTTCAACGTTCTAAAGGGTCGGGATTTTGTCAGGCCCCGACGACGTTTTCAGAAAGACCTGCCAGCCGACTACGTCCGCTCACAGGCCCAAGTCAAAACCCTTCATGGGGGACCTTGTGCATGTGAAAGCCCTCGGCGGGATGTTGCATCTGGTGTTCATCAGTGATGCGCAGGTGGAACCGCGAGCTTTTCGTGCGCCATGCGAAGGCTTTGAAAAAGTCGCCGTCCCAAATCCAGACCTTTCTTTTTGCAGCCGTAAAGAGCGTTGCCACGGCCCACGGGGATAGTTGGCGGACCAAGCGGAAGGAGGCGGATGCCTTGTTTTCTCGCGCGATTGACGTTGTTCGAAACGCGGACGCGCCCAACGACGGGCTGCTGATGGGGGCACAAGATAACATTGCTTCGGCGGCGGGTTGGGTGCTGGCGTTTTTGGCCCATCACCCGCAGCTTCAGGACCAAATTGGCGATGAAATCGCAGATAAGGGATCGCAAGCCCCGGCCAACCAGCCGCGAATTCTGACACAACCCATCGAAATTTCGGGCCACAGGTTGCCGAAAGGCACCTTTATCTTCAACTCATTCTTCAACATGCACCATGATCCTTTGGCCCTTGACGCCCCCGATCGGTTTGATCCAGCGCGCTTTCGCACAGACGCACCCAGCAAGCGGGTGCAATACGCCCCCTTCGGCCATGGCCCACGCAATTGCGTCGCCCAAAGCATGGCAACCCAGCAGCTGTCGGCAATTGTCTTTGGGATGTTGAAAGAGCATCGGATCGCTGCGCTGGACGATGCGATGTCCAAAATGACCCAGATGCCGTTCCTGATACCGGAGCCGTTTCAGATCATGATCCAAAGGCAGTGAAATGACCCACGATCGGGGTCCTCTTGTCCCCGATAGATAGGGTTGGGCCCGTATTGTGTTGGCAAAACTGGCGATCCCTGAAGGACTCGAACCCTCAACCTGCTGATTAGAAGTCAGCTGCTCTATCCAGTTGAGCTAAGGGACCGCACGCCCTGCTTCTAGCGGTGTATGGCCGCCCACATCAAGCGGTGACTGTGCATTGGCCCGCCGGCTTTTACTTCAATTCGGTTTTCGTTTGGGTCCAGATTGCACCAAACTGTGCGATGCCTGCGTTGATGGCCGCGTTGTCACCCGCTTTGGCTGCGTTTTCGATGGATTTGAGGGTTTCGCGCAAGGGGGTGGCGCCAAAGACGGCCGCACTTCCTGCGACCTTATGCGCGCGTCCCGCAATTTCGAGGTAATCCTGCGCCTCTTCTGTGCCAAGCCACGTCTGGAGTTCCTGAACTTCGGTCACAAATCGCGACAGCAGTTTGGCGAAGGCATCTTCGCCCAAGGCCTGTCGGGTTTCGGCACTGTGATCTTGGCTGATCATGGGCATTGATGTTCCCTCCGCTGTGTTGCGCAACAGGTCGCGCAGGGCGTCCCGTGCAATTGGTTTCGTCAGAATTCCGTCCATACCATCGGCCAGAAATTTTTGTTGTTCTTCGAGCATCGCATTCGTAGTGAGGGCATAAATCTTGGTGTGTTGGGACGCGCCCGTTTCTTGACGGATTGCGCGAGTGGCCGCGCGGCCATCCATCACGGGCATGCTAATATCCATCAAGATCAAATCGAAAAACTGCGTTTTTGACGCATCCACGCCTTGGCGTCCGTCATGGGCCTCAACCACATGGTGGCCTTCGGCATGCAACATCTCACCCACGACGATCCGGTTGATTTCATTATCTTCGACGACAAGAATGTTGAGGGGGCGATGGTGCGTTTCCCCAAGATCCGGCGTGGCCTCCGTTTGCGGAACCTTGGCTGCGTCCACGGGGATGGTGACCCAAAACGTGCTGCCTTCGTCAAGCACGCTTTCCACACCGATGTCACCGCCCAGCGCATGGACGAACCTCTTGGCGATGCTCAAGCCAAGGCCCGTGCCCCCCACATCGCGGTCGTAGGCCGTGTTGCCCGTTACAAAATCGTCAAAGACGTGTTTCGCCAGCTCTTCGGTCATGCCCGGACCTGTGTCAGCGATCTTGACCGACAGTTCCGCGGCCTCGGGTGTGCCGATGTTTTCGATTGTCACCGCCACCTTGCCACGGCGCGTAAATTTCACCGCATTGCCAATCAGGTTAATCATCACATGCTGCAAACGGTCGTGGTCGGACTGGACCCAATCCATCTTCTCCCCGATCCAGTTGAGCGTGAGGGACGTTTCATTCTTTGATGCCGTGCCCTTTTGGTTGTCGATGATGTCTTGCAGCAAAGCAGTGACATTGACCGGTTCTGACCGTGTGTTCAGCTTTCCCGCATCATAGCGCGTGATGTCGAGCACATCGGACAGGTGGCTCATCAGCAGCCGTCCGGAGGTTTCCATATAGCCCACGTGCCGATCTTGCTGCGCATCCAGATCGGTGTCGCGCAACAGGTTCAGGTTGCCCAGCAAACCATTCAAAGGCGTGCGGATTTCATGGCTCATTGTGGACAGAAAGTCGGTCTTCAGCTTTTCACTGGCCAGCGCCTTATCGCGGGCGGCCACCAATTCCGCTTCGGCGGCGACCCGTTGGGAAATGTCCCGCAGAAAGGCAATAAAAATCTCACCTTGGTCGGTGGTGGCGGATTGAATGGCCAGTTCCACCGGGAAAATTCGGCCATCGCGGTGCTTGGCCTCAAGTTTCACCCGGCCTTTGCCGACAATACGTTTTTCACCCTTGCCGCGCATCCGCTCCATGCCTGCATCATGGGCATCGCGCATATGGTCAGGAACGATCACGGCCCCGATGTCACGGCCCAGAACTTCGCTTTCGGCATGGCCAGAAATGCCCTCTGCCGCAGGGCTGAATTCCAAAATTCGCCCGTCCGCATCGCAGACGATCACACCATCCAAAGACGTGCTCATCACCGTGCTCATACGGGTGGTGGTGCGCCGGTTCTCTCGTTCACGCTTGGAAATGCGCGTGTTGAGACGGTTCAGAAACACAATCGCCAGCAACAACACCGCGACCAAAACCGCAATTGCCACGGCCAATTGCGTCATCGTGCGCGCCACCGCTTCGCGCTGCTGATCTGCGGATTAGGCAAACAGATCGAGGCCCGAATTCCCCAAAGCCCGAACCGTGGGCGTCACACTGGCCGACAGATTGGCCAGATCAGGCATTTGCGCCAAAAGCTGGGCGTCAGGTGCATCCACGATGAGAACGGCCTGATCCAAGAACCCATCCAATTGTTCAAGATAGCTGGCCGATGTGGGGTTAGCGCGCAGCCCTTCGAAAACGGTCGCTTCGCGCAGGGTTTTTACGCGGCTGTAGAAGATATCGAATTCAAGACGCAACGCCGCCAGATCAACCGGATCGCGGTTGACCTGTTGGGCGAATTCCATAAATTCAACTTGGGTTTGGACCAGTGTCCATTGCACGTTGTCCGATCGCGCCGACCCCAAAAGCCGGATTTCGCGCGACACGTTGAACGTCAGAAACGCAATCGCGCCAATGGCCACCAATCCCGCAAGCGCCGCGAACAGACGCGTCCGGTTTTGACGTGTCTTGTGTCTATTGACCATCAGCGCTGTTCCCTTGGCTGGTTATGCTCAAGGGTTACTCAACGATGTCCAACCTGTCGAGTTGCCAGATGCTGCGCGAATAGACCACTTCGGTCCGGTAGGCCGCATTGCTGTCATAGGGGTAGATGACCCAAAGGGGGCCCTTGTCACGCACCGACATTTCTTCACCGTCCATCAGGTAGGCAATGATCGGTCCGCCCTCAACAGCGTCGGAGACGGGGATTTCCACCGTGTAGTCATTGATTGCGGTGGCCAGAAAATGGCCGTCTTCCACACCCAATTCAGCCGCCAGATCGGCCAGCGACACGCCGGTGAAGCTGTGGACACCATCTGTCCAGATGGTTGAGGTTTCAAAGGTCGTGACTGGCAGGGTCGCCAACAGTTCGCGGTCCAGAACCAGTGCGTTATCGGCGTTGGTGCTGTCGATATTACCCGTCACGGTCAGAACAGCCGTCCCTGTGGGGGCAGCCATCTGTTCGGCCATAACGGACAGGGGCATCGCCGCGACAAGCGTGACGGTCAAAAGGTTTTGAACAAATCGTTTCATGGTCCGCTCCTATAATGGGGTCAGGCTTACATGGCATTAAAGACACGATTGCGCATCAGGGCATCGGGGTATCCACCTATCCGTTCGGATAGGTCAGGCCACCAGCCGCAGTCCTTGGGGCTGCGTGTTGACGAAGGCCGCATAATCATCGCGCAGGTCTGCGCGGTCCAATGAGAAGGCCGCCGTGGCCTGGACGTAGCCCTGAACAGACCCGCAATCGAACCGCTGACCGTCAAATTGAAAACCTGACACACCGATCTGATCCACATCTTCGTTGATTGCATCAGTCAGCTGCAATTCGCCGCCCGCGCCGGGACGCAGGTTTGCGAGGCGGTCCATAATCGCACCATCGAGAATATAACGCCCGATCACCGCTTTGGTGGACGGGGCGAGATCAGCGCGGGGCTTTTCCACAAGCCCGCGCGCATGGGCCAGACGACCTGCCTCCGAGCAGACGTCAAGAACGCCGTATTTGCTTGTCTCGCTGCGGGCCACATCCATGGTGGCAACCATGTGCCCCCCCACGTCTGCATAGGCGTCGACCATCTGTGCCAACGCGCCTTTTTGGGATTTGATGACGTCATCGGGCAGGATCACGGCGAAGGGCTCCCCTCCGATCAACGCCTTGGCTTGCCGCACTGCGTGCCCAAGGCCCAGTGGCTGGGATTGGCGCAAGATTGTCAGCGCGCCTTCTTTCATGCGCGTGGGCGCCAGCGCCTCAAGCGCTTCGGTCTTGCCCGCCTCTTTCAGGCGGGTCTCAAGGGCGGCGGCGGTGTCGAAATAATCCTCAAGCGCGCCTTTCCCTGCGGCGGACACGAAGATGAATTCTTCGATCCCGGCCTCACGCGCCTCATCGACTGCATATTGGATCAAGGGGCGGTCCACCAAAGTGAGCATCTCCTTGGGGATGGATTTTGTCGCGGGCAGGAAACGGGTGCCCATGCCGGCGACGGGGAAGACGGCTTTGCGGATCTTGGTCATTGGTCAGCTCACTACTTTGATGTTCGGTTGTCTTGGTCTTGGCCGAAAGACCGGTCGCAAAGCAAACGTGCGAAAGAACAGGACCCGTGAACAAAAGCGACAAGGCACCCCCCATAGTGTGGCAGACCTATCCGAACGGATGGCTTTACTACTTTTACGGGTCCTTTTCACAAACCCTCCCCCTATCATCCTGGCCATGAAATGGTCATGGTTGCGGGATAACAGTAGCCTCCAGTATATGAGGACGACCCATGAGAATTCTGATCGCTGATGACCACGATCTGGTGCGTGACACACTTGTTATCTTTCTTGAGAACGAGGGGGGTATCGAAACACAAGCCGTCGGCACCTTTGCCGACGCAGTCACGGCGATCGAAACAGGCCCCGCATTTGATCTGATCCTGCTGGACTATAACATGCCCGGCATGAACGGGTTGGACGGGCTGAAATCCGCGATGGCACTTGGTGACGGCCAAAAGGTTGCGCTGATTTCAGGTGAAGCCACCAAGAAGGTCGCTGAAGCCGCGTTGGAGGCCGGTGCCGCGGGCTTTGTCCCCAAATCCCTTCCAGCCAAGTCCCTGATAAACGCAGTTAAATTCATGGCCATGGGCGAACAATATGCGCCCATCGACTTTATGACGGCAGCCGACGAAGCAGAAACGCATCCCCTGGCCCAGACCCTGACCGAACGCGAACTTCAGGTGCTGAAGGGGCTGACCGAAGGCAAGGCCAACAAAGAGATCGCCCGCGATTTGGACATCACCGAACCGACGGTCAAGCTGCATATGAAAACGCTGTACCGCAAAGTGGGGGCCTCCAATCGCACGCAGGCTGCCCTGATCGCCCGTGAGGCCGGATTGTTCTAAATCCTATCCTTTTGGATAAGGCGCATAACGAATGTCCCGCGCAACAAGCCTGTCGCGCAGATGAAAACCCTATGTGGCCCCGATATCCCCTGGGGCAGGAGATATCAGATGCAATTTCGTCACTCATCATACCAGACCAGCGCCGCGTACAACCAATGCGACAAAGCAAATCTGTGCGCCACTGCGAATGTTGCAAAGGCGGGTTTGAATAAAATCTTGCGTAGAATGAATGCGGTGATCGCCCCTTGGTCCTGCATAAAGGGGCCATCGGCGGCCACGGTGCGACGTTTGCCCACCCTCCGCGCCACGCACCGCCAGACCGTTTGCAACATTCAAACCATGTGGTTCCCATGCTGATGCCCCGTCAAAAAATCATCGTCGCAGAAGACAGCGAATTGCAGCGTTTGTATCTGTGCAGCCTGATCAACGGGCTGGGCTATCAAGCGATTGAGGCCGAGGACGGACAGATCGCCCTTGATCTGGTGACAAACACCGATGCGGCCATCGTCATCAGCGATATCAATATGCCCAATATGGATGGCATCAACCTGACGCGGCACATTCGCGCGCTTGATCTGGATCGCTACATCCATGTCTTCATGGTGACCGGCGCGGATGAAACCGAAACACGCATCGATGCGCTGTCAGCCGGCGCCGATGATTTCATCACCAAGGGCAGCAGCACGGAAATGCTCAAGGCGCGGATCAAAACGGCGACGCGCCTGATTGCCCACGCCGAACAACTGGCCGAACGGACCCGCGTTCTGAAAGAGGCACACGACCGGATTGAAACTGATTTGCGGGCCGCAGCCGTCGCCCAGCGCCAGCTTTTGCCCGACCTGAACGCCGACGTCATGGGCTTTGCCGTGGCTTCGGCCTTTGTGCCTTCGTCCTTCGTGTCAGGCGATATGTTCGGCTGCTTTCCTCTAACCGACACGCAGCTTGGCTTTTACGCGGTTGATGTGTCGGGGCACGGGGTGCAGGCGTCTTTGTTGTCCGTGGCCATTGGCCATATGGTCACGCCCGACTATGTGCGCACCCACGCCTTTGATGACGCAGGCCGCCCGGACCCCGCCGCGTTGGTCACCGCCCTCAACGACCGGTTCAGCATCTCTGAAAACGACGACTACTTCACCATGTTTTGCGGCGTCATCGACACGGCAACCGGTGACATGACCTATTGTCAGGCGGGCTATCCCTCCGCGCTTTATGTCGATCACGATGGCGCCGCTATGTCCTTGGGCGATGGCGGGTTTCCGGTGGGTCTGATTGTTGAAGCGACCTACGAAAACGCGACCCACACCTTTGAACAGGGTGCGGCCCTTGTGATCTGTTCGGACGCCGCCGAAGAGGCGGCCAACCTGTCGGGTGAACCTTTTGGCACCACCCGCGTGCGCCGTATCGCCCAAACCTATCCCGCCGTCGGCCTGAAGGCTTTGCCCCAGACCTATGTCGATGCCCTGAAAAACTGGCGCGGTGGTGCGCCCCTTGAAGACGACCTGACCGTCGTCGCGTTAGAGAGAAAAATCCCATGATCCATACGACCCAACATGCCGCTGATATCACTGTCGTTCGCCCCGGTGTTGAACGTCTGACAGCCGTCAATGCAAAGACGTTCAAGGATGAGGTCACGGACTTGATCGAGGGTGGCGCGACACAGCTCATCGTTGACTTTGATGAAGTCGACTTCCTCGATTCCTCCGGCCTTGGGGCTTTGGTCGGGGTTCTCAAAAAGATCGGTCACCGCGGCGATCTGGCGGTCTCTGGCCTCAATAGCGACGTGTCGCAGATGTTCCGCATTTGCCGGATGGACCGCGTGTTCACCGTCCATGCCACTGTCGATGCCGCCGTGCAAAAGATGGCAGAACGGTCGTGAACCCACGTCACTATCATATGCAAAACACGCTTCATGACGTGGACCGCGTGGTCGTTTCCCTCAAACAAGATGTGGGAGATGTCCTTGATGATATGGCTGTGGCGCGGGTTGAAATCTGCCTCGCCGAGGCGCTGACCAACGTGATCAAACACGCAGGCCAGTCCCATCCGGACGCCCTGATCGACGTGGCACTTCATGACGGCGAAGGCGCGGTCAGCATTGATCTGTTCGACCCCGACGGAGCGGAACCTTTCGATCTGCGCGACCATGCGCCTGATCTGGATGCGGTCGATCCTATGGCCGAAAGCGGACGGGGCCTTGGCCTGATCGCGCAATGCGCCGACGCCATCACCTACGCCCGCAAAGACGGCCGATTTTGCCTGACCCTGACTTTCAACAAAACACCCTCCCCCCATGCAGGAGACGACCAATGACCACCACAACACCTCGCCCCACCGCCCGCATATGGCTGCGGGCCGCCATGACCGCCCTCGCCGTTTTCGCAGCACCCTTGGCGCTGGACGCCCAGCAAGAAGACGACGGGCTGCGCGCGGTGTCGATCAATGGCGTGACCCTTGATGGGGTCGCCTATGACAGCGTGACGATCACCGCAGACACGGCCCTTCGGATCACCACCGAGGGCGGTACCGGATACACATGTGATCGTCGGCTGCTTAGCCAGTCCTCCCCCCATTTTGGCCGCAACGGCGCCCTGACCGAACGGGAGTTCGAGATGGCGAAAACCGCGTGGTCCTATTTTGAAACGTTCTTTCAGCCTGAAACCGGTCTGGTCAACGCGGTGGGCAACTTCCCGTCGACGACCCTTTGGGACACCGCGTCCTACATCAGCGCCTTGGTCGCAGCCTATGAACTGTGCGTCATCGACAAACGTGAATTCGACCGACGCGCGACCCAGCTTTTGAACACACTGCGCAACCTGCCTCTGTACCGCGGCGAAGCGCCCAACAAAGTTTATAATGCCGCCACCGGTGCCATGGTCGACTATGCCAACGAGCCCGGCGAAATCGGCATGTCTGCCAACGACATCGGTCGGCTTCTGGTCTGGTTGCAGATCATGAAGGAACGTCACCCCTATTTGGCCAATAGCGTCGACAACGTGCCCATGCGCTGGAATTTCTGCAATCTGATCAACGAAGACGGGCGTATGTTCGGGTCGTTCACCCAAAGCAATGGCGACACCCGATATGTCCAGGAAGGCCGCCTTGGATATGAAGAATATGCCGCCAAAGGGTTTGCCCTGTGGGGATTTGACGTGGACCGCGCCATGGCCCCGCAGCCCTTGGAATACACCATGATCTACGACGTGCGCGTGCCCTATGACGGGCGTGACCCGCGCGTGTTCCGCAGCCAGAACTATGTCCTGACCGAGGGCTATATCCTCGACGGTCTGGAAATGGGTTGGGATATGCCCGACGACCGCACCAATGACGGCATGGTCGCCAGCAACGGCTGGCGCGCCGAGTTCGCCCAGCGCATTTATCTGGTGCAGCAGCGCCGGTTTGAACAAACCGGCATCATCACCGCACGGTCTGAACATCAGGTCGAAGGCAGCCCCTATTTTGTGTACGACAGCATATTCGCCAACGGCTATGCGTGGAACACGCTGGACCCTACAGGCGAATACCAGCCGGACCGCGCTGCGGTTTCCGCAAAGGCCGCCGTGGGTCTGTGGGCGCTTTGGGACACCGACTATACCGATCTGTTGTTCGAAACCGTGGCCGATCTGTCCCAGCCGGATCGGGGCTTTTTTGAAGGCCTTTATGAAAACGGCAACGGCTATATCCCGCTGCAAACCGCCAACAATAACGGCGTAATCTTGGCTGCACTGCTGTACAAAGTGCAGGGGCCGATCCTGCAACGGGTCAACCAGAACACCTAAGTCTGGGACACGGCCTATGCTGGCACCGACATTCGTGAAAACAAATGTCACCCCAATGCCGCGGTTGAAGAAATCCCATGCTGCGCCTGCGCCAACCGCAACACCGTACCACCTGTCATCCCGGTGGAAGAATTCCGCTATTGCCGCCCCGTGCTGGGTGACGACGGTGTCGCCGCAACAGAGTGTAGCACAACGGAGCACAAACTGCCCCTGCCGCAGCCCCGTCAGGTCCTGCCCAGCAGCTGCCCAATTCCAAGGTCGAACTGATGGCAGCTTCGCGCAAACCGCGCCTCGTCTGGTTTGACGCAAACCGCGTCTTTGCCGCCATCGGGGTCGTCTTGATCCACTCTTCGACCGACTTTGGCGGCAACCCGTTTGCGGAGGCCACCCAAGGTGAACGTCTGATCCCGGTGTTCCTGCGATCCTTGGGGGAGGTCTCGGGATCCGAGATGTTCTTCATGTTCTCGTTGTTCCTGATGGCCATGCGCATCGACAAGAAGATGCCGGGCTACGCCGAAACGATTGCCACACAGGCCAAGCGTCTGCTGGTGCCGTTTGTCTTTTGGGCGGTGTTTTATGCGTTCTTCCGGCTGCTGAAGGCCGACACCTTCAACTATGCGCCCTACATCTGGGATCAGTTGGGGCAAGTGCAGTCCTGGGTGGGCTATCTGATCTTGGGCAATTCCCAATATCATATGCACTTTTTGCCAACGTTGTTTGTGCTGTTGTTGTTCTACCCGGTCATGCGGTCGGCCACGCGCTACCCGATCCTTGGGCTGACGGTCGTCATTACCATCGGCGTCATGAACAACCTGCAAAGCTTTGTCTGGGGTTTGGACATCTCATCTGATCTGCGCGACTACGTGCTGCGTGCGCTGAAGGTGTTTGGCTATGTGGGCTACGGCATGGCCGCCTTCGCGATCTATGGGCTGTGGAACGATGGCATCCCACGCGGCGAAAGCCGCCTGATCCGGCGCGCGGGGCTGTACTTTGCGGCGCTTGCCTACCTCGCGACGCTGCCGTTCTTCTACACTGCGCTGGTGTCGGGCGCGTGGGGCGTGCGCAGCGGGTGGGATTTTTACGGCCACTTCCTGATGCCGGTCTTTGTCTTTACGGTCTTTATGGGCGGACAGTACCTGACGTGGTCTGACCGCTGGTCACAGTTGGCCCGCTACAGCTTTGGTGTGTATCTGGTGCATCCGCTGGTGATCGACCTTTTTGATGTGACGGTCTATTCGACCGGTCTGTCGCAACACATGGCCCCAGCCGCTTTGGTGCTGATCCGCTTTGCCGTGGCTTTACCCCTGTCCCTTGCCCTGACCATCGGCCTGTCGCGGCTGCGTCCCTTGGCATGGACCATCGGGCTGGGCCCGACCCCATGGGACATCGCGCGCACAAAGCGGGCAGAGGCATAACCGTGGACGACTATTTCGCCAAATTCGAAGACCGAGTGCCCGAACCACCCCTGCCCTATTCTGCCCTGCGCGAAAGTGTTTGGCAGTTTCTGGCTGTCATGGCGCTTGTGGTGGGTGGCTGGTACATCTGGTGGCGCTGGACTGCGTCCCTGAACACTGATGCGCTGTGGTTTGCCGTGCCTTTGGCCGTGGCGGAAACCTGCGCCTTTGTGGGTCTGGTGCTGTTTGTCTTCAACTTATGGAAAGACGACCCGATCGTCATTGATGCCCCACCCGCCACCTTGCGGGACGTGGCCCCTGACCATCCTGACGGTGACCGCCCCGTATCTGTCGATGTGATGTTTGCCACCTACGATGAGGACCCCGAACTCGTCCGGCTGGGCCTGCGCGATGCCAAACAGATCACCTACCCCCATGCGATTGATATTCGCATCCACGTGCTGGACGATGGCCGCCGTGACGCCATGCGCGCCGTGGCGGACGACGAAGGCGTGAACTACATCACCCGCACCACCAACGAAGGGTTCAAGGCCGGCAACCTGCGCCACGCCATGGAACAGACGTCGGGTGACTTTCTGGTGATCTGCGACGCCGACACACGGCCATTTCCTACGATCCTCGAAAACACTTTGGGCTATTTCAAAGACCCGAAAATGGCATGGGTCCAGACCCCTCAGTGGTTCTATGACCTGCCCGAGGGTGAGGCGCTGGATGCCGCCTTGGCGCGCCGCCTTGGCCCCGCTGGTGACACGGCAGGTCGCGCAATCCAGAAGGTCATCGGCCCCGTGCAACTGGGCACCGACCCCTTCGTCAGCGACCCCAAAATGTTCTACGACGTCATCCAACGTCGCCGCAACTGGGCCAATGCCTCCTTTTGCTGTGGCGCCGGATCAATCCACCGCCGCGAAGCGGTGATGGAGGCCGCCTTGCGCAGCTTTGGTGCCAAGGTGGAAACCCGCGTGCATGCCACGGAAGAAGTCATCACCGTGACCAACAAGGAACGCGACATCGCCCCCGACCTGATGGACGCCATCCGCACCGAGGCCGCGACGACAGAAATCCTGACCCCCTACCGTTTTCACGTGTCTGAGGACATCTACACCTCAATCGTGCTGCATTCGGACCGCGAACGCGGCTGGAAATCAAAGATGCATCCGATTGTCGAAAGTAAAATGCTCTCACCCCAAGATCTGCTGACGTGGACCGTGCAGCGCTACAAATACGCAGGCGGCAGTCTGGATATCTTGGTTAACGACAACCCGCTGTTTCGCCGTGGCCTGACGTTTTCGCAACGGATGATGTATGCGGCGACATTCTTTTCCTACCTCGCGCCGATCTGGAACGTGATCTTTCTGGCAGCACCAATCATCTATCTGTTCACCGGCGTCTCCCCCGTGTCGGCCTATTCCGCCGACTTCTTTTGGCACCTGATCCCGTTTCTGGTGACACTTGAACTGGCCATGATGGTCGGCGCTTGGGGCGTGTCGGGCTATGCCGCGAAATCCAGCTACCTGTCGTTTTTCCCACTGGGATTGCGGGCCATCTGGTCCGTGGCGAAGGGGCAAACGATTTCTTTCAAAGTGACACCCAAGGTCCGCAAGTCGGGCACGTTTCTGGCCCTTGTGCGGCCACAAATCGCCATCGTCGTCCTGACTGCGGTGGCGGCGATCTGGGGGGTTGGCGCGCTGATCTTGGGAACAACAGACCATTCCGCCACGGGGGTTGTCTCCAACATCCTGTGGGGCCTGAACAACTGCCTCGCGATGGCGGGCATTATCGCGGCGGCCCTTTGGCAGCCCGAAACAGAAAAAGGGACGACACGTCATGACGTTTAAAAACAACCTTACCAAAGCACGCAGTCATATCATTTTTCTTGCAGCCCTCGGGCTGGGACTGGCACTTGTCACATCCATCGACAGCCGCTTGGATGCCGGTGCCACACCAACCGAGGCCGCCCGCGCAATGGACCAATTTGACGACCTATCCCCCCTTCCCCTGGCGATCACTGGCACGTCCAGCGACATGGACCTTGACCATGCGCGCATCGCATGGCGCTACTTCGAAAACAATACCGATCCGGTGACAGGTCTGGTCAATTCCACGGACAACTACCCCTCAACCACCATGTGGGAAACGGGGTCCTACTTTGTGGCGACCATTTCGGCCGAACGGCTGGGCCTGATTGACCGCGAAGACGCCACAGACCGGATCAGCCGGACATTGGCGACCTTGCAAGAGATGCGCCTGTTTGACGGGATGCTGCCCAACAAGGCCTACAACGTGCGCACCGGTGCATTGGTGAACTATGCCAACCAGCCCGTTGAACGTGGCCTTGGCTGGTCCGCTTTGGACATCGCGCGAATGGTTGGCGCATTGGGTCATGTCGAAGCGAACTACCCCGAACTCACCCCCCAGACGACGGCGCTGATGAACCGCTGGGCTTTGGATGATATGGTCGAAAACGGCCAGCTGATTGGTGGTAATATGATCGATGGCGCCCTGCGCCGCGACCAAGAAGGCCGTGTAGGATATGAACAATATGCCGCCAAAGCCATGATGCTGTTTGGCTATGACATGTATCAGGCCTATGACGCGAACAGCCACCTGATGGTCCGCAACGTCGAGGGTCAGCCGATCCCCGTAGACACCCGCCTGCACCGCAACGTCACTCCTGCGTTCACGGTCAGCGAACCTTACCTGTTCGACGGGCTGGAATTCGGGTTCGACGCAAGGTCCCACCGTTTTGCAACCGCAATCTACACCGCACAAGAAGCGCGTTTTCGCGACACAGGCGTCCTGACCGCCGTCAGTGAATCCCACATCGATGTAGCGCCCTATTTCATCTATTCCTCCGTTTGGGGCGGCGGCGCGGATTGGGCTGTCATGACCTTCAGCGGCGACCGCATGGACAGCCGCCGGACAATCACAACAAAGGTGGCCTTCGCGTGGGATGCTCTCTTTGGGACCGAATATACCCGCCAATTGCTGGCTGAAATCGCCCCCTTGGGTGATCCAGAGCGCGGCTGGCCGGAAGGTATTTATGAAATCGATGGCAGCACCAACACCTCCGTCACGGTCAACACCAATGCCGTCGTTCTGGCCGCCCTCGCCTTTCGCGCCCATGGCCCGCTGATCCGGCGGTCGCAATGAAAGGACTTGCCTCTGTCGCGTTTTGGGCGCTTGGCGCCTCCGCGCTTGCGGCGGAGCCTTGTGTGACAGCGACCTTTGACCGCCCGCTCGACGGGGCGACCGATGTGGTGTCCCACGTATCCGACGTGCCCTCCGTGCGCTTTCCCGCGTTCTGGCAAGAAGGCGTTTTCGATGGGGTCCGCTACAACATCACAGCGGCTAGCGAAGGGGTCGTGCGACCGTTGAACTTTGTCGATGATTGGGAGGTTTCGTTTGTGTGCGATCAGGCCACGGGCACCTGTGACTTTGACGAAAACCGCGCACCACCGGAACAGGCGGTGGCAGCAGCCAAGGTCATAGGCCAATGCCTTTTGGGCCTTGATCTGACGCCCGACCCCGCCCCTGTCGAAGTCACGGTTGAGGCCGCCGAACCCGACATCACCCCGCCAACCGAACCCGACGCCACAGTGCCCACACCCACGCCCGAACCAGCAGCCGCAGCCCCGTGCGGCAGCGCCGCGGTGGATGAGGCAACAGAAATCGCCACACTGCAAAGGCTTCTTCTGCTGGCGGGGCAAGATCCCGGGCCTGTCGACGGCTTTCTTGGCCCAAAGTCCTTTGCCGCGATGGGGGCTTTTGTCGACGACCCCGGTTGGAACACCCCGATCAGCGATGTCATCGCGATCCTTGATGCGCAGCTGTGTGATGCCCCGCAGTCAGCCGCCAACGAATGACCGGATGATGCGGCCCGCACGCAGCCCGAACCCGGCCCCGTAGACATTGCCATCGGGGCCGGTCCAATCCGCTATCTAGACCGGCATCTTCCCCGTCATGCTTTCCAAAACGCCATCCCGCCGCACGACCTTGTGCCAAAGCGCGCCAGCGATATGCGTCAGGATCAAGACCGGCAAAACCGCAAGCGACAGTTCGTGCAAGTCAGCCATCAGATTGATAAACGACCGCCCCAAAAGCGGCGACGCATAGGCAAAGGCGATGGCCAATCCGGTTCCGACAATCGCAAAGACCGATCCGTAAAGGCCGTAGTGCACCGTGCGCGAGGCGAAGTGTTCCCACTTCGGGGCGCTATCAGGCAGCCGTGTCGCCCCGACGATCTTCTTGGTCCAAAACAGCCGGAAGGCGAACAACAGCCCCAACGCCAAGCCAAAGATGACTTCGAACCTGAACAACGCCGGGTCAGACAGTTGGTTCACGTTGTCCAGCCCCTTGTAGTAGCCATAGGCGAGCATTGCCGCCGACAGCCAGTGAATGCCGCGTGTGACAAAACCGTGTGGTTTTGCCGCTGAAGGTGTGTGATCTGTCATCCTTGCGCCCTTTCCAAACCGCCCCCTTAGGCTGCTGTCTGAGGGTCTGCGTCTGCAGAGGCTTGCAAGGTCGGGGCCACGAAGGGCGCGGCAAGAAGGGCAATGCCAATCGCCACCAGCCCAAACAGGGCGAGCGTGCCGACAAGGGCAAAGCCCAAGCCCATCATGACGACGCCAGCGGCGCAGACGACGGTAGTGGATACGGCAGATTTGAATTTGGACATCAGGGTGGTCATTTGGGTCTCCGATTTCATCTCGTGTTTCGATGATCCAGAGATAGACAGCCCGTTTTACCCGCGCCTGACCGCGACCTTACACTTTTGTAAAGTTGATCGACACCTTCAGCCCGTGCGGCGTGTTCACCGACAGATCAAGCCGCGCGCCATGCCGGTCCGCAACGGCGCGCACCAAGGCCAGACCAAGCCCCGATCCCTGGGTGCTGCGCGCCGCATCCAGACGCACCATCGGCTTGATGATTTCGGCGAACTGTTCGGGATCAACACCTGTGCCATTGTCCGCCACGCCCATGGTCGACCCGTCCACAAAGACGGTGATCTGGTCGCCCCCGTGCACCAGCCCGTTCTGGATCAAATTGGCCATGGCCTGCACCAACATGCCGCGATCGGCCTGCACCGTGGCGGGCGCATTGACCTCTAACGTCAGGGTCTTGCCGCTATCCTCAAGAACGGGTCCGTAGATGTCGGCCATGTCGCGCGCGATGTCGTCCAAACCCGCGGCTTCGAACCCGTCGCGGCCCTGTTTGGCTTCGATGCGGGCGACGCGCATGATGGTGTCGAACACGTCCGACAGATGGCTTGCCTCCTCCAAAGCGGCGCCGCGTCCGTCGCTGTGGGGCAACATCTCCAACTGTGCCCTGAGGCGGGCTAAGGGCGTGCGCAGGTCATGGGCGATGCTGGCGCTCAGATGGCGGGTCTGGTTGACCAGACGTTCCAAATCCGCCGCCGTCCGGTCAAGGTTTTGGGAAATGTCATCAAGGTCGTCTTTCGACTGGGCGTGTCCCGTGCGGGCCGACAAATCACCGGCTGCAAGACGGCCCAAAGTGGTGTTGATCTGCGCTAAACGTCGCCGCGCCAGCAAACCGGCCCAGACCCCGATCGCAAGGGTCAGGGCAATGACGACCGCAGCCGTCGTCCATAGAATTTGCGCCAACAGTTCCTGCGCATCTTCGCTGTCATCGATTGGAATGGCCACCAGCACAGGCACATCTGCGTTGTCCTGCGCCACCAAGGTGCGCCAGACGTTCGAACGCATCACATCATCGCGCAAAAAGACAGTCCCGCCCCCGCGTGATGCGGCACGGCGAAACGGATCAGGCAGGCCCGCCAGATCATCAAGGGGGCGCAAGATCAACGCGGCAGTATCCCCGCGTGTGTCAGCTATCGCACCCCCCTGCGCCAAGGTTTCAAGCGTTGCATCCAGCCGCCTCTCATTGGCCCGCTGCCCCAAGGTCAGAGCGATCAGGATCGCTGCGACAAAGCCAACCGCAAAAATGCCCGACAGCAGCACTGACAACCGCAGTGTCGACGACCGTGGCACCCACGCGAACCGGGACACCCATTTACGCGCCAAAGACATAGCCCTCCCCCCGGCGGGTTTTCAAAAGCGGCGTGTCGAACGGTTTGTCGATCTTGGCCCGCAAACGGCTGATGTGGGTTTCGACAACACTGGTCGTGGGATCGAAACTCATGTCCCAAACCTGCTCAAGCAGCATCGTCCGTGTCACCAAACGGCCCGGCCTGCGCATGAGATATTCCAACAGCTTGATTTCTTTGGCCATCAGATCAATCGATTGGCCTTGCCGTTCACACCGGCGCGACAACAAGTCCAACGTCAGATCGCCATAACGTAGGGTTGTCTGCACGGCCTCGGTTACCTCACCGCCCTCACGTCGGCGGCCCAAGGCCCCCACGCGGGCCGACAATTCGGCAAAGGCAAAGGGCTTGGTCAGGTAATCATCGCCCCCCGCCTCAAACCCTTCGACGCGGGCATCGACCTCCCCCAGGGCAGTCAAAAACAAGGCGGGGGTGCTGTTCTTGGACGCCCGCAAGGATTTGAGAACCGCCAGACCATCCAGACCGGGCACCATGCGGTCAAGGATCAACAGATCAAACGCCTGCCCCATGGCCGCCATCAGCGCATCCTTTCCATCGACGAACTGATCGACCACATGACCCTCTTCGCGCAGACCATTCGCGATCCACGGTCCCAGTTGTTTGTCGTCTTCTAAAAGCAAAATGCGCATCGTGATCCAAGCAATAGGTTAAACGGCGATAGGCCACCATCACTGGCAGCCTATCGTGGATGTGTCAGGGTCGAAAACGATTTTCAATTATGCGTCTTCGCTGTCGTCATCATCGTCATCATCCTTGTCGCAATCGCGGTCTTCGGCCTCAACCTTGAGGACTTCGCCCGTGTCGGCCGCAATTTTGACCTCCATCTCGCTTCCGTCTTCGGCGAGGATTTCGACCTCATAGAATTGCGTGCCACGACGGTTTTCCAGTTCAACCTCGGTCACTTCACCGGCCACTTCCATCAGGGCGATCTCGATGATCTGGTCTTCGGTCAACCCCGTGGCGTCTGCGGCTGATTGCGCCGATACCATGCCAGCGATGCCGCCTGCCAAAACCAAACCAGTCAGTGCGCCACCTGCGATAAGTTTCATGTTCATGTCTGTTCTCCATTTCATGTTGGGAGGGCCATTGGGCCGTCCGATGAAACAGAAATAGGACGCCTACCTTACCGGCGTTGGGCATGAAGTTTACAGTTTTGTAAGCTTCGCACATAGGTGCGGCCCGACCCCCGGACGCCCTATTCAACCCGTCAGTTGCGCTGAATTTCAAGCCGTGCGGCCACGCCACGCGACGAATCCTCAAACGCCAAGGACCCGCCGTGCAGCTTTGCAATTGTCGCAACAATCGTCAGGCCCAGACCGTGCCCTTCGATGGTTGACGTGTTGTCGCCCCGCTGGAACGGATCCATCAGCGCCTCGATCTCACGGGCTGAGGTCTGGGTGCCTTCGTCTTCGATCACGATGGTTGCGGTTTCTGCGGTGGCGTGCAGCAGAACGTGGGCCCGCCTGCCATATTTCAAAGCGTTCTCAATCAGGTTGGTGATGGCCCGCTGCAATGACACAGGCCGTGCGACCACGATGATATCCTGCTCGGGCGGGACAACCCCCTGCCCTTGGCGCGACATAAAAATCGACCGCCCTCCTTGGACGATGACGTCTTTGCCTTGTTCCAACATCACGGGGCGACCGACGTCCTGATAGTCGGCCACGATGGCGTCCACCAAAGACGTCAGCGACAACCTGCGCGGCGCTTCGGAATTCATCTCGGCGTTGGTGTAGGTCAACACGCTTTCGATGATGCCGGTCATGGCGTCGATATCGTTTTCAAATTTCTGCCGCAGGCAGGCATCGGGGATCAGGGCAGTCCGCAGACGCAACCGCGTGGCGGGCGTGCCCAGATCATGGCTGACACCGGACAAGACAGCGGCGCGGCTGGCCAGTTGGTCGCGCTCCACCTCAAGGTAGGTGTTCACGGCGGTCACGATCTCACGCAGTTCTTGTGGGCCGGTGGCGTCATATTGACTTGGCCCGCCGACACGTCGCCGGTTCCGCAGCTGATGCGCGAAGGACGTGAAATCAGTCGGCAGGTTCAAGGCCACGGTGATCAAGCCCCCCATTGTCAGCACCGCGAGGATGATCGCAGGCAGCCGCCAGTCCGACGGGCTCGCGGCGCAACCCCAGACGGACGGCCCGTCAATCCGGACCCACGGCTGGTCCCCCATTTTGCCCAACACAATCGGGTCGCTGCAAAAGGACGCGAATTTGCGCGTGACAGCGCCCGTCGTCTCTGCTGCCGTCTGGCCGTCACGGTTGGGCAAATCCGCGACGCTATAGGTGATGTCCGGCGACACAATCACCAGCGTCAGCGGCGCACCCGCCCGTTGCGGCGTGATGTCTGCCGAAATGGGGATGACCGTGATCCGGGACGAGGATGCCGCACCTTCAATCTGGCGAAACTGGCCTAATGCGGCGAGGCTTTGTCCCGCAGGCGGCAATGGATTGATCGTCACGCCCGTGGGCGGCGCCGTGCCGTTTTGCAGCGCATCATAAAGCGTCACACCCGCAACGTAGGCCGCACTTTGATGGGCGCGCCAGTTGGCGGAGGATTGCGTCCAAAGCCAAACAGACAGCCCGCCGGTCACGAAGGCCGCGCTCACAAGAAAAAGGCCAATACTCTTGAGGCTGGACACGAGGGGCGTCACCCGTCGCGCGCCTCAACATCGACAGCAAAGACATAGCCCACACCACGTTCTGTCCGCAGCACCGCCGGGGTTTTGGGGTTCTTTTCGATCTTATTGCGCAGGCGTCCCACAAGAACGTCGATGGATCGGCCCATGGCCTCGCTCGATTGGGCGCTGTCGCCGGTTACATCAAGGGCCGTCGCGATTTCAGCACGGGTCAGGGGGATGTGCGGGTTGGCCAGCAACACTTGCAACAGGGCGGTTTCGCGGCGTGACAAAGCGACCTGGATATTGTCCGGCGACAGGACCTCTTCGGTTTTGGCATGATAGGTCCAGCCTGCGAAGACAAAGGTCTTGGTGTTGCGACGATAGGCCAAAGACGACGACCGCCGCGCCCGAGACAACACAGCCTTGACCCGCGCCAGCAGTAAATCAGGATTGAACGGTTTTGTGATATAGTCATCCGCGCCGACCGCATATCCGTCCATGCGTTGATGATCCGCCGCCAATGCAGATACCAAAATAATCGGCACATCCTGTTCGCGGCGCAACCGGCTGCAAATGTCTAACCCGTTTTCATCGCCCAACATCACGTCCAGCAAGATCAGATCGACGCGCCCGCCTTTCAGGTGGGTTTCCACCTCCCTTTCGGTGGCGGCGGGCAAAGCGATCGTGCCGCTTTGGCGCAAAAGCTGCGTCATCATCTGCCGCATGTCGGCATCGTCATCGACAACAAGGATTCGCGGGATCGCCATTCTCAGGCCTTTCAGATCGGTCAAAACGGGCTGCGGCTGTTCTACGGCCTGCATCATATGTAACGCTGTGCAACAGAATCGAGCGCCACGTAACAACATGTAACGAACTCAGCATATAATGATTAAACCGCGCGGAAATCCCGGTATGCACGAATTGCAACGCAATGCGCCTGCCGCCAGAAATTCCGAACGTGGCCCAAAGTTGGGCACAGTCATTTCTGGGAGGAAATCAATATGACACCTAAACTACTCAGCGCGGTCTCCGGCTTGGCCATGATCGCATCCACAGCTGCATTCGCCGACGGCCATGCCGCACCCGAAGCGGAAGTTCTGCACTACTGGACATCCGGTGGCGAAGCGAAATCTGTCGCTGTCCTGCAAGAAGAATTCGCCGCAAACGGCGGCACATGGACAGACATGCCCGTCGCCGGTGGCGGTGGTGATGCAGCCGGCACAGCGCTGCGCGCACGTGTTCTGGCCGGCAACGCGCCGACAGCCGCCCAGATCAAAGGGCCTGCCATTCAGGAATGGTATGAAGAAGGCGTTCTGGCTGACATCTCTGACGTGGCAGAGGCCAACAACTGGTCCGAAATCCTGCCAGAGGCCATCGCCGGTCACATGCAGTGCGAAGGCACATGGTGTGCGGCCCCTGTGAACGTGCACCGCGTCGACTGGATCTGGGCAAACGCCGAAGTTCTGGCTGCAAACGGCATCGAAATGCCAACCACATGGGACGAATTCAACGCCGCAGCCGACACGCTGATGGCCGCTGGCATCATCCCCCTGGCACACGGTGGTCAGGCTTGGCAGGACGCCACCGTTTTCGAAGCTGTGGCACTGGGCATTCTGGGCGCCGACGGGTTCCGCAAGGCGTTCGTTGAACTGGACATGGACACTCTCAAGTCCGACGACATGGTTGCTGTCTTTGACCAGATGCGCACCATGCGCGGCTATGTTGACGACAACTTCTCCGGTCGGGACTGGAACCTTGCAACTGCGATGGTCATGAACGGCGAAGCCGCGTTCCAGATCATGGGTGACTGGGCCAAAGGCGAATTCATGGCCGCAGGCCAGACGCCGGGCGAAGACTTCCTGTGTGCGTCCACACCGGGCGAAGGTTTCCTTTACAACGTGGACAGCTTTGCAATGTTTGCCGTTGACGGTGACGACAAACAGGCCGGTCAGGCGCTTTTGGCGGAACTGGTCGTCGGTGAGAGCTTTCAGGAAACATTCAACCTGAACAAGGGTTCGATCCCTGTGCGCACAGACGTGGCGTTGGACAACTTCGACAGCTGTGCTGTGCTGTCCGCAGACGACATGGCCGCCAGCAACGAAGGCGGGTCCTTGCTGCCGTCCTATGCCCACGGCATGGCCCTGCGCGGCGCGCAAGCGGGTGCAATCACCGACACGGTGACGGCGCACTTCAACTCTGACATGTCCTCTGAGGACGCTGTTCAGATGTTGGCTGACGCAATTGCAAATAGCCTGTAAAACATGACCCACCCTCCCTCCCTGCACAGGTGTGCAGGGGGGGAAACCCCAAGGAATTTCCAAATGACCAAGTGGCTTGAAGAAAACACGCCCAAGTTGGTATTGGCCCCCTCCTTCATCATCATCCTTATTTTCGTCTACGGCTTTATCGCTTGGACGGCTTGGGTGTCTTTGACGCGGTCGCGCCTTTTGCCAAAATATGAAATCGAAGGCTTCATCCAGTATGATCGCCTGTTCGACTCCCCGCGCTGGGACACAGCGTTTTCCAATCTGTTCGTCTTCGGGTTCTTGTTCATTGTGATCGCCATGATCCTTGGCCTGACCCTTGCGATTTTGCTGGATCAAAACATCCGCACCGAAGGCGCGATCCGCACCATTTACCTGTACCCGATGGCGCTTTCGATGATCGTGACCGGTACTGCGTGGAAGTGGATCCTGAACCCCGGACTTGGCCTTGAGGCCACGGTGCGTGGCTGGGGGTTTGAGGACTTCACGTTCAACTGGCTCGTTGATCCGGATATGGCGATTTATACGGTGGTCATCGCGGCGATCTGGCAAAGCTCCGGTTTTGTGATGGCGTTGTTTCTGGCCGGTCTGCGGTCCGTGGATCAAGAGATCATCAAGGCCGCACAGGTCGATGGCATCCCCACATGGCGCGTCTATACCGCGATCATCATTCCCGCCATGGCGCCGATCTTTTTGTCCGCCTTCATCGTGTTGTCGCACCTTGCGATCAAAAGCTTCGACCTTGTCATCGCATTGACGGGGGGTGGCCCGGGTTACGCAACCGACCTGCCTGCGACCTACATGTATACGATGGCGTTTTCGCGCGGTGACATCGGCCAAGCGGCCAGTTCCGCGATGATCATGATGATGGTCGTCTTCGCGATTGTCGTCCCTTACCTCTACTCCGAATTGAGGACCAAAGATGACTGATATGTCTTACACCCCGCCTCAATCGAGGGGCCGCGCCAGCAAGATTGCGCTGCGCTGGGTCCTCTACATCCTTCTTGGCGTCTTCGTGCTGTTTTACCTGATGCCGCTGTTCGTGATGATCACGACATCCTTCAAAAGCCTTGAGGAAATCCGCACCGGTGATCTGATTTCACTGCCCCGCGAATTGACCTTCGATGCTTGGCGCACGGCGTGGTCCAGTGCCTGTACTGGCATCCAATGCGAAGGCGTACGCCCCTTCTTTTGGAATTCGGTCCTGATCGCTGTCCCTGCCGTCCTGATCTCAACCCTGATTGGCGCGCTGAATGGCTATGTGGTCGCGCAATGGCGCTTTCGGGGGGCCAACCTGTTCTTCGCTTTGATGCTGTTTGGCTGCTTCATCCCGTTTCAGGTCGTCTTGTTGCCCATGGCTCGCATGTTGGGCTTGATGGGGATCGCAGGCACCATTCCGGGGCTGATCTTTGTTCACGTCATTTACGGGCTTGGCTTCACCACCTTGTTCTTCCGGAACTACTATGTGTCGATCCCGTCTGAACTGACAAAAGCCGCCAAGGTCGATGGCGCGGGGTTCTTCCGCATCTTCTGGTCGATCTTCCTGCCGCTGTCTTTGCCGATCATCGTCGTGACCGTCATCTGGCAATTCACCCAGATCTGGAATGACTTTCTGTTCGGCGTTTCATTCAGCCAAGCAGGCACCCAGCCTGTGACGGTCGCCCTCAACAACATCGTAAACTCAACCACTGGCGTCAAAGCATACAACGTGGATATGGCCGCAGCGATCATCGCCGCCCTGCCAACCCTGTTCGTCTATGTCGTCGCTGGCAAGTACTTCGTCCGCGGTCTGACCGCCGGATCCGTGAAAGGATAACCCCATGGCTCCCATCCTCGAAATTAACAACCTGTTCAAAAGCTATGGGTCGGTTGAAATTCTCAAAGACATCAACGTGTCCATCGAACAGGGGGACTTTCTTGTTCTGGTTGGCCCTTCGGGTTGCGGCAAATCCACCTTGCTGAACTGCATCGCCGGGCTTGAGCCGATCACCGGCGGCACGCTGAGCATCGGCGGGCAGGACATGACCCATGTCAACCCCAAGGACCGCGACATTGCGATGGTGTTCCAGTCCTACGCTCTCTACCCGACGATGACGGTCGCCAAGAATATCACCTTCGGCATGAAGGTCCGGGGCGTCGATCAGGCAACGCAGGACGAAAAGCTCAAACAGGTAGCGGCCCAGTTGCAGATTGAACCCCTGCTCAACCGCAAACCCGGTCAGCTGTCGGGCGGCCAACGTCAGCGTGTCGCCATGGGCCGCGCCCTTGTGCGGGACCCCAAACTGTTCCTATTTGACGAACCGCTGTCTAACCTTGATGCCAAATTGCGCGTTGAAATGCGCACGGAGATCAAGGCCCTGCACCAGCGGCTTGGCGCATCCATGGTCTATGTGACCCACGACCAGATTGAGGCCATGACCTTGGCCACCAAGATTGTTGTGATGAAAGGCGGCGTGATCCAGCAGATCGGCACCCCGTCCGAAATCTACAATCACCCGGCCAATCTGTTTGTGGCAGATTTCATGGGCAGCCCGGCGATGAACCTGATCCCCGTCAAGACCAAAGCAAACGGAAAAGGCACGGAAGTCGAAATCGCCCGCGCGAACGGTGCTCCGATCACTTTGATCGACACTAAGAACAAGGACCTGCCCGAAAACGTGATCCTTGGGGTGCGTCCCGAAGACATCGGGGATGCCAATTTGCATGCCGGTGGCGGGCGTCAGATCGCAGATTGCATGATTGATATCGTGGAACCTGCGGGGGCTGATACCTTCGCGGTTCTGCAACTGGGCGGCAAACACATCACCGCACGTCTGCATGCGGAGACGGGCGCTGTGGCAGGCCAACACCTGAACCTCGCGTTTGATCTGGGCAAGGTGTCCTATTTTGCCCCCGATACCGGCGAGCGTTTGAACTAAGCCATGCGGTTGGTTGCGGATATCGGCGGGACAAACGCACGTATCGGGTTGTCGCTGGATGGGGTGATCGACGCAGGCTCCGTCCAGCGGTTTGCCAACGACGATTGGGACCGTCTCGACGATATGCTGCGCAGCTACTGTCAGGCCCGTCCGCACGTAGACATCCACGACATGGTTGTTGCGGTCGCAGGCCCCGTGCAGGCGGGGTCCGCGAAACTGACCAACCGGAACTGGCAAATCAACGCCACGGGATTGATGGACCAGTTTTCGTGCAAACAGGTTCATCTGCTCAACGATCTGACGGCATTGGGCCACGCGGTGCCGTCCTTTGATCCCCGCCAGATGGTCCAGATTTGCGGGGACCCCGCGCCCACCGCCGCCCTGCGACGTGCGCTTGTTGTGGGCATCGGTACGGGGTTCAACATCAGTCAGGTCATCACCACGAAATCGGTTACGATCTGCCCCCCTGCTGAGGCTGGGCATGTCTCAATGCCAGTGGCAATCGCATCAAGGCTGCGCGCGTTCGGATGCGATCCCGCGACTTTTCCGACGGTTGAAACACTGTTTTCTGGACGTGGCTTCACCGCATTTTGCCGCCAAATGACCGGATCAGCCGACATCACCGGCGCGGACGCGATTGATGCCTACACTGACGGAGCAAACGCCACCCAAGCGGTTGACGCCTTTGCCACGCTTATGGGGTATCTGCTGCGTGATTTGTCACTGACCTATATGCCGTCTCACGGGATTTTTCTGGCGGGAAGCGTTGCACGGGCCGTGGCCAGTACCGCGCCGGCCCCTTTGATCGACGTGCTGCAAAGCCCGTGTTCGTTTCGAACGCAAGACAAGCCGTCCATCTACATCGCCCAAGACGACGGCGCAGCTTTATCGGGCTGCGCGAACTTCACAATATAAACCGGCCCCAGCCGCCTGCGGGCAACAAGAGGCCGGACCCGCATATCATCCGCCCCTGCAAAAGACCGCAACGCAGGGTTTCGGGTGGTGCTATGGCCCCTCTGGCGGTGATGCAAAATGATCGGCACGGCGAGGTCCTTTTCATCACCACGATGGCAAGTCAGTAAGGCTTCGATCACCGCGCGATCGTTCCCAGAAAGCAAGAGTACAGACCTTGTAATCAAGTGGGGCGAGCAGACGGCTGTTACCCGCATGTCGGACCGTTCCGTGTCCTTTACGACCGATACATGTCAGCCATTTCCGGCAAGCCTAGCCAATTGTCTGGCGGCATGCGCCAGCGTGTGTCGATTGCCCGTGCCTTTGCCAATGAACCCAAGTTGTTGTTGCTGGATGAGCCCTTCGGCGCGCTGGACGCGCTGACCCGCGGCACAATTCAGGAAGAGCTTCTGAAAGTCTGGAGCGGCACCAACCAAACGGTCTTCATGATCACCCATGACATCGACGAGGCGATCCTGCAGGCGGATCGCATATTGTTGATGACAAACGGGCCGCTGGCCCGTGTCGCCGAAAGCGTTGAGATTACGATCCCGCGTCCGCGTGTGCGCAGCGATATTGTGGAACACCCCAACTATTACGCGATCCGCAATCATCTGGTGCAGTTCCTTGGCAAACGTTCCGCCGAACTGGCTGGTCAGGAAAGCGCGCCGGGTGAGACGCACTCGCCGGACACCGTACGCATCGACAAAACGTCAGATGCGACGGATGGGCAGCCTTTGTTGCAGGCGGTCACGACATGACTGATATGCCGCCGCGTGCGCCCGTCCCGCCGTTCAGCTTTGAAGATCCTGTCCCAAAAGTGCGCATGGCCGAAAACGCCTGGAACGGGCGTGATCCTGCAAAGGTCGCGATGGCCTCCACGCCTGACACGCGATGGCGCAACCGGTCCGAATTCTTGCTCGGGCGCGCCGAAGTGGAGGCGTTTCTGACCCGCAAATGGGCCACCGAGAACGGCTATCGCCTGATCAAGGAAATCTGGGCCCATAGCGACGCCAAGATCGCTGTGCGGTTTTGCTACGAATACCACGATGCCGATGGGCAGCGGTTTCGTGCCCATGGCAACGAAAACTGGGCTTTCGACACGCTTGGTTACATGGCGCAGCGGCACGCCTCAATCAACGATGTGCCGATCGCCGACAGCGAACGCCTGTTCCACTGGGATGCGCCCGGACCCCGCCCCGATGACCACCCCGGGCCAACTGAATTAGGACTGTGAAGAGAAGGACCAACCTATGACTGAGATGACCAAAGAAGACGTCAGCGCCATGATCCTGTCGGCCAAAAAGCAGGCTGGCCTGACGAGGGAACAGATTGCCGAAAAGATCGACATGTCCCCGATCTGGACGCATTCAGCAGCCATGGGCATGAATGCCTTTCCTGCCGATAAAGCCGCTTTGATGGTCCAGACCATGGGCCTGCCGCAAGAAGTCGAAAGCGTGCTGGCCGAAAGCCCGACCAAGATCTGGGAACAGGCGGTGCCAACGGACCCTTGCATCTACCGGTTTTATGAAATCGTTGGCGTCTATGGCCCCACTCTCAAGGCGATCATTCAGGAAAAATTCGGTGATGGGATCATGTCTGCAATTGATTTCGACATGTCGGTCACTCGCGTTGAACATCCAAAAGGTGACCGCGTGAAGGTTGAGATGTCGGGCAAGTTCTTGGGCGACAACAGCTGGTAGGATCGCAATAAGGTCGCCCTCACGGGCGGCCTGCAGGGTGTAACGGCCAGCCTTGTCCAAGATTTCGGAAATTCAAAACAATGATGCCAGATGCGCCGCGGCATGAACGCCATCCACCAGTTTGGTCGGCACGTCATCCGCATCGTCTACAAAATGCACCCTACCGGCACAGCCCAAGACGACGCAGTCGATATCATCTTCGCGCAACGCTGGGCGGATTCCGTCCACAACCTGCCGCATTGCCGTGTCACGATCGTCTTCAAGGGCATGAACCGGGACACCGCTTGCCCTGACACGAACAAGGTTCGTGTTCGGCCCATAGGCGCGAATATTCTTCGCCAGAATAGGGAAAGAGACCGCCAAAGTGGTGACGACCGAAAACTGCCCTCCATAAAGCAACGCGACGCGGTACGCGGGCTGGCCAATGTCCAAAACCGGACAAATCGCCAATTCACGGGCCGCCATCAGCCCCGTGTCGTCAAAGCAGCCGATGATGATCGCCTTGGCGCCCGCTTTACCCGCCTTTTTGACCAATTCAAGCAGGGGCGGGATTGCTGCATCGCCGTCCTGTTTCCCTTGTATCGAAGAAGACAGTGGTGAGCGTCCCCAGGGCAAAGAAAACGGGCGACGTCACACTCGTCGTCATCCCGAAAATCTCCAGCGGGGGGTGTTGAAGTGGCCCGCCGTCAGCAAGGTCCGCGCACATTCATCATAGCGAAGCGTGAAGCCGAACAAGGCGACACCAATCAGGGACAGCGCGATGATCGGCAGCACCACACGGCGCAGGGTTTGCCATGGGGTCGCGCCCAGATCGCGCGCGGCGTCTTCATAGCGTTTGTCAAACCTGTTGAAGACCGCAAACAGGATCAGTAAGCCGAAGGGCAGCGCCCAGGTCAGTTGTGCCCTGAAATTGGGGGGGGACCAATGCACACCCAACCCCGATTGCGGAAATTTGCGCCGAACCCGATGACGTAGTGCCCCCCTGACAACGGATCCGGCAGACGATCGGCCTGCGCTATCAGGTCAACAGGCGCGAGCATTTCGCGCGCCTCGCGATGGCGCGTGGCGGTGTCGACACCTTTCATTTTCAGGCTGAAGGCCACGTTATCGAAGAACCTGAGATGGGCAAATAGGGCGTCGTTCTGAAACATCATCGCCGTGCCCCGCTGTGCGGCGGGCAAATGGGAAATATCACGCCCCGCCAGACCAAAAGATCCGTCGCTGACGCTTTCATGACCAGCAATCATCCGCAGGGTCGAAGATTTGCCGCAACCGGATGGACCCAGCCGGCACGTATAGCTGTCGGATTTGAGTGGGAAGTTCATCGCGTCAACCGCAACCGTTGCACCGTGACGCTTGGTTACTGACACCAATTCCAGATCTTGATTGCTCAAGCGCTTTGGCGGTCCGGTGACACAGTCTTTCTGCGTCAGGGTAATCGCCAATTTACACCAATCAGTGGGTCCAAGCACCCCGACGGTTGGTGGCGAAGTTTTCACCGTAGCCACCGTTGCGGATGTTTGCGCCGCGCTTTTTGGGGTCCTGAACGACGGCCTCAATGCCATTGGCCGATGCATAATCCACCGCAGCTTCTTTGCTGTCGAAGGTCATTTTGACCTGCGTTTGCGTGTCGCTGGACGACGTCCAGCCCATCAAAGGATCAACCTCACGCGCGGTGGTTTGTGCAAACTCCAGCACCCAAACCCTCGTCTTGGCCGTCCCTGAGGACATTGCGGTCTTGGCTGGCTGATAGATACGTGCGCGCATTTCGGTCTCCCTTGGCTGGGGCCTATATCGACAATCTTGGGGCCTGTTGCAAGAGGACCGGTATCGTCTTTGCCTGCGTCAAATACTCAACACATCCCCACCAAAAGACGACTGCAACGCACTGGCGCTTGCCAGATTAACCCGAGAGAGAGACACTTGTGGAAAAACACAACAAAATCGAGCAGGCAAAACATGAAAGACTTCGTCGACTTTTCCCCCGAGACCACCCCGCCACAGGCAAAAAAACCCGGTCAGCCTGAACCCATCCCTTTTAAGGTTCATCGCAAACGTATGCGCGATCTGCTGTTGCAGGCTGACATCGGCCCGACACTTGATGACGATATCCCCGAAAGCCTTCTGACCGATTACGAACTGGACGAAGACGGCCTCGCGCGGAACGAAAAACTTCAGCAAAAATACATCAAGCGTGCGCGCAACATCAAACGGTCTTGGCACCGGACCCGTATCTATATGCCTGAACTGATGGCAAAGAATGTCAAACCTATGGACGTTCTTGAACTGTCCACCGCGCATGGTGGCATGTTGGAGGTGGCGCGTCACTTCGGGCACAATGTCATGGGCACCGACTACCCCAACTTCATCTTTTCCCAAGGCAAATCCGGCTACAAACGTCTGGGCAAAGAGACCGAAGCGCCCATGCGTGCCCTCAACGACGATACCTTTTCGCGCACAACGGACGACTACGGGATCGAGATCAGCGATAACGTCCAATACGATTGGCCCTACCGCTACATCTGTGAAAGCGTCGATTTGCCTATGAACGTCTTTGACGGCGGCAAGACGCCCTATCCGTTTGACGACAAAAGCTATGACGTCCTGATGTGTTTTCAGGCCATCGAACATTACTGCCATCCCGACCACTGGATGGATATCGTCGATGAAATGTGCCGGATCACACGCAAATCTGTGTTCATCCTCCTGAATCAGGCGCATCCCAAATACAAAATCCAGCCCGGCTATCTGGCAAGTTTTGAAAAGGCCCGCAGGGAGCTGGCCGAATACAACGCCAATGGTTTCACCTGTATGGCAACCTTTCTGCGCGACCGCGAAGTGCTGGGCTTCAAACTGATCGCCACTTAAGCCAACTGGCGCGGGTCAAGGCTGCTGACAGAACCCTGTCAGCAGCCCCCCTTGATCCATACGGTACAAAGGTCACATAGAGGGGCTCAAGGAGGCCCCATGCCCTACGCCCAGACCGACAAATCCGACGCCCCTACATATCTTGCCAATCCGGCCGAGGACGTGCGCACCCGCGAAAAGATGGAAGGCGGCCGTGCCTTCGTGCTCGACACAGAATTTGAACCCGCAGGCGACCAGCCCACAGCCATCAAAGAGCTGTCCGCAGGCGTGCTGAGCGGTGAACAGGACCAGGTTTTGTTGGGGGCCACGGGCACGGGTAAGACCTTTACCATGGCCAAGATCATCGAAGAAACCCAGCGGCCTGCCATCATCCTTGCGCCCAACAAGACACTGGCCGCCCAGCTTTATGGTGAATTTAAGGGCTTCTTTCCTGACAACGCCGTCGAATACTTCGTCAGCTACTATGACTACTACCAGCCCGAAGCTTACGTGGCGCGGTCGGACACCTACATCGAAAAAGAAAGCCAGATCAACGAACAGATCGACCGGATGCGTCACTCCGCGACACGGGCGCTGTTGGAACGCGACGATGTGATCATCGTGGCGTCGGTGTCGTGTATTTACGGTATCGGGTCGGTGGAAACCTACGGCGCCATGACCCAAGACATCCACGCGGGCAATGACTACGACCAGCGCCAGATCATCGCCGATCTGATTGCACAGCAGTACCGCCGCAACGACCACGCTTTTCAGCGCGGCACTTTCCGTGTGCGCGGGGACAGCCTTGAGGTCTGGCCCGCCCACTTGGATGACCGCGCGTGGAGGCTGTCGTTTTTCGGGGAAGAGCTTGAAACCATTACCGAATTTGACCCCCTGACGGGTGAAAAAGTGCGCACGATGGACAAGGTCCGCATCTATGCGAATTCCCACTACGTGACGCCAAAACCCACGATGCAGCAGGCCGTCATCGGAATCAAAAAAGAACTGCGGATGCGGCTGGATCAACTGGTGAACGAAGGCAAATTGCTTGAAGCACAACGTCTGGAACAGCGCACGAATTTCGACCTTGAGATGTTGGAAGCGACAGGCGTCTGCAACGGGATTGAAAACTATTCGCGTTATCTGACAGGGCGCGCACCGGGTGAACCGCCCCCCACCCTGTTCGAATTCATCCCCGACCACGCCATTGTTTTCGCAGATGAATCCCACGTTTCCGTGCCGCAGATCGGCGGCATGTACAAAGGCGACTACCGACGCAAGTTCACCCTGGCCGAACACGGGTTCCGCCTGCCCAGTTGTATGGACAACCGCCCCCTCAAGTTTGAGGAATGGGACGCAATGCGTCCCCAATCGGTCTTTGTGTCTGCCACCCCCGCCGCATGGGAATTGGATCAAACCGGTGGCGTCTTCACCGAACAGATCATCCGCCCCACCGGTCTTCTGGATCCGGTCATCGAAATCCGCCCTGTGGAAACGCAGGTCGATGACGTGATGGATGAAATCCGCAAAGTGTCCCAAGACGGCTTCCGCACCTTGGTCACCACGTTGACCAAACGCATGGCCGAGGATCTGACGGAATATCTGCACGAAAACGGCATCCGCGTGCGCTACATGCACTCGGACATCGACACCATCGAACGCATCGAAATCCTGCGCGATTTGCGGCTGGGCGCGTTCGATGTGCTGATCGGCATCAACCTTTTACGCGAAGGATTGGACATCCCCGAATGTGGGCTGGTGGCCATCCTGGACGCCGATAAAGAAGGCTTCTTGCGGTCTGAAACCTCGCTCATTCAAACCATCGGACGCGCTGCGCGAAATGCCGAAGGTCGCGTGATCATGTACGCCGACAAGGTGACCGGATCCATGGAACGGGCCATGGGCGAAACCGAACGCCGCCGCGCCAAACAGATCTCCTACAACGAAGAACACGGCATCACCCCGGCGACGGTCAAAAAGAACGTCGAGGATATTTTGGCGGGCCTTTACAAAGGCGACGTCGACATGAACCGCGTTACGGCCCAAGTCGAAAAGCCCGGCGCCAATATGCAAACCGTCCTCGAAGGGTTGCGCAATGACATGCGCAAGGCCGCCGAAAACCTCGAATTCGAAGAGGCCGCGCGCCTGCGAGATGAGGTCAAGCGCCTTGAAACCGTGGATCTGGTGGTCAGCGACGATCCCTTGGCGCGGCAACAGGCCGTGGACAAAGCGGTCTCAGAAGCGAATAAAATGACCGGCCGGTCCACCGCAGGGCGCCCCGGACAAAGGGGTGGCGTCAAACCACGCAAAAAGCGGGGCGGGTAAACGCAAATACAACTTGCGTGTATGTGGAAGCGACCTGTACCTACTCAGAATGATCCAAATAAAAACTATATCTTTTGTTTTGGTTGCATTTTTTTCAGGTGCCGCATTTGGTCTTTCAAAAAATGTGAATTCAATTACTGAATTTTTATCAGCAAATACCCTTAGTGGACTGACAGCGTGCTTGGAACGAAGCTACTCGGGCTTTTCACCGATAGAAGCGAGGACAATATGTGCGTCGAAACATGCTATTGATTTGTCCCGACAGACCTATCCTGAGGGGCAAGGCGCCCCTATGTCTCGCGGTGTGGAAGGCGTGTTTTTTAGCGGCAAAATCAAAAATACGCACAGCGACTATCTCATTACATTCTTGCAACTTGAGGTCATCGTATTCGGTGAAGAGGGCAACGAACAAACGCTTACGGCACATGGCAATGTCTGGGCAGCCCCCTTCGATGAGATCGAGGTCGACTTCAGGTTTTCGCAAATTGTTGAGCCAGAAATAATTGATGTTGAATGGTGCGATCGTGACACGGCGCATGATGAGAGACGCTCATGCAAATCTTGGGATGTAGTCCACGTTGCCGGTGTCCCAATTTAAGTCGTTGCCTCGCCAATCGGAGGCAGAGGCGAATTACTCATAAGCTGGGTGAACTTAGGCATTATCAAATCCGTTTGATCCTTTCCGGTACGAAAACCAATCAAAGGACAAATGCGGAAAATGTCATCCGCCTGTGCTTTCCGTCAGCTTCGCGGCAAATAATTCGTGGAACATTCCACCCCCCATGCTGGTTCTTTCCCCAGACATCCACAAACTGGAGAGAGAAAATGGAATATGGAATTCTGGGTCTTCTGATCCTGATCGCAAACATCTACGCTATCGTTCAAGTCATCGGGTCCGGTGCGTCGACAGGGGGCAAAGTCCTTTGGACTCTGCTGATCCTGATCCTGCCCGTCGTTGGCTTGATTATCTGGTTCTTTGCAGGTCCACGCGGGTCAGCCGCAGTGGCCTAAATACGCCGCAAACGTGACGCAGACAGCCCCGCCGAAATCACGCGGGGCTGTCGCAAAATTAGTCAACCGCGCCGTCGGCCTCTGCCCAATCGCGAAAACCACCGGCGTTTCTGACATCGGCCAGACCCGCCTCGCGCAATAGGCCTCCAGCGGTAGCAGCCCGCGCTCCGGCGGCACAATAAACGACAACGGTTTGCGCGCCCGCGACCTCATCTACTCGCGCGGCGACCTCACCAAGGGGGATCGCTACAGCCCCCGCAATCTTGCCCGCCGCGACCTCTGCTGGTTCGCGCACGTCAAGAAACACAACGCCATCGCGACCGTGCAGGTCTTGCGCCTCTTCGTACGAAATCCGGGGAATAGCATCTGCATTGGGGTGGGGCATGACAGGTCTCCTTTGGCACAACACTAGCCAAAACCAACCAAGCTGCTACATCAACTTCATGCGCATCGCTTTGATCATGTCCTGTCTGCCGCTTCCCGCCCTCGCGTGGGAATTTTCGCCCGATCCGATTTGCACGTTGACCCATCAGGCGGACACGGCTGAAATCGCCATCACATATGATGTGACCCTGCCCGAATATGCGCTGTTCATCACCCTGAGGTCTGGCGAATGGGACGACGCGCCGTCGTTTGAAATCACGTTTCAGGGTGGCATCCCCGTCACCATCGGCACAACCCGCCACGCGCTAAGTGGCGACAGCGCCACCCTATCGGTCCGTGATCGCGGCTTTGACAATGTTCTGGACGGGATCGAATTCAACACGGCCCTTGCCGCAGGGACAGGCGCGCAATTCATCACCGCTGATACCTCGAACGCCGCTGCCGCTGTTCAAGCCTTCAGAAATTGTCCTGCGGACGCCCCCGCTTTGTCGTAGCGCGATGACCAACCCGATCCGCCCCACAGATGACGACGCCCGCGCCCTTGCAATGCAGCTGCTACGTGAGGCACGCCATGGCGCATTGGGCGTCATCGACCCGACCTTGGGCGGCCCCTTGGTGACCCGCGTGGCCTGTGCCTGGATCGGCGACGCGCTGCACCTTTTGGTGTCCGACCTATCGGCACATACGGCGGCCCTCACTGCTGATCCAAACTGTTCGATCTTGATTGCGGGACCGGACGCCAAAGGCGACCCCCTGACCCACCCGCGTCTGACGCTTCAGTGCACAGCACAAATGGCGGACAAAGCGCAGTTGCGGGGCGCGTGGCTGATGTCACACCCAAAATCAAAGCTCTATATCGACTTCACTGATTTTCGGATGATGAGGTTGGTCCCGAAAATCGCAAATTTGAACGGTGGGTTTGGCAAGGCCTATCAATTGACCACCGATGACCTAAAACACGAAGGGGACGCATAAAGCGCCCCCAGTGTTGATATGATCCAATAGGGATTTTAGTCCGCTGGATTATCCATCCGAACCGAAAACCGCACCTGCCCACGCACCGGCTCGGGCCAGACCACATAGAACTGCGTGTCGTCGGCACCTTGTTCCTGTGAGGTGTAGGGATTGGCAAAAACCACCGAATTGGCTGCATTCCGAACCGCATAGACAGGCACCACCTGATCAATGACACGGGCCTCACCGCCAAATGGCAAGTAACCTGCGGTATCAACAACCCAAGTTTCATCTTCCGTGCTTTGAACATGCACGTCGATGTAGGGGTTGCGGGTCTGCTGTTCGATCCCGTGGAAAGAATTGCCCGTGAACGTCACATTGCGCGCGCGGTCGTTGTTGAGCGTCGCAAAGGTCGTATCCACGTGTTCAACCCGTTCGATATCAACACCAAACGTCCGGAAAATGTTGCCCTGAACATTCAGGCCATTGATGTAGTGACCCGGCCCATAGGGCTTGATCACGATCCAACGGAAGGCTGGCGTTGCATCGATACACATGAAGATATTGTTGGTGATCGACAGGCCGCTGAAGGAATAGCCCGACACATCCGGCGTTGCGTCATGTTCGTTGGTCCACTCGACAAAGTTGTTGTCGATGTAGTTGCCCGTCACCGTCGTGATGGGGCTTGGGTTCGTCAGAACCAACCCGCCCAAACGCACGCCCGCGGCCTCGTCATCACCATTGAACCAGTGGTTGCCTGAAATGATGTTGCCCGACCCGTTCAGAATACCGAAGTGGCGGAAATGGGCCGCACGGTTGTTGCGGATTTTCACGTCATTCTTGTTGGTATTGAAACACAGCGACTTGCGGTTCTGTGACGGGATGTTGCTTTCGTCGGATTCAAAGTTGCACCGGTCGATCATCATGCCCTGACAGGCGGACCCATGGGACGTCACCGCACGGTCCTTGGGCTTGTTGAACCAACAGTCACGGAACTGCAGGATCAGGCCACGTTCAGGCAGCAGCATCGCGCTGGCAATCCCGTTGCAGCGAAATTCAAGATGGTCGAAAATCATGTCCGACACTTTGTCGAAGCCGCTGAAATCAAGAATGTATTTGAAACGCGTAAAGGTGAAGGTCTGCGTGCCCTGCGCATCGAACAACTGATTGCTGAGCGTGATCCGTCCGCCCGAGACATCGACCTTCGTGACGTAGATTTCACGGCCCACGCCATTGCCTGTCACCAGTGATCCGGGCTGGATCGCCGAAATATTCGCGACGTTTGTCAAAACCAGAGGGTCACCATTGGCATAAGTCGCTTGGGCCACGACCACATCATCCTCCCACGCGGCCCCGCCCGTGGCCTCCAGCTGACCATTTCGAATGGCGCGGCGTGTGGCAAATTCCGTCCGGTTGTTCACAGCGGCCTGCATGTCGATAGGTGCAGTGACAGAGATCCGGCGCCCCCCCAGATCAAGAGATTCATGATCCGAAAAATTCAACAACGCCTGAAACGCTTTTTTGAATGCCGTCTCTTCGTTGCCGAAGGCATCAGCATAGGTCTCAAAGTTAAAATTCTTCTGGAAAATCAGGCGATGCTCCTCGCCCATGACGACCGTGCCTTCAAACCGGACCTGACTTTGGAAGGTCACGTGATCGCCCAGAAAATAGGTGCCCGCTGTGATGACGACCTCACGCCCACCCGCATCGCGGTCGGCGGCCTCAAAGGCTGCAGCATCGTCGGTGACCCCGTCGCCCACCGCGCCGTAGTCACGCACATCCACGATCCCCAGCATGTCACGCAGGAAGGCACCGGTGATGTCCTCAACCTCTATATCGTCGATCCGCACAACGGCGCCGTTGGGGCCTGTCAGATCAAGGCCGATATGGCCGTAATTCGCATCGGCCCAGACCATGTCCACCCCGTTGCGCTGGCCCGTGCCAATGATAGCGGAAACTTCAAACACCTCGCCATAGGCGGTCAACGATACCGACGGTCCGGTCGTCGTCACGCCCGTCAAAGCGGCGCCCCCCGCCTGCCCTGGCCAACCCGCGATCCGCACATCCGGCAGCGCGCCAGACAGACATTTGACACGTGCCGTGACGCGCAAATAGCAGCCGGGCAAAATCGTCGTCTCGCCCATGTACCGCAGCTTCGTCACGCTGCTGGATTTGACGATCTCCAAAGCCCCGGCAAAGTCTTGATCGGCGGGCACAAACGCCCCGCCCCCTGCGCCTGCGTAGGTGTCAGATCCGGGCGTTCCATCGCCGCTTGACCAGACATCCAGACCGTCGGCAAACGGTGGCGGCATCAGTTCCAGACCGTCGGTGATAACCTTGTTCATCGCAAAACCCCTCTTTGCCGGGGTCACGCCATGTGGCCCCCAAATCCCCGGCCGCACGTAGTGCTGACCTTCAGCGGTAAGGGGTAGTCGGGCGAAGTAAACGAGGTCTGAGGCCACCGTGACGGTGCCCCCGCGGCCTGCGCAACGTTTAGGACATCATCTCTGGCGCGGGAATGACCTGCACACCATTGATCTGCCAGCCATCTGGCGTCTCAATCATTTGATAATCAAGGATATAGAACAAACCATCCGGCCCTTGGATTTGCACCTCTTGGCGCATCACACGGCCCATGTCTTCGCGGTCCAAGAACCGCACAGCGGAATTGTCCCAGACCATCGGATAGCCATTGCGCACCATCATGCCAAAGTTGTCGGCGGTGCCGAACATGCCCTTGATCATCGGGCTGGCATGTTGCCAGGCCTCTGCCACATCGCGGTCATTGAACGCCTGCAACTGGGACGTAATCACGTCCTCAATGGCATCCTCTTGGGCCGTGGCCGCAAACGGTGCCAGCACCAGCCCGAGCGCAAAAACAAAAGCCTTCATATCGTGATCCTCCGCGTATCCATCATCACAGATACGCGTCAGACCTTCATATGGTTTCAATTCGTCGCGTTAGGCCAGTTCACCGCGCGCCCCGGCTTCGATCAAGGCGATGCTTTCCTCTCGACCATAAAGCGCAATGAACCCGCCAAAACGCGGCCCCTGTTTTGCGCCCAACAGCACTTCATAAAGCGTGCTAAACCATGCGCGCAGCGGGTCAAACCCGTGCACTTTACCGACCGCAAACACGATGGACTGCAGGAACTCATCATCGCCCCAGTTGACCTCCGGCAAGGCCACGTCTTTGCCTTCCTTGGCGTTCTTTTCGGCGATGACCGCCAAGGCGGCCTCACCGGATTTCAACGCCTCTGCCAGTGCGTTCAGGGCGGTGACTTCATGGGCCTCAGGCGCGCGGAACTCCTTCGTGGGTTCCACAAAGTCCTTGTAGTATCGCACCGCATGGCCTGCCGCCGCATCTAGATCGGGGTTTGCCTCAGGCGACGCATCAGGCGCATAGCGCTGGATAAAACCCCACAATTTGTCCTTATCTTCCGCCTGACTGACGGAGGCGAGGTTCAACAGCATCGCAAAAGGCACCACCATCGTGGACATCGGAACATCAGCCCCATGGATATGGAACACCGGATTGTTGGCCTGCTGGGCCGCATCCTGTGCCGGATAGGCGCGCAGCTGTTGGTGGTATTCGTCCACCGCCTTGGGGATCACATCAAAATGCATCCGCTTGGCTGTCTTCGGCTTGAGGTACATGAAATAGGACAGCGATTCCGTGGACGCATAAGTCAGCCATTCATCAATGCTGACACCATTGCCCGACGTCTTAGATATCTTGTGGCCTTGGTCATCCAAAAACAGCTCATACGTAAAATGTTCGGGCTTCTTGCCGCCCAAAATCTCACAAATGCGGTCGTAGATCGGCGTGTTGGTGCTGTGGTCCTTGCCGTACATCTCAAAATCGACGCCCAGCGACGCCCAGCGGGCACCAAAATCCGGCTTCCATTGCAGCTTCACATTGCCGCCGGTCACCGGCACTGTCCATTCACGGCCCGTTTCATCATCGAAGGTCACGGTGCCTTCTTTGGCATCCACGTGCTTCATTGGCACATACATAATCCGTCCGCTCTCGGGATGCTTGGGCAGAAAGATCGAATAGGTCTCCCGCCGTTCCTCACGAAGCGACTTCAGCATCACGGCCATCACATCATCATAGCGTTCGGCAGCCCGCAGCAGGACCTCATCAAACTGGCCGGTTTCGTAGTACTCCTTGGCCGAAATAAACTCATACTCGAACCCAAAGGTATCCAAGAACCGCCGCAACATGGCGTTGTTGTGATGGCCAAAACTTTCGTATTTATCAAACGGGTCCGGCACATCCGTCAGCGGCAACTGCAGGTACTGCTGCAGCCGTTCGGGATTGGGTACATTGCCCGGCACTTTGCGCATCCCGTCCAAATCGTCGGAAAAACAGATCAACCGCGTGGGAATGTCTGAAATCACCTCAAACGCGCGGCGCACCATCGTGGTGCGCGAAACCTCACCGAATGTCCCGATGTGCGGCAGGCCGGACGGGCCATAGCCCGTCTCAAACAGCACATGGTCCTTGCCGGTCCGCTCCACCCGTTTCAACAGCTTGCGCGCCTCTTCAAAGGGCCAAGCCTTCGAGGTCATCGCAGCATCACGCAAAGCAGTCATCGGAACCATCCATTCTATATTCACTGCGCCCCTTTGGCACAGCCGCCGCAGCACCTATTGCAGTGCAGCATCCGCGTCAATAAATGGGTCATAACCGCCAAGGAGCAAGAGAATGTCCGACACCCCATCCATGACCGCCCAAGATGCGCTTTGCGCCGTCATGATCGCCGTTTCCGCCAGTGATGAGGAAATCCGGACAGCCGAATTGGTGAAAATCACCAATATCATCAACAATCTGCCCGTATTTGCGAACTATGACGCCGACCACGTCCCGACGATTTCGCAAACGGTGTTTGACCTGTTCAGCCAAGAAGACGGCCTTGATGCGCTGTTCGGCCTGATCCGCGACGCTCTGCCAGAACGTCTGCATGAAACCGCCTATGCGTTGGCGTGTGACGTGGCAGCCGCTGATGGCGACATCGCCCAGTCGGAACTGCGTATGCTGGAAGAAGTCCGCTATGAACTCACAATCGACCGTCTGCACGCCGCTGCGATCGAACGCGGTGCCCGTGCGCGTCACATGACGCTTTAATCAGTCAACCCCGCTTCTTCCAGTTCCGGCAATGCGGGCGTATTGCGATAAATCAGGCCCCAGCGTTGCAGCAAACGTTGCTGCAACCGCTTGGATCGTCTGTTCCACGCAATCGATCCCTCCGGCACTTCATCGCCTGTGGCTTTCCCTCGCGCGCGACGATCAAGGTTGGCAGTGAAGATCGTGAACACCAAATCTGTCCCGTCCGGCGTTTCAATATATCCCGACAGGGCGCTGACAAAGTTCAAGGTCCCCGTCTTGGCGCGCACCGTTATCGGATAATCCTCCAAGCGTCGATTGTCCGCATCGCGCATGGCAATCCGCCGCAAAATGGGCTTCAACGGCCCGTCCGCACCGACTTCAAGCTGAATTTTTGTCATCGCTTGCGCCGAAATCCGGTTCTCGTCGCTCAGGCCCGAATGATCTTTGAAGTCACATTCCACGCCATAGGTCTCCCCCAACCAGCGGGTCATCTCAGCCGCAGAGGCGACGATATCCATAGGTCGACCAGACTTGGCCTGCGTCGCCGCCAAGCCGCAGACCTCCGCCGTCAGATTGGTCGAAAACAGGAGCATTTCGTTCAGGATCGTCCGCAATGTCGGGCTTTCATGGCGTGCAATCTCAGCCCCGTCAGGCAGATCATCGACAACCTCGGGGCGGGGCAGATCGATCCCAATGTCACGCGCCAAGCTTTGGAACACATCGCCCGCATAAAGCGCCGGCTGGCGCACCGGCAACCACCGCGATCCGCCATTGCCCAGCGCGGACAGGGCAACCGTCCAGCGATCCGGCGCCGTGGTATCAAAGACCGGCGTGCGCCGATCCACCAGCGATACCCGCGCCATCGACACCGGCGGCACGCGGTCCTCTGTCCGTGCGTCCATTGTGGTCTGCCAAGACCCGTTCACCCGCCGCCATTCAAAATGGACGCGGTTGTAATTCAGGTTCAGACCAGACACCGCCGGATTGTAGCCTAGGTAGTCCAACTGGGACGGCTCGATCTCTTCGGCATAGGGCAGCGCACCGCGGTAACACAGAAAACGCCCCTCCACGCGCGTCACACCGGCTTCGGCCAGATCAGCGGCCAATTCGGCCAGATGATCTGCCGACAGGGTCGGGTCACCGCCCCCTGCCAAAATCAAATCACCACGCAAAATTCCGCCCTCAACGGGGCCAACCGCAAATAAACGCGTGATAAACCGATGCGCCCCACCCAGTGCCTCTAGTGCATAAAGGGCTGTGACAGATTTCGTGACGGAGGCTGGCGGGACAGGCACGTCGGCCTCTGTGCTTTCCAAAATCTCGCCGGTTTTCGCGTCCGCCAGAACACATCCCACCGTGCCACCAAGATCAGCCTCAGCAATCACCTCTTCGATGCTGGCGCGCACCCGCGGCGCGATCCGCGGGATCAGGCTGACGTCGGGTGCTGCCGCCTCCTGCGGGGTGCGGGCCAAGGGCCGCAAGGACGAAAGCGGTGCTTGTGCAGCGGCAAGGCTGGCCACACCGGACATAAGGCCACTCAAAACGGCACGACGGGATAAAACGCGAGACATAGTTAACCCCTAACGCGGCGGCTGCCGGTCAACAACAGCCCCAGCGCCCCAACCCCCTGCATTTCTGATCGCGGTCGATGACGATTGGTTCATCGGAAGGTTAACAAAGGACCACGCAGGGGCCTCCATGTCGCCCAAAAGAGCCGCTTGACGCCCCATCAGCCGCGCCTCTGGGTACATACGGGCGGCTTTCGACATCCGTGCCGATATCCGGTCACCCGGCCGCGCCAAAACCCCGACCGGCACCCGCGCCATAATGGTCTGCCAATCCTGCCAAAGGTGAAACTGTGCCAGATTGTCCGCCCCCATAAGCCACACAAACCTTACGCCGACGTAGCGGTCTTGCAAAGCCGCGATGGTTTGCGCGGTGTAGCGCATGCCAAGTCTGGCCTCTATATCTGTGACCTCCACGCGGGGATGTTGCATCGCCGCGCGCGCCGCGATCAGCCTGTCGTGCATCGGCGCAGGCCCACGCTTTTTCAGGGGGTTGCCTGGGCTCACAAGCCACCAGACACGATCCAGACCAAACCGCGTAAGCGCCGCGCGCGTGATATGAACATGTCCGTCATGGGCAGGATCAAACGACCCCCCCAACAGCCCGATCTTCTGGCCCGGTCGGGCGAAAGGCCCTTCACACCGCAGCATCTTCATCCCCTCATCACATCGCTCCAAACGCAAATCAGCTTCTGCTGAAATAATGTCAATTCCTATCAAAATAATCGCGCGCTTTAACACTTGATCAGCAACTTGGCGCCTATGGTCCGTTATCACGACTGGACCAGCTGCTTTGACAAGTACGAGTATCATTTTTGGCGTTGCATGTGTGGCCATGCTGGTTTTTGGCCAGTTGGCCTGGAGGTTGTCGACGCAAAACAACCGATTGCGCCAACGGTTAGCTTCCGTTCAAGACCGCACAACCGCCATTCTCAAAGACCTCGAACACTATCGGCTGTCTGTTGAAAACACCTCTGACGGGATATTACTGCAGGATCTCAAGGGGCGGATCATTTGGTGCAACGACGCCTATTGCGACATCATGAGGGTCGAAAAATCGGACATCATCGGACGCAATCCGATGGAGTTCGCCTTTCCCGACGACGAACAGCCCTCACAAGCCGAAATCGACGCCTTCACATACGACCCGACCGATAGCCGTTTAAAAAGCCTCCAACTTTTCCGCAACAAACGGAGCGACGGAAACCTGTTCTGGAGCCAGTTGAGCGTTGCTTTTCGCACCGGCGCCGGTGGGGAGGACTATGCGGTCCTCGTATGCCGCGATGTCACTCAACAAGTTGAAAGAGAAATATACCTCGAAGACCTGACCGCGCGCTTGGAACATGAAGCAACCCACGGCAATCTGACTGGCGTCCCCAATCGCGGTGCCTTCCTCAACTTTATCAAGGCAGCCCTTCGAAACAATCCTGACGGCACAGTGGGCCTCCTCCATGTTGATCTTGATAATTTCAAAATGATCAACGACACGCACGGGCATTCAGCCGGCGATGCGGTCTTGCGGCACACCGCACAGACGATCAAATCTAGGTTGCGCAAAAGCGATATGGTGGCCCGTATCGGCGGTGACGAATTCGTGGTCGTATGCTGCGACAGCGCGGACCTTGAATACCTCGGGGCGGTCGGCCAACGCTTGTTAGGCGCATTGGCCAATCCATTCACGTGGTCCGACCGAAGCCTGATCGCAGAGGCAAGTATCGGCGCCGCACAATGTGAGGCTGGCAATACCGACGCGGAAGATCTTTTGATTAAGGCTGACTTCGCTTTGTATGAAGCCAAAAGATCGGGCCGTGGATGTATTGAACTCTACGACGCCTCTTTACACGACCGTCACGCCCATGAGACCCGCCTCGCCTCAGAACTGGCAGAGGCCATTGATACTGGGACCTTCGACTTCTCATTTCAGCCGGTCAAGAACCTTTGGAATGACAAAGTGATCGGGTTTGAAACCCTCGCCCGCTGGATCCATCCAGACACCGGCCGCGTGTATTCACCGGCAGAGTTCCTGCCGATTATCGAAGACATTGGATTGCTGGGCGAACTTGACATGATTTCGATGATGACCGCGTTGGAAAAGAAAGCATCCCTCGCCCGATCCGGTTTTGGTGACCTGCGCATTTCGTTTAATGCCTCGCCGGAGCTGCTGGCCCACCCGGACTTCATCAACCGGCTGATCTGGGCTGTCGAAGCCAGCAATCTGGATCGAAACCACATCACAATCGAAGTCTTGGAAACCAACAACTTTGGCGATACCGCCGAAACCTCGTCCCAAGGCGCGATCATCCGGGATCTGAAACAAGCCGGATTTCAGGTCTTCCTCGACGATTTCGGGGTGGGATATGCGGGCCTTTCCCACCTTGCGACCCTCGATCTGTCCGGTGTCAAAATCGACCGCAGCCTTGTCAGCTGCATTTTGACCGATGATGTCAGTTTCAAAATTGTCCGAAAGGCGATCGAGTTGTGCAATGATCTGTCCATCGCAGTCATTGCAGAAGGTGTCGAAGACGAAACCACGGCGAGGACCCTTCAAGACATGGGCTGCAGCCTGATCCAAGGCTACTGGATTTCCCGCCCTATCCCCAGCGGCGATATCGTCACATGGTTGACCCATGAACAGGTTCCTCACGCCGCAATTTCCTGAACCTTCGGTGGCACCGGTGTCCGCACATCCTTGCACCCCTACCCGCCCTTGCGTATGCACGGACAAAACCCGTTTTACATGCAGGATTTGACCCATGGCAGCCTATCAATATGTCTACTTCATGGACGGAGTGTCCAAGACCTACCCCGGCGGTAAAAAAGTATTCGAAAACATCCGCCTCAATTTCCTTCCCGGCGTGAAAATCGGTGTTGTCGGCGTCAACGGCACCGGTAAATCGACCTTGATGCGCATCATGGCCGGTCAGGACAAAGACTTTCAGGGGGACGCTTGGGCCGCAGAAGGTGCGCGGGTCGGTTACCTGCCGCAGGAACCCGAACTCGACCCGAACCTGACGGTCCGCGAAAACGTCATGTTGGGTGTGGCAGATAAAAAGGCGATCCTTGATCGCTACAACGAACTTGCCATGAATTATTCTGACGAAACCGCCGACGAAATGGCGAAATTGCAGGATGAAATCGACAGTCAAAACCTGTGGGATCTGGATGCACAGATCGATGTCTCGATGGAGGCCTTGCGCTGCCCGCCCGATGATGCCGATGTGACCACGCTGTCAGGTGGTGAAAAGCGCCGCGTGGCCTTGTGTCAGCTGCTTCTGGACGCGCCTGACATGCTGCTCCTCGACGAACCGACCAACCACCTTGACGCAGAAACTATTGCGTGGCTGCAACAGCACCTTATTGATTATAAAGGCACAATTTTGATCGTGACCCACGATCGCTATTTCCTTGATGCGATCACAGGCTGGATATTGGAGCTGGATCGCGGGTCGGGCATTCCACACGAAGGCAATTATTCCAGCTGGCTAGAAGCCAAAGCAAAACGTCTCGAACGTGAAGCCAAGGAAGACAAGTCCAAGCAGCGCACGCTGGAACGCGAACTGGAATGGATGCGCCAAGGCGCCAAAGCCCGCCAAGCCAAATCCAAGGCCCGTATCAGTGCCTACAACGAACTCGCCAATCAATCCGAACGCGAAAAAATGGGCCGCGCCCAGATCATTATCCCCAATGGGCCACGTCTTGGTGACAAGGTGATCGAGGTTGAAAACCTTTCGAAGGCGATGGGCGACAAACTTTTGGTTGAAAACCTCAGCTTTGATCTGCCGCCGGGCGGCATTGTCGGCGTGATTGGCCCCAACGGCGCGGGTAAATCCACGCTTTTTGGCATGCTGACGGGCCAGATCGAACCAGACAGCGGGTCGGTCAGCTACGGCGATACGGTCGAACTCAGCTATGTGGACCAATCGCGCGACGCGCTGGACGCGAACGCCACCGTGTGGGAGGAAATTTCCTCCGGCGGGGAGGTTATCCAGCTGGGGGACGCGCAGATGAATTCCCGTGCCTATTGCTCCGCTTTCAACTTCAAAGGCGGCGATCAGCAAAAGAAAGTCGGCATCCTTTCGGGCGGTGAACGCAACCGTGTTCACATGGCGAAGCTTTTGAAATCAGGCGGAAACGTCCTGTTGCTTGATGAACCAACCAACGATCTTGATGTCGAAACACTGCGCGCCCTCGAAGACGCTCTCGTGGATTTCGCAGGCTGCGCCGTCGTCATTTCCCACGACCGTTTCTTCCTCGACCGGATTTGCACGCATATCTTGGCATTCGAAGGCGAAGCCCACGTCGAATGGTTCCAAGGCAACTTCGAGGACTATGAAGAAGACAAGAAACGCCGTCTGGGGGCCGACGCGATGGAGCCCAAGCGCATGAAACACAAGAAATTCGCGCGTTAATTTAGGGGGCGGTCTTCGGGCCGCCCTTTTTACTTCCGCTTCACAAACTCCGTCAAAATCACGATCCGCTGGCCTTCGACCTTGCCCTCGATATGCGCTGCATTGTCTGGGTCGAGCGATATGTTCCGCACCGCCGTGCCCCGCTTGGCCGTGAAACCCGCACCCTTCACGGGCAGGTCTTTGACCAAGACAACCGTGTCCCCATGGTCCAACCGCATCCCATAGCTGTCGAAATGTTCCACGACCAAAGCGTCTGCCTTCGCGCGCGCCATGACATCGGGCTCCATCATCATGGCCTCGCGGGTATCCCGCGCCCACATCTCGTCGATGTCACCCAGCTTGCGCCAAACGGCGATCTGGACGGATGGTTCCTGTGACCAAGCCGCCCCTTCCAGACACCGCCAATGGGCCGCAGGAGGGGCATCGCTGCGACAAACCGAACACAGTAAAACCTGATCTTCGTGCGGAACATCGACGCTGGCCAATTCCGCCGTACCCCCGCAAAATTCGCCCACACCGCCTGCGCGATCCATCAATTCATCCCAACGCATCGCATACCACTTTGATTTCGCGTCCCTTTGACACCCAAGCGCGCGCAGGCGCAAGCCGGCACAACCCCGGCGCGAATGCGCTCATTTACGTGAACGGCACCGTTGACCCTTGCCAAACACCCCCGCCTGCCCCATATGCCGTCTTGCAGACGTTACCCTATATCGACCCCTGTCTTCCTTTATCGGCTTACAGTTCTTCGACCTAGCACTGACCAAGCCACAGCTGTCGCACTCCGCGGGCAGCCCCTTGAAAAGGAAAACATGACATGGCCAACGGCACCGTCAAATGGTTCAACACCACAAAAGGCTTCGGCTTTATCGCTCCTGAAACTGGTGGCAAGGACGTTTTCGTCCACATCTCCGCAGTTGAGCGTTCCGGCCTCACAGGCCTCGCAGACGACCAGAAAGTGACGTTCGACGTCGAAGCTGGGCGCGACGGCCGCGAAAGCGCAGTGAACCTCGCTCTCGCATAAGGCATCTGCCTGACAGACAAAAAAGGGGCGGTTCCTATCGGAGCCGCCCCTTTTTCATGCAAACACGATTGTGGATCAGGCCGCCGCCTTTTCCTCAACCTGTGTATCTTCGTCGGCCTCAGGCGCTGGCAGCGCGAGGGCCTCATCCGGCATCTGTTCCGGCAGCGTAACGGTCAACAAGCCAGAGTTGAGGTCAACCCCAACCACCGCCTTGTCCGCCATCCCGGCCAGAACGCTGTTCAATTCTTCCACGGCGCGTTCAACAGTTTGTCGCTGCGTTTCAGCGGCAGACTTCCCCGCGCCCCGACCAAACATGAATTTAAACATCAATATCCCCTTTTCCATTGATTCTAATATAGGGATGACTGGGGTCTCACTGCAGGGGAAACCCGCGCCAACCTTCCCTCCAAATGACCATTTGCACCCATAAGCTGCAGCCTGCCCAAAACAGCAGCAGCCTGTTTTTTCTTGATTTGAAAGGGGTCCAGTTCCATGTTTGTGGGGCAACGTTATACACGATCCATACTGCTCCTCTTACGGCCCAGTCTCTCGATCTTGCACTGACGCGCCACGCCGCTGCATGCTGCGAGCGGGAAAAAGACAAGGAGAACAACGGTATGGCTAACGGCACCGTGAAATGGTTCAACACCACAAAAGGCTACGGCTTCATCGCGCCTGAGGGCGGATCAAAGGACGTTTTCGTCCATATCTCTGCGGTCGAACGGTCAGGTCTGACGGGTCTTGCGGACAATCAAAAGGTGACTTTTGACATTGAGGCAGGCCGCGATGGCCGCGAAAGCGCCATCAATCTGGCTTTGGCGGACTAAGTCACGCACCCCGAACTTTCAGACGGGCGCGCAGTGCAATCTGCGCGCCCGTTTTGTTTGGATTTAGTCGTTGAGAACGAAGGTCACTTTCATGACCACACGGTACTCATCCACCTTGCCATCCTTGACGGTGACCTTCTGGTCCGCAACCCAAGCGCTGGTGATGCCCTTGAGGGTCTTGGAGGCCCGTTCAATCCCGTTTTCGACGGCATCGTCGAAGGATTTGTTTGAGGATGAGATGATTTCAGTGACTTTTGCGACAGACATTTGACGCTCCCTTTTTGTGTGTTCGAAAGATTAACGGTCCGGTTTGGTTAAGTCGATATCCGTCACCTTCACGATCTGAACACCGCCATCCGCCAAAGGTTGCACAAGGGAAGACGCGTCCCCCTCATCCCCCGTGAGCCACGTCGACACCTGATCTGCCGTCAAAATGACACCCATCCTGTGGTGAATTTTGCGAACCTCTGCGTTGGGCTCACAGGTGATCGTTGCCACCTGCGGCACCTGAACACCGCCCGGCCCTGCCCAAACATCAAAAATCGCGGCAACGCCCACGACACCCCCACCGGCGGGGGTCAGCCGCCAAGCGGTCTTTTTGCGCCGCTCCCCCGTCCATTCATACCAGCCATTGATCGGAACAATCGCACGTTCCACGCCCTCAAACGCGGATTTGTCGAATACCGTTTCGCCGCGTGCGTTGATGATCGTCTCCATCACCGGTCGGCCACGGGCATTTTTGCGCCCCACGGGGATCATCCCCCACCGCATCATGCGCGGTCCCTCCGCGGTGAGCGTCAAAACCTCTTCACCCGGCGCGATGTTCTGCCGTGACGGCACATCGGGGATCATGCCCCCTGCATAGGCAGACACCTCATCCGGTGTGGACGTCAGAAACATCCGGCCAGGCATTTATTCAACCAACGCCAGTACAGAGGGGCCCATAGCTTCGACAATTCGCGCAACACCTTCAGGGTTCGGGTGGATGCCATCGGGCTGCATATAGCGCGCCCGCGCGGCCCCCATATCCCCATCCTCAAGCAAACCGTCAAAGAACGTCCGATACAGGGTCACGTCACAGGCCTCAGCCAGGTCAGAATACATCCCGTCAAACTGCGCCTTAAAGGTCGCCCCGTAGTTCAGCGGTGCTTCCATGCCGACCAAAAGCATTTCAACGCCTGCGTCTTCGCCTGCCGCCAGAATGCCATCCAGATTGGCGCGGCTGTTGGCCGGATCGATCCCGCGCAACAGGTCGTTGCCGCCCAGCGCCACGATCATCGCGTCCACGTCTGGCGTCAGCGTCCAAGCCACGCGGCTCAGACCGCCTGCGGTCGTGTCCCCCGACACGCCTGCATTGATGACCTCAACGTCGGCCCCTTGCGCCCGCAACCATGCCTCAAGCTGCGGCACAAACCCGTCCTCTTGGGCCAAGCCATAGCCCTGCGTCAGGCTGTCGCCCAAGGCCGCAATGGTCACCGTTTCCGCCTGTACTGCCCCTGCGCCCAACATGATCGCAAATCCGAGGTTGCGACAGGCGCGTATCATCTTACATGAAACTGAACCGACCCGTTCAAAGGCCCGCGATATGACAGACGCCCTTACCCTTACCGATGTTTCGCTATCGCTTTCGGGCAATGCGGGACAGGTGGATATCCTCCATGACATATCGTTGACGGTGAAACAGGGGGATACCTTGGGGCTGGTCGGGCCAAGCGGGTCGGGCAAATCGTCTCTCCTGATGTTGATGGGCGGGTTGGAAACCGCCACGTCGGGGCAAATTCTGGCACTTGGAACAGACATCACCGCCATGGGTGAGGACGATCTGGCGCGCTTTCGTAGGGATAATATGGGTGTGGTGTTTCAATCCTTCCACCTTATTCCCACAATGACCGCGCTGGAAAACGTAGCAACCCCGTTGGAACTGGCCGGTGTGCGTGATGCCTTCGCCCGTGCCGAGGCCGAGCTTGAGGCCGTGGGCCTTGCCCACCGGACCGATCATTATCCGGCCCAAATGTCGGGGGGCGAACAACAGCGCGTGGCGCTGGCCCGCGCTTCCGTCACCCGCCCGAAGCTGCTGCTGGCCGATGAACCCACGGGCAATCTGGATGAAACAAACGGTGCCGCGATTATCGACATGCTCTTTGGTCTGCGCGACCGGCACGGGGCGACCTTGATCATGGTCACCCACTCCAACGAACTGGCGGCGCGCTGTGATCACGTCCTGCGTTTGCGCGACGGGCGTATCGACACCACATTAAAGGCCGCCGAATGACCCTGTCGCTGGCTTGGACTTTTGCCAAACGCGAATTGCGCGGCGGCCTGCACGGGTTTCGTATCTTTCTGGCCTGCCTTGCCTTGGGCGTGGCGGCCATCGCCGCTGTCGGCACCGTGCGCGCCTCCATTCAGGCCGGATTAGAGGCTGAAGGCGCATCGCTCCTTGGCGGGGATGCGGTCGTGCGCTTCACCTACCGGTTTGCAAACGACGTCGAACGCCACTGGATGAACAGCATCGCCACTCGCGTGTCTGAGACGACGGACTTCCGGTCCATGGTCGTGGTAGACCGCGACACAGTCGAACGCGGCCTGACCCAAGTGCAGGCCGTTGACGACCTCTACCCCCTGATCGGTGCGGTGAACCTCGAACCGCCGATGCCTTTGGCGCAGGCCTTTGCCGGCGACGGGACGTTTCCGGGCGGGGTCATGGAACGGGTCTTGGCCGACCGGTTGGCGCTCTCCCCCGGCGACAAGTTCAAGCTGGGGGATCAAACATTCGTCCTCTCCGCGATCCTCGTCAGCTACCCTGACAACTCCGGCGGCGGGTTCGGCCTTGGCCCACGATCACTGGTCCTGTTGGACGATCTGGCCAATGCGGGTTTGCTGGCCGAAGGCACGCTGATGGACAGCGCCTACCGCCTTGATTTGCCCGAAAACACCGACCTTGCCACTTTGGAAGCCGAAGCCGAAGCGAAGTTCCGAGACAGTGGCCTGCGTTGGCAGGATGCCCGCGCGGGCGCGCCCGGCGTGTCGAGGTTCGTCGACCGCATTGGCGCGTTCCTGATCCTTGTGGGGCTGTCCGGCCTTGCGGTGGGCGGCGTGGGTGTCTCCGCCGCTGTGCGGTCCTACCTGCAGGGCAAAACCGCCGTCATCGCGACCCTCAAGACCCTAGGCGCCACCCGCCGCACGATCTTTTTGACGTATTTTCTGCAAATTGGCGTGTTGACCCTCGCTGGGATCGCGATCGGCATCGTCCTTGGGTCTGCCATCCCACTGGCCTTCGCACCCATCATCGAGGCCCGCCTGCCGATCCCGACAGAATTCACCCTGCATCCCGCCCCCTTGATGGAGGCCGCGATCTACGGCCTCCTCGCAGCTTTGATTTTCACCCTTTGGCCCTTGGCCCGTACCGAGGATATCAAGGCCGCGACCCTCTTTCGCGACGCTTTCGGTGCTGGGAAAGCCTTGCCCGCGAACCGCTACATCTTTGCGACGATCCTCTTGTTTGCGGTTCTGATTGGCACGGCGATTGCTTTTTCTGGCACGGCATTTCTGACGCTGTGGACCGCCGGTGGCATCCTCTTTGCACTGGCGCTTTTGCTGCTCGCCGCTGCGTTCGCCCGTTTCACCGCACGCAAGTTCAGGCGCCTGTCCCGTGGCCGTCCTACCCTGCGGTTCGCCTTGGGCGCCATCGGCGCGCGCGGCGGGGAAACAACCTCGGTCGTACTGTCCCTTGGTCTTGGCCTTGCGGTGCTGGCCGCCGTCGGCCAGATCGACGGCAACTTGCGCAACGCCATCGCCAATGACCTGCCCGAGGTCGCGCCCAGCTATTTCTTCGTCGACATCCAGCCCGACCAGATCGACGGCTTCCGCGACCGGCTCGACAGCGACAGCCAAGTGTCCGGGTATGAGGCCGCCCCCATGCTGCGGGGCATCATCACCCAAATCAACGGCACCCCTGCACGTGAGGTCGCGGATCATTGGGTCCTGCAAGGCGACCGCGGCGTGACCTACTCTGCGCAGCCTGCCGAAGGCACCGTGATCACCGAAGGCGAATGGTGGCCCGAAGATTACGCAGGCCCGCCGCTTGTCAGCTTCGCAGCGGAAGAAGCCATGGAAATGGGTCTGCAAATCGGGGACACAATCACCACCAACATCCTTGGCCGCGACATCACCGCGACCATCGCATCCTTCCGCGAAGTGTCGTTTGAAGACGCAGGGATAGGTTTCATCATGTCGATGAACCCCACAGCCCTGCAAGGCGCGCCCCACAGCTGGATCAGCACCGTCTATTCCGAACCGCAGGCCGAGGCCGCGATCCTGCGCGACCTTGCCACGGCCTACCCAAACATCACCGCGATCCGCGTCCGCGATGCGATCGACCAGGTGGTCGACCTGCTGGGTGGCATCGCTGCCGCCACCCGCTACGGCGCTTTGGCGACTTTGGTGACAGGATTTCTGGTCCTCATCGGGGCGGCGGCGGCAGGGACACGTGCGCGAACCTTCGAATCTGCGGTGCTCAAAACCCTTGGGGCCAGCCGCGCGTCTATATTGCGCAGCTTCGCCTTGCGCGCAGCCCTGCTGGGGCTTGCCGCCGGTCTGGTGGCCCTGACCGCCGGGATCGCCGGTGGCTGGGCGGTCAGCACCTATATCATGGAGACGGAGTTTACCCCCATCTGGTCTTCCGCCAGTGTCATCATCCTAGGCGGCATGGCCGCCACGATGATCGCAGGCCTCGCCTTTGCGTGGGGGCCTTTAGCTGCGAAACCCGCTCGCGTCTTGCGCGCCCGCGAATGATCACGCAGAACACGGCATGACCCACCCGCGCTTCTTTGGCTACGGCTCGCTCGTCAATCTGGCGACGCACCACTACCCCGATCCACGCCCCGCAACCCTCACCGGGTGGCGGCGCGTCTGGTGTCAGGCCAAAGCGCGCCCCGTGGCGTTTCTGTCTGTCGAACCGCATGACACGACGTTGCACGGGATCACAGCGCAGGTGCCGGACAATGATTGGGCGGCCTTGGACCTGCGCGAACATGCCTATCTGCGCCGAGACGTGACGGCGCAGTTTGATGGCCCGACAGCTGTCTATCAGGCAAACCCGGACCACACGGCCCCGGCCTCAACCGGTCATCCCATTTTACTCAGCTATCTGGATGTTGTCGTCGCGGGCTTTTCGGCCCTAACGCCGGACGGGCCGGATCATTTCTTTGACACCACGACCGCATGGGGGCCGGTGTTGGATGATCGCGCGGATCCTTTGTACCCCCGCGCGCAACCGCTGACCGACAAAACCCGCCAAGTGGTCGATGCCGCCCTCGCGGCCCTAGCGGTTTCGGTGCAGCCAGCCGAAGACGCGCGCCTGCTTGTCGAGGCCATCAAGACGGCCCACGTCCCCGCCTCCGTCGTTCATGATGCGCAGGGCAACCCAGACAGCAACGGCGGCAAATAAAACGCCACCCACCGCCTGCCCGATCAACACGCCCGCGGCCCCGAACCACGCTGAGAAGGCCATCACAAAGGGGATCGTGCCCAAAGTATGCCGCCCCCAGTTGACCAATGTGCTGAAGAAAGGACGCCCCATATTGTTGCACGCGGCGTTGCTGACAAAGATCAACCCGTTAAAGAACCACAGTAGGCTCAGCGGTCCGGCAAACAGGAACACCAGCGTCAGGGCTTCCCCGTCCAGATCAAACAACATCCGCAAGGCCGGTCTAAGGAGGAACAGCAGCAAAGACATGCCGACCACCACCACGGCCGTAAAGATCACCCCATCCCGGAACGCGCCCTTCACCCGCGCGCGATTGCCCGCACCGAAGTTCTGGCCAATCACTGGCCCGATGGCCCCGGATAGTGCAAAGATCACCGCAAAGGCCACCGGCGTCAGCCGACCTACGATGGCCATCCCTGCCACCGCATCCTCGCCAAAGGTCGACATGGCGCGGGTGACGTAGGCCTGCCCGATGGGCGTGGCTAGCTGGGTGAGGATGGCCGGAAATGCGATGACAACGACGGGCCGCAGATCAGGTAGCACAGATGCGAAGGTCGGACGGCCAAAACCACCATAAAACCGCACAATCGGGATCAAGGCCGTGGCCCCAATGGCCAAACGTGCCGCAACCGACGCCCATGCCGCCCCTTCAAGCTCCAACCCCGCGCCGAAGATCAGGATCGGGTCCAGAACTCCATTCACGATCGCGCCATAAATTGTGGCCATCATCGACCGGCGCGCGTCCCCATGGGCGCGCAGGATCGCCCCACCAACCATACCCGCCAGCAACAAAGGCAGGGAGGGTATGATGATACGCAGATAGGACACCGCCAGCTCAGCTGTTTCCCCCGTGGCCCCGACCAAGCCCACGATCAACGCGAGATTGAACCAGACAAGGGCCGCAAAGACGGCCCCAAAGACGACCCCGTAGATCAAAACATTGGTGGCCTGTCGCTGGGCCTTGTCGCGGTCCCCCTCGCCCAGATCGCGTGCGACCAATGCCCCCGCCGCAATCGCCATGCCGATCCCGAAGCTGGAGGTGAAAAACAAAATCGCCCCCGCATACCCGATTGCGGCCGCCAGTTCGGCCTTGCCCAACATGGAGATGAAGATCATGTCGATAAAATCGACCAAAAACACCGCCATCAATCCAACGGACGACGTCAACGCCATAACGGTGATGTGCCGCATCAACGATCCGGTCAGAAACTTCGCTTGGGTATCAGCCACGGGCAGAAAATCCTCTGATTTTCTGTAACCAAACTCTTTTCAAAGAGTTTGCGCCACCCCTAAACGTGGGGCTTCCCCTGCAACAGGGGCATGACGTCCGCCATTTCTGGCCCACGGGTCCGGCCAGTGATCGCGTGGCGCAATGGCATAAACAGCCCCTTACCCTTGCGGCCGGTCGCGTCCTTTACGGCAGCTGTCCATGTGGACCATGTATCGTCGGCATAGGGCGGCTCACCCAGCAGGCCGAAGGCTTGCGCCACGAACTCCGCGTCCTCTTCAGCAATCTGCGGGGTGGCGCCATCGCGGAACACGGCCCACCAGTCCCCCATTTCCTCCAGTGAGGAAATGTTTTCGCGCACCACATTCCAGAACCGCTCCCCCAGCGCATCGGGCACGCCCAGCGCGCGCACGCCGTCTGCCACCTCGGCAAAGGGGCGCGCGGCCAGCCAGCGGGCCGTCAGCGGTTGCAAATCATCCGCATCGAATTTTGTGGGGGCTGAGCCGAACTTCGACAGATCAAAGCCCGCAACAACCTCATCCACTGTTTCGCGCAATTCCACTGGATCAGAGGACCCCAACCGCGCCATCAGCGACAAAATTGCCATCGGGGCCACACCATTTTTTCGCAGATCACGCAGGGCCAAGGTCCCCAAACGTTTCGACAAAGCCTCCCCCTGAGGACCGGTGAGCAAAGAATGGTGCGCAAAGGTCGGCACCGTGCCGCCCAAGGCCACAATCATCTGGATTTGTGTCGCCGTGTTGGTCACGTGATCAGACCCACGCACCACATGGGTCACGCCAAATTCCGTGTCATCGACGACTGACGCCAACGTATACAAATACTGGCCGTCACCTCGGATCAGCACCGGATCGGATACGGAGGCTGCGTCAATTGACAGATCACCCAGAATCGCATCCGTCCACTCGATCCGTTCCTGATCCAGTTTGAACCGCCAATGCCCCTGACGCCCCTCGGCGCGGTAGGCGGCCTTCTGGTCCTCTGTCAGGTCCAGCGCTGCGCGGTCGTAGACAGGTGGTTTGCCCATGTTCAGTTGCTTTTTGCGCTTGAGGTCCAGTTCAACTGGCGTCTCAAAACATTCATACAACCGTCCCATCGCGATCAGCTTGTCACGGGCCGCATCGTACTGCGCCAACCGTTTGGATTGATATTCAATCCGGTCCCACGAAATCCCCAACCATGTCAGATCTTCCTGAATGGCATCCACGTATTCCTGTTTGGACCGCTCCGGATCCGTGTCATCAATCCGCAGGATGAATTCGCCGCCCGCCTGACGGGCAATCGCATAGTTGAACAAGGCGGCGCGCAGGTTGCCGATGTGCAGATAACCGGTGGGCGAGGGGGCGAAACGGGTGGTTGTCATGGGAATTCTCCTATTGGTCCCGCGCTTGTCATAGCGCGCGCAAAATGTCCATATCCGCCCCATGACGACGCTTGCTGAAATTGAACGCATCGCGCTTGAAACCGTGCGGAACTTGCCCGCCCCATTCGCTGCGCTTGCCAGCGACGTGGTGGTGCAAGTCGAAGACGTATTGCCCGATCATCTGCTGGACCCTGATGATGACCCGCATGCCCAACGGGATGAGATCACGGGGATGTACGACGGCATCCCGCTCACTGAAAAATCCACCTTCGATGCGCCTTACGGCCCCGACGTTGTCTGGCTGTTTCGCCAACCCATCTTGATGGAATTGGCAGAGCGTGACGTGACCCTGACCGAACTGGTCGCCCACGTGACGATCCACGAATTCGCCCATCATTTCGGATGGTTGGACGATGACATCGCCGCAATCGATCGTTGGTGGGAATAGCCGCTTTAGCTGCCTGTCACGGGATAACGTCTGCCCAGATCATCGACACCGCGGCGTACCAATTCCTCAACCACGGATAAATCCACATCCGCCAGTTTGTTGATGTGGAGGCAGGCTTTGCCGATCTTGTGTTTGCCCAACCGGTCGCGGATGGCTGAATAATCCTGATACCCTGGCATGATATAAAGGCTAAGGGCCGTTTTGCGCGGGCTGAACCCGGTGGCCAATGACGTGCCAGACCGCCCGCTGTCGTAGACGTAATCATAGGATCCATAGCCCACAATCGTTGGCCCCCACAGGCGCGGGGTCCACCCGGTGATCCGCCGGAACATCGCGTCCAGAACCAGCCCATCGGCACGGCGCACGGGGTGGTCCACCGCCTCAAGAAAGGCGGTTACGTCTTGATCTGTCGCCTTGGTTTTATTCTCGGCCATCGCGCAACATACCACGGCCGATGATCAAAATCACGCCTGTCCGCTCTTGTCTCGCCAACGGTTCACAATGGGATAGCGCCGGTCGAGCCAGAACGCCTTCATCGACAAACGCGGGCCGGGTGCCGATTGGAAGCGTTTGTATTCTGAAATGTAGACCAGATGTTCGACCCGTTTGACCGTGTCACGGTCATATCCAGCGGCCACACAGTCCGCCACCGATGCCTCCCCATCGACCAGCATTTCCAAAATACCGTCCAGTACGGGATAGTCTGGCAGGCTGTCGCTGTCCTTCTGGTCCTCGCGCAGCTCAGCTGACGGGGGCTTGTCGATGATCGCCACGGGAATCACCTCCGCCTCCGGGCCCATCATCCAATCGCGGTGGTTGGCGTTGCGCCAACGGCAGGCGTCGAAGACGCGGGTTTTGTACATGTCTTTGATGGGGTTGTAGCCCCCTGCCATATCGCCATAGATCGTGGCATAGCCCACCGCGACCTCGGATTTGTTGCCTGTCGTCAGCAACATTTCCCCGAACTTGTTGGACTGCGCCATCAGCAACAGACCACGAATGCGCGATTGGATATTCTCCTCGGTCAGGCCTTCATCATAGCCTTCGAACAATGGCGCCAAAGTGTCAGTCACCGCTGCCCGCGTTTGGCCAATCGGCACAATGTCATAGCGCACGCCCAAGGCCGCAGCAGCGGCTTTGGCGTCGGTCAAGGACGCCTCGGACGTATATTCAGACGGCATCATCACGCAGCGCACGTTGTCCGGCCCCAATGCATCAACGGCAATCGCGGCAACAATCGCCGAATCGACCCCGCCAGACAGACCCAACAGCACCTTTTTGAAACCAGTCTTGGCCATGTAGTCGCGCAAACCCACGACCATCGCGGCATAATCTGTTTCCAATGGCGCGGGCAGGATCGCTTTGTCGCCATCCTCCGCCGCCCAGCCGTTATCGGTTTTGACAAAATCCACGGTTGTGACGCTTTCGGCAAACCACGGCAACTGCAACGCCAGCTTGCCGCCCCGGTTCAGCACAAATGAACCACCGTCGAATATCTGGTCGTCCTGACCGCCCACCATGTTCAGATATGCCAGCGGCACATCGTTTTCGACCACACGGGCAACCATGTTGTTCAGCCGCACATCGAACTTTTCGCGAAAATAGGGGCTTCCGTTGGGCACCAGCAACAGCTCCGCCCCACTTTCGACCATGGCTTCACAGACGTCCTCGTACCACGCGTCCTCACAAATGGGCGTGCCAACCCGCAAAGGGCCCGCGTCCCACGGGCCTTGCATATCAGCGCGCGAGAACAGGCGCACTTCGTCGAAGACGTTGAAATTGGGTAGGAAATACTTGCGCGTAATGTTGTGAATCGCACCGTCTTTGAGGATGAAATAGGCGTTGTGCAGCTTTGACAGCTCTGCCAATGGTCCACCGATGCCCAGCATCGGCCCATCCGCGCAGTCGCGCGCCAGCGCCTCAATCGCGGCCTGACAGGCGGCCACAAAAGCAGGCTTTTGCACCAAATCCTGCGTCTGATAGCCCGCGATAAACATCTCAGGCAGCATGACCAGATCGGCCCCCGCCGCGCGGCCTTGGTCCCACGCGGCCCGCGCCTTGGCGGCGTTGCCGTCAATATCGCCCACGGTGGGGTTCATCTGTGCTATCGTCACGCGGAAACGGTCGGTCATAGCGGGGCCTTTCATCGCTTTGTCCTTCATCTAGTCCGCAAAGCAGGCAAGGGGAAGCCGAAGGTGTAAACGCCCCGTTGCGCCACCCCGCCCTTGGCCCTATCGTGCACAAAAGTCTCTAGGGGGAGCAGCCCGACCATGAAGCGTTTTACACCGCACCTGATCGCCTTGACGATACTGGCCACGCCTGCGTTGGCCCAATCGGTCCAGACCAAGCAATACGACGACGGCGGCATCTACGAAGGCCAGTTCCTCAACGGGTTGCAACACGGGCAAGGCGCCTACACCCTGCCCAACGGCTACCGCTACGAAGGTGAATGGTTCGAAGGCGAAATTCGCGGCCAAGGCGTTGCCAACTTCCCCAACGGATCGGTCTACGAGGGCCAGTTTGCAGCCGGCAAACCCGAAGGTTTTGGTCTGATCAACTTTGCCGATGGCGGCACCTATGAAGGCGACTGGACCGACGGCAAGATCACCGGACGCGGCATTGCGCGCTACGCCAACGGCGTCGTTTACGAAGGCGATTTCCGCAACGCCATGCACCACGGACGCGGCAAAATGACGTCTCCGGGTGGCTATATCTACGACGGCCCATGGGTCAACGGTGTCAAAGAAGGCGAAGGCCAGATCACCTATCCGGACGGTGCCATTTACGAAGGCACGCTGGCCGACGGGGAACGCGAGGGCATCGGCAAACTGACCATGCCAGACGGGTTGATCTACGAAGGCACCTGGTCTGCGGGCCAGATCGAAGGGTCGGGCCGCCTGATCCAGCCCAACGGCGACATTTACGAAGGCGATCTGGTGGCAGGCAAACGGGACGGCACAGGCACCGTGACCTACGCCAACGGCGACGTCTATCAAGGCGGCTTCGTCAATGATTTGCGCCATGGCACAGGCACTTTCGTGGGCACCGACGGCTACCGCTATGCGGGCGAATGGTCCGAAGGCCAGATCGAAGGCACCGGCGAAGTCACCTACCCCGACGGGTCCACCTATGCGGGCACCTTTGCCGATGATCTGGCGGACGGCACCGGCAAAATCACCTATCCGGACGGGTCCACCTACGAAGGCGAATGGGAGGCAGGCGTCATCCAAGGGCGCGGCGTCGCCACCTATGCCAATGGTCTTGTATATGAGGGCGAGTTTCTGAACGCCAAAAACCACGGTACGGGCACCATGACCTACGCCGACGGCTACACCTATGTCGGCACGTGGGCCAATGGCCAACGCGAAGGGTTCGGCACGGCCACTTACGCGGACGGCACCATCTATGAAGGCGAATTCCTGAACGGCCAGCGCAATGGATCGGGTAAAATCACCATGCCGGACGGCTTCACCTATGAAGGCGCGTGGGACATGGGCGAAATCTCGGGCCTTGGGGTCGCGACCTACACCAATGGCGACGTCTATTCAGGACAATTCCGGTCAGGCCGCCGTCAGGGCGAAGGCACGATGACATATGCGTCCGGTCAGGTTGCGGGCGGCGAATGGCAAGACGGCGCGCTTGTCACGCAAAGCGCCACAAACCCGGCCACCGACAGCGTTGTCGTAGACGAGGCCCCTGCCTCCGAATAATCTTAGCCGTCGAACAGCGGTATCGTCGAAATCGACATCTTGGCCGACCCTTGGCTGAGTTCATTTGCATGACTAAGGTAGATCAAAACCTGATTTTCCGCGTCCAGAATGCGGGTCAAACGCAGGGATTTGAACACAATCGACCGTCCTTCGCGAAACACCGTTTCACCATCGCGCGACCGGTCGATATCGCCAATCACGATAGGGCCAGTCTGACGGCAATCGACGGAGGCATTGGACGGGTCTTCAAACCAATTGCCATTGGAAATCCGGTCAATCAGGCTGCGTTCGAAATAGCTGATGTGACAGGTCACGCCTTCGACGTCAGGGTCAGGAATGGCCTCAATGATAATGTCATTACCGACCCAATCAACACCCACGCGCCCCACCTCTTCTGCGGCCACAACCGTGGCCATAAAGGTTGCAAATGTCGCGGCAATCACGGCGATGAGGAATTTCATGAAGGGGCCTTTCAAACGGGTTCACCCCCTAACCCCCGACGGAGCGATCTTGTTCCCTAGACCACGTCGCCTGCGTCCAGTTTGGCCAGAAATCCTTCCGCCTCTCGTAGGACGGTGGCGCGACGATCCTCATCCATCCGGTCCCAAACGCGGTACATGTTGCCCATGCGGTGATTGTTCTTGAACGTCTCACGGTGGCGATCCAGAAAATGCCAATACAAAAGGTTGAACGGACACGCATCTGGGCCCGTTTTATCCTTTACCTTGTAGCTGCATCCCTTGCAGTAATCCGACATCTTATCGATGTAATTCCCGCTGGAGATATAGGGTTTTGACGCAATAATACCCCCGTCGGCAAACTGGCTCATGCCAATGACATTTGGCGCCTCCACCCATTCGTAGGCATCCGCATAGACGGCAAGATACCATTCATGGACCTGATGGGGATCAATCCCCGCCAACAGCGCGAAATTGCCGGTGACCATAAGACGTTGGATATGGTGGGCGTAGGCCTCATCATGGGTCTGCTCCACGGCCTTGGACACGCAAGCCATCCATGTCGTCTCGCCCCAGAAAAACGCTGGCAAATCGCGGTCATGTTTCAGGAAGTTGCGGCTGGTGTAGTCTGGGCCCTCCAGAAAATAGATGCCGCGGATGTATTCGCGCCAACCGATGATTTGCCGGATAAATCCTTCGGCGGCGTTGATCGGCGCATCGCCTGCTTTCCACGCCGCCTCGACAGCTTCGCAAACTTCCAACGGGTCCAGCAAACCTGCGTTGATATAAAGGCCCACAATCGCATGGTAGAGGAACCGTTCATCCCCCATCATCGCATCTTGAAAATCTCCGAATTTCGGCAAACCGCCCTTGACCCAATGGGCAAGATGCTGGCGCGCCTGCCCCTGATCGGTGGCAAACCAGAAATCATCCACGGTCCCGAAATTATCCGCGAACCGGTCGCGCACCAAATCAAGAACCTCGCGCGTGACCTCATCAGTCTGGAACCGCATCGGCCCCGAATAATCGACCGATCCAGGCGCAGGCTTGCGGTTATCGTGGTCGAAATTCCATTTCTCACCGGCAGGCTTGTCGCCCTCCATCATCAGACCGGTCTTGCGCCGCATCTCACGATAGAAATATTCCATCCGCAGCGCCTTGCGTCCCTCGGCCCAGTCTTCAAACATCTTATGCGATGCGATGAACCGGTCGTCCTGCAGAATTTCAACGTCCAGCGGCACCGATTGCAGCGCTTCAATCAGCCGCCACTCGCCCGGTTCTGTCACCACGATCTGTGATGTCCCGGCCTCTTCGGCGCGCTGCAACAAAACCTCTCCCAATGACGCAGGCGTATCGGGGTCATCCAAACGCGCATAGCGCACATCCCATCCAGCCTTTTCCAGCCGTGCCGCAAACTTGCGCATCGCGGCAAAAAGGAACGCGATTTTTTTAGGGTGGTGTTTGACATAGTCGGCCTCCCCCATGACTTCAGCCATCACCACAATGTCCGTGGACGCGTCGGCGGCCTGTAGCGACGACAGACCCTCGGAAAGCTGATCGCCCAACACCAAAACCAGCTTCACCATGGCACGCCCTCGCCCGCATAATCGAAAAACTGGCCGGTCTGCTCCGGCCCAAACCCCTCCATCACATCACACAAGTTCGAAGCCGCCTGCGACGCTGCCACCTTTTTGTGGCCGGGGTAGCCTTCGGTAAACGGCGTCTCGACCGTACCGGGGTGCAGGGCGACAATCGCAGCCTGCTTGCGCTTGCGCCCGATCTCAATGGCGGCGCCATGCACGATCTGGTTCAGCGCTGCCTTCGAGGCGCGGTAGGAATACCACCCCCCGATCTTGTTATCCCCGATGGATCCGACCCGCGCCGACAAAACCCCCACCACCGACGGTCCGTCCCTTGGCAAAAGCCGCTCGACGTGACGCAAGATCAACGTAGGCCCCACTGCATTGACGGCATAGACGTCCAGCATCTGCTGCGCCTCAACAGCCTCCAACGTCTTTTCGGGCGCGCCGCCCACGGCCAAGGTGCCTATGGCCACGCAAATCAGATCAAACGGTCCTTCGACCGCCCCCAACACCCGGTCCACTGAACCCGGATCGGTCACATCCAACCCGTCCACCGACCGCGACACAGGCGTCACATTATAGCCGCGCGCGCCCAACTCCTGCACCATGGCGGACCCAATGCCACCCCGTGCCCCGATAACCAATGCCTGTTTCATGCGCGTCAGGTAGCTTTGTTGCGCCGCCCTTCCAGCTTCTCTGGTTCAAAAATACCTAAGCTCAACCCGCACCTCCGCCACACCGTCCGCCGACGGGAGGCCATCCAATCATCACGCGCCCGCAGGGCACATTTTAACAACATTTCCCTTTTCAAACGCGTCCCCATACGTATAGTCCGCCGTATGAGCACGTCCGCACATACGCAGGCCACCTTGGGCCTACTCCTTAGCCGCCTCTGAGCGTGCCTTTTGGCGCGACCGCTCAGAGGGGACGACGCGCCAAGAAAATCTAAGGAAAAACAAGGAATTACCAAATGACCGATCATGTTCTGATCTTTGACACAACCCTGCGCGACGGCGAACAATCCCCCGGCGCCACCATGACCCACGCTGAAAAGCTCGAGATCGCTGAAATGCTCGACGATATGGGTGTGGACATCATCGAGGCAGGGTTTCCCATCGCCTCCGAAGGTGATTTCAATGCGGTGTCCGAAATCGCCAAACGTTCAAAGACCGCGCAAATCTGCGGGCTGAGCCGCGCCAATTTCAAAGACATCGACCGCTGCTGGGAGGCCGTGAAGCATTCAGAACGCCCGCGCATCCACACCTTTATCGGCACGTCTCCCCTGCACCGCGCGATCCCGAACCTCGACATGGATCAAATGGCCGACCGTATCCACGACTGCGTCACCCACGCGCGCAATCTTTGTGACAACGTCCAATGGTCCAGCATGGATGCCACCCGGACCGAATGGGATTTCCTCAAACGCACTGTGGATATCGCCATCAAAGCGGGTGCGACAACCATCAACATCCCCGACACGGTGGGCTACACCGAACCGGGGGAATCCGCGGCCCTCATCACACGTCTCATCGCCGAAGTGGACAATGCAGACAGCGTGATTTTCTCTACCCATTGTCACAATGACCTTGGCATGGCGACGGCCAATTCACTGGCCGCCGTAAACGGTGGCGCGCGCCAAATCGAATGCACGATCAATGGTCTGGGCGAACGCGCTGGTAACACAGCCCTCGAAGAGGTCGTGATGGCCCTGCGCGTGCGCCACGACATCATGCCTTATGACACGCGGATCGACACCACGAAGATCATGAACATCTCCCGCCGTGTGGCCACGGTCAGCGGCTTTCCGGTGCAGTTCAACAAAGCCATCGTCGGCAAAAACGCCTTCGCCCACGAAAGTGGCATCCACCAGGACGGCATGCTGAAAAACCGCGAAACGTTTGAGGTCATGAAGCCCGAGGATGTGGGCCTCAGCGGCACGTCCCTGCCACTGGGCAAACACTCTGGCCGGGCGGCGCTGCGCGATAAGCTCGATAAGCTGGGCTACACGATGGGCGACAATGAACTCAAAGACATCTTTGTGCGGTTCAAAGACCTCGCCGATCGCAAAAAGGAGGTCTTCGACGAAGACCTGATCGCCCTGATTGAACTCAGCGATAGCGCCGAAGACCACCTGAAACTCAAAGATCTGACCGTGATCTGCGGCATGAACGGCCCGCAAAAAGCGACCATGGTACTGGAGGTCGAAGGCACCGATCACACGGTGCAGGCCACCGGCGACGGCCCCGTTGATGCAACGTTCAATGCGGTCAAACAGCTTTTCCCCCACAACGCGCGCCTGCAACTGTATCAGGTGCACGCCGTCACAGAAGGCACCGATGCACAAGCGACCGTGTCTGTGCGCATGGAGGAAGAGGGCCGCATCGCCACGGGCCAATCTGCGGACACCGACACCGTCGTGGCCTCCGCCAAAGCCTATATCAACGCGCTGAACCGTCTGATCGTGCGGCGTGAGAAAATCGGCGCTGGGTCGGACAAAAAGGAAATCCGCTACACCGACGCAGGTGAATAGCCCCTTTCAAACAAACGATGTCGCAGACTTTCCAGCCTTTCTGGACGGTCTGCGACGGTTTATTGATCTGCACAATCCAGCGCCCGACGGCGGCGGGCTCAACCCTGCCCCTCGATGACGCGCCCAACTGCTTGCCTTTGCGCCCGACGCTTCGGCACAGATTGGCCAAACCCTCAACTTTATGGGCGACCTTCAGGCAGATGGCCTGTTTGACACCCTTTTGCACAGCGGCGGGACGATTTCGGGCAAAACCCAGCCCTATTCCGTCGTGATAGAGGACCTCAAAACCTATGATCCGTTTTGCGATGCGGTGTCGGTCTTTCGGTTCAAAAAAGGCAACCCTTGGTTCGGATTCCGCCGTGACGACATCGCGACAGACGCCCCACGCCCATGGTCGTTCAGCCGCACGGTGCGAAAAGGCCGCACAGAACTGTCTTTTGACGGTGCCATGGTCCCGCCAAACCTAACCCTCTTTTTGTGGCGCTGGTTTGCCCGTGTCACAGCCACAACCCCCAGCGTCTTTGGCGATAGCCCGAACCTGCGGCCGAATGCCTTTTCGGACCTTTCAAAACACTTTGAAACGGCCCTCATCTGGCCGGACCGAGGCGCGTTGTTTGTAAACGAAAACAGCGCGGTAGAATTGTCATTTTCATCACTGGGGTGGATGTCAAACATCCTCATCCCCGATGCGTCACGCCCCCATGACTTCACCGATGATATCTGCGCCTTGCTTGACCTGTCGCCCAAGACACTGGCGTCGGTCGTGGCACAGGATTTCGCCAAGTCCCAACAATAGCGGATAACCGCCCAAAGCGGGCCTCACCCCCCTTTCCCCCACACGGCACTGCGCCTATACACCTTTCAGTCTGCGCCCGTGGGGAGTCGCGGACATAAGACACATGGGAACGGCACAATATGTTTGGCTTAGGCAGCATCTTTTCGTCTGATATGGCGATCGACCTCGGAACCGCGAACACGCTGGTGTATGTGAAGGGCAAAGGCGTTGTCCTGTCCGAACCATCGGTCGTGGCCTACCACATGAAGGACGGCCAGAAAAAAGTGCTGGCCGTGGGCGAAGACGCCAAGCTGATGCTGGGCCGCACGCCGGGCAGCATTGAGGCGATCCGCCCCATGCGCGAAGGCGTGATCGCGGATTTTGACACCGCCGAAGAGATGATTAAACACTTCATCCGCAAGGTGCACCGCCGGTCTACGTTCTCTAAGCCCAAGATCATCGTCTGCGTGCCCCACGGCGCGACCCCTGTTGAAAAACGTGCCATCCGTCAGTCCGTGCTGTCCGCCGGTGCCCGCCGCGCTGGTCTAATTGCTGAACCCATCGCCGCCGCCATTGGCGCAGGCATGCCGATCACCGATCCCACCGGCAATATGGTCGTCGACATCGGCGGTGGTACGACCGAGGTCGCGGTCCTGTCGCTGGGTGACATCGTTTATGCGCGGTCTGTCCGCGTCGGTGGTGACCGTATGGACGAAGCGATCATCAGCTACCTGCGCCGCCAGCATAACCTGCTGATCGGGGAAAGCACCGCGGAACGCATCAAAACCTCGATCGGGACCGCCCGCATGCCCGACGACGGCCGAGGCCAGTCCATGCAAATCCGCGGCCGCGACCTGTTGAACGGCGTGCCAAAGGAAACCGACATCAGTCAGGCCCAAGTGGCCGAGGCTTTGGCCGAACCCGTGCAACAAATCTGCGAAGCCGTGATGACCGCGCTTGAAGCAACCCCACCCGATCTGGCGGCAGACATTGTCGACCGTGGCGTAATGCTGACAGGGGGCGGCGCTCTCTTGGGTCAGTTGGACCTTGCCCTGCGCGAACAAACGGGGCTTGCGATTTCCGTCGCCGACGAAAGCCTTAACTGCGTGGCCTTGGGCACCGGCAAAGCACTGGAATATGAAACCCAGTTGCGCCACGTTATTGATTACGACAGCTAACATTCGCGGGGGGAACCCCTTTGGCACGTAAGGATCAGACAGAGGATTATGTAAACCCCGTCCGGCGGCTGCTGGTCGGTATCCTTGTGCTGTTTATGCTGGCGACCTTCCTGATCTGGCGCATCGACAACCCGCGTGTGGAACGGTTCCGCATGATGGTGATCGACACGGTCGTGCCCAGCTTTGACTGGGCCATGGCGCCTGTCACGGGCATGGTAAATCTGCTGTCCGATTTTCAATCCTACCAACGACTTGCCCAGCAAAATTCCGATCTGCGTCGTGAATTGCAGGACATGAAAAGCTGGCGTGAGGCCGCGATCCAGCTTGATCAGGAAAACGCCCGTCTGCGCGACCTGATCAATGTTCAGCTGGACCCGCAGCTGACCCGCATCACGGGTGTGGTTATGGCCGACAGCGGGTCACCTTTCCGCCAATCTGTCCTGCTTAACGTGGGCGCGCGGGACGGCATCCTTGATGGCTGGCCCGCCATGGATGGCATCGGCCTTGTGGGCCGCATTTCCGGCGTGGGTGAAGTCACGTCGCGCGTGATCCTGGTCACCGACACTTCAAGCAAAATCCCCGTGACGATCCGCCCGTCCGGCCAGCGGGCCATTTTGTCCGGCGACAATACGATCAACCCCCTTCTCAGCTTCATCGAAGACCCCGATCAGGTGAAACCCGGCGACCGCATCGTGACCTCGGGCGATGGCGGCGTGTTTCCCGCTGATCTTCTCGTGGGGCAACTGGCGCGCGGTACCGATGGCCGTCTGCGGGCGCGCCTGTCGGCGGATCTTGAACGCCTCGAATTTCTGCGCGTCCTGCGCAGCCAGCCCACAGCCCGCATCGAAGAGGCAGGAGCCTTGCTGGCCCCCATGACCTTCCCCACGCCTGAGGCCCCCGACGTCACCGCCGAAGCGGAGGAGGCCAGCGATGGATGACACCGTTCTGCGCCGCCGCTGGATCGGGCGCATCACCTTCTTGTTGTTAGGGCTGGGCGTGGTCTTTTCCCACCTCATCCCGCTTGAGACCGTCCCCCCAAGTTTCGGGGGCCAATGGCTTTTGCCCATTGATGAGGTCGTGACGATCAATGACCAGACAAGCGCCCTCGCCCCTGACCCGGTGAACACACCGGTGCGGTGGATTGCCCCCGATCTGCTGTTGCTGATCACCTTGGCCTGGGTCGCCCGCAGGCCGTCCTTTGCACCGATCATGGTAATCGCGGTGGTCTTTTTTTTGTCGGATATGTTGTTCCAGCGGCCGCCAGGGCTGTGGACGGCGCTTGTGCTGATCTTGTCAGAGGTTCTGCGGGCGCGGGCACGGTCCATGCGGACGCTGCCATTTATGTTGGAATGGATCACCGTGGGGTCGGGGATCGCGCTTATTTCAGGCATCTACCACTTCACATTGTCGATGCTGCTGGTGCCACAGGCGACCTTTGGGCTGACAATGATCCAGATGATCCTTACTATTGCGGCCTATCCGATTGTTGTTTTTGTCTCCTATGCGGTGTTTGGCGTCAGCCGCCCTGCACCGGGGGAAGTGGATGCATTGGGGCACAGGTTATGAAACGTGGACCTAAGGAAACCGCCGAAGGCGCGCGCCGTCTGTCCAGACGTGCCATTCTGCTGGGCACAGCACAGATGGGTCTTGTCGCTGTCTTGGGCGGCCGGATGGCGACTATGCAGGTTGAACAGGCCGATCAGTTCCGCATGCTGGCCGAAGAAAACCGCATCAATCTGGGCCTGATCCCTCCGGCCCGTGGCCTGATCTACGACATTAATGGCGTAGTTCTGGCCGACAATGAACAGCACTACACCATCACCATGACCCGAGAGGGCGCGGGCGACGTGGACGAAGTCCTCGCCCGTCTCAGCCGCCTGATCGCGATTGATCCCGAACAGCTGGAAAAGGCGCGCGAAGAACTGAAAGTCCGTAGCGCTTTCGTCCCCGTGACCGTCGCCGAACGGGTCAGCTGGGAAGACATCAGCCGCGTGACCGTCAACGCCCCCGCCCTGCCCGGTGTGGTCGCGGAACTGGGCCGCAGCCGCTACTATCCGCAAGGCCCAGATATGGCCCACGTGGTGGGCTATGTTGGCCCCGTGTCTGACTATGACCTGAGCCGGATCGAAGATCAGGACCCGCTTTTGCAAATCCCGCGGTTTCAGATCGGCAAGACGATGGTTGAAAACAATCTTGAGCAGGACCTGCGCGGATCGGCGGGCACCAAACGGGTTGAGGTCAACGCCGCTGGCCGTGTCATGCGCGAACTGGACCGTGTCGAAGGGATCGCGGGATCCGACGTGCAGTTGACTGTGGATGCCCGTTTGCAAAATTACATTCAGGCGCGGCTGAACGGTGAAAGTGCCGCCGCCATTGTGCTGGACGTGACCAACGGGGATGTCAAAGGCATCGGCTCCGCCCCCAGCTACGATCCGAACCTCTTTGTGCAAGGCATTTCCGTCGCCCTGTGGGATGATCTGAATGAACGGGAAGTCGACCCCAAACTTCACCGTCGCCCCCTTGCTGCAAAAACCGTGCAAGGCACCTATCCCCCCGGATCAACATTCAAGATGGTGACGGCCCTCGCGGCGCTGGAAGATGGCGTCGTGAATGCCGATGAAACCGTGCGCTGCGTGGGCCATTTGGACGTCTTTGACGTGCGCTTCCACTGCTGGAAACGGTCCGGCCACGGGAACATGAACCTCAACGAAGGCCTCAAGCAGTCCTGCGACGTCTATTACTACGACATCTCCCAGCGGGTCGGCATCGACAAGATCGCCGCAATGGGGCGCAAGCTGGGTCTGGGAGAACGCCACGATCTGCCCATGTCTGCCGTTCGACCCGGCCTGATGCCCGACAAAGCGTGGAAACGTGAGGCCCGCGGAGAGGACTGGCGTGTGGGTGATACGGTCAACGCGTCCATCGGTCAGGGCTATGTGGCGACCTCACCGTTGCAACTGGCTGTGATGACCGCACGGATCGCAACCGGCAATGCCGTGAAACCACGGCTGGTGAAATCCATCGGCGGGGTGGAACAACCCTCCGGTGCGGGGGAAAGCCTCGGCCTGAATGAAAACAACCTGCGCCGCATCCGGCGGGCGATGTTTGACGTATCCAACAATTCACGCGGCACGGCCTACCGGTCCCGCATCGCGGAAGAGCGATTCAAGATGGCCGGCAAAACCGGCACATCCCAGGTCCGCGCCATTGTCCGCGATGAAAATGGCCGCGTGATCACCCGCAACGAAGACCTGCCGTGGAACGCCCGTGACCATGCGCTGTATGTGGCCTATGCGCCCGCCGACAACCCGAAGTATGCGGTGGCGGTCGTGGTGGAACATGGCGGCGGCGGGTCCGTGGCTGCGGCCCCGATTGCCCGCGATGTGCTGCTTCAGGCGCTCTACGAAGGCACCCCCCCGCTTGACGCCTACCCAGCGGCTGTCCGTGGCAGCATCGCCAACCAACAACGTCGGATGGAAGCCATGTTGCGCGACATCCAGCCCGGCCGCGACACGGATCAGGCGTAGCGGCATGTCCTATTTAGAATATCAGGTCAAATACGTCCCAAGCGGCTTTCGCAAGTTGATGTACCTCAACTGGCCGGTGGTGTTTTTAATCACCGCCGTGTCGGGCTTTGGCTTCTTGATGCTCTATTCGGTGGCGGGCGGGTCGATGGACCCTTGGGTCACCGCACAATCCCAACGATTTGGGCTTGGACTGGCCGTTATGATGATTATGGCGCTGATCCCGATCTGGTTTTGGCGCAACATGGCCGTCGTCGCCTATGTGGTGGCGCTGCTGTTGTTGGTCGCCGTGGAATTTGTCGGCGTTGAACGGAACGGGTCCCAACGTTGGATCGACCTTGGGCCGATGGATTTGCAACCGTCTGAATTGATGAAAATCTCGCTTATCATGTTGTTGGCTGCCTATTACGACTGGCTGCCGCTGAATAAGGTGAGCAAACCGCTCTGGATTATCGTGCCGCTAATCTTCATCGCTGCCCCTGCGTATCTGGTCCTGAGCCAGCCGGACCTTGGCACCACGATCTTGCTGGTCTCTGGCGGCGGCGCGATCATGTTTTTGGCAGGCGTCCACTGGGCCTATTTTGCGACGGTCATCGGGGCCGCTGTTGGGTTGGTCACAGCCGTGTTTCAATCGCGCGGCACCACATGGCAAATCCTGCAGGACTACCAATATCGCCGCATCGATACCTTCATTGACCCCACCCAAGACCCGCTCGGCGCGGGCTATCACATCACACAAGCCAAAATCGCCCTCGGCTCCGGGGGCTGGACCGGACGGGGGTTCATGCAGGGCACGCAAAGCCGACTGAACTTTCTGCCCGAAAAACACACCGACTTCATCTTCACCACATTGGCCGAAGAATTCGGGTTTGTTGGGGCCTTTGGCCTACTGATCCTTTATGCCCTGATCATCATTTTCTGCGTTATGTCCGCCATCACCAACAAGGACCGCTTTGCGTCGCTGGTCACAATGGGCGTGGCCGTGACGTTCTTTTTGTTCTTCGCCGTGAACATGGCGATGGTGATGGGGCTCGCCCCAGTCGTAGGTGTGCCGCTCCCGCTGGTCAGCTATGGCGGGTCCGCGATGTTGGTTCTCATGGTGGCCTTCGGATTGGTCCAATCCGCCCACGTCCATAAGCCGAGGTAATTCATGACCGTCACTGCCCTGTTTGTCGGGTCCGATCAGGACTGGGACACCTACGCGCCTGCCTTGATTGAGGCGTTCAAAGACCTGCCCCTGTCGGTGACCCTGACCGCGGATCACGCGCCAGAAACAGTCGACTACATCGTCATGGCCGGGTCCCAGATCATCGATGATTTCTCGCCCTTCACCAAGTGCAAAGCCCTGTTGCGGCTGTGGGCCGGAGTCGAAGACATCGTTCACAATGACACGATCACCTTCCCCATCTGCCGTATGGTTGGTGGGGGTCTGGACCAAGGTATGGTCGAATGGGTCGTGGCCCACGTGATGCGATACCATGTCGGGATGGACACACATATCCACGGCCAGGACGGCGTCTGGCGCAATGGTTTCGTGCCGCCTCTGGCGGGCGATCGCCCTGTCACAATCCTCGGCCTCGGTGCCTTGGGCACGGCCTGCGCGCAGGCACTGACCAGCTTGGGGTTCCCCGTCACAGGGTGGAGCCGGTCTCCCAAATCCATAGACGGCATCCGCTGTCTGTCCAATGATGTCGCAGACGCGCTCCAAAACGCGCAAATGGTCGTGGCCTTGCTGCCCAAAACGCCAGACACCGAAAATATCCTGAACGCCGAAACACTGGCGAAAACGGCCAAGGGTGCATATCTCTTAAATCCTGGTCGTGGGCCTCTGATTGATGACACCGCCCTCTTGGCGGCCTTGGACAGCGGACAGATCGCCCATGCGACCTTAGATACGTTCCGCAAAGAACCCCTGCCAGAAAGCGACCCCTTCTGGGCACATCCCCACGTGACGGTGACACCGCATATCGCCTCAGCCACCCGCCCCAAACCCGCAGCCCGCGTGATCGCGGACAACATCCAACGGGGTGAAGCGGGCCTGCCTTTCGTGCACACAGTGGACCGTACCGCAGGCTACTGACGCACCCCGTTTCTCTGGTTCAAAAATACCTCCGCCGGAGGCCACAAAATTCGTCGAATTTTGTGCGCCCGCCCCGCAGGGATCAGTGCAACTTTGGCGGCTTGCTGGGGTCCATACCTGGGTTAGCCCCCGGCTGTTGCGGCATCTGCAGGGTGGGTAAATCGAACCGCAATCCAACTTTGGCCACACGTTCCGCAACACCGTCCCCACCTTCAAGGTGGGCCACGTCCAGCATCCCCGCATCAATGCCCGAAAACACCAAGGCCTCATTCACCGCCGCCGTCAGCGCGCCCTCTGCGCCCTCAACGGTGCCCACAAACGCCAGCATATGTCCGCGTCCTCCACCTTCATAGGTGACACCGCACAGATAAGCCTCAACCGCCAACCCCGCCGCCGTGGCCAGCTTGCGGTCCAATGCCTCCAGCAGGCTTTCGGGCAGACCTTGGGGCGGGGTCAATTCGGTGATCTGGCCTTCGACCTCTTCGGGATCAGACCCCAAGGTCTGCGCCAACCAATCCACAGCCTCTGCGGGGATCAACATGGCCGACGGGGCCACGCCCATATTCAGCGCCATCCCGATCCGTTGGTTTTCCAACATCTGCGCCATCCCACGGCCCGACAGCGCCGCGTAGGGGGCGATTTTGCCGTAGAATTCAACCATCCGGGCTTCACGATCAAAGATCAGGACAAACTGCTGGTCTTCGACCTCAAACAGGGCGGGCGTGATCTGGTCTCCCTCGGCCTCGCCCTCCAGCAGCATGAACAATTCACTGTCGGCTAGCCGTTCGTAAAACCGCAACCGCGCCAGATCGTCTTCTTCATTGGCCATCATCGCCCCGTGGGCGGTGTCCAGTTCCGTCACATCAGTCATCCAAAACCTCTCTCACGCGCGCCCGAAGCGCAGGCAAAACATCCTCCGCAAACCACGGATGTTTCTTGAGCCATCCGGTATTGCGCCACGACGGATGAGGCAAGACAAAGGTGTGAGGTGCATGGTCGCGCCAGTCAGCCACGGTGTCTGTCACACCCGTCTTGACGCCCAAATGATACCGATGCGCCGCAGCCCCGACCAACACCCGCAACCGGACGTCCGGCAGATCAGACATCACACGGTCATGCCACGTTTGGCCGCATATTTCGGGCGGCGGCAGGTCCGACCCCTTGGCGTCGTAGCCCGGAAAACAAAATGCCATGGGCACGATGGCGACCTTGTTGCGATCATAAAAAGCGGCCTTATCCACGCCCAACCAGTCACGCAGACGGTCCCCGGACGGATCCGTAAAGGGCTGTCCGCTTTTGTGGACGCGCATCCCCGGTGCCTGCCCCGCGATCAGCAGCCGCGCCGAGGGTCTGAACCACACAACAGGTCGGGGGGCGTGCGCGGTTTGCGTCGTCGCAAAGCGCGCAGCACACAGTCGGCAGTTTTCAATGTCTGACGTCAGTCCCATGTTCCTGACTTACCCAATGGATCGGCAAAGACCAGCCAGAGGGGGACAATCCATGTAAGCTCCCCCTCAAATTCTCGTCACATTCACTGTAAACTAACCCTTATCGCCGACATATTATGGACGCATTGTTCACTTATCGAAGACAATTGCGGGCAAACGTGTAAACGATAGGATAGCCCGAACAGAGGTCGCACACAGCCGAATGCTTGAGTTTGTAAATGTCAGTAAGTCCTTTTGGACAGGCACCCAGCGCAAGGTGATCCTTGATCGCGCGTCATTTCGCGTGGAACTGGGCAATTCTCTTGGTATTCTCGCCCCGAACGGCACCGGTAAAACGACGATCATCAACATGATGGCGGGTCTTGAAAAACCTGATGAGGGTGAAATTCACCGCATGTGCCGCATCTCATTTCCGCTGGGTTTTATGGGCGGCGTTGTTGGAAAACACACAGCCCGCGAAAACTGTCGCTATATTGCGCGTCTCTACTCGCTTGACCCCGATTATGTTGAAGCATTCTGCCGGTGGATGACCGGCATCGAAGAATATTTTGATATGCCCATCGGCACCTACAGTTCCGGCATGCGGGCGCGTTTCACCTTTAGCCTGATGTTGGCACTTGAATTCGATATGTATCTGATCGACGAAGGCATGCCCCAGACCACCGATGCGGAATTCAACCGCAAAGCCGGTGAAATCCTGCGTGAGCGTCTGGCCAGGACAACCGTTATTATCGTGTCGCACCAACCCGCGACGCTTGAAAAATTCGCCCGGTCGGCGGCTGTCTTAAATAACGGCCAATTGACCATGTTTGACACCTTGGAAGAAGCGAAACAGCTCTATGACTACGAAACCCAAGGCACAGAAATTCCGGATACGACGTTCGTCAACAGCGGCTGATCAGCCCGCAGCGACGCCCTCGGATCCCGCCCAGCCGCCAGCCGCACCCGCGCCTGCGGCCTCTGGCGTTGTGGACAGCGCCCAGTCCGTCGCGGTCGAAACCAATATCGATGCCATTCGGCAAGAGGGTCTGACAGGCCGTCAGCTGCGCATGGCGCGCCGCGTGGCGCAGAAAAACGGGCTGGCCGTTACGTCCGACTTTGATGCCGTCCGCCAGCTACGGCAACTTGGCATTGATCCATTCCAGCGCGCCAATGTCCTAGAACTCGTGGCGCCCACAGATCAGGCCAATGGTGCGCCCGGCGATCAGATGCAAGCGGCCACCGCCAAGGTCCCCGCAGATCAGGCCAAAGTGCAACTGCCCCAGACGGTACAGCGCCAACAAAGCCTGCCCTCGGCCCAGATCGGCGCAGGCCATAATCCGGCTGAGGTACGGGCCAACGAAATTCGCAGCATCCAGAAAGACATCGCCCGCCGCAGACGCCGCAATCTTGGGCTGCTTATGGTCCGGCTGGCGCTGTTTATCCTGCTGCCGACCATTGCTGCCGGATATTATTTCTACGCTATCGCGACCCCGATGTATGGCACCAAGTCCGAATTCGTTATCCAGCAGGCCGAAAACCAAGGCGGTGGCGGATTGGGCAGCCTGTTCTCAGGCACCGGCCTTGCGACGCAAACGGACAGCACCACGGTCCAGTCCTACATGACATCACGTGAGGCGTTCTTGCGCCTTGATGCGGATCATGACTTTACGGCCCATTTCTCGGACCCGTCGATCGACCCGATCCAGCGACTGGATGAAGACGCCACGGTTGAAGCGGCCTATGCCGTTTTTCAGGATCACGTGAAAATTGGCTACGACACGACCGAAGGCATCCTGAAAATGGAAGTCATCGCCGCCGACCCTGACAAAAGCCAGGAATTCTCGGAGGCGCTGATCGGCTTTGCCGAAGAACAGGTCGACCAGCTGACCCAGCGCATCCGCGAAGACCAGATGGCGGGCGCGCGCGACACCTTTGAAGAAGCCGCCGAACGCCGGAATGAGGCTTTGGCCGAACTTGTCCGCATCCAGCAAGAGACGGAGCAAGGCCCCGTCGGCGCCGAAAGTGCCGCCCTACAACAGCGGATCGTTAATTTGCAGGTCCAGTTGGATGATGAACGCCTGAACCTCGCGGCGCTTAACAACAACCGTCGTCCAAACGAAGCGCAGGTGCGTCAGGTCGAAAGCCAGATCACCATTTTGGAAAACCAGATCGATGTCCTGCGCAACCAGCTGTCCAGCGATGGCACGATTGTCTCGAACGACGCCCGGTTGCGGCTGGCTGAGGAAAACTACGCGTTTGAACTGGCAAATGTGCAGGCCGCCCTCGCCTCCATGGACAGCGCCCGCATCGAAGCCAACCGTCAGGTCCGGTATCTGTCGATTTCCGTGTCCCCCATCGCACCGGATGAGGCCACGTATCCACGCGCGTTCGAAAATACCCTGCTGGCGTTTTTGATCCTGTCGGGCATCTATCTGATGATCTCCCTCACAGCATCGATCCTGCGCGAGCAGGTCAGTTCCTAATTGTGACCCTCTTGCGGGCTCCGACAACTTTGTCGGGGCCTGCTGCACCCAAACGACGTGATCGTGACACTTGTCGGCCCGTCGCAGCCCCCCTAACATCGGGTGAACCTTACGGGACGCACCTGACATGTACTTGATCCGCCTTCTGACGGTCCTGATTTTCCTGACGCCGGCAACGGCCAGTTTCGCACAAGACACCGCATCCGGCCCCATCGCGACGGAACAAAGCGGCCAACAGGACGCTGAAATCGCCGTCCGCATTCGCGATATTCTGGGCGAGTTGGGCAATTATGGCGACATCACCGTCACCGTATCCGACGGCGTTGTGACCCTGCGCGGGACGACAAATTCGCTTGTGGAACGTCAAGACCTCGACGCTTTGGTCAATCGGGTCGAAGGCGTTGTGGCCCTCAAAAACGAAGTGACGGAAACAACAGATATCGCCCGCAGGCTTGACCCAGCTGTTGACAGGTTCATGGGCCGGGTCGAACAATTGCTCGTCCAACTGCCCTTGGCGCTGATTTCTCTGGCGGTCTTTTTGCTGATCAACTGGGTCGGATCATGGGTCGGGCGTTGGCGGCAACCGTGGGACAGGCTTGCGCCAAATGCCTTTATTGCCGACCTGTTCCGAACCCTCGCGCGGATTGCGTTTCTGATCGCCGCAATCGTTATCTCCCTTGATATTATGAACGCGACGGCATTGCTGTCGACGATTCTGGGCGCGGCAGGTTTGATCGGTTTGGCCATCGGCTTTGCCGTAAGGGATACGGTCGAAAACTTCATCGCCTCGGTTATGCTGTCCATTCGGCAGCCTTTCAGGCCTAATGATGTCGTCGAAATCAACGGCGATCAGGGTAAGGTGATCCGCCTGACATCCCGTGCCACCATCCTCCTCAGCTTTGATGGCAACCATATTCGTATCCCGAACGCGACTGTGTTCAAAAGCCGGATCATCAATTTCAGCCAGAACCGCGAACGCCGGTTCACCTTTACCATCGGCATAGAAAGCAGCGCCGATTTGGGTGGCACGCGCGAATTGGCGATCGAAACCGTGCGCGCCTTGCCCTTCGTGTTGCCGGAACCCGCAGCCGATGCCTGGATCGGGGACATCACCGATGCGGGCATTGAAATCGTCGTCGTGGGCTGGATTGATCAGACAGAAACATCAACCGTCCGTGCACGCGGTGAGGCACTGCGCCTTGTCAAACACGCCATCGAAGCCTCCGGCGTGGCCCTACCCAACACGACGTATACGATCAAAATGACCGGCGGGCCGACGTCGAATGCATCACAGGACACCGCTGCCGCCGTGCCGGATGCCCCTTCCGAAAGCACACAGGTCGCCGAAGTCCGGCCCGCATCCGACGAAGCCTTGGACAAGTTGATTGACGCGGAACGCCAATCCGAAGAGGCCGAAGATCTGCTGCGTGACGATGCTGCACACGAATAGAAAATAACGCAGATTCAGGGCTTGAACCCCGCAAGTCTTTTTCGTATCTCATCCCTCGCTGATGGGATGTAGCCAAGTGGTAAGGCAACTGTTTTTGGTACAGTGTACCGTAGGTTCGAATCCTACCATCCCAGCCAGCTTTCCTCGAACGCGTTGAACGACAGACGCCACACTGTGGCCCAATGTCCTTTGCCATTGCGCCGACTATTCAGCCACGCCTCCCCACGGATCGTGCATCTAGCAGGATCACCTGTCGCGTTCAGGCTGATGTGGTGCGACGAATGCATCCGGCTCCCAAAGCCTGCTGACGCAGCGCCCCTGCGTCGCAAGAACGCTGGCCAGTCCGGTCGCCGCCTGATGTTGAAGTTTCAAAGACAGGCCCCCGCAGCTGCGACATTCGCCAGCTACGCGCATAATAATTGCCGATTAGTCATATCAGATAATTCTGCAATACTGGCCAAAGCGACACTTCAAAAAATGGGACACCGCATGTTTGAGAACTTCGTCGAAGACCGTATCGAAGGCGATGGTGCCACGTTGTTCGTCCGCCGCGCCGGACCGCAGGGCGCGCCGCCCTTGGTTTTGCTGCACGGCTATCCACAAACCTCAGCCATGTGGCACGGCGTGGCACCCATTCTGGCACAGACCTACCAAGTGATCTGTCCGGATTTGCGTGGATACGGCCAGTCGGACAAGCCCGCCTCAGACGCCGAGCATGCCCCCTATTCAAAGCGCGCCATGGCAAATGACATTGTCGCCGTCATGCAGCATTTGGGGCATGACCGCTTTTATGTCGGGGCTCATGATCGTGGCGCCCGCGTGGCGCACAGGATGGGGCTGGATCACCCTGATTGCGTCGCCGCGATGACGCTGCTGGACATTGCCCCCACGCGTGAGATGTACGCAGGCACTTCTGCGACCTTTGCCGACCTTTATTGGCACTGGTTTTTCCTGATCCAAAAACATCCGTTGCCAGAGACGTTGATCGGTGCGGATCCAGTCGGGTTCTGGAAGATGAAATGTTTCAATCAGACACGCGGTGAAAACCCGTTTTCAGACGAGGCTTTGGCCGAATATCTGAACGCGTTTTCTGCCCCCGATGCGATCCATGCCTGCTGCGAGGATTACCGCGCGGCGGCCAGCATCGACATCGACCACGACGATGCAGACGGGGGCCGCAAACTTGATATGCCCCTTCTGACCCTGTGGGCAAAACGCGGTGTCATTGAGACCTGCTTTGATGCGCTTGACCTTTGGCGGCAGCGGGCGGCCCACGTCGAGGGCGAAGCCCTCGATACGACCCACTACATGGCCGAAGAAATCCCGAGTGAGATCGCGTCACGTATGTCCGATTTCTTCGCACGCACGCCTCTTCTTGCGGACGCCCAGAAATGAACCGGACGCTCTACGACAAATTGGTCGACGCACATAAAGTCTGCGATTTGCCCGACGGAGACATACTAATCTAAGTCGATTGCCACATCATGAATGAATACACCAGCCCGCAGGCGTTTTCGGGGCTGGACGCCAAAGGACTGCATGTTTGGCTGCCCGAGGCGCATCTGGCCGTCGTGGATCATGTGAACGCCAACCGAAGCAGCGCCCACCACGACGCCGCCTCAAAACTGCTGATCGACAATCTGGAGGCCAATTGCGCCAAACACGGCATCGCATATTACGGCATTGGCGATGCGCGGCAGATGACGTCACGCAAACGGCGGTCCACGGGCACCCCCACAGCGGACTGTTTGAATTCACGAATGAAAGCTGGGTCAGCGACGACGGCGCAGTTTTCGACACAGGCATCGCCATTTCGGGCGGTGATATTGAACCGCTGGTGACATGGGGCACCAGCCCTGATCAATCCGTGCCGATCACCTCGCATGTGCCAAGGGTTGCGGACTATGCCTCCCCCAAGGCACAGGCCGCTTTGGACCGCGCGTTGCAGTGCATGGGTCTGTCTGAAGGGCAAGCGGCCAAGTCCATCACCATCGACACGGCCTTTATCGGGTCCTGCACCAATTCACGCATCGAAGACCTGCGGGAAGCGGCCAAATAACTAAATAGGCGCAAAGTCGCCAAAGGGGTTGAGGCGATCGTCGTGCCGGGGTCTGCGATGACACGCATGATGGCCGAAGCCGAAGGCCTAAGCGAGATCTTTGAGGCGGCGGGCTTTGAATGGCGGCCACAGGCAGGCTGTTCCATGTGTTTGGCCATGAACGACGATATCGCCATGGACGGCGAACGGGTCGCCTCATCCACCAACCGAAACTTCGAAGGGCGACAGGGGCGCGGCGCACGCACCCATCTGGTGTCACCGGCCATGGTCGCCGCGGCCGCAATCGCCGGTCATTTGGCCGATGTGCGGGATTTCACATGATGGACAAGCGGATCAAAGGCATCGCCGCACCGCTTCCGCTGGCCAATGTCGACACCGATGTGATCATGCCCAAACGGTTCTTGATCACAATCACCCGCGAGGGACTGGCGGATGGAACATTTGCCGATCTGCGCTTTGATGCGACAGGGGGCAAACGCGCGAACTTTGCCTTGAACCAGCCGCCATGGACGACCACCAGCATTCTAATTGTCGGTGACAATTTCGGCTGCGGGTCCAGCCGAGAACATGCGGTCTGGGGTCTGCGCCAACTGGGGATCGACGCCTGCATCGGCACGGGGTTTGCCGGCATCTTCTACGACAACGTCCGCAAAAACGGTTTTGCCCTGCCCATTGTGTCCCCTGCGGTGCGGGATGCGCTGTTGGTGTTTGCCGGAGATCCCAAAGACGTTGAGGTCGTCATCGACCTTGGCCAGCGCGGAATTACCGCCGGCGAAATAACTGCCCCCTTTGATACGGACGACGCCAGACAAACGGCCCTGTTCCGTGGGCGCGATGACACGTTGGACACCCTAGACCACGCACGGCGATCCGCCGGTTTGAGGCAGGTCTATCCGCCAAAATGCGCGTTAACGTCATCAAACAGGCAGCGGCGCGGCTGTTTTTTGAAACCATCAGACACGTAAGCCTAACGCACAACCCCGTGTGAATGGGGTGGATCAAACACAGCCGCCGCCCGATGTCCGGCAGCAATGCACAGGCACAAGACCGTCGACACGGTCAAGGCAAAATACACCGAGGGGCGTCAGGCCAGCGCGGCACCCTGCCCTGCAAGCCGCCCAAACACCGCGCCCGATGTCAGGCCGGACCCGCCCGGGTATCCTTCGAAAAAGACTCCGCCCACCATTTCACCCGCCGCATAGAGACCCGCAATCGGGGTGTCGTCTTGCGCCAAAACGGCACCCGTATCCGACACCTTCAGACCGCCATAGGTAAAGGTGATACCGCCTGTCACGGGGTAGGCTTTGAACGGGGGCGTATCCAGCCGTTGGGCCCAATTTGATTTGGGCAGGTCCAGTCCCGGCGTGTTTTTGCCATCAAGAGAGGTGGGATCAAAGGCCACATCATCATTCACGGCCGCATTGTAGGCCGCCAGCGTTGCACCGGCTGCGGCTTTATCTACCCCTTCAAGCTTTTCGCACAATGCATCGAGCGTTTCGGCCTCAACGAAATGGGCGTCATGGAAGCTGTATTCAGCGTACAATAGGTCATCGACCTTGGCGTCGAAGATTTGCCACGCGAAATGGCCCGGTTGCTCCAACACCGCCTTGCCGAACTGCGCATAGGTGTAGTTGCGGAAGTTCTCGCCCTCATCCACAAAACGGTCCCCGTTTGCGTTCAACATCACGCCAAGGAAATAGCAGATTTTGCGATAATTTTTGCGCTCCGACGCGGGCAGATCAAGGTTGGCATAATCCGGCATGTGCAAATCCATCGGCGTGGCATGGCAGCCGTCCATCAACCCGTTTTGCTGCGCGCCATTGGCCAGTGCCATGGCCATCCCGTCGCCCGTGTTCATCGGTGTGCCGCGCACCTTGGCCTTGTCCCAATGGCCACCCATCCAATCATGCCGTCTCTCGGAGCTGGCCTCAAACCCACCACAGGCGAGGATCACCGCATCAGCCTCAACCGTTTCATCCCCCACTTTGACGCCCGTAACGCGGCCGCCGTCCATCACCAGCCCCGTGACGGCACTGTCATAGCGGATAACACCGCCCATGCGTTCGAAGGCCGCAAGTTCCATATCAAACAACCCAACACCTTCATTTTCAGCCGCCAGCGTGAGCCCGCCCCAAAACACGTGCCGTCCGTCTTTTTCAAAGCTTTGGCGCGAATAGATCGGTTCGAATTTAACGCCATGCCCGCCGAGCCATTGCATCGCAGGGAGGGAGTCACCAATCAGCCGTTCCTGTTCAGCCGACAAAGGCCGTCCACCGTTAAAACCCAACAGGTCTTCGGCGAACTTGGCCTTTGTGTAGCCCCCAAAGTCGGTCACAGCCAGACGCGGATCATCAGGGTCTTTGAGCAAAGGCATCAAGTCATCTGCGTTGTCATAGGCAAAGCGCATCGCCCCGGCGGTGTATTTCGTGTTGCCCCCCGCCAGTTCCTGATCGGCCTTTTCCAACATCAAAACGCGGGCACCTGCCTCAAGGGCTGCTATGCCTGCACACATTGCGGCGTTGCCGGACCCGACGATGATGATCTGCTTTGACATGTTCGATTCTCCTCTTTAGACAACCATGTATCCAAGTGGATACAATTTGAAAAGAGGCGATGCCGAATGACGGCGGACCATAGCGATCTTTCCCAAGGCGGCGTGGCCTTCGCCAAACTGATGCAGGCAATCGAAACCGGCCTGTATCAGCCCGGCGACCGCCTGCGTGAGGTTGAGATCGCCGAACGTCTGTCCCTGTCGCGTACCCCGATCCGCGAAGCATTGCGCAAGCTTGAGGCGGAAAACATCATCGAACACCGCCCCCGCGTCGGCGCCGTCATCCGCCGCCTTGGTCAGGCCGAGGTTGTTGAGCTTTATGAAATGCGTTTGGTGCTGGAACGCACCGCCGCCGAAATGGCCGCCAAACACAGTGTTGAGGCCGAAGTCGATGCCCTTGCCGCCCTGAACGCCGACATCACCCAAAACGGCGACGATGCGGCTCTGGCGGCGGCGATCAATCAAAAATTCCACCGCGCGATCTATCTGGCAGGGCGCAACCGGTTCTTGCTGGATGCCGCGCGGGCGATGAACAATGCACTGTTGCTGCTGGGGCCAACAACCCTTGCCGATGCCGAACGGATTGCCACTGTCACCGACCAGCACGCCCAGATCATCGCAGCCATCCGCGCGGGCGATATCGACGCAGCAGGTGCTGCTGCGGAGGCCCATTTACAAACCTCCCTGCGCTACCGCCTTAAGGTCATGCGGGGATGATCCGGATCGCGATCACCCACGCGATTGCAGCCGTTGGGGTCTTAGTCTTTCATCTGTTGTCCCTGCCCTTGCCTTGGCTTTTGGGGCCGATCACCGCGTGTCTGATTGCAGCCCTTTGGGGCGCGCCGATGCGCAGCATCCCGATCCTCAACAACGCAATGCGGTCGATTTTGGGCGTGGCTGTCGGTGCGACCTTTACCACCGCCCTCGTGATCAGCATGGCGGGCTACTGGACAACGTTGCTGTTGGTGCCGGTCATGATCTTTTTCATCGGCCTGATCGGCGTGCCCTATTTCCAACGTCTGTGGGGCTTTGATTTTGCGACAAGTTACTATTCCGCGATGCCCGGTGGATTGCAGGACATGCTGCTGTTTGGTGAAGAGGCCGGCGGCGATGTGCGCGCTCTATCCTTGATCCATGCCACACGGGTGATGGTCATTGTGGTGGCGCTTCCGTTTATCCTCAGCGGATATTGGAATGTGGACCTCAGCAACCCACCCGGCGTGCCTGCCGCGACTTTGCCGCCGTCTCAATTGGTCTTGATGGTCGTGGCAGGGTTGGCGGGCTGGCAGATCGCCAAAGCCGTCGGGCTGTTCGGCGCATCCATCCTTGGCCCCATGATTTTGGCAGGGCTTCTGGCCCTGACCGGCGTCCTGTACCACCGCCCCCCAGCGGAGGCCATATGGGCGGCCCAGTTCTTCATCGGCATGACCGTGGGCACGAAATACGCGGGCGTCACAGGGTATGAAGTCCGCCGCGATGTGGCTGCGGCCCTCGGATTTTGCGTGATTTTGCTGCTGTTGTCGGCTGTCTTTGTCAAAATCATCAATGTCTTTGAACTGGCCCCCCCGATGGAGACATTGCTGGCCTTCGCGCCCGGTGGTCAGGCGGAAATGACGGTGTTGGCGTTGATTGCAGGGGCGGACATGGCGTTTGTCATTGCCCATCATGTTTTGCGCATCGTCACGGTGATCATCGGCGCGCCGATTGCCGCGCGGCTGTTCAATCGGTGACGTTGGGGTTAATCACGTGGATCGGCTGGCCTGCGTCGAAGGCGTTGATCTGATCAAAGATATCGCTGAACTGATGATCGAATTCATCCTCTGTCACAAAACCGATGTGTGGCGTGGGCAGGACGTTGGGATGGGTCAGCAGGATGTGTTCGGTGTCGCGCAACGGCTCATCGTCGAAAACGTCGACGGCTGCGTGAATGCGGCCCTTGGCGATCTCACCCTCAAGCGCGCCGGGCGCAATAAGCCCGCTGCGCGATGTGTTCACCAACAGGCTACGTGGGGCCATAGCTGCCAAATCGGCAGCGGAAATCAGACCACGCGTGCTAGGCTTTAACCGCACGTGCAAGCTGACAACGTCGGATGTGGCAAAGAATGCCTCACGGCTTGCGGCGACGTGGCGGCCATCAGCCAGCGCCCGTGCGCGTCCTTCCTCTGATGCCCACCACTGAACGCGCATCCCGATCGCCTCAGCGTAGCTTGCCACCGCCTGCGCGATCCGACCGTAGCCATAAAGCCCCAGCGTGCGCCCTCGCAATGTGCGCCCGACCCCCATTTGCCACGACCCTGCCCGAACGGAAGCCACCTGTTGCGGGATTTGCCGAAAGCTCGCCAAAATCAGGGCTAAGGTCATTTCAGCCGCTGCGTAATTGGGTCCGCCCCCAGCCATGTTGGAACACAGCATAACACCGTTGTCCGTGCAGGCCTGCACGTCCACATGGGGATAGACACTGCGCTGACTGATCAGCCGCAGGTTCGGGGTCCGCGTCAACAGATCGGCCCCCACTGATGTGCGTTCGCGAAACAGCACCAAAGCCTCCGCATCATGAATCCGCGCGGCAAGTTTTACAGGATCGGGTTCGTGATCCGTCCATACGGTCACATCGTGGCCATCCAGTTTTGCAAAGCACGGCAAGCCGCGCAGCGTGTTGAACCAATCGTCCAGAATGTGAACCTTCATCGCCGCCAGACCGCAGTGGGGATCATCACCTCCCCCTTGGCCAACAGACGCGCCGTACGGACCAATCCGGCAGAGCGCAGGTCGATCCCGTCCCCCGTCAGGTCGTAATCCACGATGACGTCGATCTGACCACTGGCATGTTCCAAAGTGATCGTGGCGGGCCGGTCATTCGACCGTGCGGCCATGCCATCGGCCACAGTGCCCGGTGTCAGCACGCAGGACGCCAGACATTGCGCACCGGTGACAGCCATCGTCGGGTGGGCCTTCCATGGCATGAAATAGCGCGTGGCGATGGTGCCGCCATCCCGCGCAGGTGCCAGAAGACCGAACTTGGGCGTCACCGATTTGGCGACGTTTTGAATGCCCATCGCCTCACCCGCTTGAATGCGCACCGCCTCCATTGTGGCGAAAAAGTCTGTGTTGTCGTTCAGGTCTTCGGCGCTTTCATAGCCCGTAAGGCCAAAAGCCTCGGCGCGGGCGATGACCATGGGCATGGCGACGTCCATGCATGTGACATCCACACCGTCAAACGTGTCGATCAAGTTGCCGGTGGGCAAAAATGCGCCCGTGGCACCGCCAATGGTGTCCATGAACTGCAAGCCCACGGGGGCTGCGGTGCCCGGCACGCCGTCGATGGCCGCCGCCCCGTCGTAGACCACGCCATCCGGCGATGTCTGCACCTTGGCCACGACGCGTGCGCCGGTGTTGACTGCGCGGATATTCACCGTTGTCTCTGCCCCTGTGGCGGGGACCAGGCCCATATCAATCGCAGCGGGCCCCACCCCGGACAGGATATTCCCGCAGGTCGGTTTGAAATCGACGCTTTGATCCTCGACGCTGACTTGCGCAAAGAAATAGTCGATGTCGGCCCAGTCATCTTGCGACTTTGACAACATGGCCACCTTGGTGGTCACCGCATTGCCCCCGCCGATCCCGTCGATATTCAACGGATGGCCGGACCCGACCATCGCAATCAACACCTGCGCCAACGTCTCCAAATCCTCGGGCAAATCCGCGCGGTTGAGGTAGGGGCCACGCGACGTGCCGCCCCGCATGAACAAAAAGGGGATCGCAGTCTGGGTCATGACACGCGTCTCACGTCAGGGGCCAAGGAAGATCAAAATAGGATTGCAAAAGGCCCGGTGGGAAATCACGGTTCAACGTCCATGCCATGGCGCAGATGAAGGCGATGCCAAGCGCGGTATAGACCGCTGCATAGCCCCAGCTTTTGCCCGCGCGGATGCGGATGAACAGCAAAAGGAACCCTGCCAGCGCGAGGATGAATCCGACCACAGCGGAGGCCAGAAGGAGGCTCGCGAACCACGCAAGCGTCCCCCATAGCCCGTGAACATTGTCCTCGGCCTCTTCCGCTTCGCGGTCGGCAAAAATCGGGGCGGTTTCATCGGATCGCATCATCTGTACGATCAGCAGCGCGCATCCGATCAGGGCCACAGTTGCTACAAAGACAGGAAACACGCGGTCCATTCGGGCGAAATCGGGGATGATGGCAGAATTCCAGTAGGCCAGAGCGATATAGCCCGTCACGGCCAGCAAAAATACCAGCGGTGCGCGCTTTGTGCCCGCCGCGACAGACCCTTCCGCCTGAATGTTTTTCGCTTGACGCAGGCCGATGACAACGGACAGCAACGTGATGACGATCAACACGATCACGATGGGGCTGAAAACATAATCAATGCCCTCTTCAAACCCGCGACGAAACCGCGATGCCGCGATCTGATAGGCCTGATTGGTGTAGCGTTCGGCAGGCGCGGACAGCACGAAACCGATCAGGAAGGCAGGCCGCGACCAGTCAAAGCGCCGCATTAAAATGCCCAGCAACCCGATGCCAAACAGCGCCACAAGGTCCCAGATTTCTTGGCGCGACTGGAACGCCGCAAAGGCGATGATCATAAACAGGAACGGCGCCAGCAGGGCGAACCGGATTTCGGTCAGCTTTGCAATCCCGCCCGAGGCCGCGATGCAGATCAAGGTGCCGACCACGTTGGCCAGCGCCAACAACCAAACAATCGCATAGGTGAAATCGAGGTTGTTTTTCAGCATCGATGGCCCGACCTCAATCGATCCGGTGCCCAGCAAAGCCACCGCTGAGATGAAGATCGCCATCGACCCCGAACCGGGAATACCAAAGAGCAGTGTGGGCACCAGCCCGCCGCCCTCTTTGGCGTTGTTCGAACTTTCTGGCCCGATCACGCCGCGTACGTCGCCCGACCCGAACTGGGATTTGTCCTTAGCCGTCTGCACGGTGTGGCCGTAGGCGATCCAATCGACCACGGACCCGCCAAGGCCGGGGATCACGCCCACGACGACGCCAATCAGCGAACAGCGCATGGACAGCCATTTGTTGGCCCACCAATCCTTGACGCCCGCAGCCCAGCCACCGCCCAACGGCGCCCGATCCGAAATTGCCTTATCGCGCCGCAGCAGGGCAATGATTTCGGGAATGGCGAAGATACCCAGACCCACGATGACCAGCTTCAGCCCGTCCACCAGATAGGGCATATCATAGGTCGACATGCGCAATGCGCCTGAACTGGCGCCCTCGCCGATGGTGCCCACAAGGATGCCCAGACAGGCTGCAACCAGCCCTTTGAGGGCCACGCGCCCTGCAAGAATGCCGACCATCGACAAACCGAAAATGGTGATCATCAACAGTTCAGGCGTTTGGAACAGCAATACGATGGGCCGCGCTGCAAGAATAAAGACCGTCAGGAACGCAGCCCCCACCAGCCCGCCAAAAAGCGAGGATGCAAAGGCCGCCGACAGCGCGCGCGCGGCCTGCCCTTTCTTGGCCATCGGGAACCCGTCCAGAACCGTCGCCTGCGACGCCGACGATCCGGGTATCCCCATCAGCACGGACGCAAAGGTGTCGGACGTGGGAACCACCGCGACCATCCCGATCATCAGGGCAAGGCCCGTAACCGGTTCCATCCCGAACATGAACGGCAACAAAAGGGACAGGCCAGCAATTCCGCCCAAACCCGGGAAAACGCCGATGCACAGGCCCATAACGACCCCCAACACCAGAAATCCAAGTACGTGCGGCTGCAGGATCATTGCAAAAGCGTCATTCAACGCAGGCAAAGCCGTCGCAAAGACCTCCATGGCGGGCCCCTTTGTTTTGTAGGTGTGAAATTAGAAAACCCCACCCATGACCTGCATGGGTGGGGTTAAAGCAGTCGTTACTGGAGGACGACGCCGTAGCGCTCGCTCAGCCAGTTGATGACGAAGTCTTTGGCCTCTTGTGGCACATCGGTGGCGCTGGCCATGGCTGTCTGCGCCGCAGCACCTGTCAGCTGAGGATAGACACCAAGGCGGGCTTGGCTGATCTCAGCGAAATCATCGCGTTCCTGAATGGCTGCGAAAGCCTCAGTGAAGGTCGCGATGGCATTGTCAGGCGCGCCTGCGGGCAGGAACACCATCTTTTGCGCGGGGAAGCCCGCCACGAAGAAGGCCTTCCATGCGTCCCACTGCTCGCCTTCGGTTTCACAACCGTCGGTGGCTTCGCAGACTTCCTTAAAGGTCGGCATGTCGGGGAACGTGGGGTCACGCACGATGTTGCCGTCCGCATCCAGCGCACCAAAGGAGAAGCACGGCACAGCGGTGCCAGCTTCAACCAGAGGCGTCACGCCGGACAGGTAGGACGAGGACGTCTGATAGTCGATGTTGGCTTCGCCACGTTCAAACATCAGACGGCCATCACCACGGCCTTCGATGCCGAAAACAGGTTCAACCTGAAGACCCAGCATTTCCCATGCCAACAGCGGCACGAGGTCAAGACGTGTCGCACCCTGCGAGCCATAGATGAAATCTTCGCCCGCCAGTGGGGCCGCGTCGCCGCCGTCGCCCAGTTGACCGGCCAGATCGGATGGCAGATACGCCACGCCGCCGGTGCCGGACGCCAGAACCACGTTCCAGTCGCTGTATTCATAGCGCACGCGCGGATCGCTCAGAAGGTAGGGGAACTGAGTAGACCCGGACGATCCGAAGATCGTGGTGCCGTCTTCGTATTCCATTTCCTGAAACGCGTTCGCGCCTTTGGTGGACCCAGCCCCCGGGTTAAAGGTGACGACCACAGTAGGGTTGCCGGGCAGTGCCTCGGACAACAATGGCGCGTAGAAATTCGCCCATTTGGCGGAACCGCCTGTCTCGGAGAACGGGATGATCCATTCGACGGTCTTGCCGGACAGATCGATCTGGTGTCCGTCAGCGGCACTTTGCGTGGCCACCAAAGCAGACGTCAGCGCCAAGGCGCCAAGTGTTTTCTTAAGCATATGTTTTCCTCCCAGAAGGACCTGCACGGCCCTGAATTTAGAATCGAAAAGCCTCTCTAAGGCTCCTTGATGAAGTGACGTTGCAGTGCCATCCTTGCATGAACCTTGCATCGGGCAAATTTCGGGGGACGTCGTGCATATCGTTGTCGTTGAGGACAATATCTCTGTCGCCAAGGGCATTCGCTCTTACTTGCAAGACATGGGTCATGCGGTGGACGTTCTGCACAACGGGGCGGAGGCCGATGCCTTTTTGCGAACCGACACCGCCGATCTGGTGGTGCTGGACATCAACCTGCCCGAACGCGATGGGCTTTATGTGCTGCGCCAGATGCGTGCGCGTAACGACAACCGGCCTGTTTTGTTGCTGACCGCGCGGGCAGAAACCGAAGACAAGATCACAGGCCTTGATGCTGGTGCTGATGACTACCTAAGCAAACCCTTCGAAATGGCCGAATTTGGTGCCCGGATCCGTGCGCTGTCCCGACGTGTGACGGAACGGACACCCAAAAGTAGCGACCTTGGCGCGCTGCGCTTTGATCAGACGGCCCGGATGGTCGAGGGGCCAGATGGCCCGCTAGAAATCCCACGTCGTGAGGTCGCGCTGTTCGAACGGCTGTTTCTTGCAGAAGGGCGGATCGTGTCCAAACAGCTTTTGCTGGACAGTCTGTATGGCACCGGTGCCGACGTCGATGAACCCGTGGTTGAGGTCTATGTCTCACGTTTGCGCAAACGCATCCAACCCTACGGAGTGCAGATCGTCGTAAAACGCGGGCTTGGCTATCTGATGCAGGCGGCCCCATGAACCAAAGCCTGTCCCTGCGGGGGCGTCTGACCCTTGTGATCTTGCTGCCGCTGATCCTGATCGCGGCCATCATCGGGGCGTGGGCCTATTTCGATGCGCAGGCCACCGCCGCCGAACGGTTTGACCGGTCCCTCTTGTCGACAGCCCTCGCGATTTCACGCGACACAGCCGTGTCAGGTGGCGATGCGTTGAGCGAGGAAACCCGCGATCTTTTGCGCGACACATCGGGCGGGGCCGTGTTTTATCACGTCTATGCCCCCGATGGCGTCTTTGTGACCGGCTACGCGACACCGCCCGTCCCGCCAGAACAGGTGCCATTGGACGCCACCCAAACCTACTATGATGCCAACTATCAAGGCGCGCCCGTGCGGGCCTTGCGGTTCTCACAAAGCACAACGATGGACGGGCTGACGGGGTTGTTCACCTTCACCGTCTGGCAAAACACCTCTGTACGGGACGGTTTTGTGCGCACACGGACTGGACCGGTGTTCTTGATCATCGCGTCCATGATCGGCGCATTGGCCGTGATCGTGTGGTTCGGTGTTGAACGGGGGCTGGCACCTTTGGTTGACCTCGAGGATGCAATCGCCAGTCGGTCCTCGTCGGATTTGTCACCCATCAAACGTCGCATCCCGCAGGAGGTCACCGGCATCGTGGGGCGGTTCAACAATCTGGTCGGGGAATTGTCCCACACGCTTGAGGCCAAGAACGCCTTTATCTCGGACGCTGCACACCAGCTTCGAAACCCGATTGCGGGTGTCCTCAGCCTTGCGGAATCCGTATCCAGCGCCAAAACGATTGAGACCGCGAACGCTCGCTCAGCCGATCTGATTGAGGCAGCGCGGGACGCAGGACAGCTTGCCAACAATCTTCTGACGTTGGAACGGGCGCAGGCGCACGCGGCGCTGGAAAACCGCGTCACCTTTAGCCCGCATGACATTCTGGACGAGGTCGCAGCCAAGATTTCGACCCAATCGCGGCGCGAGGCTGCTGAATTCATCTACCAAGGCACACCTACATCCCACAGGCTGACCGGTGATCCTGTGATGTTCGAACAGGCGGTCCTCAACCTCATCAACAACGCATTTTTGCATGGCGGTCCGGACCTCAGCCGCGTTGAATTGTCCACCATGGCCACCCCAGAAGGGTTGAACATCACCGTTCGCGACGATGGCAAAGGCATCAACCCGCAAGATTTCGAAACCGCTCTCGGGCGGTTCAGTCAGGTCGGGCCCAGCGCGGGATCAGGGCTGGGTCTGCCCATCGCCGCCGCAGTTGCAGATGCCTTCGGTGGCGGCATCAAACTGGCGCGGCATGCCGAAATCTTTGAGGTGATTTTGAGCTTTCCGAGCCCTGCCACGCATCCGCCATCGCAAGGCACGGCCGCCGCGATGGAAGACACCAACCACTGACTTTTGTAAGCCCCTTGACCACACCGCCTGAGATTGGAGCACAGCCGATGACCCCCGCCCTGCAACTTTATTCCATGCGCGATTTTCACGATCAGATTGTCCTTTTGGCCGAACTTCCAACGCTTGGGATCACGACCGTCGAAGGCTACGGCGGAGTATATCAAAACCCTGATGACTACCGCATCGCCATGGATCGGCACGGCGTGTCCATGCCATCGGGCCACGTGGCGCTGGACGATATTGAGGCTGATTTCGACGCCACCATGAAACGGGTGACCACCCTTGGCATCCGCCGGGTCTTTGCGCCCTTCCTTGCGCCAGAACACCGCCCCGACACCGCCGCCGGCTGGACTGCTTTGGCGGACCGTTTGAACACGGCGGCGCGCAGGTTTGCAGACCGTGGCATCACCTTTGGCTGGCACAATCACGACTTCGAATTTGCGCCCCTCGACGATGGCCGCGTGCCCATGGATATCCTGCTGACCTCAGCGCCCGACATCGTGTGGGAGGCTGATCTGGCGTGGATCGTACGCGCGGGCCGTGACCCTTTGGCCTATGTGAAGAAATACGGTGACCGGCTGTCTGCGGTCCACGTCAAAGACATCGCCGCCCAAGGGACCAATCTGGATCAGGATGGCTGGGCCGATTTGGGGGCAGGCACCGTGAACTGGGCCGCCTTATTGCAAGCCTGCAAAGACGCCTCACCCGACCTGATCTATGCGTTGGAACACGACAAACCCGCAGACCCCTTGGCTTTTGCTGCAGCATCCGCTGCGGCGTTTGACACGCTTTGGGGGGCCACACATGACTGACCATTTGCGCGTTGGCATCATCGGATGCGGCAATATCTCAACCGCGTATCTGACCCTCGCCCCCTTATTTCGTAGCTACGAAATTGTGGCGGTTGCGGACATCAACATGGATATGGCCCATGCGCAGGCGGCCAAATTCGACGTACGGGCGCAGACCGTGGATGATCTGCTGGCCGCAAACGACATCGACCTTGTCATCAACCTGACGATCCCTGCCGCCCATGTGTCCGTGTCCCGCGCGATCCTTGAGGCGGGCAAACACGTCTACTCGGAAAAGCCGTTCGTCCTCACCTTGGGCGAAGCGCAGGAGCTGGGCGACCTTGCCCAAGCCAAGGGCCTGCGCATCGGGTCCGCGCCGGATACCTTCATGGGGGGCAGCCACCAATTGGCCCGCACCTTGATCGATGATGGCGCCATTGGCGACGTAACCTCAGGCGCGGCTGTCATCATGTCGGCAGGCATGGAAAGCTGGCACCCCCACCCCGACTTTTTCTTTCAAAAAGGCGGCGGTCCCGTTCTGGATATGGGCCCCTATTACCTGTGCAATCTGGTTCAACTATTGGGTCCCGTCGCCCAAGTCACCAGCATGACCGGCATGGCCCAGACCACACGCACCATCGGCAATGGCCCCCGCAATGGTGAGGCCGTCCCCGTCGAAACCCCGACAACAGTCCACGCGGTGATGAAGTTCGAAAGCGGCGCGATCATTACCTTGCTGTCCAGCTGGGACGTGCAATCCAGCAACCATCCGATGATGGAACTTTACGGGGCCACCGGCACCATGGACCTGCCGGACCCGAATTTCTTTGGTGGAGACATCACACTCACACCGCGCGGTGAGGCGTCGCAGGCCAGGACATGGGATCATCCCCTTGGCGTGCCCAACGTTGACGCGGGCAAAGCGAACTATCGCGGCGCGGGATTGGCAGACATGGCCTTGGCCATTGCCCAAGACCGGCCCCACCGGTGCAACGATGCCTTCGCCACCCATGTGATCGACGTTTTGACCGCCATTCTTGAGGCCGGTGAAACAGGCCGCGTCATCACTCTTTCCACCCGCTGTGACCGGCCGGAGGTTTTGGGGCCTGATGCCGCGCGGTCTTTGCTGGCTTGATGGAACGTCTTGGGCAGGGGCCGGATGGCGACCGTCCTAAAGGTCCGCCCCGGCCTTGCGTTCTTGCCATTTCAACACCGCATTGGCCGCTGGTTTTGCAATAAAACGGGGGGGCAACAGCACAGGCGCAGGGGCGGCAAGGGCGCGGTCCAAACGGTCGGACCCTGTGCCTGTCGCAAGCTCAGCCGCCAAGATGCCCGACAAAGTCCCACGCGTCGTTCCCAGCCCGTTTTGGCAGCACGCCGCATAAAGCCCGTCTTCAAGTTCGGTCACGACGCTGACGTTGTTGCGGCTCAGACAAAGCCGTCCACCCCAACGGTATTGCATCCCAACACCGCCCAACATGGGAAAGCGCGCCTTGAAGGCGCGGTCGTGATCTTGGGCCACGCTGCGAATGCGTTGGTCACTGACCTCCATGCTGGGATCAAAGGTGAATCGGTTGCGGATCAAAATGCGGTCCCCCTGCGGGCTGGTGATCCGCCGCACGGTCGTCCCCATCGGATCGGCCGGTGTCACGCCCCATGTCGCAGCCCCGCCAAGACGCGCGCTTTGCTGCGGCGTCAGGGGCTGCGTCATCGACGCATAGGTGAACACATGCATCAACCGGTTCTTGAGAAATCCGAAACTGTTCAGGTGCCCGTTCACGGCCAAAATCACCTTGGGCGCGCGGACATTCCCACCTGCGGTATGCACGACCCAATCCCCGTCGTGGGTCAATCCGGTGACAGGGCTGTTTTCAAAAATCTGCACGCGGTTGGATGACAGCCCCGCCGCAGCACCCCGCACAAAAGCCGCTGGCTGGATGATCGCGGTGCCTGCGGTGAACAAACCGCTGCGGTAGTATGATATCCCCGTACGCTCTTTCATCTGGGCGCTGTCCAGCACCTCAAACGGCTCCCCCATGGCCATCAGATGGGCTGCGTATTCGCGGTTATGGGCATCGCCCCTTGCGGTGGCTGCCGCATTGATTTTGCCAGTACGCGCAAAGACGTCTGGCCCCATGCCGAAATCCTGCGCCATCGTCGCTGCGAAATCGATGGCATGGCGGTTGTCGGCTGTCAGCGTCACGTCTTTGTCCAACGCGCCGCCGTAGTCCGAGGACGACAGATCATGGGGCAGATCGATCATAAACCCCGAATTGCGGCCTGCCGGTCCTTCGGCCACGCGGCAAGCATCCAGCACCACAATCTTATCCGATCCACACTGTTGCGACAGCCGCCGCGCTGCGGCCAACCCAGCGAAGCCTGCGCCGATCACCACCCAATCGGCGGTGGTGTCCTCATCAACCACCCGCACGGGGTCGCGCGCGGGCAACAGATCATTCCACGCCGCAGGCCCCGGATCGACAGGCTTTTTGGTGACTGCAATCCGCGTCACATCACTGATCCTGGTTGAGGGCATCCGCCGCCGGAATCTCACGTTCCCGCCGTGCTATGTAATCCAGCAGCGCCTCGTTCACACCGGCATCCAACGTGGGTTCAACATATTCATCCAGCAGCGTGCGGACACGGGTCAGCGCGCGTTCATTGATCTCAACCGCACCTTCCGCCTGCCATTGTTCGATCGAGTTATTGTCAAACATCTCAGGCATGAAAAACGCCTTTTGGAAGTTCTCCAACGTATGCGGATGGCCAAGGTAGTGGCCGCCCGGCCCGACATCGCGGACGGCCTGCAACGCCTCATCAAAATCGTCCCAATTGATACCGGACGCCATGCGGTGCCCCATGGCGCATTGTTCGGCGTCGACAACAAACTTGGCCATGGAACAATGCATCCCCGCCTCGTTCCAACCGGCAGAATGCCATATGTAATTGGCCCCGGACACCAAGGCAGCCATCATCGTACTGGCGCTTTCATATCCCGCCTGTGCGTCAAACGTCTTGGCCCCGCCAAGGGTGTTCGATGTCCGCCAAGGCACGTCGTAAAACCGCGCCATTTGCCCGATCATCATGTTCATCAAACTGATTTCAGGCGTGCCCGCCATCGGCGCGCCGGACTTCATCGACACGGTGGACAAGTAGTGCCCATAGATCGCGGGCGTGCCCTTTTGGACGACCTGCGTATAGGCCAGCGCGCTCAGCGCTTCGGCGTTCAACTGCGCCACTGTTGGTGCCACGCCCGCAGGCGTATTCGCCCCGCCCAACACGAACGGGGAACACAGCACAGGCTGGTTATATCGCGCAAAGGCCCGCATCGCGCCCAGCATGGTTTCATCCCAGACAAGCGGCGAGTTTCCGTTGCAGTTCCCCGTCACCACAGGGTGCGTCATCATAAATTCACGCCCGAACAGGATCGCGCACATCTCAAGCACGTCTTCGGCATTGCGGGGGCTGGTCGTCATCCCCATGAACGTCTTGTCCGAATGTTTCATCGACGAATAGGTGATACGCAGATGCCGCTGGCTGATCGGGTGATCATAGGGTTCCACGATATGATGAGCGCTGGAATGCATCGCGGGGAGCATTTGGCTTAGCTTGTGAAAATTCGCCAAATCCTCAAGCGTGGGATTGCGGCGTTCGTCGTTCATGTCGCGCAAATAGGGCGCGCCGGTCATCGGCACAAAGATCGCGTGGTCCTTGCCAAAGGGCAGATTATGGGCCGGATTGCGCGCGTGATAGGTGAAGGTCGCGGGGATTGAGGCGATCAATTCGCGCACCAGCCCGCGATCCAGATGCACGGTTTCGCCGCGCACATCCGCGCCAGCACGCCGCCAATCCTCCAAAGCGATCGGATCACGAAACACAACGCCCACGTCTTCAAGAATGGCCATTGAGGCCGCATCGATCTTCTCGACCTGTTCCGCGCTCATCGGTTCCATCAAAGGAATGCCGCGTTTCAGCGCGGGCAGCATTGTCACATCACGCGTCTGGCGCAGTGCCTTGCGTGCGCCGCGCCCCCGACGGGTGGTGCCAACGGCGTCCACACTCATCCGACGTTGTCCCCTTCGGATGGATCGGTCAGATCAATCCAAATTGTCTTGAGTTCCGTGAACTGGTCATGGGCATGCACCCCATTGTCGCGCCCCCCAAAGCCGGATTGTTTATAGCCCCCAAAGGGGGTCGAAATATCGCCTTCGCCATAACAGTTCACCGTCACGGTCCCCGCCTTGATATCGCGCGCGGCACGAATGGCGCTGCGGGTGTTGGCGGTGAACACGCTGGCGGCCAGACCGTATTGGGTCTGGTTGGCGATTTGGATGGCTTCGTCGTTGCTCGCGACCTCAATCACACACAAGACGGGGCCGAAGATTTCATCTGCGGCTTTGGGGTCGTCCGTGGAGACGTGATAAATCACCGGGCTGACAAACGGCCCTTCACCGCCATCGCCCTTGTCCAAATAGCTGCGCACTTTGGCGCAGTGTTCACCATCAATCAGCGCCCCAATATGGGTGCCCGGGTCGAGCGGATCACCCGTTTTCCAATCGCGCAACCGCGCCTCGATCTTCTCCATCAGGTCGGACTTCACAGAAGAGTGCACGATCAAACGCGACGTGGCCGAACAGTTTTGCCCAGCGTTCCAAAACGCGGCATTGACCACGTGTTCTGCCACATTATCGAGGTTCTCAGCGTCCTCAAACACGACAGCAGGGTTCTTGCCCCCACATTCCAGCACGACCTTTTTGAGGTTGCTGTCAGCCGCATAGCGCAAGAACCGTTTGCCCGTCTCGGTCGATCCGGTGAAGCTGATCATGTCGACATCCATGTGCAGACCCAAAGGTTCGCCCACGTCCGGACCGTCACCGGGAAGCACCTGCAACACACCGCGCGGCACGCCCGCTTCATGGGCAAGTTCAGCCACGCGCAACGCCGTCAGCGACGTCTGCTCGGCCGGTTTCACAATGACCGAACAGCCCGCCGCAAGGGCAGGCCCGATTTTCCACGCAAGCATCATCAGCGGGAAATTCCACGGCAGCACAGCGCCCACGACGCCGATCGGTTCGCGCACAATCATCGACATCGCGTCATCCCCTGTGGGGGCGGTCTGGTCGTAAATCTTGTCGACCGCCTCGGCGTGCCATTTGATGCAATGGATCGTCTCGGGCACGTCAATCGTCTCGCAATCAAGGATCGGTTTGCCGCTGTCGATGCTTTCCATCACCGCCAGTTCGCGACGGTTGCGGGTTATTAGTTTGCACAGCCGGATCAGCACATCTTTACGGTCAGACGGATGGAGCTTCGACCACTGACCCTGATCAAAGGCTTCACGCGCTTTGCTGACAGCGAAATCAACATCCTCGGCGTTGCAGCCTGAAATCTGGGTCAGTTCTTCGCCCGTTGCGGGGTTCACGGTCGCGAACACCTTGCCACTGCCTGCGCGATACTTGCCGTCTATGTACGCGGTGCGCGGCAGATCAAGGTCACGGGCGATGGCCTGATATTCGGCTTTGGTCAAAAGATCGCTCATGGTGCGTCTCCGGTGATGCTGGAAATTGTGGTGTTCATGGTGCGGATGACTTCGGCCAACTGGCGCTTGTCGTCTTTATTGAGAGGTTGCAGCGGCTTGCGCGGCGGCCCCGCATCAATCCCGCGCAACGTCAGCCCGTATTTGATGCATTGGACGAACTTGCCGCCCTGTTCCAGCACGCTCATCAATGGCAGCATGGCGGACATGATCGCGCGGCCTTTGGTGAAATCGCCCTCGACCGCGCAGGCCTGATAGAGCGCGATATGCGCTTCGGGGGCAAAGTTGGACCCCGCACAGACCCAAGACCGCGCGCCCCATGCAAAGAACTCAAGCGCTTGGTCGTCCATGCCGCAGGACAACGCGATATGGGGGTAGTCACGCGCCAACATGTGCAGGCGGTTGATGTCGCCGCTGCTTTCCTTGATGGCGCAGAAATTGGGCGACCGTCCCAGCCGGTCCAACGTGTCTTCGTCCATATTGACAGACATGCGACCGGGGTAATTGTACAGCATCACCGGCAGGTTCGCCGCACGGTCCACCGCCAAAGCATGCAGCGCAATTTCGCGCCCTGTGGGGTAGGCATAGGGCGGCGTGGCCACCAACAAGGCATCCGCACCGGCGGCCTTTGCCGCTTGTGCAAAGCGCACGCTGTCTTCGGTGCGGATGGCCCCCGTGCCGACAATCATGGGCACACGGCCCGCGATCAATTCGGCACAGTGGTTCATCATCCAGACCCGTTCGTCTTCGGTCTGGGCGTAATATTCGCCCGTCGATCCGGCGACGATAATCCCGTGCACACCGGCTGCGACCAGATGATCAACGGTCTGCGCGAGGGCGGTTTCATTGACAGAAAAGTCGTCGTGATAGGGCGTCACGAGGGGCGTATAGATACCTTCAAACTGCATTGCGGTGGTCTTTCATGGACAAAACATCCAGCGGCAGCGGATCGGGCCGGACGTATTTTTCAAACTGGTCACGGGACAAATCCCAATGCTGCAAGGTCAGGTCAGTGGCCAAACCCGCCTCACGCGCATCTAGGGCCGAAATCATCGCATCATGCTGTTCAATCGCCTTTTCGACGCGGGTTTTATCGGCTTGGGATTGGGGCGCAAAAAACGTCTGACCCAAGCGCGTGTGGTCGACCAGCATCCGTTTGAGACCGGCAAACAGATAGGGGTTTTGCGCCATGTCACCGATCTTTTCGTGAAAATCGTGGTTCAACAAACCCGCCTTGCGGGCGTCGCCCGCGCGGGCGGCGGCGGCAAATCGGGCTTGAATGTCCCTCAGGTCACCCAATTGTTCGGACGTCCGGTTTTCAGCGGCCTGCCGCACGATGGAACAATAGATCAGCGGAGCCGTCTGAAAGAAAACGCGCATGGTGGCAAAATCCATCGACGTGACTTTTGCGCCGCGATTTTCTTCGAGCCTGACAAACCCGCCCCCCGCCAGCCGGTGCAACACTTCGCGCAGTGGCGTGCGGGACATGCCGTATTCTTCGGCCAAGGTCACTTCATCAAGATCGGCCCCCGGTGCGATGTCCAAGGTGAGGATGCGCGCGCGCAGATCGGATGCGCAGCGGCTTTTGTTTTGTTTGGCCATGACGATTCCTTATACTCAATGTATACAAATTGAATACGAAATCCGTCAATCAGCAAATTGCCTAGACACCCGCAACGAAAAACGGCCGCAGCGAAAGCTGCAACCGTTTGAAATAAACGTCTGGATTGACTGATCAGACGAACCGATTCACCAGATTTTCCAACCGTTCCTGACGGCCCGACCGTGGTTCAGGATTAATGCCATCCTTGCGCACCTGCGCTTCGATCGTTTCAAGGTCAGACGACATCAGCCCCTTGCCAAACGCGCTGTCCCAGCCCGCGTAGCGATCCTGACGCGCCCCTTCGAGGCCACCGTCTTCAAGGATCGCAGCCGCCGCTTTCAAACCAGCCGCACAGGCATCCATGCCGCCCACATGGGCAAGGATCAAATCTTCTGGGTCCAGCGACTGACGCCGCAGTTTGGCGTCAAAGTTGGTGCCACCGGTGGTAAAGCCGCCCGCCTTGAGGACCTCAAGATAGGCCAGCGCCATTTCGGGGACGTTGTTGGGGAACTGGTCCGTGTCCCAACCGGATTGGTAATCGTTGCGGTTCATGTCGATGGACCCGAAGATCCCCAATTCCCGCGCCATGGCCAATTCATGTTCAAAGGTGTGACCGGCCAAAATGGCGTGGCCCTGTTCGATGTTCATCTGCACTTCGCCTTCAAGGCCGAAGTCCTTCAGGAAGCCATAGACCGTGGCGACATCGTAGTCGTACTGGTGCTTCGTGGGCTCCTGCGGTTTGGGTTCGATCAATATCGCCCCCTTGAAACCAATCTTGTGTTTGTAGTCGACCACCATCTGCAACATGGCCCCCGCCTGCGCACGTTCGCGGCCCATGTCTGTGTTCAGCAGGGTTTCATAACCTTCGCGCCCCCCCCACAACACGTAGTTTTCGCCACCCAGCTTCATGGTGGCATCCATGCAGGTTTTGATGGTCGCGGCAGAAAAGGCGAAAACCTCAGGGTCGGGGTTCGTGGCCGCACCGCCCATGAAACGACGGTGCGAAAACAGGTTCGCAGTCCCCCACAACAGCTTCATGCCGCTGGCGTCCATCTTTTCACCGAAGTAATCGACGATCTCTTCCAGACGGGCGGTATTTTCCGCGAAATCCGCACCCTCTGGGCGGACATCGGCATCGTGGAAACAGAAATACGGCACATCCAAGATATCGAACATCTCAAACGCCACATCTGCTTTCAGGCGGGCCAAATCCATCGTGTCGCCAAACCATGGCCGATCAAAGGTCTGGCCGCCGAACGGATCACCACCGGGCCACGCGAAGGAATGCCAATAGGCCGCCGCAAAGCGCAGATGATCCTTGAGGGTTTTGCCCATGACCATTTCGTCCGGATTGTAGTGCCGGAACGCAAATTCATTGGTGCTGTCAGGCCCTTCATAGGCGATCTTCGGAATGCCGTTGAAAAAGTCAGTCATGATCAAAGATCCTTCAATATTGAATATGCCTGTGTGTAACGGCCATGACCGTCGGCCATGGCTGCACTCAGGTCTGTGTTCGGGGCGATCGTTTTTGCCAAAGGCGGTTGTGTCGCGATGTCTGTACTGGCACCGGCAGCCATCATGCCCAAGCGCGCAGCCCCCAAGGCCGCGCCAAAATCACCCGCCTCAGGCACGTCCAGGGGAAAGCCCAATGTCGTTGCCATCATTTCAAGCCAGTGATCGGATTTCGCACCGCCCCCCATCGCCAAAGCGCGTGGCAATGTCGTGCCGGTCGCGGCCAGCGCATCGCGGCAATCGGCAAAAGCGTAGCACACGCCCTGAAGAACTGCGCGGGCGGCCTCTTTCGCGTCGGTTGCGTGATCCAGATGCAAGAATTGCCCGCGGATGGCCGCATTGTTGTGGGGTGTACGTTCGCCACCCAGATAAGGCAGAAACAAGGTGCGCGACGGGGCCGTCACATCGCCCAAGTCCTGCGTCAGGGCCACCGCCGATTGGCCGGTCAACTGCGCCAACCAGTTCAGCGCGTCGGTGGCTGCCAGAATGACGCCCATCTGGTGCCACGTATCTGGCACGGCGTGGCAAAACGTATGAACGGCGGTCGCGGGATCGGGCCGGTAGCCCGCGTTGGCGGCAAACAAAACGCCAGAGGTGCCCAGCGACACGAACCCCGTCCCGTCCCGCACCACGCCTGCACCGATGGCCGCAGCCGCATTGTCGCCCGCACCGCCCGCGATCACGCAGCGCGGCAGACCCAAAGCCGCCGCCAAATCAGCGCGCAGCTGACCGGACACGGCGGACCCTTCGACCAAGGCAGGCATCTGATCGCGAGACAAATGACAGGCCGCGAGCAGGTCATCCGACCAGTCCCGCGCACCGGTATCAAGCCACGACGTACCAGCGGCATCCGACATCTCGGACACATGTTCGCCGGTCAGGAACAGGCGCAGGTAATCCTTGGGCAACAAAACCTTGGCGATCTTTTCGAACACGTCGGGTTCGTTTTCGCGCACCCAGTCGACCTTGGGCGCGGTAAAGCCCGGAAAGACGATGTTGCCGGTCAGATTGCGAAACCGCGCATCGGCGTCCATGGCCGCCGCCTGTTTGGCCGACCGCGTGTCGTTCCAAAGCATACAGGGCCGCAGCGGCGCGTCATCGGCACCCACCAATGTGGCGCCATGCATGTGACCGCCCAGCCCGATCCCGCGCAGGCCTGACAAATCGACCTTCCCCGCCAAGGCGCGCAAAGCCTCAATCGTGGCGTCACACCACGATTGGGGGTCCTGTTCGGACCAGCCATCATGAGGACGCTGCACCGTCAGCGGAACGGAATATTCCGCCACCAGCCTCTGCGCCTCATCGACCGCAATCGCCTTGAGGGACGACGTCCCAAGATCAAGACCGATATACATCAGGCGGCGGCCTTGGGGTTTTTGCCCAGAATGATCATCGACAGGATGTCATCCTCGGTCACGTCTTCAACACGTTCGGCGCCGACCATCTGGCCATTTTTCATCACTGCCACACGGTCGCACAATTCCATCATCTCACGCGTGTCGTGGGAAATCAGGAAAATCCCCAGACCTTGCTTTTTCAACTCCTGAATAAGTTCGGCCACCATGGCGGTTTCATGCACCCCCAACGCCGCTGTCGGTTCATCCATGATCAGGATTTTGGCGTTGAAATAGACTGCGCGGGCAATCGCCACGGACTGCCGTTGCCCACCAGACAGCGCGGACACCGGTTCTTTGAGCTTTTTGAAATTCGGGTTCAGCCGCGCCATGATCTTGCGGGTTTCGGCCTCCATCCGGTCGTCATCCACAAAGCCGAAGGCATTTGTGATCTCACGCCCCAAAAAGAGGTTCGACGCAGCATCCAGATTGTCGGCCAAAGCCAGCGTCTGGTAGATCGTTTCGATGTTGTGGTCGCGGGCGTCACGGGGCGATGAAATCACCGCCTTTTCGCCGTTGATAAAGATTTCACCACTGTCCATCTTGTAGGCCCCAGACAGCATCTTGATCAGTGTCGACTTGCCCGCCCCGTTGTGGCCCAACAGGCCCACAACCTCACCGGCGTCCAAACTGATCGACACGTTGTCGACCGCCTGCACCCCACCAAACGCGATAGAGACGTTTTTCATTTCAACCAAAGGTGCCATTATTTTGCCCCCACACGTTTGCGGTGTCGCGCCAAAGGCGCGGTTTCAAAGGTAAAGTATCGCTTCGGGGATACCTGCATCATTTCGCCCCCACACGTTTGCGGTACTGAATGTCGATAAAGACGGCGAGGACCAGAACGGCACCCACCACAAGGTTTTGGAGCGGCGCATCCACACCCACCATGGCCATGCCCGATTGCAGCGACTGCATGATCAGCGCGCCCAAAATCGCGCCATAGATCGTGCCCAGACCACCCGACAATGCTGTGCCTCCGATAACCGCTGCCGCGATGACGCGCAGTTCGTCCAAGGTGCCGATGTCATTGGTGTGGTTGGCCAAACGGGCCGAAGCGACCAAGGCAGCAAGACCACACAGAATGCCCATCAGGGTGAAGATTTTAACAGTCAACATCCGCGTGTTGATGCCCGACAATTCCGCCGCATCCGGGTTACCGCCGGTGGCAAAGATGTAGCGACCCAGCCGTGTTTTCTGCGCGATGATTGTCATGGCAGCGGCCACGGCAATCAACAACAAGACCGAAATCGGCAGGCCGTAGACCGGCGTGCAGCCTTCTGCGACTTCACATCCAAAACGGCTTGGATCACGGGCAACCACGCGCTCCGGCACGGTGTAGCTGGTGAGGATACCGATGAACCCCGCGATCGCCGCCACGCAGATCGCAACCAAGGACACTTCTGCCCACATTGGTTTTACGTTGAAGCCATGCTTGGTCTTCACACGGCGGCTGTTGAAGATCAGAACTGCCGTTGCGATCATGGCGATGATGCCGACCATCCAGCTGACGGGCCCACCCAAGGTGCCACTGATCCCTCCGAAGGTCTTGAACGTTTCATTCAGCGGCCCGATGGTTTGACCTTCGGTCATGTACCAGCCCACGTTGCGCCAGACGAGAAACCCGCCCAAGGTGACGATGAAGGCGGGGATGCTCAGATACCCGATCATCCAGCCGTTGAAAGCCCCGATCAGCGCGCCGATGATCAAACCACCCGCGATGGTGATCCACGGGATCGCCCAATGGCCAAGCTCCAGCATCTCGGGCAGCCAGCGGACTTGCAACATGGCCATAAAGGCCGAACTGGTCGCCAGCACTGCGCCGACGCTCAGGTCGATATGGCGGGTGACAATCACGAACACCATGCCAGTCGCCATGATGGCGACGCTCACGGTCTGGATCGTAAGGTTGAAAATATTGCGCGGCGTCAAAAAGCGCCCCTCGGTCAGGATGTTGAATACCAAAGCGACCAGAATGAATGCGCCGATCATGCCCAGAAGGCGCGTATCAAGCTCAAGCTCCTGGAAAAAGCTGCGTTTGGTCTGGGTCTTTGGGGCATGTGCCGTTTGATCGGACATGGGGTATGGCTCCTCCGCTCAGGCGCGCATTGATACGGCCTGCGGTGACAATAGCGAATTTTCAGGGAATCGAGAAATCCGTGGCCCGCATGCTAGGGCGGCGGGCCACGGGATCGTCTTAGTTACAAGGTGCGGGACCGTCGGTCACGCCCTGGCACAGTGCATCGACTTCGATCCAACCGGCATCTGTCACAACGCTAAGGTTGTCAGCCGTCACAGGCACAGGCGCCAAGAAGATGGCCGCCATGTCGGTGCCCGCAGGGGACGTCCATTCCATAACACCTTCAACCGCAGAGAAGTCACCGTCGGCTTCAGCAAGCTGAACCGCGATGGACCCAGCGGCTGCGCCCAGCTCACGTGCGTCTTTCCAGACGGACACGGTCTGTGTGCCAAGTGCAACGCGGTTCAGTGCAGCGTGATCGCCATCCTGACCGGACACTGGAATGCCTTCCATGCCCTGCGCTGTCAGAGCGGCCACAACACCGCCGGCGGTGCCGTCGTTGGAGGCCACAACAGCGTCAACATTGTTGTCGTTGGCTGTCAGGATCTGTTCCATGTTGCGCTGTGCGTTCGCAGGCAACCAACCATCGGTATAGGCTTCGTCAACGATCGTGATGTCACCGGCATCGATTGCTGCCTGCAGGATTTCCTGCTGACCACCACGCAGGAAGTCTGCGTTTGGATCGGTGGGGGAGCCCTTGATCATGACGTAGTTGCCGGATGGCTGTGCTGCCAGAACGGCACGCGCCTGCATGCGGCCCACTTCGACGTTGTCGAATGTGAGGTAGAACGCACGGCTGTCTTCGATCAGACGGTCATAGCCCACAACCGGAATGCCTTCGGCGGCGGCGGCGTCAACAGCGGGGCCAATCGCGGCGCTGTCTTGTGCCAGAATGATCAGGGCATCCACACCCTGTGCGATCAGGCTTTCGACGTCAGACAGCTGCTTGGACGAAGACGACTGCGCATCGGCAGACACATAGGTCGCACCAGCCGCTTCGAGGGCTGCAACAATCGCTGCTTCGTCAGTTTTCCAGCGTTCCTCTTGGAAATTCGACCAGCTTACGCCAACCGTTACGCCGTGACCGTCTGCATACACAGTCGTGCCCAAAGAAGTCGCCGCCAAAGCGGCGGCCATAAAGATTTTTTTCATTGGTAACCTCCCAGTTATCCCCGCCCAAAGTCGAGCGGCAGCGAGTCGTTTGACCCGATGTCGCTTAAACTCCTCCAATTTATTTTAGCTGTCAAAATAAAAATTACAAAAGTTGCAAATTTTTGTCGCCAAGTCCGAAAAATAGCCCTAACGTGAGGCTAATTCGTCCAATTATGCTGCACGTGCGGCATTTTTAATTCAGCGGTTGAAAAATGTCTGGTGTGCTGACCCAAATCCCATCCCATGATCCCGCCGAGGGCTGCGGCCCACTGTTGGCCGGTGGTCGCGATGGGGGAACGTCACTGCGTCAGGACGCCTTTGAATATGTGCGTGGTCGCGGTCAGGCGGCCCGAACGGACATCACCAAAGCCCTCAACATCAGTCCGGGGTCGGCCACCACACTGACCGCCGATCTGATTGCCTCGGGCCTGCTGGAAGAGGTCGAAAGCACCCCGCGCGAATCTGGGCGCGGTCGGCCCCGCGTGGCGCTTAAGGTCGTGCCGGATGCGGGGTTTGTGATTGGCATCAAACTGGCCTTCAAACGCCACACCGCTGTGATGATCGACTTTGCGGGTAACCTGATTGCGGATGCGGACCTGACGTCCCACGAAACCCGCCGCCCCGTGGACCAGTTGATGAACGAGACAGAGGCGTTGATCCGCAAGCTCCTGGCCATCAGCGGCAAATCGGAAGACGATATTCTTGCGGTGGGCATCGGATTGCCCGGCATCGTCGATCACGGATCAGGCAGCGTGGTCTGGTCGTCCTTGCTGTCCACCAGCGATGAAAACCTGTCGCAAGCCTTTACGGAACGGTTCAACATACCGATGGTTTTGGACAACGATGCCAATATGCTGACCTTGGCGGAGCTGTGGTTCGGCCAAGGGCGCACCATGTCGAACTTCGCCGTGGTAACGATCGAAAGCGGAGTGGGCATGGGGTTGGTGTTCAACAACACCCTGTACCGCGGCGCCCACGGGATGGGTCTGGAACTGGGCCATACCAAAGTGCAACTGGACGGTGCTTTGTGTCGGTGCGGCCAGCGCGGTTGCCTTGAGGCCTATCTTGCGGATTACGCCCTCAGCCGCGAAGCTGCCACGGCGCTTGATCCGGACATGGCGGTCACAAATCGCCCCGCAGACATGCTTGAGATGCTGTTTCAGCAAGCCAAATCCGGCCACACCGCCGCAGAGACGATTTTCCGCCGTGCGGGGCGCTACCTGTCCTTGGGCCTGTCTAATGTCGTGCAGCTTTTCGATCCGGCGCTGATCATTCTGTCGGGCGAGCGGATGCAGTACGACTACCTTTATGCGGAAACGGTGATGGATGAGATGCAAAAACTCACTCTCAACGAAGGTCGCAAACCCTGCAAAGTGGCGATCCATGCATGGGGGGATCTGGTCTGGGCCCGTGGTGCAGGTGCGCTTGCTTTGTCCCATGTGACCGACACCCTTATCGGGGGAGAGGCACGCAGCACATGATCCGCGCGGCCTGCCTTTGTCTGTTGGCGGCACCCTTGGCCGCCGATCCCCTGTTTGAGGATCATTCCGCCGCCCTGCCCCATCACGTCTATGACGGAGACTGGACACATTTTGTGGGCGGCGGCATCGCGGTCTTTGACTGCAACAACGACAGCTTGCCCGACATTTTTGCGGCGGGCGGCAGCACACCCGCAAAGCTAATCCTCAATCGTGGTGGTTTCACGTTTGAAGACGCAGGTCTGCCCGCACTCACAGCCGTCACAGGGGCCTACCCGATCAACATGGACGGCGACGCCTATACAGACCTTTACGTGCTGCGGGCCGGTGCAAATATTGCGCTGAAGGGCGGACCTGATTGCACCTTTACCGATGCGACCGCCCAGTGGGGCCTGCCGCAAAATGACCGTTGGTCGACTGCCTTCACCGCATGGTGGGAGGGCAACCGCCCGACCTTGGCCATAGGCAACTACGTCGACCGTGACGACCCAATGGGCCCGTTCGAGGCGTGCGATGACAACGAACTGCTCACGCCAACTGCGGATGGATATACCGGCACCGACCTGACCCCCGGCTTTTGCCCTCTGTCGATCCTTGCTGCCCTTGATGCCCGTGGCCGCCCGACCCTGCGGCTATCTAACGACCGGCACTACTATGTCAGCGGTGGATACGAACAGATGTGGGACATCACCGAACGGCGCTTTCTTGGGCCGGACGATGGTTGGCAAAATGTCTCCCTCTGGGGGATGGGCATCGCATCCCGTGATCTGAACGGCGATGGGCGGGATGAGGTCATGCTGACCTCAATGGGGGATCAGTTGCTGCAACTGGCCCAACCGGACGGCACCTATCAGGCCGCCCCCTATGAGATCGGGTCCTACGCCCAGCGCCCCCACATCGGCGACGAAGGTCGCCCATCGACAGGGTGGCACGCCGAATTTGCCGATGTGGACAATGACGGGCGGGCCGATCTGTTCATTGCCAAAGGCAACGTTGACCAGATGCCCGGCATGGCGACCCGTGATCCCAACAACCTGTTGATGCAAGGCCCAGATGGTCGGTTTGTTGAACATGCCGCAAGCGCCGGCGTCGCCTCAACCGATCGATCGCGCGGGGCGGCTTTGGCGGATTTTGACGGCGACGGGCGGCTTGACCTGATCGTCGCGAACCGCCGCGCTCCGCTTGAGATCTATCGCAATGTCACAGCGGACACGGGCAACTGGCTGGGTATCAGGCTGCGCCAAACGGGCGGGAATGTTAACGCCATCGGTGCCGTGATCCGCATCGGGGCGCAAAGCCAGCAAAACACCATCGGCGGTGGCCACGCGGGCGGACAGCTATTGCCCCGCCATTTCGGATTGGGCGCGCAGACAGATGTCACGATTTCGGTGATCTGGCCCGACGGGACGGAAACGTCACATGACGTCGCAGCCAATCAGACTGTCACCATCGAGAAACCCTAAGGCAACGGCAGCCCGCTGGGCACGGCCTGTGGAATGCCCAATCGTCCGTTGATTGCGGCAGGGTCCGTCAAGCTGTCGAGGAACGCGACGATCTGCGCAATTTCGACGTCAGAAAGGGACACGGGCGGCACCGTGACTGCCTGCGCGATGGCCGCCACTTGGTCCGGATCATCCATCACAGCAAAATCCACCGCGTCAAAATCAGGCCACACCACCTGATCACGATCATACCGCGCAAGGCTCGCAACCGGATCAAGGTGATCGCGCACGAAATCGGTCAAATTGCCATGCGCGCCGGCATGCCCCCATGGCCCGGTCTTCGCGACATTGCGCAAAGATGGCGTGCGAAAGGCATAAAGATCAGCGGGATCGCCGGTCACCCGAAACCGGCCTTCATCACGGTAATGGTTTTCAAAGGTCGCGGATTTACCCGGACCGATCTGCGGCGCACCCATGGCGTAAAACTGATAATCCGTCTGGAACGGCCCCGAGTGACAGGACGAACAGCCCGCGTCGCCATAAAATAGATCAAGCCCTGCCAGCGCATCACCCGTCAAAAGATCGCCCCTTAGGTGCCCATCAAAGGGGGAGGTATCAGACCGCCACTCCCATGCCATAAAGACTGCCAGCGCGTTCGAGATATCGGTAAACGCGATATCATCCGGTTCGTTGATATGCGGATAGACAGCTTCAAACCGCGCGGCATAGTCCGGCACAGCTGCCACGCGGCGCGACAACAAATCCCACGCGCCACCCGCCCCGCCGATCCGCCCCTGACGCACGGCCAGCGCGATGTCGTTTTCTCGAAACGACCCGGCCATCTCATCACGACTAAGAACGGGAAACATCGTTTGCGCGGACAAAACCGAGGCAAAGCCATTGGCCATATCTGCGTCCATTGGCGTCCGCAGCCCGCTGGGATGGGTCGCATCAGCCTCCAAGCGGCCATCGTGAAACATCACCGTAAATTCCTTTGCGCCAAGGTTGAACAAGGCTGGTGCGTTGCGCGGGATACGTTCTTCGGGCGGATTGTCCGGATCAACACGCCGGTCTGGCCCAAGGCCAATCCCGCCATCCCCGATGGACAGCGACACGCCATCGGCGGTGGCAAAATCAGGGTGATGACACGTGGCGCAAGACACGGTGCGATTGCCCGACAGGATCGCATCATAGAACAGCAGTTGCCCCAGCTCCGCCTCGGCCAGATCGACAGGCGCATAGATGTCATCGGTTACGGGCGCGGGGAGATTTTGCGCCACGCCCCCACCGGCGATCCCGCACAGCAAAATACCCAAAATGGTCTTCATGTCATCCTCCCAAGGCTGCCCAAAAGATGAAACGGCCAAGGGCTTATTGCAATGAAACAGGCAGGTTTATAGGCCGTCCGCATGCAGGCGATGCATAACCGCCACCATTCCGTCCAGTTCTGTCTTAGCATAGATGTTGCGCAGGTGCGTTCGGACCGTTGGCATCGACACATCCAACCGCGCAGCCATGTCTTTTGCGGACAAACCATCTCTCAGAAGGTGGCAAATCTGCTTTTCGGACGGGGTCAACGCATAAGGATTTCGGGGGCTTAGGATGGCAACGTGGGTTCCCTCTTCGCCCACGATTTCACTCACAAGCCCCTTTCGCCGCGCGTTCCAGATCTGCGGCAGCTCCGCCGCCAAGGCAGGAAGCCAACCAGAGGTGCCGCAGGTCAGCATCAATAAATCGGTGTGGGCGTAGCCCTCCTCAAGCACGATGCCCCATTGCGTGCCACGGCTTGACGTGACCTCAGTCAATTTGCCTGCCGGATGATGGCCGATCGCACGTGCGGCGTCTTCATCAACAGCGGCCTCATCAAGTGCCGCAATAACACGAACCGCAGACACCCGATGATCAAGGCGCAGGAAACTGGCCTCGCGCGCGGAACACAGAAGGGCAACCTCAGCCACAGCGCGGTCCATATCCCCGCGTGCAGACAATGCCCAAATGAGAGAACTGATAAACCGAATCAAATGCTCCGCGCCCGGGGATGTCTGTTCAAATGTCTCCATTTTCCCTTCTCACGATTCCGAAATTCTTAAGACACGCGTCATATTTCGACCCTCGGCGCGGACGATTTCTTTGTGTTTACCCTGATACGCGCACCGGAATGGAGGTATTTTTGAGAAATTTCACCCGAGAATTAATTTTTTGTGACGGTGAAACTTTTTTGGCGCCGCGACGTCCCGTTGCCGAAAATCCTCGAAAAAGGCGGCGGCCTGACGGGATTACGCCAAGAAAATCACCGTTTAATGGCAACTTTGGGGCAGCACGACTTTTGACGGCTTTCCGGCGACAAGCCTCATCCAAATGGATGATGCGTCGCGTCGGGGCATTCCGCACCCTTAGGACACACAGCAAGGTTCACACCGAACTTTGAAGCACGACTTAAACAACTACGGAGAACGACAATGACACACTACCTCATGGCAAAATGGATGACATTTCGCGCAGACGAAGATGGCGCAACTCTGGTCGAGTACGGGATCGCGCTGGGCCTTGCAATCACTCTGGGCGCCGGCGCGCTTGTGACATTGGCCGGCGACGTTGGCGGGTCCATGACCGCTGCTGGATCTGCCCTGCCATCCTAAGGTTTCGGCAGTCTCGCCCCCAAACAAATTGACGCTCCCGTAGACCTCAAACCTGCGGGGGCGGCCCCAACTTCCCCGAAAATACCCAACCGGAAAGCCAGCAATGCGCCTCAAACCCATCCTTTTCTCGTTGACCGGACTGATCTTTGCGATCGGGTCGATTTACGTGGCCGAAGGTCTGTTGAATGCGCAACCGGCGACGGCCTCCGATGCGGAGGCATCAAACAGCATCACGTTGCTCGCAGCGGCGACGGATATACCCTTTGGCGACCCCATCAGCCGCGATCAATTGGTGCCACAAACCTGGCCCAAAGACCTCGCCCCAGAAGGGGCGTTTGACGGCACAACAGCGCTTCTGGGCGCAGATGGCACCCCACCGCGCAGGGCCACGCAAACAATCATGGCAGGCGATCTAATCCTCGCCAGCACCGTGTCCGATTTCGGCGCAACGGTCAGCATCGGACGGTCGCTAAATCCCGGAACACGGGCGGTGGCCATCCGTGTTGATGAAACCACTGCCGTTGGTGGCTTCGTCACCCCCGGCGACCGCATCGATATTGTCCTCACCCAAGGGAGCGGCAGCACCCTGCGTACGGGCACAATTTTACAAGACATCCGTGTTCTGGCCGCTGACACTTCTGCCGACGACAGCCGCGCCCGTGCCACCCGAACCGTCACTGTTGAAGTCGGCCAAAGGGACAGCCAGAAGCTGGTGCTGGCCCAGCAAGTCGGCATGTTGAGCCTGACGTTGCGCAATGATGACATTCAACTGTCCGACGAAGACCTGTCCGAAATCACTCTCGACGATATTTGGGGTGAAACAGAAGAAATCATAGCGGCACCTGCGCCGGTGGCGGTCCCAGCACCTGCCCTCACAACCGTGCGCGTGCGTCGCGGCACACAGTCACAAGACGTGGTACACGACCAATGAAAATGCAGAAGAAACTCTCTGATTTCCGTGGCAACGAAGACGGATCAATCCTCGCGCTTTTCGCGGTCATGATGGCCATCTTCTTTGGCGTCCTCGCATTGAGTTTTGATTTTGGGCGCGCTGCATCCACCCAATCGGAAATGCAATCATTCGCAGATAATGTGGCCCTCGCCGCCGCCGGAGAACTGGACAGGTCGCCCACCGCCATCGCGCGCGCAACCGAGGCCGCCCAATTTCTGATCACCGACAGCCAGTCCTTTGGCGATGGCGCGTCCACACTAAATGGAGGTGACTTTACGCTGACGTTTTACAGCACGCGCCCCGATGCCACGACACCACCCACAAACGATCCGACCGAAGCACGATTTGTCACCATCGACGTGACGCCGCGTGATGTCTCCCCCATCTTCGGAGCAGCCTTTGCGGCACTTAGCGGAACGGACACAGACGGCGCGGCCACTGTGGCGGCCCGCGCCACTGCAGGATTTGAAAGACAGGCGTGCGATATCACCCCATTGATGATCTGCGCGCCGGCCGCCGGCATCAATGTCGACGCCAGCATCGGCACCTCAATGACGCTGGACGTCAGCGTATCGACCGGAACCCTTGTTCCAGGGGTCGTAGCCATGTTGCAGCCCGTCAATGAAGTTGTCCCCGCAGTGGACGCCTTGTGTGACGGGTTGAGCGGCCTCGGACTTGATCTGTGCCAGATTGCCGCCGAAGGACCCCGCGCCAGTTGCTTCCCCGATACGGAGGCTGCGGCGCCGACCAATCTTCTCGATCTTGAAATCGACTCTGCCTTGAACACGCGTTTCGACATCTTCGGCGGGGCAGCTACAGGGTTGGTCAACAATCCCCTTTATCCGGCCGCCCCCAACGTACTGAGCAGCTTTCAACCCAGCAGCGGTCAGTGCATCGCAAATGACCCGCAAGTCTCGACAAGTGTGATGGGCCTTCCGGGCGACGATTGCCAGTCAACCGGAGGATGTCCCTTACTGGGCAACGGCGATTGGTCCGACGGACGGCAAGCCTATATCGACGCCAACTATGGCGGGACAGATCCCCATCCCGACGCAACCACACGATATGATTTCTATCTGGCCGAAATCGAAGCATCAGCCAGTGGCGGCGGGTCATCAAGTGGACTTCTCGCGGGGCTTGGCGGCGGAGGACTGGGCGGTCTTGTGACCGACATTACCGACAGCATCCTGCCGTCTTGTTCCAGCCAGATCAGCGCTGATCCTGCACGCCGCGTCGTTGTAACTGCTTTCGTGGATTGTTCGGGCGGAGGGATCAATGCCAGCGTCGAAACGTTGCCAATCATCGACTATGCTGAAGTCTTCTTGCTGTCGCCTGCCGGGCTGGACCCTGCGGGAACCCTACAAGTGGAAATCCTCGGTGGCTTGTCGTCCGACCCGCAGGACAACGTCACAAACGCCAGAGTCCGATCCCTTGTCCGGCTTTACGACTGATGTCTTTCATATCCCGAATATCGCGCTTCCGCCGCGCAGATGATGGCGCAGCACTGGTCGAATTTGCCTTTGTTTTGCCTCTGATGCTGCTGATTTTTGCGGTGATCATTGAAGGCAGCCGAACCTTTTGGGCCTATCAGACGACGATTGCCGGTGTGCGCGATGCCACGCGGTTCATCGCCCGCGCTGAGGCGTCTGATATCTGCGAAACCGGCGGCGGCCTGACCCAATGGACAGCGCGCGCAGGGTCGATCGTACGCCAATCGCAATCGGGAACCGACCTCTTTCCCAGCACAATTTCAGTCACGTCCGTCATTCCGACGTTGGCGTGTATCAGCGGAAACTACGCCATGGGCACAGTCCCCGTCGCGACCGTCACCGCGCAGCTTGAAATCGATTACCCCTTCGCGGGCGTGTTTAGCTTTTTCGACCTGTCTTTGCCCAAAGTCACGACGGTCATCAGCGACACTGGGCGGATTTTCGGAACATGACCCTTAGGCCCCTCACCTCGCGGTTTCGGCGGTTCCGGCGCGATGAAGACGGCGCGACGCTGGTTGAATTCGGCCTTGTCGCAGCGTTTTTCCTGTTTCTTGCGTTCGGGCTGATTGATTTCGGCCGGCTTGGGTTCTCCTACGTCATGGCGCAAAAGGCGACCGAACGTGCGGTCAGGCTGGCCGTTGTGCAGGCTCCGATTTGTCTGGGCGTTCCAGTGATCAATCAACGTAACCCTCTGTCGAGTGCCAACACCGCCCTGACGGTTGGCATGTCTTGTTCGGCTGATCCAACACTTTGCCAAACCGAAACGACCGTTTCGTGCAGTGCTGACCACACCCAGACCGGCCTTGAAATATACAACCAGATCCGCACCTTGCTGCCCACAAACGCCACCGCAGCCAATCTGCGGTTCAGCTACGCCTTCGACCCTGATCTAGGGTTTTTGGGCGGACCCTACACGCCCGTCGTCACCGCCGAACTTGAAGAGTTGAATTTCGAATTCGTAACCCCGATCGGCGCCTTAGCGACAGTGATCGGCGCAAATTCCAGCACCACCATTGGCGAAGAATTCGCTTTCCCCAGCATGAGCAATTCCCTCCCTGCTGAGGCCCTTTTTGATGGAGAATCCTCATGACCCTTCCGCATCCAGCACCCAGTGCCCCCCCACGACAGGCTGCGGAACCGCAGCAAACACGAACGCTTGTCGTGTCCGATGTGCCGGGTACGGCAGAACAGGTGGCCAAGGCTTTGGCGCAAGATGCGTCTTTGACCGTTGGCCATCGTGAAACCTCGTTGGCGGACTTGGCGCGTGTGCCATCGGTGGACATCGCAGCAACCGATCTGATCATTTTTGATATCCGTGTTGGGGCAAATGACGATCTGGAGGCACTGCAAACCCTTCGAGACATGGGTCATAGCGGGCTCAAATTTCTGGGCGTTACGGCGCAGACAGTGACCCTTGCCACAGCACGTGCTTTGATGGACGCGGGCGTGGACGAGGTCATACCCATGACGTCGATTGCACCGGTACCTGCCCAGTCAGAAGACGTCGAGCAGCCCCAAGAGCACTCTGCCCAGCGACATGGTGGTGATCTGCACAATGGTCTGATCATCGCGATGTGTTCTGCGCGCGGGGGTGTTGGGGCAACCACGACGGTCCTCAATCTTGCGACGCAATTGGCCCACCCTCAGAAAAACGACGCACATGGGAAAGCGCCGCGCGTCGCAGTGATCGATCTTGATATCCAGAACGGTGTACTGGGCGCTTCGCTTGATCTGCACGACGAGGGCGACGTCATGGATTGGCTTCAGTCAGAGGTGGCACCGAGAGAGGATTTTATTCCCAGGACGATGAAAACCTTTGACGCAGGGGGCTTTGATGTCATGCCCGCGCCGCTGGCGTTTGCGCCCTTGGACATCTTGCATTCCGATATGCTTGCCGCACTGCTTGATGACCTGCGGCTCGCTTATGACTATGTGATTCTGGATTTGCCCCGCGCCGTTTGTGAATGGATCGACGCGGTCCTCATCCGCGCTGACCGCTTCATTATTCTGACCGATCATTCCGTTCACACTTTGCGTCAAACACGCCGTCTGATTGAAACGTTTTCCGACGAACACCCCAGCCTTCCCATTGAGGTCGCGGTGTCCAAGGATGCAAAAACCAACAACACGGCGGCTGCCCTGAAAGAAGCCGAAACCTTTCTGGATCGGAAAATTTTCCATTGGATTCCGCGCGATGACAAATCCGCCAGACGGGCGGCGGATGCAGGTGTGCCCATTCTGGTCCACAGACCAAGATCACCAATCGCCAGGGCATTGACCCCTATCGTCACCACACTGACGGAGGCACAGTCTTCGAGCACACGGCGGAGGGCATAACCATGGCCGTGTTTAAGAATTTTTCGTCGACGCGTGCACAGACAACGGATGCGCCTGTCACCACAGCTCCATCCGCGAGCCCCACAACCCAGCGACGTCAGTCGCAGATCAAATCGATATTGCCCCAACGCGGGTCCGCACGGACGGCCCCCCCCACAGCAGATCGGATTGCCCCTTCGGCGACGACAACCTCTTGGTTTCAACTCAAACAGAAGATGCACGAAAACCTTCTGGAGCAGATGAACCTGTCCATCATCGATCAGGTCGACACGTCCGAGTTGCGCCGTGAGGTGAACGCGATCGTCCTTCAAAACCTTGAAGATGACGACATCTCCCTCGGTTCTGAGACATTCAACAAGCTGATCAACGAGCTTATGGATGAGGTCTTGGGCCTTGGCCCTCTTGAACCGCTCCTGGCAGATCCCTCCATTTCCGACATCTTGGTTAACGGTGCCGATCATGTCTTCGTCGAACGCAAAGGTCTGCTGGAACGCATCGCGAGCGGCTTTCACGACGAAAAGCACCTGTTGCGGATCATCGACAAGATCGTCAGCCGCGTCGGTCGGCGTATCGACGAAAGCCAGCCTTGGGTCGACGCGCGCATGCCCGACGGCAGTCGCGTCAATGCGATTGTCCGGCCCTGCGCCATTGACGGCCCCTCCCTCTCGATCCGGAAATTTTCGGCCGACAAGCTGACGATGGACAAACTGGTGACCTTCGGCGCGCTGTCGGAAGAAGCCGCAATTTTTCTTGCGGCGGCGGTTAAGGCACGTCTCAATATCTTAATCTCAGGCGGGACAGGGTCGGGCAAGACCACGATGCTCAATGCGCTCTCCAGCCACATTGATCGCAATCAACGCATTGTCACCATTGAAGACGCCGCCGAGTTGCAATTGCAGCAAGACCACGTTGTGCGTCTCGAAACACGTCCCGCAAATGCCGAAGGCAGAGGAGAAATCAGCCAAAGACTGCTGGTCCGAAACGCCCTTCGCATGCGCCCCGATCGCATTGTGATCGGCGAATGTCGCGGATCGGAGGCCTTTGATATGCTTCAGGCCATGAACACCGGCCATGACGGATCGATGACCACCATCCACGCCAATACGGCGCGCGACGCGCTGAGCCGCCTTGAACAGATGGTCATCATGATGGGGTCTGAACTGCCAATGTCAGCCGTGCGCAGCCAGATTGGCGCGGGCATTCATCTTGTCATACAACTCAACCGATTGGCCGACGGCAGCCGAAAAATCACCTCGATCTCCGAAGTCACCGGTTTGGAAGGCGAGGCGGTTCTGATGCAGGATATTTTCACCTTCAAACGCATCGGCATCGGAGAAGACGGCAAGGTCCTCGGCCATTTTGGGCCCACGGGCGTGCGCCCGCAAACGGGCGATGTTTTGGCCGCAGCAGGGTACGCATTGCCAGCCGAAGTCTTTCGCGATCCGGAGGCTGCAACCTGATGACCATGGAACCGCGCTACATCCTCTACTTTGCAATTCTCGTTAGTGTCGTGCTGTTTTTTGAAGGCATCCGTCAGATGTTTTTTGACGAAAACGCCAACGATCCCAAAACGCAACGCTTGCGGGCACTTTCTGGCGGAGATCAGGTTGAAACGGCCATGGCGCAATTGCGTCGCAAAGTGGATCGGCCAGCCTGGACCCGCATCCCGATCTTGGGACAATTGCCAGGTCGCATGGCGCAAGCGGGCCTGACCATCAGCCCCAAACGGGTCTTTGTTATGTCCGGTCTTGCGATGGGTGTAACTTTATTTTTGGGCAGTCCTTTTGTCGGAATTCCGGTTGCCGCCCTCGCTGCGGTCTTCGTGGGGTTCGTGGCGCCTGTGGGCTATATCAATATCGTGCGCAATCGCCGCGTCGATGCGTTTTCTCGGCAATTGCCGGATGCCCTTGATCAGATGAAACGCGGCCTGTCCGTGGGCCATCCAGTCAACACCACAATCCGCGCCGTGGCGTCCAACATGCCCGATCCGGTTGCAACCGAATTTCAGCGCATGGCTGATCAAGTGGTATATGGCGACAGTCTGCCGGACGCGATCGAAGATATGGCCCGCCGGATGGATATTGAGGACACCTACTATCTGGCTGCATCCATCCGTATTCAGCACGGGACAGGGGGCAATTTGGCGGCCATGTTGGCCACATTGTCGACCGTGATCCGCAACCGGTTTGCCATGCGCCGCCGGATCAAAGCTGTCAGTTCCGAAGGTCGTATTTCCGCCATCCTGCTATCAGCGCTGCCGTTTGTGATGTATGTCGGCACGCTGCTGACGGCCCCCGATTACTATACGTCAGTGCAGGACGATCCGTTGTTCTACCCGATGTGTGCCGCCATCCTTTTCTTCGTGATCGGCAACGGGTTGATCCTGCGCCGCCTCGTCAATTTTAAATATTGAGGATGGCAATGGATACGCTTTTCAACCTTTTGCCTGACCTGTCCCCCTTCACGTTGCTGTTGTTGGCAGTGGCTGGGGTATTCATCGGGGCTGCGGCGCATTTTACCTTTTCCGGCCCGGGTGTAGCTGCTGAACGACTGGCCAAATTAACTAAGACGTACGGCGATCCTGGACGCCGGATTGATCTACGCACGGCGCGCGATCACACGCCCGAAGGGCTGTTCAAAGCATTGTTGCCCGATACGAAAACCGAAAGAACGCAGGTTCAACTGCAACTGCGACGGGCGGGGTTTGATAGCCCCAACGCCATGCGCAATTTCTTCCTGATCCGCTTTTTGGCAGCGGTGGCGGGGCCCCTGATTGTCATGTCCATGTACGGATTGCACCAAGCGGCGGCGCTGCCGGAACCGTTTGCGTCATACTTTCAGGGGATGTCCCCGCTTGGGGCTGCGCAACTGGCGGCGATCACAGTTGCCGTTTGTTTCTACACCCCGACAATCTGGCTCAACCGTCGGGTAAAGGCACGCAAAACCCAGATCGAGCAAGGCTTTCCCAACGCGTTGGATCTGCTGCAAATCTCGACCGAGGCGGGAATGGGATTTGACACATCTATGACCCGCGTCGGCCAAGTCTTGTCCGAGGTGTGCCCACCGATTTCAGAAGAATTTTTGATGTGTCAGGCAGAAATTCTTGCTGGGCGCGACCGAAAGGATGCCTTGTATGACATGGCCGAACGCACCGGCGTGGAAGAAGCCATGTCTTTCGCCCAACTCATCAGCCAATCGATGGATTTTGGGACCTCAATCTCATCGGCGTTGAATGCCTACGCCAAAGAAATGCGGGAAACACGGGAAATGAAAGCCGTGGAACAGGCCAATAAGTTGCCGGTCAAAATGTCAGGCGTCATGGCCAGCATGATGTTGCCAGCCTTATTTCTGATCACCTTGGGCCCCACAATCTTGCGGTATATGCAAGTTTTCGGTGATTGAAGCGCACTGACCTTCGACTATGACAGCAGGTTTTTCCGAAACCGAAAACAGAATTTGGAAAACGCGATTGCAACCGGTTGCAAAATCGTTATCGTCGGTGGTTGAAACATGTGGGCGGCGCTTGACCGCCCACACCCAGGGAGGAGACGCGCCCATGACGGACGCAACCGTGCGGCTGACCACAGCGCAGGCGATCATTCGCTATTTGAACAACCAGTTCATCGAAATTGATGGCGCAGAATATCGGGTTTGCGGCGGCGGCTTCGGCATTTTCGGGCACGGCAATGTCACCTGTCTGGGGGAGGCGCTTTACGGTGTCCAAGATACGCTGCCGTTGTATCGTGGTCAAAACGAGCAAGGCATGGGCTTTGCCGCTGCGGCCTATGCCAAACAATGGTTGCGGCAGCGGTTTATGTTTTGCACGGCTTCCGCCGGGCCGGGCACGGCGAACCTGCTGACATCGGCTGCATTGGCGCATGCGAACCGCTTGCCCCTGTTGATGCTCTGCGGGGATGCGTTTCTGACCCGCCTGCCCGATCCGGTGCTGCAACAGCTGGAACATTTCGGCAATCCGACCTTGGGTGTGAACGATGCTTTCAAGGCGGTGTCGCGCTATTGGGATCGGATCACGCACCCCGCGCAGATCATCCAATCTTTGCCAGCCGCGCTTGCCACGATGCTGGACCCTGCCGATTGTGGCCCTGCCTTCATCGGCTTGCCACAGGATGTGCAGGGCTGGGCCCATGACTATCCCGAAACGTTCTTCGAAAAACGCGTCCATCGCATCCGCAAACAAGCCCCCGATATGGAAGAGGTCGTTGATGCCTTCGCGCTGCTGCAAACAGCAAAACGCCCGATGATCATCGCTGGCGGCGGCGTGCAGTATTCTGGTGCCGTGGCTGAACTGACGGCCTTTGCCGAAGACAGCGGCATTCCCGTGGTCGAAACCATCGCAGGCCGCGCGAATATGAAATCAGACCATCCGTTAAACTGCGGCCCCTTGGGCGTCACCGGATCAGACAGCGCCAATGCCATCGCGGAACAGGCCGATGTGATCTTGGCTGTGGGCACTCGGTTGCAGGATTTCACAACCGGCAGCTGGACAGCTTTTGCCAAGGACGCCAAGATCATCGGCATCAACGTGGGCCGTCACGATGCCATGAAACACATGTCCCTGCCCGTCATAGGTGACGCCGCGATTTGCTTGGCCTCACTGGCTGGCGAATACAAAGCCCCCGCCGGCTGGACAGCGTTTGCCCAGAACGAACGCACAAAATGGGACGCTTACGTGGCCGAGAACGTCAAACCCGGCAACCGCCCCAACAGCTATGCCCAAGCCATCGGTGTCGTGAACAATCTGTGCGACCCGCGCGACCGGATCGTGGCTGCTGCCGGTGGTCTTCCTGCCGAAGTCACTGCAAACTGGCGGACGCTGGACATCGGCACTGTGGATGTGGAATTCGGCTTTTCCTGCATGGGCTATGAAATCGCTGGTGGTTGGGGGGCGCGGATCGCGCAGGCCGAACGGGAACCGGATCAGGACACCATCGTCTTCACGGGCGACGGGTCCTACCTGCTGATGAATTCAGACATCTATTCTTCTGTTTTGACCGACAAAAAGCTGATCATCCTCGTGCTGGACAACGGCGGCTTTGCCGTCATCAACAAGCTGCAAAACAACACCGGCAACGAAAGCTTCAACAACCTGATCGCGGACACGCCCACGGCGACCCGTCAGATCGGCTTTGATTTTGAGGCCCACACCGCCGCCATGGGCGCCAATGCCGAAACCGTGTCGAACCCAGCCGAACTGGCTGAGGCGTTCAAACGCGCCAAAGCCGCCGACAAAACATCCGTCATTGTGATGAACGTCGACGCCTATGAGGGATGGACCGCACAGGGCCACACATGGTGGGAGGTCGGAACCCCCGAAGTGTCAGACAGCGCCCGCATTCGCGACGCCCACGCAGATCAGGAAGCCACCCGCAGCAAACAAAGGCATGGCGTCTGATGAAAACCTTTACCGCAGACACGTATGATCCCGTTGAAATCGTTGAAGAACTCCTTGATGGGGCGGGCGCTGTACGCTTCACGGGCCTGTTTTCCGACGATCAGATCGCGCAGGCGCGGGCGATCATCATGGATCATTCCAACGCTGAGGCAGAGAAGGTCACGCACTTTCAAGGCGCCGCCGCGCAGGATGGTAAGATCAACCTGCAGCGCCGTGTCTGGAACTTGCTGGCCAAGGGCGATGTTTTTGCCGACATGGCTACACATCCGGTTTTGCTGGACTGTCTCAGGGCGTTTCTGGGCACCGATATGGTCATGGGATCCATCGCGGCCAATCGCATCCTGCCCGGTGGACCGGGCCAAGAACCCCATGTGGACTACCCCTATTGGGACATGCATGACCTGCCGTCCCACCCCGCGCGCCTCAATGCGTCCTACCCCGTGAACGCCCAAGTGACGATCATGCTCGATCCTTTCACCGAACAAAGCGGCGCGACCGCATTTATGCCCGGCACCCAAAAGGACCTGCGCTATCCGACCGAAGCGGACAACTTCTTTGACACCTGCGACCGGATGCTGGGCAATCCCGGTGACACAGTGTTGTTCTTTGGCGCCGCGTGGCACTGTGCGATGCCCAACACCGCAGACCATGACCGCAATGCGGTTTTGTCGAACTACGTGCCGAAATGGGTCAAACCCCTCGAAGATTTGCCCGCAGGCCTCAGCCAAGATTTCAAAGACTCCGCCAGTGCGGAGCTTCGCCAAATCATCGGCCTCAACCACCCATATCCTGAGGTTCTGGACAAAGCCGATGCGATGAACGCCGAGGGGCGGACATGACGGCATTAGACGGGATCAAAGGTGGTAAATTTATCGTGGTAGGCCGCGTCGGCATGGACCTGAGCCCCACAGACCGCGCCCAGACGGAACATGCCACGGATATGTTTGTGGCCATGGGCGGGTCGTCCGCCAATATCGCGGCAGGACTGGTGAAACTTGGGCTGAACGCGGACCTTGTGACCTGTGTCAGCGATGATGCTGTCGGGCGCTACTGCCTCAACCAGTTGGATGCCTACGGCGTGGGCCGCGCCCATGTGCGCACCATCCAAGGCGAAGAACGTACGTCCTTGGCCGTCTACGAAACGCGGGTCGAGGATCATCAGTCGGTCATCTACCGCAATAATGCCGCCGATTTCCAGATGTCGGTCGAGGACGTTGAGGCCGTGGATTACACCCAATTCACCGCCCTCATCACCGCCGGCACTGTCTTTGCCTCCGACCCCAGCCGCACGGCGGCCTTTCGGGCGTTTGATTTGGCGAAGAAGGCCGGTCTTCCGATCATCTTTGACGTGGATTACCGCCCCTATTCGTGGCCCAGCGCTGAGGTCGCAGCAGACGTTCTGTCCCGCGCGGGCGCACTGTCGGATGTCATCGTGGGCAACGACGAAGAATTCGGCTTCATGGCGGGCGGCATGGACAAGGGCCGCGCGAAAGCACGCGAATTGTCCCAGACCAGCGCCGCGATTGTCGTCTACAAAATGGGCCAACATGGCGCGGTCACCTATACTGCAACCGATGAAATCCCCACCGGCATCTACCCCGCCGAGGCCGTCAAACCCACCGGGGCAGGCGACAGTTTCATGGCCGGTTTCATGGCCGCCCTCGCCGAAAACCGCGACCTCAAAACCGCCATTCTGCGCGGGTCGGCCTGTGCCTCGATTGTCGTGGCCAAACCCGGCTGCGCTCCGGCCATGCCCGACACCGCCCAGCTTGACGCATTTCTCACAGATCACCCCGGCCCCACCGCCGGCCCCACGCAATAGGACCACCCCATGCACATCGCGCCCCATGACAACCAGAACAAACCCATTGTTGACGCCGATGACCCGACGGTCCCGCTGAACTATTTCAACATCGTCAAACTCAAAGCTGGTGAGGCGTTCACCTATCAGGTTCCGGGCTATGAAACTTGCATTGTTCCGGCCACCGGCACCGTTGATGTGGATGTCGAAGGCGTGGCCTTTGACGCACTTGGCGGGCGCGGCATGGATGTTTGGGATGGCCAGCCACAGGGCGTTTATGTCCCCGTCGGCGCAACTGCGACCATCGTCGCCAAGACCGACACTGAAACGTTCATCGCCGGTGCGAAGTACGACAAGGTCCTCGATCCGTTCGATGTGCGCGAACATGATTATGTCCAATACGGGTCCGACGACACGAAGACGCACCGGTCCATCAAACACATCCTCGGCCAGCGGGAAGCGGGCAAGGTCGGCCGCTTACTGGTGTCCGAACTCTTTACCGTGGGCGCGGGCGGCTGGTCCGGATTTCCGCCGCACAAACACGACACCGACCGCACTGATGACAACGGCACCATCATCGAAACCCGCCACGATGAGACCTATAATTTCCGGTTCCGGCCCAACCACGGGTCTGCGGTTCAAATCATCCAGCACAAAGAAGGTGAACCCGGTGATGCCTACCAACTCATGGATCGCTCCACGATCCTGCTGGGGTCGGGCTATCATCCCTGCGTCGTCATGCCGGGGTATGAGATGTATTATTTCACCATCCTCGGCGGCTTCAGCCAGCGCTCATTGGTGCAATATTTCCAGCCGACCCACGCCTATCAGGTCGAAACCATTCCTGGCATTAAGGACATGGTCGCCAAGTTCAAGTAACGCCCGATTAAGGTTAACCCGCGCCCTCTCAGAGGCACGCACCCCCTGCTTCATCTGGCCCCAAAAACTCACCCCCACGTTCTAATCAAGCGGGCCGCTCGGAGATCATACATGCCCCTCGTCACCCTGCGCGACGTCCTTCAACCCGCCCTCACCCAAGGCCACGCCGTCGCCGGTCTGGTCACTTTGGGCTGGGAAGACATGCGCGCCTATGTTGCCGCAGCAGAGGCCGAAAACTGCCCCGTCATTCTGCAAGCAGGCCCCGGTTGCCGCGAACACACGCCGCTGCCGATCCTTGGCAAAATGTTCCGCCACCTGGCCGAGGGCGCATCCGTGCCAGTCGTGGCCCACCTTGATCACGGGTACACATTCGACGACTGCAAAGAGGCCTTGGACAGTGGTTTCACATCCCTGATGTTCGACGGCTCCCGCAAGCCTCTCCAGCAAAACATTGATGAAACCGCCGCGATTGCCGAAATGGCCCATGCCGCGGGCATCTCCTGCGAAGGTGAAATCGGCTTTGTGGGCTACGCCGACGGCGAAGCCTCCGCCGGAACCGACCCGCAGGAAGCCGCGCAATTCGCCCGTGAAACGGGCGTCGACGCCATGGCAATTTCCGTGGGCAACGTGCATCTGCAACAGGACAAAGACGGCGGTCTGGATGAACCACGCATCCGCGCAATTCAGGCCCTGACCGACACGCCGCTGGTCATTCATGGCGGATCCGGCGTGCCCATGGCGCAACGCACCTCACTGGCTCGGACGTCCAACATCTGCAAATTCAACATCGGCACCGAATTGCGCATGGCCTTTGGCGCGGCCCTGCGGGACGCTGTGAACAGCGACGACAGCCGTTTTGACCGGAACCAGATTCTCAAAGACACCCACGACCCACTGGTCGCGGCCACGCGCACTGTGCTGCGCGCCTTTAAGGGAGACGACACATGACACGCATTGGCATCTTGGGCTGTGGCCGCATCGGTATCGTTCACGCACGCACCTTGCGCGGTATGGACGACGTGGATGTCATAGCCGTATCGGATTTTTTCCCCGAGGCCGCTGAAAAGCTGGCCAAATCCTGCAATGCAGACGTGCGTACCACGGATGAGATCATCGCCAGTGATGACATCGACGCCGTCGTCGTCGGCACGCCAACCGATACGCACTTTGACATCATCAAAGCCGCAGCCGAAGCCGGTAAAGCCATCTTTTGCGAAAAGCCGGTTGATATGTCTGCCGACAACATCCGGACGTTGATGCAGATTGTCGACGAAGCAGGCGTCGCGTTTTTTACCGCGTTCAACCGCCGCTTTGATCCGAATTTTGCCAATGTCCGCAACCGCATTGTGGCTGGTGAAATCGGCAGCGTGGAAATCGTGACGATCCTGTCCCGCGACCCGTCCCCGCCGCCCATCAGCTACATCACGTCCTCAGGCGGCATCTTTCGCGACATGATGATCCATGATCTGGACATGGCCCGGTTCCTGTTGGGCGAAGAACCGGTGCAGGTTTTCGCCGTGGGTGCGGCCCTTGTGGACCCTGAAATCGGCAAGGCCGGTGATGTGGACACCGCCGCCGTCACCCTGACGGCCGCCTCCGGCAAAATCTGTCAGATCAGCAACTCGCGCCGTGCGACATACGGCTACGACCAGCGGATCGAAGTCCATGGATCGGACGGCATGCTGCGTGCGGCCAATGTCTTGGAAAACACCGTCGATGTGGCCACTGCCGACGGCTTCCGTGCCGCGCCAACGTTGAACTTTTTCCTTGAACGGTATGAAGCCGCCTACGCGATTGAGATGCAGACCTTCATCGCCCATCTGGCCGATCCGAACGTCAAAATCCCAACCATCGAAGACGGCCTGCGCGCACAAATCCTCGCAGATGCGGCCGCTAAATCTCTTGAGACAGGTCAGCCCGTCGCCGTTTAGGTGACGTGGCCTGCGCGACAAACCGGTTGCGCATGGTCGACCGAGCCAGATCACAGATTGCGTCGCGGCCAGCAAAGGTGGCGACGGCAAAGCCTAGCTGCGCATCCGTTCATAATCGGGATCATAAAGGCCCATCGGGACAACCGTCGCAGGGACTCGGTGACCCAGCACATCGACCTCAAACGTGGTGCCGAGGCTGGCAAAATCCGGCTTCACAAACCCATAGGCGAGGTTTTTGCCCAAGCGGTACCCCCAGTCGCCCGACGTGACCGTCCCCACAACGCGGTCCCCGTCCATCACCGACGCACCGCCATGGGCCGCCGCATCGGTGCTGTCCAGATCAAGACACACAAGCTGCGCTGTCTTGCCAGCCGCCACGCGGGCCTCGAGCGCAGGCTTTCCGACGAAGTCTTTGGCCATCCTTACGAACCGATCCAAACCGGTTTCAAACGGATCAAATTCGGTGATCAGGTCCGCCTTCCAATGCAGGAAACCCTTTTCCATCCGCATGGAATCAACTGCCTTGGCCCCGAACATCCGCATGCCATGGGCCTCCCCCGCCGCGCGCAAGGCTTTATAGGCGCTGTATAAATTGGCGTTGGGTACGTGGATTTCATAGGCAAGTTCACCAGAAAAACTGACCCCCAGAACTGTCGCGGGGGCAAAGCCCACGAAACATTCCCGCACGCTGAGCCACGGGAAAGCCTCACGCGACCAATCGGCACGGCTAACCGCCCGCATGACATCGCGCGCCTTGGGACCCGCAACCACCAAGATGGTCTGGTCATTGGTCAGCGACCGGATCTGCACGTCCTCATCCGCGCGCAGATGCGCCTGCAGCCAGTCCATATCATGAAATTCCGCCGCCGCCGCAGACCCGTACCACGTCCGTGCAGGGCCGCGATCTGACGCAGGAATGTTGGCGACAGTCGCCTCCCCCTTGATGCACCCATGATCGTTCAAAAGATAGCCCAAGCCCACGCGCCCGTCCTTTTGCGTGACGCGTCCGCAGAACATGCGGTCAAGGAATTGGTGACGGTCTGCGCCCGTGATCTCAAACCGATTGAACCCGTTGACTTCCGCGATGCCAACGGCATTTTGCACGGCGGCAACCTCCTCCCCCACCACATCAAACACCTCGTCGAATTTGAACGACGGTGTCACGTGAAAATCGGGGGATGGCTTCATGAACTCGACCCTTTCCCAGCCGTTGACGACTGTGAATTCTGCGCCCTCAGCAGCCAAAACTGGGGTCAAAGGCGTGGTCTTGGCGTCCCGTCCGGCGGGGCGATGTTCGTTGGGGAAGTGAAAGCGAAATTCGTTTTGGTAATCCTCAATCGCCTTCAGTGCCGTCAGTTCTACATTGGTGTGGCCTGTGAACCGGCGTGGGTCGATGACCCAGGTGTCATAACACGCCTCGCCATGGACAATCTGTTGCGCCAAAAGCCAGCCATGCCCGCCGCCTTCGCCCAGACCCGCGCGCAGGCCGATGATGCAGAATGCGTTGCGCTTGCCGGGGATCGGCCCGACCAATGGCGCACCGTCGATGGTGTAGGTGATCGGGCCGTTTACCACGTTCTTGATGCCGACGTCCATCAGGGCGGGCATCCGTTCAAACGCGCCTTCAAGGACATCGGTGATCCGGTCCAGATCGTCAGGGCACAAATCGTTGGTAAACTTCGGATCAATCCCGTCCATGCCCCACGTCCGGCAGTCCTGTTCATAGAATCCCAACAGCAGACCCTGCTTTTCCTGACGGCAATAATAGTCCGAAATCGGGCAGCGCAGCAGCGGCATCCGGTGGTCGGCCTCGACGATGCCGGGGATGTCTTCGGTCACAAAATACTGGTGTTCCATGGACATCACGGGGTGATGGACGCCCATCATCGCGCCCACTTCGTTCACGCGGTATCCACAGGCATTCACGACAACTTCACAGGCGATATCGCCCTTGGACGTATGAACAATCCAGCTGTCGTCCTTCAGCTGCGTCAGGCCCGTGACCTCCGTCTGGCGATACACTTCTGCGCCCGCCTTGCGTGCGCGGCGGGCCAGCGCCTGACACAGGGACGCGGGATCAATGTCGCCGTCGTTGCCGTCCCACAGACCGCCCAACAGGTTTTCGGTCGAAATCAGCGGATGCCGCCGCGCGCATTCTTCGGCATCAATCACCTCAAACTCGACATCCATCCCCCGCGCCATGGAGGCAAAATGCCGATAGCCTTCCATCTGCGCCTCGGTGTTGGCCAGCCGGATACCGCCGTCGCCGTGGTTGTATTGCACCGGGTAATCGGGGTCATCGCGCAATTCTTGATAAAGGTTGATCGAATGGGTCTTTAGCCCGACCATCGTCTGGTTCATGCCGAAGTTCGTGACCTGCGCGGCCGAATGCCATGTGGTGCCGCTCGTCAATTCGTCCCGTTCGACCAGCACAACATCTGTCCACCCCTCTTGGGTCAGGTGATAGAGGGTGGAACAACCGGCGATACCACCTCCGATGACGACGGCTCTGGTCTGGGTTTTCATGGCGCATCCTTTCGACAACAAGACGCGCAATCGGATCAAATTTCAGGTCACCGATCAATCCCGCAAGCCGATAGGAAATCTATCATTCGGAATTAGCGAAGAATTTTCAGACCCTCGCCCAAAAATGGCAATCGCGAAGGCGCGTCCTTTACGATCCTGTCCCGCAGGCAGCCGCGAATGTCTTCAGCCATCTGGGCCGGAAGTTGGCCCAATGCGCCCGCCCGTGCATGCAGCGCCAAGACGCGTGAGAACGATGGCACCGGCAGTGCATGGGCGCGCACCAGATCACCCGCCAAGGGCGTGCCAAAGAACGCCAGCGCGGTGGTGATCGCCCAACCGCCAAGTTCGGCGGTCATGGCAAACAGCGCCTGATTGGTCGAAAATTCGAATCCCCGTGGAGGCATCACACCAGACCGGCGCAGCTGGGCCTCAATCTGGCGACCAATTTGAAGGTCCGCCGCATAGCGCACGAAAGGACGCGACAGGATCGCATCGGCGGCCAGATTAGGCGCTGTGACCAAGACAAAAGGATCGCGTAAAATCGGGTGTTGTTCGACCCAATCCACCTGCGCGACCGTATCAACGGCCATCATCAAATCCACGGCCCGGCTGGACAAGGCATCGTGGTTTTCATGACTGGCCCCGCTGGACAACGTGACCGAGATATTCGGAAACCGTACCTTTAGCCGCAAAAGCCACGGTGCCGAAACCGTCGCATCCAGTTCTTCGATGGACGCCACACGGACCGCCATGGGCGGGGCCTGATCGGCCATCACCAACTGGGCTTTGGCAGCTGACACATCGTCAAGAAGGGCCTTGGCGGCGGGCAAAAACACATCACCCGCGCGGGTCAGGCGAAACTGACGCGCTGATCGTTCGATCAGTTTCGCCCCAAGTGCGGCTTCGAGGGTCGACAACTGCTGGGACACTGAACTGGGTGCCATACCCATCCTGTGCGCCGCCCGTGTGACGGACTGCGCCTCAACCGCGGCCACAAAAATCTGTGCAGCGCGAAAGGTAAACGGTGGGTCTGCGTTCTCCATATCAAAATCATGATTTCGGTTTTACCGCAGCCTGTCCAGCCCTCTTGCGCGAAAGGCGCGCACAGCAGACGCTTGTGCCATGACCAAACGTTCTGGCCGCAAAGCCCGCCATGCCACCGCCGCCGCACCACCTGCGGTCAACCCAGCCGCACCGGGGCAATTGGGGGGACAGTACCGCCCGCTCACCGAAGCAGAGTGCAGCCAAATCTACGACACGGCCCTGCGGCTTTTGTCTGAGCTTGGCATGGGTGAAATCCCTCCGCGCTTGATGGAGGACCTGACCCGAGCAGGCTGCACACCCATCGGCGATGGCCGCCTTTCGATCCCGCGGGCCCTGATCGAGGATGTGATCGATCGCGCACCCAAGACCTTCCCCCTTCATGCCCGCGATCCCAACCGCACCATCGAAGTGGGCGGTGCCAAGGTCTATTTCGGCACCGGCGGGGCGGCGGTGAATACGTTGGACCGCGACACCGGTCTTTACCGCCCCTCAACCCTTGCCGATTTGCATGATTTCACGCGCTTGCAAGACGCTCTCGATAACGTCGCTTGGTTCACCCGCTGTTGCATCGCGGGCGACATGGACAGCGAATGGGCGCTGGATGTGAACACGGCTTATGCCTTGATGGCCAACACCACCAAACACGTGGCCACGGCGTTCACATTGGCCGAACACGTGGCCCCCTTGGTTGATCTGTTTAACATGGCCTCAGACGGGCAATTTGCGAAAACACCTTTCGTGAAGGCACATATTTCACCAGTCATCAGCCCCATGCGGTTCGGGGCGGATGCGGTGGATGTCACCTACGAATGCCTTGCCCACAACATCCCGGTTTCGTGCATCACGGCAGCACAGGCCGGGGCCACGGCGCCTGCCACACTGGCGGGATTTCTGGCCATGTCGCTGGCCGAAACGTTTGCCTCACTGGTTATGGTGAATGTGATCAAGCCGGGCCACCCAATGATCTTTTCCAACTGGCCGCTGGTCATTGATCTGCGCACAGGTGCCTTCGCAGGCGGCGGGGGGGAGACGACGGTGCTGAACGCCGCCTCAGCGCAGATCATCAACTGGCTGGGCCTGCCGTCTGGTGTCGCTGCTTCAATGACCGACGCCAAAGCCATCGACGCGCAATATGGCGCGGAAAAAGCGATGACATCGCTGGCGGCAGCATTGGCTGGCGGCAACCTGATTTACGAAAGCTCCGGTATGACGGCCTCATTACTGGGCGCTTCGTTTGAGGCCTTTGTGCTCGATGATGAAATGCACGCCCAAACCTACCGGACCTTGCGCGGGATTGAGGTCAGCGAGGACACCTTGGGCTACGACGCCATTACCCAGGCTATCCTTGGCGACGGGCATTTCTTGGGATCCGATCACACCTATCAGGCCATGACCCGCGACTATCACTACCCCACCTTGGCCGACCGCGACCAACCCCGCACTTGGACCGAAAACGGCGCGCTGACGGCCTATGACCGCGCCAAGCAGCGCGTGGACGACATTCTTGCCAACCACCGGCCCCAGTATCTTTCCGCCCAACAGGACGCGAAAATTCGCGCAGCCTTCGACATCCGCCATCCCCCGCGCCCTTGACGGCACGCGGGCTTATGCCCAACGTGCCCCGAACCAATCGAAAGGCCCGGACCCATGTCAAAACTCCACTCCAAAATTGTGCTGACTGGCGCATGTGGCAACCTCGGTATGGAATTGCGCGAAACACTGGCGGGCTTGGCGGATACGCTGGTGTCGGTTGACGTCAAAGACGCGCCCGACACGCTGCTGGACAACGAAACCTACGTGCAGGCCAATTGTGCCAACCTTGACGAGGTTTTGCCCCTGATGAAGGGGGCCGATATGGCGGTTCATTTCGCCTCGATCGCGGATGAACGCCCGTTTGAGGAACTGTTGGGACCCAACTACCTTGGGTCCTACAACGTGTGGGAAGCGGGCTACCGCCACGGCGTCAAACGCATCATCTACGCGTCCTCGGTTCATGCCGTCGGAATGGTTGAAAACGCGGCAGGTGCTGGGTTGGATGTGGACCATGCGCCCGACACGTTCTACGGGCTGGCCAAATGTTTCACCGAAGATTTGGGGAAGCTGTATTGGGCGAAACGCGGCGTGGAATCCGTCCATTTGCGGATTTTCTCTTGTACGAAAGAGCCTCAGAATGCCCGCGCGCTGCGCACATGGCTCAGCTTTGATGACCTGCGTCACCTTGTGGAACGGTCTGTGACCGCCACGACCACCGGTTTTTCCGTGGTTTACGGGATTTCGAACAACGACCGCGCGCCGGTGAACAACGATAAGGCGGCCTATCTGGGCTACAAACCCAAGGACAACGCAGAAGACTGGGCAGAAGCGCTGCTTGCGTCGGCCCCACCAACTGATCCGACGGATGCCGCGCAGATGTGCCTTGGCGGGCCCTTTGCCACCGTTCCCTTGGGCGAAAGTGGCGTGGCCGGGATCAAGGCGATGTCGGCCCCAGCCGCCGCTAGCGACGAAACACCCCCCGCAGCCGATCCAAACAAGCTGCCGTCTTTCCTGACCAAAAAAGGCATGAACGACTAGGGTCTAAAACCGGACCTCAAATCGTGCCCCCGCGTCCGACGGTGTCAGGGCAATCTCCGCCCCGTGGGCTTCGAGAACACGTGACACAATGGCCAACCCCATGCCGGTGCCACCATCCTGCCTGCGGGTTGTAAAAAACGGCTCGAATATTCGGTCGCGATTGCCGGGTGACACGCCCGGCCCGTTGTCTTGAACCCACAAAACCCCATCATATCCGACCTCTACATGGTTTGCGCCGTGGGCTTTCGCGTTGCCCACCAGATGATCCAGCACCAGCCGCAGGGCAGGCACAGGCAGCGGTACCAATCCGTCACGAACAACGGTGATGTCGTGGGCCACATCGGACAATCGCGCGGTCCCAGCCGCGGCGGGTTCTTGCGCCTGCGCAAGGGTCCGCTGCGCGTCCAGAAGTGTGGTCATACGGTCCGCCGCACCTTCGATCTTGCCCAACAGCTTTTCGCGTTCCGCCTCTGGCAAAGCGGGGGAGGCCAGCAATTCCGCCGCCCCGCGCACCACCGTCAGGGGTGATTTCAGTTCATGGGTCACGTGATCCGCATAGCCACGCAGAACAGCCTCACGCCCACGCAGGGCACGGCCCATTTCAAGCACCGATTGCCCCAACGCCTGCATGTCCGACGTACCATAGTGATCCAACGGATCGAGGGCATCCGCACGCCCCGCCCGCATTCCCGATGCACGGTTCCGTAGGGCGGTCATCGGGCGCAACAGGATGCGCCATAACATCCAACCCAGAACAAACGTGGCTGCCAAAACACCGAACCCCGCGACCCAGACGGCCTCGCGGTAGCCAATCACCGGCCACATGTAACGCACAAAGAAAATCCCGATGATCGGCAGCGACAACACCACGGCCAAAGTGCCCGCCACCACCATCCACAGGGGCGGACGCCATTTGACGGCAATCCGGGTCAAGCGGCGGCCCCGCGACACGGGCCCATGCGGATGCCGATGCCGTGCATCGTTTCAACCGCATCATCGCATCCTGCGGACGCCAGTTTGGCGCGCAGGTTGCGCAAATGGCTGTCCATGGTGCGGTCGCTGACATGGACATTGACCCCATAGATGGCATCGACCAAGGCAGGGCGCGCATGCACCTGATCGGGCCGTGTCATCAATTTGACAAGCAGGTCCATCTCACGCGCAGTCAGGTCCACCTTGGCCCCGTTCACGCGGCACAGGTGACGATCCGGATCAACCTCAAGCATGCCATGACGCAAAGGCTGGTCGGGCGGTATCGTCCCGCCCCGCCGCAAGATCGCCTTAACCCGCGCCACAAGTTCACGGGGCGAAAACGGTTTGGGCAGGTAATCATCCGCCCCCATTTCAAGCCCGACGATCCGGTCAATTTCATCCCCTTGGGCGGTCAAGAACAGGATCGGCACATCGCTGGACACGCGCACAGTGCGGCACACCTCAAGCCCGTCCATCTCAGGCAGGCCGATATCAAGAACCACCAAATCGGGTTTAAGCCGCGACACGGCCTCAAGTGCGGCGGCACCGTCCGCGGCCTCTTGCGTTTGAAACCCAGCCTGCGCCAAGGCAATGCGCACCACATCGCGGATGTCTGCATCGTCATCGACAATCAAAACTGTGCTGGTCATCGGCGTGCCTCCCCTGTGGTCAGCTTATCAAACCGAGATGCATTGGGAAACGGGCGGACATCATGATCCAGCCACCATGCGTCCAACACAAGTCGGGACGGCAGGGGGCGGTGAGTTCGGTGTTTGTGCGGTTTCAAGGGCGGCCTCCGGTGGGGTGCTATGACCTGCGGGATGCAGGATTACCCCGAGGTATGCCGCCCCTCTTTGCAGGCCGCCCTGCACAGATGTGCAGTTTATGTGCAGGCGTTAAAGCGCGCCTTCAGCCGCCGCACGGATCGCGCGGATGTTGTCGCGATAAACACTCGGTGTTTCGACGGATCCGCCTCGGAAGACGGCAGACCCCGCGACCAGCACATCCGCACCGGCCTTGGCCACAAGGGGGGCGGTATTGGGATCAATGCCGCCATCGACCTGAATATGAATGGGCCGGTCCCCGATCATCGCACGACACCGGGCCACTTTATCGACCATGGCATGGGTGAATTTCTGTCCGCCAAAGCCGGGATTGATCGTCATGATTAAAATCATATCGATGTCATCCAGAATGTCCGCCACATGGTCCAACGGTGTCGTCATGTTCAGCGCCACACCTGCCTTGCACCCTTCGGCGCGCACCGATTGCAGGGACCGATGCAAGTGCGGTCCAGCCTCTGCATGGACGGTAATCATATCGCTGCCCGCCTTCGCGAAATCGCCAATGTAGGGGTCAGCCGGTGAAATCATAAGATGGACATCCATAAACGTCTTCACGTGGGGGCGGATCGCCGCGACGACATTGGGCCCGATCGTCAGGTTCGGCACGAAATGTCCGTCCATGGGATCGACATGAATCCAATCCGCGCCCTCGGCCTCAACCGCGCGGATTTCAGCACCCAGATTGGCGAAATCAGCCGACAGAATGGACGGGGCAATTTTGATGGAACGGTCGAAGGTCATGGTCAGAACTCGCTTATGTCAGATGCGCCCCTCGTAGCGCGCCTTCGCGATTCTGTCACACAGGTTTCTGTGGCTAGATTTGCGGTTCGCCCTGCCAAAGATCAAATTTCCATGCTATTGCGGGGCATGGCCACACCGACACTCTCCGCCGCTGATCTTTTCGCCCCGACAGAGGCTTTCGTGCTGAGTAGGGCGGAGCTGGACACACGCCGCCCCGTCGATCTGCACACTCAGGATTTTCATGAGATGATGTGGATCCAAAACGGCACCGTGCGCTTGCACACAGCCGCAGGCAAACGCGACCTGACCGAGGGCGATCTGGTCTTTATAGCGCCCGATCAATCCCACGCCGTTCAGGGCCGCGGAGAGGCCGCGATCGTCGTGTCACTGGCCATCCGCCCCGGCGTCATCCGCGCCTTGGGCAATCGCCACGAAGACCTGCAAGGCGTCGCGTTTTGGTCTGGTGGGGCGCAGCCCATGGTCACCCACCGGGACATACGGCAATTGGCGGACCTGAACGCGGCGGCCCTGAAACTGGAACGCAGCCCCCGCGATAAACTGTATCTTGAGGCGTTTTTGCTGCCGCTGCTGACGGCCCTTGACCGCGCACCCGACGGCATGGCGCAGGGCGCGCCGGGATGGCTGATCGCGGCCTGTTCGGCGGCCCGCGATCCGGCGGTCTTTCGCGAAGGTGCCGCAGGCTTTGTGGCGCTGTGCGGGCGTGCCCACCCCCATGTGTCGCGCACCATGCGCAAGTTCATGGACCAGACTCCGGTGGATTACATCAACGGGCTGCGCATGGCCTATGCCGCCCGCCGCTTGACGGGCACGGCGGACAGTCTGGCAGAAATTGCAGTCGATTGCGGGCTGCCCAACCTATCGCATTTCCACAAAACATTTCAGGCGGCTTTTGGCGAAACACCGCAACGGTATCGCAAGGCACGTCAGCGGGACCTGATACAACCCCGCCCCTGACGGCGCGTCGTATCTTGCCAAGTCAGCACCCCCGTGACACCTTGGTCCCTCACAATTCGGACCTGCCCCATGCAAACGACCACCCCAACCCAGACGCACCTGCCGCAAGTGCAGGAACCCCGCAACGACGGCATTCCGCTGGACCTCAGCTGGGTGCGATCGGTGCAGGCGAACACCTCTGCCATTGAACGGCGTGCGGCGACATTGCCGGGGCGGCGCAGCGTCAAGAAAGACTATCAGGCGGCGTGGCTGTGCAAGGCCATCAGCCTGATGGACCTCACGACACTGTCGGGCGACGACACCGAAGGCCGCGTGCGCCGGTTGTGCGCCAAAGCACGCCAGCCCGTGCGCGCCGATCTTCTGGACGCATTGGGCATGCAGGGCCTGACCACAGGCGCGATCTGTGTCTATCACGACATGGTTCCCACAGCCGTGGACGCATTGAGGGGCACACAAATTCCTGTGGCCGCTGTCTCAACCGGATTTCCGGCGGGCCTGTCGCCGTTCCATCTGCGCCTCGCCGAGATCGGGGAAAGTGTGGCCGCGGGTGCGGAAGAAATCGACATCGTCATCACCCGCCGTCACGTCCTGCAAGGCAATTGGCAGGCGCTTTATGACGAAATGGCGCAAATGCGCGCGGCCTGCGGGTCGGCCCACGTCAAGGCGATCCTTGCGACAGGCGAATTGGGCAGCCTGCGCAACGTGGCGCGTGCCAGCCTTGTGTGCATGATGGCAGGCGCCGATTTCATCAAAACCTCAACCGGAAAAGAAGGCGTCAACGCGACCCTGCCCGTGACCCTGACCATGATCCGCGCCATCCGCGACTACCACACCCGCACCGGCCTACGCGTGGGATACAAACCCGCAGGTGGCATCAGTAAAGCCAAAGACGCGCTGGTCTACCTGAGCATGATCAAGGATGAGTTGGGTGACCGCTGGCTGCAACCGGACCTGTTCAGGTTTGGCGCGTCCTCCCTTCTGGGCGACATTGAACGGCAACTCGAACATCACGTCACCGGCGGCTATTCCGCAGGCTGGCGTCACGCGATTGGATAGGTCGGATATGAGTATTTTTGGCAAAACGAAACAAGGATGCCCCAAATGAACGTGCGCGACATCTTTGAGACCATGGACTACGGCCCGGCCCCGGAAGACGCCAAAGACGCGCGCGCGTGGATCGAAGACCGCGGCGGCATCGCGGGCCATTTCATCAACGGCACATGGTCCGACCTGCGCCACGACTTTGACACCAAGAACCCCGCCACGGGGGAAGTTCTGGCCGGCGTCACGAAAGGCACCGATGCTGAGGTCGCCAAAGCCGTCGCAGCCGCCCGCAAAGCCCAGCCCAAGTGGGCAAAAGACGCCAAAGCGCGGGCGAAAATCATGTATGCCATCGCCCGCCTGATGCAAAAGAACGCACGGCTTTTGGCGGTGATGGAAACGCTCGACACCGGCAAACCCATCCGCGAGGCGCGTGACATCGATGTGCCGCTGACGATCCGTCACTTTTACCACCACGCGGGTTTTGCCCAACTGATGGACAGCGCATTGCCTGATGCAGAAGCCTTGGGGGTCTGCGGCCAGATCATCCCGTGGAATTTCCCGCTATTGATGCTCGCTTGGAAAATCGCGCCCGCCTTGGCGATGGGCAACACGGTTGTTCTGAAACCCGCCGAATACACGCCCATGACCGCCATGATCTTCGCCGAGATTTGCACAAACGCAGGCGTGCCCCCCGGTGTCGTCAACATTGTCACCGGCGACGGTGAAACCGGCGCCGCCTTGGTGCAGGCTGATGTCGACAAAATCGCCTTCACTGGGTCCACCGCTGTGGGCCGCCTGATCCGCGAAGAAACGGCAGGGTCCGGCAAAGCGCTGTCGTTGGAGCTTGGCGGCAAATCTCCCTACATCGTCTTTGACGACGCCGACATGGATTCCGCCGTCGAAGGCCTCGTGGATGCGATCTGGTTCAATGGCGGCCAAGTCTGCTGCGCTGGATCGCGCCTGCTGGTGCAAGAGGGCATCGCAGATCGGTTCTACGCCAAACTCAAGGCCCGCATGGACGCCCTGCGCATGGGCGACCCGTTGGACAAATGCATCGACATCGGCGCCATTGTGGACCCCGTGCAGCTGCAGCAGATCACCGATATGGTGGCCGCCAACACCGCAGGCGAAACCTACCAAAGCGGCGCACCCGAGGGCTGTTTTTATCCGCCCACGTTGATCACCGGCCTCGCGCCATCTGACACCTTGATGCAGGAAGAAATTTTCGGCCCCGTCCTTGCGGCGACCACGTTCCGCACCCCGGCGGAGGCGGTCGGGATCGCCAACAATACCCGCTACGGCCTCGCCGCATCGGTCTGGACAGAGAACGTAAACCTTGCCCTCGATCTGGCGCCCAAACTGGTCAGCGGCATTGTCTGGATCAATGCCACAAACCTCATGGACGCCGCAGCTGGATTTGGCGGTGTGCGGGAATCCGGCTTTGGCCGCGAAGGGGGGTGGGAAGGTCTGCAGGGATATACGCGCCCCAAAGGCAAGGCTGCCAAACTCACCCCTCCGGCGGCGTTCACCAGCGACGATGGCACCCCCGCCGATCCGCTGGACCGCACTGCGAAACTCTACATCGGCGGCAAACAGACCCGGCCTGATGGCGGCTACAGCCAACCTGTGTTCAACAAATCCGGCAAACTTCTAGGCCACGCCAGCATCGCCAACCGCAAAGACCTGCGCAACGCTGTTGAGGCCATGTCAGCCGCCAAAGGCTGGTCCAAATCCACCGGCCACCTGCGGGCACAAATCCTGTACTATATCGGGGAAAACCTCTCCGCACGTGCGGCCGAATTCGCAGCCCGCATCAATGCGCTAACCGGCACAAAACAAGGCACGGCAGAGGTTGAGGCGGCAATTGACACGCTGTTCACTTGGGCAGCCTGGGCTGACAAACACGACGGTGCCGCCAAAGGCGTGCCGATCCGCGGCGTCGCTTTGGCCATGAATGAGCCGGTCGGCAACATCGGCATCCTGACGGACGATACCCGCCCCCTCATGGGTTTGATCGATCCTATGGGCCCCGCCATCGCCATGGGCAATCGCATCACAGCTGTCGCGTCTGAGGCCTTCCCGCTGGCCGCGACCGATTTCTACCAGATCCTCGACACCTCAGATGTGCCTGCTGGCGTCGTCAACATCCTGACTGGCCCTCACGCAGACCTCGCGCCGCATATGGCGGCCCACGGCAACATCGACGCGGTCTGGTCGTTCTCCTCAGCGGACGTCAGCGGCGTGATTGAGGCGAAATCGATCTCCAACCTCAAACGTACATGGGTCAATAACGGCACATCGCGGGAGTGGCCGTCCTCCACATGGCGCGCGCAATCGACCGAAGTCAAAACAATCTGGATTCCCTACGGCGAATAACCGTCGGGGGCCCATACCCTGTTTTCTCTGGTTCCAAAAATACCTCGGGGTGAGGCCGCAGGCCGAGGGGCAGCGCCCCTTCCGCGCCCCGAAGGGGCGCCCCCGCCCGCCGCAGGCGCAAACTGGGCCGCCGCAGGCGCAAACGGGATCGCTGCAGGCGCTGGCCGTCGGAGTGTTACTTCGACGTCCACGTGTCCAGCCAACGCCGGATGCGGCCACGGCGTTCAGCCAAATCTGCATTCACGTGATCCAGACGGTCACCTGCGCTGTCGGCCAAAGGATCCAGCGTCCGTTCGCGGAACTGCATCCACATGGCACGGGCAAACAGCAGGCCGATAATCAAGACCACAAAGATGACCAGGTTCACCCAAGGAAACGGCCGGTAATCCATCGGGTTCTCCCCTTCGGCCACTAGAATGGGCCGGATCGACACGGCATTGGGATAGATCGACGCCCACCGGATGCGCCAGCCGTAATGCGTCACCACCACCCATTCACGGGGCTCTGCAATGGAAATCGCGGCGGCCGCTTCGGCCTGCAAATCCGAACTGTCGAATTTGAAATAGGGCGGGTAGATCCAGCCCGTGTCCTCATTGCGGTAGACCATTGTTTCCGGCGACCCGCCACGGATCAGACCAAACAGATAGGTCGGCAGGCGTTCGGTGTTGATCAGCCGTAAATCGCGTGTGATGCCCTCCACTTGTCCGCTGTCGGCTTGGGCGTAGAACAGCCGCTGCAACCCTCCGAAATCGGTGCGAATAATCTCGGTTGAGGTCACCCGCGCCACGTCTTGCTGCGGCATGACGTAGTGCAAAAACAGACCCGTGATCAGGATCAGGACAATTCGAATAAAGCGACGCAGATTTCGCATGGGACCAACCTTCAGTTGATGAAATAGATGATCGTGCCAACGACGATCGGGGGAATGACGAAGATCAGCCAGATCAGCTTTTTGCGCAATCCGGCCTCATATTTTGCCATACCGTCTGCGATATACGCCTCACGGGTCATCCCGTCCACCGGCGCATCCTCCCACCAGCCTTCAAGCTTTTCGCGCCGCACACTGCGCGAATAGAGGGACACACAGATATAGATCACCCCAAGGATGACAAAACCGCCCAACACCAATCTGACAAAACCCATTTAACGTCTCCTTACCGCACCCCAAGGACCGACCCGTTCGATGATATCTGGCTGCGGGCCGACACCTGCGGGTTCTTCCATCGGGGCTTCATGGCCAAACAAAGCATCCCGCGTGCCGGCCTTGTCCACCTGATATTCTGCCGACAAAAATTCAGCCACATAGGCCTTCTTGGCCTCGGGCCAGCCCATATAGGCCGCATAAAACGCGTCCTTGTGGCAAATGAACAGCTGCCGCACATCCATGGGGGACAATTCCGCCAGCAACATATTGACCAGATCCGCATCCGGATGGGCGCGGGCACGCAAGGTGTAGAAATACGCGGGATGTTCACTGTCGATGCGCGGCCACGGGCCGCCGTCCTCCGCCCAGCGCGCCAGATCGGCCAGCCCTTGCCACGCAGCAGGCAATTTGTCGAAATACCGCTGCCCCAACCTGCGCAAATCGCGGCGGGTGGCGCGGGTCAAATCCTCGCCCAGACCGGCGGCCACGTCGGCCACGATAAAGTCCATTTTCTGGCGCAGGATCGCGGCACTGTCGATGCCGCGGGCCTCAACGATGGGTTCAACCAGATCGTTGGCCTTCAAAAACTGCGCAATGGCCGAACGTTCTGCCCCCCCGATCACGGTCTTTGCGATCCCTTGCAGGGCATCCGCATCGCCCATGGCAATCGCTGCAGGCGCGTCCACATCGCGGAACAGATAGACCCCGCCAAAATGCGCCGTCCAGAAATTGCGTTGGTCGTAGGTCTGCGCCGTCAAGCCCACTGGATTGCGGGTGATGTCGCCCGTGTCTTTGGCCAGACCAATCATGTCAGCGATCAGCACATCATCGTGCCATGCGTCGTCCTCGGACATGAAGCGGTCAATCATGCCGCCCAACCGGTCCGCTGCCGCCACAGCGCCATCCGTGGTATCAGCCTCAACCGTGACAGTGCCCACGTCCAACAGCCGTGCAGGCGTGGTCATGGCATAGACGGAATTCACCAACTCCCCCGCGACCGCATCGCGCGCCGTCAGCGCAAAAAGCTGGGCTTCATTGGCCTCAATGAATTGCCGTAATATCCCGCGTGAGGTGGAAAACTTCGCGTTCAGCAAGGGCGCTGTCTTTTGCTCGGTTGTGAGCAGAATGAACTGCCGGTTCACCCCTTGATGGTTGAGGTACAGATCATCCCCCAATTCAGCGCCGATCTCGGGGCTGTAGCCCGAAATATCGACGTGAAAGTCCACCAGCGCCGTGCGCTGTCCCGTCAGCCTTTCCAACGCGCGGTTATAGCGGTCGACCAGAACAGGGCTGACCACGGGGATCAGATTGCCGAACATGAGACCTTTTTCGATCAAGCGCTTCATGGGCGATTGTCCTTCCGGCGTTTTCGGTATTGGGCAAAGATAATGCCAAGCGCGTAACAAAGCACCACAAATCCAACCAACAGGGCAACGACCCAGCCTGTCAACAATCCGGCCATGCCAAAGGTCAAAAAGGCCCCGATCAGGTTGATGAGATCGTTCGCATCGCCAATGGGTTCTGCCCAAACGCTCAAGACGGCAACCAGAACGACAACGGTCAAGACCACAAAACCCACGCCTGACCAAACGGCGACTTTGGCCCCTTTGTACCACGTAATCGCGTAACCTATGCCGCCGAAAAGAAGGATCTCAAGCATGGCTCACCAGACCTCCTTCACCCAGTTGCGCGGGATATAGGCGATGGACAGCACCATCAGCGGCCCCCACATCAGCGCGGATATCAAACTGAGCCGCAGGAAATGGGCCGCTAGGGCCAGCCCGCCGGTCTCCCACAGATCATCGACCCCGATCCCCTGCGACGTATACAGCAGCGCAAAAAACGCAGCCCCCACGGCGGCCATCACAAACGTCGAGGCCAGCGCGAGAAGCATCAGCCACTTGACGCCCTCAGGCCAGAACAGCGCCAAAAGACGCGGCACAAACCAACCCAGCGCGGCCAAGACCAACGCGGGCAGGATCAGGCCCGTTGAAAAGGCCGCACTGGCAAAATCACCCATGACGGCCCCTCCACCATGTCGCAGCGCAGATCAGCACGGTTGCGGCCAAGGCGGCCCCCAGCGCTTTGACTATGGTAAGTTCCCCCATGACGGCGGACCCACCGAAAAACAGCACAAAGGCACCGATGTGCAAGGCGACCCGTTGCATCGTCACCCAAGCGGCACGCTGCCCCGCCAAACCCAAGGCAATGTCGACAGGCCACCAGATCAGCAACGCCATGCCCGGCCAGAACGCCGACACCCGCGACGTGTTTTGCATCCAGTCAAAATCGCCGCCGAAGAACCAGAAGGCCGACACATAAAGGTGGACAGCATATCCCACCCAAGCCGCAGACCAGAACGCAAGCCAAACCGGCCCCGCGCCCTGTAGGATCAAAGCGGCATAGGCCGGGATCAACAGACCAAGAACCGCCCAAGCCGTGTAGGCCGCCTGCCCTAAGGCCAGCGGATCATCCGTGTCTGCCACGGGATTTGGCACAGCATCACTCGCGGGCGGGATCAGCGACAAAAGCCCCATGTCCTGCGTCATGGACGCCGCTGCAAACGCCGCGACCATCAGGCCCGCCAGCAGCAAAAAGGCTATGGGAAACGGACGTATCAGGATTTGCCCTCCAGGTACCGTTTCTTCGCCTCTTCCTGACGGCCAAAATCGCGGACCATGTTTTCAATGGCGACCTCATCAGATTTATCGGCATAGCGGAATTCACTGTCCGCGTAGCGGTTGATTTCCTGGATCACCATTTCAACCGTGATCGGCTGTCGCATTTCTTCGATCATCGCTTTTTTGGTGTCGTAATCCTTTTGCAAAAACAGCTCAGGGTTTTCCATCCACTCATCGGGCAGTTCGAAATCCATCGCGCGGACTTTGACCGCATCGGTGATGTTCTTGATCGCGCGGCCCGTGAAACGGCTGTCGGCCTCTTGAATACCTTTCAGGTAGGTGCCCAACTTGTTGATCGTATCAAGTTCCCCGATCTGGGAGGACACCCGATCAAAGACGTTCATCAACCCCGGTTCATGGGGTTTTGAGTGGCTTTCGAACGATGCAGAGACGGCCTTCTTGATCTCTTGCGCGCTGAACACTTCATGGTCGCCCACTGGGATGTCGTGGTTCTTGCCCATCAGCAGATACAGGATATCGACGTAGTCTTCGCGGGTCTGCGGCCCGTCCACCAAGAACCGCGCACCAGCCCGTTGGCGCAGCGCGTCATCCACATTCTCGGGGTAGTTCGAAAACATCCCGAAGGTGCAATTGCCGCGCACAACGGTGTTGGCCCCCGCAAAACTCTCCATCAGGACAGCCGTAATCTCTAACTGCCCCGCGCTGGACTGCCGATCCCCCCGCTTGCCCGCCAGCTGGTCGATATCATCAATCGTGCCAAAGCCGATTACGCCGGGATCAATCACATTGTTGATAAACGCCTTGGCGTTCTGGCCGGATTTGCCCTGATAGCTGTCGATATTGTCAGTGCTCAGGTTTTGATAACGAAACGCATAGCCCGCGACCTGACAGTAGTCGTTGATCAACCCCGCCATCATCTGGATCAACGTCGTCTTACCGGTGCCCGGCGCGCCGTCGCCCATAAAGGTAAAGATAAAGCCACCCAGTTCCGCAAAAGGGTTCAGCTTACGGTCAAAATCATAGGCCATCAGCATCTTGGCCAGCTTCATCGACTGATACTTGGCGATGTGGTTGCCCACGACCTCATTGGGTTTCTTGAAGGTCATGGTCAGCGTGCTGGATTTGCCTTTGCGCGCGGGGCTGAAACCACTGATCGTCAGCCCGTCTTCCTCAACCGTCCATGAGGCGGAGGTGAAAGGATCCAACCGCCCCGCAGTGGATGCCCGCGCCTCAACCTTGCCCATCAGCGCCTCGGCAAAGGCAAGCACAGTGGCAACCAGCTTGGGTTCTGTGTCAGCAAAGAGGCCGATGTCCTGATCCAACTCCCACAGCGCGCCATGTAGGGCGAGGGTGCCGTTGTCGGTCAAAACCTCCTCGACCTCGCCAATCTCAACCGTTTCCTCACCCGCATGGGGCGCTAAGAGAAACGCCGTAGCGTTGGCGAAAACAAAGAGCGTCACCAATGCCTCAGCCGTCAGGAATTCGCTGAATTCGGCCTTCTTGCCAGCGGGCAAAGTGCCTTCGAGGTTGGATCGTTTCAGATCGGCCAGTCCCGTCCGGTCTGCATATTGCTCTGCCACCGTCAGGGCGATGGCGATGGCGCGGCGCAAACCGTGCAGCACAGTGGCCTGCGCGGGTGAGACCAGATCGTCCCCCGCATCCGCGCCTTCAATTCGTGCCAAAAGCTGAACGCCTTCGCTGCGCGCGGTCCGCCGCGTCACCAGACCGGGCGTGGTACTGCGAAACCGCCGCCGCGTGCCGATGCCGCTGGATTTCTCCGCCGTGGGCGCGTCCTTCGCCTCCGCGATCCGAGGCGTATGATCGAAGCCCTGCACCATCGCCGTGGCCGTGGCGTAGTGTTTGACGATGTCATCCTCGCGCAGCTCCATCGTGTCGCTTGTCTGGCTCATCCCGCCCCCTGTTTCGTTTTGCTAAAAATACTCAAATTCCGACCTAACGATAACTCAGCACGCGCCCCTTGGGGGACACCACAAATTTCCGCACGTCCGTAAACCCCGGCGGCCTGCGTTCTTCCAGCGCCTGATAGGGACGCTGGGGCAAGATGATCGACCGTTCCACCTTTGACGCACCGGTCTCCGCACCGCGCCCCTCAAAAGGATCAAGCGCGAACACCTCACGTTGAACGGACCCGAACCAGCCAGATTTTTCCTGTCGCGTGTCCTCGGACACCAATTCCTCTTCGGTCCAGACCAGCGCCCAGTCTTCACCCACAGGCGACCGCGCCAGTTCCAACACCTCCCGCAGGGGGCCTGTTTGGCGGGTGAAGGCGTGGCTGTACATCGGCCCCACATGAAAACGGCGCAGACGTTTGGGGTGCAGGTCCGCGAAATCCTCATCAAAGCCACGCGCGATGGTCAGCAGTTTCAGCCCCGCCACCGATTGCGCCATCAGATGCGCCTGCACTTCCGGCCAGCGACGGTCGTCCTTGGGCAGGCCCACGCGGCCTGTGTCTTCAAGCTCCATCAGGTAGATCGTCGGCAGGTTGATCTGGCTGTCATAGACCGCCCAGTGGATCAGGAACCGACGCTGCATCCGCGCCTCATTGCCCAGCCAAATCGCCTCCGGATCGTTGCGCGCCCAAAAGAGCTCCCCCTTGGACAACTCCTCATAATAAAGCCTTTGCGACAGCGCATATTGCAGCTTCGTCGGCACCTGCTGTTCGCCTAGAATGACCCGCACCATGTCCTGTTTAAGGTCCTGAACCGAACGCATCCCGCGCAAATGACGATCTGCTTGGGCGGCATCATTGGCCATGGTCAGCAGTTCAGAGAACACCGGAAAGCCGCTATCAACGCGGTCAAAGGTCAGCTTGCCCGCATGGGGAAACCGGCCTGAGAAATGGTATTTATGGGCCAGCGCGCGAAAGGTATAATTCAGCCCCACGATGTAGCGCGTCATGACCTCAACATCGCGCTTGGACAGCCGATTTTCCGCCTCCAACACGCCCGCCACACGGGCCAAATGGCCGATGATGGCTTCGAACTTGCCAAAATAGCGCCGCGTGACGCGGGTGTCTTCAAGCTGGAAATGATCGTAGGCGGTGTCGGTCATTTAAGGCTCCGTTGGATGGGTGAAACCCACCGTCGCTCAAGCCCCATACTGATTGCTGTCGTGCTTCTCCACGATCTGCTGGAAGCGCCGGGCGAAACGTTCGTCGGCCTTGGCCTTCTGTTGCAACACCTCACGGGCGAAGACCATGTGATCCTCGTGGGCTTCCATCATCTCGGCCATCCGCGCATTGGTGGCAGAGCCGATGGCCGCCATGGCCGTCTGCGCCTCTTGGTCCGTTTTCACGCCGATCTCGTTGATGCGGTGTGCCACGTCCTGCTGCTGCGCGGTCTTCAAGGATTTCGTCAGCGCATCATCGAGCACAACACGCTGCTTGGTGTCTGTCTGCAGCTTGTTGATCAGCACCATCTGCGTCGCCGCCTGGTTCTGCAAACTGTCGATCCAGGTCTTGCCCTTTTCGATGTAGCGTTCCAGCGTCTGGGACTTCGCCAGCTTGACCTGTTCCTGCTGCACGGCCTCGTTATAGGCGGTGTTCATTGCGGCCAGTTCTGTTTCCAGCTTGGTGCGCGCGGCGGCGTCCTGTTCGACGCTGATCTTGTTTTCGAGTTCGATGATCTTGGGATCCATGGCGAGGATTTCGGCACGCACGGCCTCCAACTCCCCCACAACGGTTTCACGTTCTTCCAACGTACCGCTCAGGTTGCCCTCAACCTTGACCTTTTGCTCCTCCAACGTTGCCAGCTGGTTTTCCAACAGCTTGGTGATCACATCGGATTTTGAAATCAGGTCCTGCAACTTGTCATCGACCGAAGCCGACCGCATCCGTTCCTCACGCATGCTTTCAGATTTGCCTTTGGAAAAGAAGCCGACAAAACTTTCCCAGCCCGTCTTGGACCGCATTTCATCAAAGTCCTGCTGGAAACCGGCGGTGACATCGTCCAGCCCCATGATCAGTTCCGCGATATTGGCGTTCATCAACTCCGTATGGGCATGAACATCCTCAAGAGAGGCGTTTTCGATATCGACAGCAATATCCGTACCTTCCGCCATTTTCTGGCGTGCTGTTTCAATGCGGCTCGTCAGCTCGGATATCTTGGATTGCGCCTCCTGAACCTGCGTTTGCGATTCCCGAATTTGCGCGTCGAAATCTGCCATGGCGATGTCCCCTCTGTCTGTATGTCAATTGTATACATATGTATTCCGAACGTGATTTACACCACGTCAGGTAGATTTATTTGCTAATTCTGACCCGAATAGGGCGAAATTGAAAGAGAGTTACGCCTCCTCGGCGTCGCCCTCCTCAACAGCGTCATCTTCGTCGTCGTCTGATCCGTAAACCACGTCCGGATCAATGATATTCGGATCAAGGAAGACCCCGCGATTGGCGAGATCCTCGCCCTCCAATTCCACCGACGCCTCTTTGGTGCGCACGACCACGCGGGTGCCGTTGGGCACACGTTCGTACAGGTCAATAATGTCGTGGTTGAACATCCGAATACAGCCTGCAGAGCCAGAGTTGCCAATCGACGCAAGGTCGTTCGTGCCATGAATGCGGAAATGGGTGTCGCGCCCGTTTTGGAACAAATTCAGCGCGCGCGAGCCAAGCGGGTTTGCAAGCCCGCCTTCAATGCCAGCCGCAAAGGGTCCGTACACCTCAGGTTCTCGGCGCAGCATATTGGCCGTCGGTGTCCAGCTGGGCCATTCGCGTTTCATCTGAACGGTGGACGGGCGACGCATCCGCAGACCTTGCGCGCCCACCGCGATGGCATAGCGCCGCGCCATGCCGTCCTCTTCGACAAAATACAAAAGCTTGGTGTGGGGATCGACGACGATTGTGCCTGCGGCTTCGGGCCCGTTGTAATCCACCACAGCGCGTTGATTGATATCGCTCAAAAATTGGGCCGGGATGGGCGGCAAAACATAATCGCCATCGTCCAGCACGCCATATCCGTCGACAATTTCCGAAGCAGGCACCCCGCCGATCAATTCTTCCTGCTGGGCGCAGGCGGCAAGCAGGGCGAGGCTTAGGCCCGCCAAAGGCCCCCGAAAACGGCTCAAAAACTGCTACATAATGTCCCTCAATTCTGGTCTTTGACCAACCATAACAGGCGCTTGTCCGTCAAAACCAGTTCCAAAACCGACCCTGTCAAAAATTTCTAGAAATTTGTGCCCCAGCCGCCCATGTTGGAGGGATGAGACTGCAAGGTAAGACCGCAATCGTCACAGGGGCTGGATCCGGGTTTGGGGCTGGCATCGCAGCGAAATTCGTGGCCGAGGGGGCGAAAGTCCTCGTGGCTGACATTAACGGGGATGCCGCCAATGCTGTAGCGCGCACGATTGGCGCCAATCCATGGGTGGTGGATGTGTCCGACAACACCTCCGTGCGGCGAATGGCGGGCAAACTGCCCGATCCCGATATTATTGTGAACAACGCCGGCATCACCCACATGCCGCAGCCAATGGAGGACGTGTCGGACGAGGATTTTGACCGCGTCCTGAACGTCAACGCAAAGTCCGTATATCTGATGGCGCGCCATTTCGTGCCCAAAATGAAAGACCGTCGCAGCGGGGCGATCCTCAACATCGCGTCTACCGCAGGGGTCAGCCCGCGGCCAAACCTGAACTGGTACAATGCCTCCAAGGGTTGGATGATCACTGCGACCAAAGCGATGGCGGTGGAATTGGCACCCCACGGCATTCGCGTGAATGCCTTGAACCCGGTGGCGGGCGAAACCCCGCTTCTTAAGTCGTTCATGGGCGAAGACACCCCTGAAATACGTGCGAAATTCCTGTCGACGATCCCCTTGGGCCGGTTTTCGACACCTGAGGACATGGGCGCCGCCGCCGCGTTTTTGTGCTCTGATGAGGCTAGCATGATCACAGGTGTGGCCATGGAAGTCGACGGAGGCCGCTGCATATGATCCGCAATCTGATCAAAGTCACGTTCTTCCCCCTGTTCGGTCGGATCAAATCCAAACCGAAACAGCGCGCGCTGCCGCCTCTTAAATCGGCGCGGGTCCATCTGTTTGCAGGCACATTCACGACCGAGGTTGCGGCAACGGACTACGCCTTGGGTCTGTCAGGCGACACGCTGGCGGCTGATCTGGGCAATGTGGCCATCGGCCCCGATGACATCGAAATCATCTTCGGCGCGGAACGGATCGCCGCCGCGCGGCCCATGTTCCATTTTGCGGGGCCTGTGCCGGCAACGAAAGCCAACACGTATTTCATGCTGTCTGATCGCGGCTATGATGCAGGCCACCTGACAGGCGGGCGCGTCGCCTACCTCGGGCTGTGCGACGTCAGCTAAAAAGGGCCCGTAGCATCGCGGATTTAGGGTCTTCCAACCCTTCAATCACGTCAAAATGGTGTCGTCCCGGTTCAATCGTGACTTCGCACCCCCACGCCTTTTGCAACTGTCGCGCCTGTTCAAGAAACGCGGGCCTTTCATCGGCGCCCACCCATATATGGACCGGAACGGAAGGTGCCGCATGCGACACTGGGCTTTGCGCCTCTGCCTCCACCGGGTCGAGGCGCAAGATGTCATTCATCGAGGTTTCCATCAAAGGCGCAAGGTTCCCAACAGGCGAAATCGGCATGATCCGCGCCACACGCCCCGTCCAGTCCCGCGCCAAATCCGCACATCCCAGACGCGCCGCCAAATGCCCGCCCGCCGAATGGCCCACCAGATACATCGGCCCCGTGGTCCGCGCAGCAATGGCATCGACCGCCACGACCGCCTCCTCGACAATCTGTGAAATCCGCGCGTCTGGCGCCAAAGTATATCCCGGCAAAGCGCAGGCATATCCCGCATCCACAGCACCCGCCGCCAAATGTGAAAACATCGCAGGCGATCCAGCCATCCAATAGCCACCATGAAAGAAAATCACCGTCCCTAACGACAACCGATCGGGGTGGAAAAAATCAATCGTCTGACGGGGCAACGGACCGTAGGGCACACCACAGTCAGACAAAGCCTGTGCCGCGCGAAACGCAGCGGCTGCATCCTCCCACTGACCATAGTACCGATCACCACCCGGAATATGTGCCGAATTGGTATAAGCATCATCAAGCCGCATATATCTCTCCTGTCATGGTCCTAATCCTAGCGGGCGGCCCCGATTAAGAAAGCCCTTGGGGCTACAGCCGCCGCCCCCCGCTTCATCTGGCCCAAAAAAACTCCCCCCGGAGGGCCGATCAGCCATCTTGCGCAGCAGCACAGGGTAGGTCACAAGGCTCCCATGGCTTGGGTCAAAATCATACATATCTTGTGCGTCATGGGTTGGATGACCTCCATCTTCGCTGTGCCGCGCGCGCTGATCTATTGGAAACGGGATTTTGCCAAAACCGGCGAATTCGGACCGCTGGGCGATCTGACCCGCAGGCTCTACCGGTTTTCGGCAGGCTTAATGGTCATTGCGCTGATCACTGGCATCTGGCTGGGCGCATCGTGGTCCTTCGACACATGGGTCTGGGTCAAGCTGGGTTTGGTCAGCCTGCTGGTCGTGCACTACATGATGACCGGCGGCATGGTCATCCGAGCCAAACGCGGCGAATTCCGCGAAAGCGACTTTTACCTACGTGTGTTCAATGAAATCAGCGTTGTGGGCGTCATCGCCATCTTGTGGGTTGTCGTGGTCAAACCCTTCTAAAATTCCGGAATTTTAGTCGCCCCAAAAATTTTTTGAAATTTTCCCCAAGGATTGACGCCACCCATCCGTCCTATCCTAGTGATGCGCATGAACGTGACAGACGAAGACTTGGCCCAAGCGGCCCAAAACGGTGACGCACAGGCCTTTGCCAGCCTGCTGGCCCGCCAGTACGACCGTCTGTTCCGCTTGTGTTTTCGCCTGACCGGATCACACCATGAAGCCGAAGACCTCACCCAAGACATCTGCGCAGCCCTTCCCGCCAAACTCCATCACTTTGACGCCCGCGCAAAATTTACTACGTGGCTCTACCGTGTCGCCGTCAACGCCGCCCACGACCGCCGCCGCAAACAAGCCACCCACGGGCGCGCTGCCGACGGCTGGGGCACATGGGAGGTCAACCGCCAAGCCACCATTGCCGAAGACAAGACGCGCACAGACTGGCTCACCACCGCCATGACACGTCTGCCCGACGACTTGCGAGACACGCTCGCGCTTGTGCTCGATGACATGACGCATGCTCAGGCCGGCGACATCCTCGGCATCTCCGAAGGCACGGTCAGTTGGCGCCTGTCTGAGGCCCGCAAACACCTCAAAACCCTCAAGGAACAGGAGGACGCGACATGACCGATCCACTCGACGACCTCAAATCCGCACTGACCGAGGCGACCCCCGCGCCCGACGCAAAGCGCCGCGCAGAAAACCTCGCGCTGGCGCAAAAAAACTTCGCGGCCCTCCAAGGAACAGCCACGGCCAGCCGTCCCACATCCAGACCCACCCTCTGGACAAGGACGAAAACCATGTTTGATACCCTCACCACACGTACAGGCCTTTCAGTGACCACCGCCCTCGTGGCGTGCGGCGTCTTCATCGCGACACCCTTCGGCCAAGACCTGATGAACGCCAACCTGTATCCAAGGACAGCCCCCAGCCCAGACATTGCAGAAGCCAGCATGCCGGAACTGACCGATGTCCTGACCGAAAGCGCCGACATCCAAACACTGGCACCCGCATCCAACACCACGCGGTTCACGCCGCCGCTTCAACGGGCGCAGACCCTGCAAGACGACAGCGTCGCCCTTCAGGGCTTTGACGGCGCGGTCTTGGCACCCGCCCCCACAACAGAATCCTTCGCCAACGCCGCCCCAAACCCGCTGCGCATCACAGCTGACGCGCCCGTGTCGACTTTCTCAATCGACGTCGACACCGCTTCTTACGGGGGGGTGCGCCAATCCTTGCGCGCGGGCCAACTGCCCCCGCCAGATGCCGTCCGGGTCGAGGAACTGATCAACTATTTCCCCTATGACTACCCCGCCCCGGAAGGCCCGCATCCGTTTGAACCCACGGTCAGCGTGTTCGAAACCCCTTGGAACGCAGATACGCAACTGGTCCACATCGGAATCCAAGGCGCGCTTCCCCTCACGGACGATCGCCCGCCCTTGAACCTCGTCTTCCTGATCGACACCTCGGGCTCAATGGAGGACGCCAATAAACTGCCGCTGCTGCGCCAATCCTTCCGCCTGATGCTGTCCGAATTGCGCCCGCAAGACGAAGTCGCAATCGTCACCTATGCTGGCTCCTCCACCATCGCCCTGCCGGCCACCCCTGCAAATGATCGCGCAACGATCGAAGCCGCATTGAACGCCCTCACCGCAGGTGGGTCCACCAACGGACAAGGCGGGCTGGAACAGGCCTACGCACTGGCCGATGAGATGACGCAGGACGGGGAGCTTTCACGCGTGATGCTGGCCACCGACGGCGATTTCAATGTGGGCCTCAGCGATCCGCGCGGATTGGAACGCTATATCGCAGACAAACGGCAATCGGGCACCTATCTGAGCGTTCTGGGCTTCGGGCGCGGCAACCTGCAAGATACAACGATGCAATCGCTGGCCCAAAACGGCAACGGCACCGCAGCCTATATCGACACGCTGGCCGAGGCCCAAAAAGCCCTCGTAGACCAACTCACCGGTGCTCTCTTTCCCATCGCCGATGACGTCAAAATACAGGTCGAATTTAATCCGGCCACGGTCGCAGAATACCGTCTGATCGGCTATGAAACGCGTGCCCTGAACCGCGAAGACTTCAATAACGATGCGGTTGACGCCGGTGAACTGGGCGCGGGCCATACCGTGACGGCCATCTATGAGATCACCCCAACAGGCTCCCCCGCGCAACTCAGCGACCCGCTGCGCTATCAAACCGAAACGCCCAGCGCCACCAGCGACGAATTGGGCTTTCTGCGACTGCGCTACAAAGCGCCGGGGCAGGCGACCAGCACGCTTATCGAAACCCCGTTCCAGACCGCAGGCACGCCGAGGACAGAGGCCGCCTTCAGCGCCGCCATCGCGGGTTTTGGCCAACTTTTGCGCGATCCAACATATCTGAACGGCTGGGATTTCGACGACGCCATCGCACTGGCCAACGCCAATCGCGGCGATGATCCCTTCGGATACCGCAGTGGGGCAGTACAACTGATGCGCCTCGCCGGATCGCTGTCGAACTAGGCCACGCTGATTGCCATTGGTTTCGTTTTGCCAAAAATACTCCCGCCGGAGGCTCCGACACGGGCCTCCGGCGCACCCGCAAATGGCACGCAGCACCTCTCCACCTTCAATCAACAAAAACGCGCGGAAGCGCACATTTGGGTCAATCTGCCTTGGGAAATCCCAGCGCATAAAAATCGCGCAACGTTTGACCCTTCTGGTGCGTGAACGGCCCGATCTCCACTATCTCGCCAATCCGGTCCAGCCGGAACATGCGAAAATCATTGCGCAACTCGCACCACCCCACGACCGTCCACGTCTGCCCCCAAAACCATAAACCCAAAGGCCGGATCACCCGCGATGACGGCTTCCCGTCCTTGTCGGCATACTCCAGATCCAGCCGCACCGACCGGTCCACGGCGTCTTCGATCTGGTCGATCATGTGACGGACATCCTCTGTCATGCCGTCGGATTGGAAGGCGTGGATCGGCACCTCACCGGCGCGGGCACGGGCGTCATCGGGCAAGACCGCCTCGATCTTGGCCAAGGCTTCTTCGGCGGCCAGCGCCATTTGCGCGCCGCCCCACGCACGGATCATCCGCGCGCCGGCCACAAGGGCCACAATCTCATCTGAATTGAACATCAGCGGCGGCAGGTCATAGCCAGCCCTCATCACATAGCCGACCCCGGCTTCCCCTTCGATGGGAACGCCTGAGCCGATCAAATCCGCCACATCGCGATACACCGTCCGCTTTGTGACCTCCAACCGTTCGGCCAACTGGGCGGCGGTCATCAGTCGACCGCCGCGCAGATATTGAACGATCTGAAACAGACGATCGGCCCGCCTCATGCTTTACCTCGCATCAGTGATCCTTCGTCTCAAACAGGGCGATCGAATTGCCATCGGGGTCTGTGGCATACTGGAACCGCCCCTGCGGAATATCAATGACCGGCCCCATAACCTGCCCGCCCGCCGCGACACAGCGCTTGGCCCCGTCTTCAACGGTACCCGGCAACGCGATGTGGATGGTCGGGCCACTGCCTGCAGCAGGTGTCCCTTGGTACAAATGGCCCGCGACCGCGTTGTCATCATCATCGGTCAGCGCATTGAACATCGCGACCTCATTCGGCCCCATTTGAACGATATCCATGGTCCAGCCGAACACCTCTGCATAAAAGTCAGCGGCGGCGCGCAGGTTGGTCACTGGGATTTCGGTCCACACGACGTAAGCTTGCATGATGTGTCTCCTTTGATGTGCAATCTTCTCTGCACCCTCTCTGACACACCCCTGCTGACAGCATTGTGTCAGCATCATTTCAGCAGCTACGATTTAATCCACGACAGCCCATCTTCGGTGCTGCCTTTGGGGCGGTATTCACCACTCACCCAGCCTGTGTATTTGGCGCGATCAATGGCTGCAAAAAAGGCAGGATAATCGAAATCACCGCCCACCGGTTCATGGCGGTCCGGCACCCCGCCCACCTGCACGTGAATGACATGGGGTTTCACAGCCTCCCACGTCGCCATAACATCCAGCCCCATTCGGGCGGCATGATAGGCGTCGAATTGCAGGCCCAAATTCGAGGCCCCTACGGTATCAAGAACCTCAACCGCCAAATCAAAATCGTTCAGAAAATAGCCCGGCATGTCGTGGCTGTTGATCGGTTCAATCGTCAGACTTTGCTTGGGCGCAAAACCCGCCGCCCATTTCAGGTTATCGATGAAAACCGCCTTCGCCACATCCCCCTTAGCGACACCAGCCATGATGTGAATATGCTCCGCACCCAAAGCACCGGCATAGCGCGCGGTGCGCCGGAACGCTTGTTGAAAGCGTGCCTCCTCACCTGGAACGGCGGCAAACCCGCGTGGGCCGTCAGGGTTTGCATAATTGGGCGGCGGACAGTTTATCAGGGCCAGCGGCATCTTTGCCCGTGCAAGGGCCGTGCCCAATTCAGCGGCGTTTTCATCGTAGGGAAACAAGATTTCAACGGCATCAAATCCGGCCATCGCGGCGGCCAAAGGGCGTTCCAACACCGGATACTCGGTGAACAACATGGACAGATTTGCGCAGAATTTTGGCACCTAGACCTCCAATTCGGCCGCCGGGCAAATCGGAAAGAACGCACCTTGCGACCGCAGACCAAACATATCGCCCGCGACCTCCCCCCTATCGACGAGCCTGTAGAACGACTTGCGGTCTATCAAAGCCTCAAGGTTGCGGCGGATCAACACATAAGGCGACGGCTCGCCTGTCTGGGGGTCGCGCTCCACGCGGATTGGATGATCGGGGCCTGCCACGGCCTCATCCCCCACGTTTGTGACAAACCGCAAGGCATCGCCCTCCACCTCAAAATCCACGGCCACAAACGGTGCGTCATCCACAGTGATCCCGACCTTTTCAACCGGGGTCACAAGGAAATAGTCGTCCCCATCGCGGCGGATGATGGTCGAAAACAGCTTCACCAGCTCTGGCCGGCCTATGGGCGTGCCCAGATAAAACCACGTCCCGTCCCGCGCGATCCGCATATCCAGATCCCCACAAAACGGCGGGTTCCATGCCTCAACCGGCGGCAATCCCCGCGCCACTTTGGCTGCCCGCACTGAGGATGCGAGGCTTTCCGCCGATACGGTGACGGGTCCATCACTTTGGTTTGTTTTTGCCATTGGGGTCCATCGCGATATCTGTTCAAGTCTTGGCATCACTATATGACCCTGAAGGAGCAGTTGACCATGGCCACAGATGCAGAGCTTGTCACGCAGATCGAAGCCATGGGCGGCAAACTGGCTGAGGCCCGTGCGTCCATCGCGAAACGCTTCATCGGGCAGGACACGGTTGTTGACCTGACACTGGCGTCCCTGCTGTGTGGCGGTCACGCGCTGCTGATCGGCCTGCCGGGGCTGGGCAAAACGCGGCTGGTGGACACGCTGTCAACCGTTATGGGTCTGCACGGCAATCGTATCCAGTTCACGCCGGACTTGATGCCTGCTGACATTCTGGGCTCCGAAGTGTTGGAAACGGCTGCCGACGGCACCCGCGACTTTCGCTTCATCGAAGGGCCGGTATTCTGCCAGCTTCTGATGGCGGACGAGATCAACCGCGCCTCGCCCCGCACCCAGTCGGCCCTGTTGCAGGCCATGCAGGAAAAGGAAGTCACGATCGCCGGTGAACACCGCCCCCTTGGTGTGCCGTTCCA